>NZ_JBICZJ010000005.1:0-606103 GCF_043201895.1 Streptomyces sp. NPDC048254
AACTCACCCCGGAGCCGTTCCACTTCCCCCAGCCTCATACCAAGACGATGCCCACTACCAGGCGAGATCACCCGACGTAACGAAGCACTACTAGGGCCTGTCCGGCGGATCATGCCGCAGACGCGGGGCTCACCTGGGTTGATGAGGCGCCGTTGCCTTCCTGCGACTTGATCCGCCGGACAGGCCCTAACCGAGCTTCCGCAGCACCTCGGCGACGGTGGCCCGGTAGGTCCGCAGCGCCTGCAGCCCGGCGGCGTAGCGGTCGCGGTGTCGGGTGATGTCCACGGCCTGCTGCTGCGCCCGTACGGCGTGCCAGAGCTCGGCCGTATGGTGGCGGCGCTTGCAGGTGACGTCCGCGACGGCGGTGGCCCGCTCCCGCTCCGTATGCCGGGTGTTGCCGTCACTGCTCCGGCGTTGCCAGGCGGTGTCCGCGTACGCCGCGACGGGGTCGGGATAGCGCGTGAATCCTTGTTCCGCCACGCAGCGGGACCACACGTCCCAGGCCGCGCGGAGGCGCGGGTCGCGCTTGACCGCCTTGTCGACCTCAGCCGCCCGTGTACTCGCGTAGAGCCAGTCCCGCTTCACGTCGATGCCGCGCAGCAGCCGCCGGCTCGCCTCGGCGTTGCAGGCGGGGAAGTCCGCGAACTCGGCGTTGGTCATCCGACGGCCCTTCGGCCGGAGGTCCGGGGACTTGGCCGGGTCCCAGCCGTAGCCCCAGCGGCGGGCGGTGGCGAGATCCAGGGCACCGTAGTCGGTGCTGACCGCGGTGGCGACGATGGGGTCGGTGGGATAGCGGGGGTCGAGCGGGAAGTCCCGGTGACCGCGCTCCGCCATGCACTGCCGGACCAGCAACGCCGATGCCCGCTGCGATCGTTGGTGGTCCTGCGACGTGTAGTCGTAGCGGTCGTCCGGCAGGGGGCCGAGGTCCGACGCCGTGCTGATGACCTCCGGACGCCCGGGACCGGAGACGCAGATCGCCGCCAGCACCGCCACGACACCCAGTCGCCACCCCCGCCTCGTCATGCGAAGGGATGCTAGCGGGCGACGCGCAGCGGTCGGCCACGGCCCCCAGCACCCGTCCACGCACGCCAGGACTTCAAGTGACAGGACTTCAAGTGACAGAAGGCGCCTGCGGCGGCACGTCTGAGCTGCGGTCTATCAGGGACGTAAGGCTGTCCCTGATCTCACGGATGCCGAGCGCGGCTTCTCCGGGTGCGGTCCGGCTGAACCTCCGGAGCGGGCGTTGCGTATGAGTTCCGAGGGACAGCCCTGGTCTCTGCCACGGGACGGAAGGAGAGCACCGTGCCCACACCGCCCGCGCCCGAAGCGCCGGACGACGGCACCGCGCTGGAGCCCATCCGCGTGCTGCGCATGCGCAACACCGACGCGCTGGCCCAGCTGCTCGACGACATACGCCAGGACAAGGACTACCGCGGCCACCCGACCGTGGCCACACCCGTCCCACACACCCCGACCGACGGCGAGACGGAGGAACTCCCGCCCGTCCCCGGCGGCAAGACGCGGGAACTACCCGCACCCGACGGCGACACCCGCCCGCGGCGTCCCGTAGACCGCCCGCGCCTGGGGCCAGGACAGCGCCGGGCGGCCGCGGCGATCGGGGTCGCCGCGGCGGCCGTCGCCGGCCTCGGCTGCTCCCTCCTGATCCCCAGCCCTACGGCGGCCACCCCGACCGCGCCTCCGGCGAGCGCGTCGGCCGCCCCGACGTCAGCCGCCCCGACATCGGCCGCCCCGAGCGCGGCCGAGGCTGCCGACGCCCTGACCAACCCTGGCTTCGAGTCGGGCGGCCTCTCCCCGTGGAGCTGCGCCGGCCACCCGGGCTCGATCGTCTCCTCACCCGTCCACACGGGCTCCAAAGCCCTCCAGGGGAGGGTGAGTTCGAGCGACACCGCGCAGTGCAACCAGACCGTCGCGGTACGGCCGGACACCACCTACTCACTCAGCGGCTGGGTCCGCGGCTCCAACGTCTACCTGGGCGTGAACGGCGGCGCATCCACCTGGACCACGTCCCCGGCCGGATACAGCCCGCTGACCGTCTCCTTCACCACAGGCGCCTCCCAGACCAGCGCGACGATCTACGTGCACGGCTGGTACGCACAGGGCAGCTACTACGCCGACGACATCACCCTGAACGCGACCGATGGCGGCGGTCACACCTAGAGCCTGTCATCAAGTGATCCTGCGTGTTGGATCACGGACGGGTGATACTGCGCCATGAACTGTCCTGCGCCGACGGGTCGGTCGGGCAACCGACACCGCGTTCGATATCGGGGCCCCGGTCACGTGGTCACGTACGCTGAGTGACGACGGCGCCGGGGCCGACGAACCGGCGGGCCGGATACAGGAAGCCCGGTCAGCCTCCCGGAACCAGGGGGCGACGCGGTCGCCGGTCGACAGGAGGGCAGTACGCTGAGCGGCCGGATCGACCCGCGCATCACCCGGACCACCCAGGCCTTCGAGCAGGCCATCGTGGAACTCGCCTCGGAGCGGCCGGTCTCCCAGATCAGCGTCGCCGAGCTGGCCGACCGCGCCGGGGTCACCCGCGCGACCTTCTACAACCGCTACAGCACTCCGCTGGAACTGCTCATCCAGGTCCTCGACGCCGACCTGGACCGTGGTCACCGCCTGGAGGACGAGCGGGCGGAGGACGGGCACTCGGCTGCCGAGCTGCTGCGCCTGACCACAGCGGAAGTGGGCAACCACGTCGAACGGTTCCGGGCGATCTACCGGCTCTCCCTCGACGATCCGGCGGACAGCGGAGTCTACGAGGCGCTCGTACGCCACTTCAGCGAGTACGCCCTGGCGTTCCTGGCACGCGGTGACCGCTCGGCGCGTCCCGACGCCAACCCCCAGGTGATCGCCCAGTTCATGGCTCACGGCTTCGCCGGTGCCATCAAGGCGTGGCTCCGCGACCCTTCGGTCACCAAGGACGACATGGTCGACGCGGCCGTCGCGTGCGCTCCCGCGTGGTGGGCGCCCGGGTATCTCCCGCGTTCGTCCTGACCCGGGCGCGGGCCCCCTTCCCGTGATCGTGGTGCAGTGTCACCACACGGCGGCCGGATCCACCGCTGCGGCCGGCCGGCTCGTCGCCGCACCCGAGGTGTACGCCGTGATCGGCGCCGGCACGAACACGGCCGTGCCCGCCGCCGTCCCGGTGTGCACCGAGGCCGGGGTGTGCCTGCTGATCACCCGCGCCGACACCGACGCGATCGACGTCACCAACACGACCAGCTCCCTGATCCTGCGCTCCACCCGCACCCCTGGCCCCGGCTCCCTGGTGAAGTACCTCAACCGGGTCGTCAAGCCCGCCCGGACCGTCGTCGTCCACGATCTCACCGACGCCGAGGAGGGCGAGGCCACCCTCCGTGCCATCACCGTGTACCGGACGCTGGAGGTCGGCACCGTCCACGCCACCGAGGTGGCCAAGGGCGACGGCTTCACCGATGTCGCCCATGACCTCGCCGCCCACCCGGACACGGCGGTGATCTTCGCGGGCGGCATCCCCGACCGCGCCGCCGCCTGCGCCAAGGCCCTCACGGCGGCCGGGCACCGGGGAGTACGCGGGGGCGACGAGCACATCCTCGGTACCTCCTTCCTCAAGGCGGGCACGGGCTGGTGGATCAGCACGGGCTACTGCGACGCGGCCACCGATCCGAGAACCCGCGCCTTCGCCGCCGCCTACCGGAGCCGCTACCGCACCGCTCCCCCGCCCTGGGCGGCCGAGGCGTACGACGCCGTCCGCTATGCCGCCCACGGGATCGCCGCGCCCGGCGGCGACCAACGCGTGTCGCTGCGCGCGGAGTTGCTGCGCGAGCCGTGGCAGGGGATCACCCGCCGGTACAGCTACGAGAGCCAGACCCAGTACCTGGAGACCGGCCAGGACGGCGGCTGGTTCCTCTACCGGGTGGACGGTGCCAAGGCCCGGTTCGTGGCCCGGCACGACGACATCGGCAAGAACCTTCAGAGGTCCTCCGGCGCCCCCAGTCCCGTGAGCGCGCCCACCGGGTCCAGGTCGGGGGTGCCTCTGGGCCACCAGTCGTCCTGGCCCGGTTCGGACTCGTAGGCGTACCACAGGCCGTCGCGGCCCAGCCGGAGCTGGACATGGGCGCCGGGGTGGGTCAGGTGGTTGCGCCAGGGCCGGAAGGCCGGGAGGTCGGCGGCCAGGAGCAGGGGTCTGGCCCGGTCGAAACGGCCGGCCGGTGGATCCCAGGGCTCCTCCAGCACGGCCAGTCCCTCCGGGCCGCCCTGCCGCCAGGCGGCGACCGCGCGGGCCAGGTCGCCCGGGGTACGGCCGACGGCGTCCGCGAGGGAGGCGTAGAGGGCGCGGGTGGACGCGGTCAGGCCGGAACCGGGGCGGGCCGCGGCGAGGCGCACCGCGTCCTGCCAGAGGGTCAGTTCACCGACCGGGTCACGGCCGGTGGCGAGCAGGGTGTGGGCTCGGGCGGCGGCGTCCGTGGCGAGCTGGTCCAGCGTGAAAGGGTCGGGTCCCCCGGGCACGCCCGGGTACACCGGAGGCTGCTCGGGATGCGGCGGAACCTGCAACGGGGGCGGCAGCGGCGGGAGTTGACGCGGCACCAGGGCCTCGGTGGCACGGACGCCGGGCAGGGCGGCCGGCTGCCGCTCCCGGGCCGCGCGGGCGGCGTTGCGCCGGGACAGCGCGTCGAGGACCTCGCGCTCCCCCTGGCCGCGCAGCAGAAGCAGCACGAACGGATCGGCGTCCAGCAGCCGCGCGGTCTGGTAGCAGAGGGCGGCCGCGTGCTTGCAGGGATGACCGAAGTCCGGGCAACTGCAACGGGGTTCGAGCTCGCCCGGCCCCGGCAGCAAGGGCACCCCGCTCTCGGCGAGGGCCTGCGGCAGCTCCTTGTCGAGCAACGCGGCGATGTCCCCGGGCCGGTCGGCGGCGGCCTCCAGGAACCGCTCCCACTCGTCCGCGCCGAAGGTACGCAACCGCACCTGCACGCGATACGGCCGTGGCCGGCTCCCCTGCACATACGCCAGGACCAGCCCCGGCGTCACGGTGATCGCGTCCACATGCCCCTGCTCGGCATAACTCCGCCCCCGCGCGAGCCGCTTCACGTCCAGCGCCCCCTCCTCCAACGCCCGAACCCAGGCGTTCCCCCACCAGGTCTCGGCGAAGTCCGCCCCGGCGCCACCGGCCTGGGAGGCGAGGGCGGGGAAGGAAGGAAACGTCCGGCGGAGTTCGGTGTCGCGGTGGGGGGTGCCCATGGTGCGGGGCAGGCGGGACGTGGCGGGAAGGGCCGCCGCCTCCGGTCGGCCGGAAGCCGTGGTGGGCACGGGGGTGTGCGGGTCCGGGTCGCCGGGGGGCTCGGCAGGTGCGAAGCCGGCCGGCCATGGCCGTCCGGAAGCCACGGCAGACGCAGCGGCCGTCGACTCCGGGTGCTCGGAAACTGCGGCAGACGCAGAGGTCGCCGGCCGCGGACGGCCGGAAGCCTCGGCAGACACCGACACCGTCGGCTCCCCGCGGTCGGAAGGCGTGTCAGGTGTGGAGGCGGTCGGCTGTGGACGGCCGGAGGCCGCGGCGGGAGTCGGGTGCGGGTGGCCCGGGGGTGTGGCGGGCGTGGAGGGGGTGGGGTCCGTTTCGTAGTGCTGCGGTGGGGTGCGGTACGCCTCGTCTTCGTCGAGGTGTTCCGTCGGGGTTCCCTGATCCGCCAGGGCGTCGGGCCGCACCGGCTCAGGCTCCTCCTTCGGCATCCTGAACGCGGTCGCCAGGTACTGCTTCAGGTCACGGGCGGTGCGACCGCGACCCGTCTCCGCCGCGGCCGGCGACGCTAGCCGGCGCGCTCCGCGAGCCGGGGACCCTTCCGAGGCCTCCGCCGCGGCCGCCTCGGCCCGCCGTGCCTCCGCGCGGGCCGCGCGCAGCGCCTCGCGCGCGACGTCGGCGGGGCGGCCACCCGGACGAACGGCACCGGCGTCCGCCGGGCCCGCGTCGGCCTCGGCCTCGGGATCCCGTGGCTCCGCCTCCTTCGCCGCCGAAGCCGCCCGCAGCGCCAGCCGCGCCGCGTCACCCGGCCTCGTCACCCGCTCCTCGGCCGCGTCCGCCCCCGGCGAGGCGGATCCTTCGGACCGCGCCTCGGCCGGCACCCCCTCGTCGCCCCCGGTCTCCGCACCGCGCCCCCGCGCCGCCCGCAGCGCTTGGCGGGCCGCATCGCCCGGCCGCTGCTCGTCCCCGCTCATGACGTCCTCCGCAGCGACACCAGGTCGGACAGCTCACGGTCCGTCAGTTCGGTCAGGGCGGACTCGCCGGAGCCCAGGATCGCGTCGGCGAGGGCACGCTTGGCCTCCAGCATCTCGGCGATGCGGTCCTCCACCGTGCCCTCGGTGACCAGGCGGTGGACCTGGACGGGCTGGGTCTGGCCGATGCGGTAGGCGCGGTCGGTGGCCTGTTCCTCCACCGCCGGGTTCCACCAGCGGTCGAAGTGGACGACATGGCCCGCGCGGGTGAGGTTGAGGCCGGTGCCCGCGGCCTTCAGGGAGAGGACGAGGACCGGGGTCGCGCCGGCCTGGAAGCGGTCCACCATGCGCTCGCGCTCCGGTACCGGTGTGCCGCCGTGGAGAAGGTCGACGGGAACCGCGCGGGCCTGGAGGTGCGCGGTGATCATGCGGGCCATGCCGACGTACTGCGTGAAGACGAGCGCCGAGCCGTCCTCGGTGAGCACGGTGTCCAACAGCTCGTCGAGCAGGGCGAGTTTGCCGGAGCGGGCGGCCAGGCCCTCGATACGGGACTCCTCCTTGAGATACAGCCCGGGGTGGTCGCAGATCTGCTTCAGGGCGCCGAGGAGCTTGAGCACCAGCCCGCGGCGCGCGATGCCGTCCGCCGTCTCGATGGCGAGCAGCGACTCGCGCACCACCGCCTCGTACAGCGCGGCCTGCTCGCGGGTGAGCGGGACGGGGTGGTCGGTCTCCGTCTTCGGCGGGAGTTCGGGGACGATGCCGGGGTCGGACTTCTTGCGGCGCAGCAGGAACGGACGGACCAGGCGGGCAAGGCGGGTCACCGCCTCCCGGTCCTCGCCGTTCTCGACGGCGCGCGCGTGCCGGGCGCGGAAGGATTTCAGCGGGCCGAGGAGTCCGGGGGTGGTCCAGTCGAGCAGGGCCCAGAGTTCGGAGAGGTTGTTCTCCACGGGGGTGCCGGTGAGGGCCACGCGTGCGGGGGTCGGGATGGTGCGCAGCGCCTTGGCGGTGGCCGAGTAGGGGTTCTTGACGTGCTGTGCCTCGTCGGCGACGACCATGCCCCAGGGCTGGTCGGCGAGCCTGGCCGCGGTGGCGCGCAGGGTGCCGTACGTGGTGAGGACGAAGCCGCCGTCCAGGCCGTCCAGGGTGCGGTCGGGACCGTGGAAGCGGCGGACCGGGACGCCGGGCGCGAACCGGGCGATCTCCCGCTGCCAGTTGCCCAGCAGCGAGGCGGGGCAGACCACCAGGGTCGGTTCGGTGCGGGCCCGCTTGAGGTGCAGGGCGATGACGGTGATCGTCTTGCCGAGGCCCATGTCGTCGGCGAGGCAGCCGCCGAGGCCGAGGGAGGTCATGAGGTCGAGCCAGGCCAGGCCACGCAGCTGGTAGTCGCGCAGGGTGGCCCGCAGGGCGGCGGGCGGCTCGGCGGGCTGGATGCCGGCCGTGAGGCGGTCGCGCAGGGCCGCGAGGAGGCCGACGGGGACCGCCTCGACGCTCTCGCCGTCCACCTCGGCCTCGCCGGTGAGCGCCACGGAGAGCGCGTCGACCGGGTCGAGCAGGCCCAGTTCGCGCTTGCGGGCCTTGCGGACCAGGGCCGGGTCGACGAGCACCCAGCGGTCCCGCAGCCGTACGACCGGGCGGTGGGCCTCGGCGAGCGCGTCCATCTCGGCGTCGCTGAGCGGGTCCCCGCCGAGCGCCAGCTGCCAGCGGAACTGGAGCAGTTCCTCGCCCTCGAAGAAGCCCGTGCCGTCGGTCGCCGAACCGGGGGCGGAGCGGATCACGGCGGCCGCGGTGAGGTCCTGGGCCAGGTCCCGGGGCCAGTGCACGGCGACCCCGGCCGCCGCCAGCCGGGTCGCGGCCACCCCGAGCAGATCGCCCAGCTCCTCCTCGGAGAGGGCGAGCACGTCCGGCACGTCCTGCTCGGCCAGCCGGTCCAGCGGCGGCCACACCCGCGCGGCCCGGCGTACGGCCAGCGCCGCGTCCACGCGCGCGCGGGGACCGAAGGCGGCATCGGACTGCCCCGCCCACAGCGCCGCCGCGTCGGTCACCAGGGTGGGGTCGGCCAGGCTGTGCACCTGGACGATCGCCGCTCCGGCGCGGTGCGCTCCCTCGCCGTCGTCGAAGAGGTCGTAGGCCGACAGGTCGAGGCGGAGCGAGATCCGCACGCCCGCGTCCATGCCGGCGGCGACCTCGGCGGCCCACTCCTGGGCGTCGGGCAGCCGCCGGCCCTCGTGGGCGGCGAACGGCCTGCCCGAGGTGTGCGGGGCGGCCGGGGTGCGGGGCAGGGTGTCGGCGACCGCGTCCAGGAAGGAGCGGATCAGCGCCTCCGGCTGGGGCAGCCGGAGCGGACCGGGGCCGGGCAGCGGGACGGCGTGGCCCTCGGCGGGCAGGGCGGCGGCCACCGCGCGCAGGTGGGCGATGTCGGCGGCCTCCAGGGGGCCGGCCCGCCAGGCGTCGTACCCGGCCGCGGTCAGGCCGGGCAGCAGGCGGCCCCGGGCGGCGAGCCGCAGCGCGTGCTGGGCGGCGGCGCCCCAGCAGGCGGTGGCGGGGTGGGCGGCCGGGTCGCGGCGGGCCCGGACGAGCAGCGGGAGGGCCTCGCCGAGCGGCAGGGTCAGCGCGGGCACCTGCCGGCGGCGGACACCGGCGCCGTGCCGTCGTACGACCGTCAGGTCCTCGGTCGCGGCGGTGGGCAGCGGGTCGCCGTCCGGGTCCCAGAAGGCGATGCGGCCCTGGCGCGGGAGGTCGGCGGGCAGGTAGACCGCCGCCAGGCGCAGGGGGACGCCGTCAGGTGTCTCGGTCACCGTGCCGCTCATACGTTCTGCCACCTCCCGCCCACATGTCGGATCAGACGTCTTCGACTGTACGGGCGGGGTCTGACAATCGGCCCCGGCGACCGGCCGGGGGCCGTCCCTACGGCACTGTGCGGGAGACGACGTAGATCATCGGGTAGTTCGGGTCGGCCGTGTTCACGACCACGTCCTGGGTGGGCGCCGGGTTCTTCTGCTTGTGCGTCAGGCCCGACCAGGGGCCGGGGCCGGTGAACTTCCAGCCGGTGATCTTCTGGTCGCGGGAGCTGATGCTGATGTCGTTCTTCTTGAGTGCGTCCCGGTTGACGCCCATGCCCTCCAGGAAGCTGTCCAGTCCGGCGCTGTTGGTGCGGAACTGGACGTAGAGACGGCTGGTCTTCCAGTTGTTCGTCTCGTAGTACGCGATCCGGTCGGCCGGGTGCGGGACCGGCACCTGGTAGAGGCGCCGCTGCACCTTCGACGGCCAGCCCTCGGTGAGGCCGGTCGCCGAGTACTTCGACTCCTTGTCCTTGCCGCTGTTGCGGCTCTGGGCGGCGGAGATCACCAGGTAGCCGGCCGGTACGCCGATGAGCAGCCCGATGATCAGCAACGTGAGCGCCCGGCGGCGGGCCTTGTGCCCGGGGGTCTCGGGCGGGCGGCGCGGTTCCTCCGGGGACGCGGCCTGGCGGGGCAGCGAAGCGGTCATGCGGTGTCCCGGGTACGGCGGGCCTCCGCGTACCGCTCGTAACGCTCGTACCGCTCGACCCGGCGCCGATTGGCACGCCGGAACCGGCGGGCGACGAGGCGGGCGAGGTCGGCGGCGCCGACCATGCCGGCCTCGGGGCCCAGCTGGGCGCGGGCGATCCGGGCCTCGGGGCGGTAGCCGCGGCCGGTCAGCTGGCGTTTGAACGCGTCCCGGGCGGGGCCGATCAGCAGGTCGTCGGCGGCGCTCACGCCCCCGCCGATGACGAAGCAGGACGGGTCGAGAGCGGCGGCGAGGTTGGCGATGCCGACGCCGAGCCACTGGCCGATGTCCTGGAGCAGCTCGATGCACATCGCGTCGCCCTCGCGGGCCAGCTCGGTGATCATCGGGCCGGAGATCTCGTCGATGTTGCCCTTGACGTGCTCGATGATCCCGTAGGCCACCGGGGAGTCGGCGGCGGCCAGCTCCTTGGCCTCGCGGACCAGCGCGTTGCCGGAGCTGTACTGCTCCCAGCAGCCGCGGTTGCCGCACGGGCAGCGGTGGCCGCCGGGCACGACCTGCATGTGGCCGAACTCGCCGGCGACGCCGTACTTGCCGCGCTTGACCTGGCCGTCCTCCAGGATCGCGCCGCCGATGCCGGTGCCGAGCGTGATCATGACCAGGTGGTCCTCGCCGCGGCCGGCGCCGAACCGCCACTCGGCCCAGGCGGCGGCGTTGGCGTCGTTGTCGACCAGGACGGGCACGGCGAGCCGGCCGGCGAGGCGGTCGCGCAGCGGTTCGTTCCGCCAGGAGAGGTGGGGGGCGAACAGCACGCGGTTGCGGTCGGCGTCGACCCAGCCGGCCGCGCCGATGCCGACGGCATGCACGTCGTGCCGGTCGGACAGGTCCAGGACCAGCTCGACGATCGTGTCCTCGACGACCTTGGGGCTCTTGGACTTGTCCGGGGTCTCCGTGCGGAGCTTCTCCAGGATGTTGCCGTCGGCGTCCACGACGCCCGCCATGACCTTGGTGCCGCCGATGTCGATGCCGACGGTGGGGACACGGGGGGCGGTCAGGTGGGACCGGCGCTCCCGTGTGCCGACCGTTCGCAGGACGGGGGCTCGGCGGGAGCCTATGGGGGCGGTGAGGTCGCGGTAGGTGCTCATCGGGCTTGATTCTGCCGTACGCGTGCGTGTAGTGCCGTTCGGGGGAGATAAGCACCGTTGCCAGGTGCGGCCGCGTGGGGCTGGGCGCGCCCACGCGGCGGAGCCGCATATCGATACAGCCCCGCGCCCCTTACCGGCGCCGCAGCTCGTGGCGTAGAGCGTCCAGGTCGCTTCCGCCTGCCATCTGGCCGGTCAGTTCTTCGAGTGTCATCTCGTCACGTGAGTAGCTCCCCACCATCGTGCCCCTCCTCAACAGCACGAACCGGTCCCCCACCAAGTACGCGTGATGCGGATTGTGGGTGATCAACACGACACCGAGGCCCTGGTCGCGTGCCGCTGCCACGTATTTCAGGACCACACCGGACTGCTTCACTCCCAGTGCCGCCGTCGGCTCGTCCAGGACCAGGACCTTCGCGCCGAAGTGGACGGCCCTCGCGATCGCCACGCACTGGCGTTCGCCGCCCGACAGGGTGCCGATGGGCTGGTCGACGTCCCGGAGGTCGATGCCCATGCGGAGGAGTTCGGCGCGGGTGGTGCGGCGCATGAAGTCGACGTCCAGCCGCTTGAGCACACGGCCCTTGCGGGGTTCCGAGCCAAGGAAGAAGTTGCGCCACACCGGCATCAGCGGCACGACCGCCAGGTCCTGGTAGACCGTGGCGATGCCCCGGTCCAGGGCCTCGCGCGGAGAGGTGAGCGTCGTCTCCTCGCCGTCGACGACGAGCGTGCCGCCGTCGTGCCGGTGCAGGCCCGCGACGATCTTGATCAGGGTGGACTTGCCGGCCCCGTTGTCGCCGAGGACGCAGGTGATCTCGCCCGCGTGGACCTCCAGGGAGACCCCTTCCAGGGCGCGGACGGTGCCGTACTGCTTGCTGACGTCGGTCAGCCGGACGAGGGTCATGCGGTGGCCTCCGCGCGCTTGCGGACCCAGGTGTTGAGCAGGGTCGCGAGGAGCAGCATCGCTCCGAGGAAGAACTTGAACCAGTCGGGGTTCCACTCGGCGAAGACGATGCCCTTGCTGGTCATGCCGAAGATGAGCGCCCCGACCGCCGAGCCGACCGCGCTGCCGTAGCCGCCGGTGATCAGGCAGCCGCCGATGACGGCCGCGATGATGTAGATCAGCTCGTTGCCGACGCCCTCGCCGGACTGGACGGCGTCGTACGAGAAGAGCAGGTGCTGGCCGGAGATCCAGGCGCCGAGCGCCACGCCCATGTAGAGGCCGATCTTGGTCTTGGCTACGGGGACGCCGACCGCGCGGGCCGCGTCCTGGTTGCCGCCCACGGCGAAGATCCAGTTGCCGGCGCGGGTGCGCAGCAGGATCCAGGAGGCGATCGCGACCAGGACGAGCCACCAGAGGATCGTGATCTTGAAGTCCACGCCGCCGACGGTGAGCGTTGAGGCGAAGACCGCGCGGGCGGACGAAAAGCCCTCCATGTCGGCGATCGTCTTGGTGGAGACCGTGCCGTCGATCAGTTTGGTGAGGCCCAGGTTCATGCCGGTGAGCATCAGGAAGGTGCCCAGGGTGACGATGAAGCTGGGCAGCCTGGTGCGGGTGAGCACGAAGCCGTTGAAGGCGCCGATGGCCAGGCTCACGAGGAGCGAGACCCCTACGCCCACCCAGGTGTTCGCCGTCATCTGGTAGCTGAACATCGAGGAGATCAGCGCGGAGGACGTCACCAGGACGCCCGCGGAGAGGTCGAACTCGCCGCCGATCATCAGCAGCGCCACCGGTACGGCCATGATGCCGATCGTCGAGGAGGCGTAGAGGACCGTGCTGATGCTGGACGCGCGCAGGAAGCCGTCCGCGGCCAAGGCGAAGAAGAGGAGGACGGCGACCGCGCCGACGACCGAGCCCAGCTCCGGACAGGAGAGGAGTTTCCGCAGCGGAGAGGTCTGCAGAATCCTTTCGTCAAGTGTGGGTTCCAAGGTGGCGCTCATCGGGTGCCCCGCTCGGTGTACTTCGCCAGCGCGGGCGCCTGGTCCTTGGTGATGATCTGCGGGCCGGTGAGCACCGGCTGCCCGCCGCCGAGGACGTCGCCGTTGTACTTGTAGAGCCACAGCAGGTCGACCGCCTGGTAGCCCTGGAGGTACGGCTGCTGGTCCACGGCGAAGCCGAGGGTGCCGTCCTTGAGCTCGGCGGCGACCTTGGCGTTGAGGTCGAAGGTGTCGACCTCGGCCGTGCTGCCCGCGTCCGTCCTGGCCTTCACGGCGGTGTCGGCGTACGGCGCCCCGAGCGTGACGACCGCGTCGATCGACCGGTCGGCCTGGAGCTTCGCCTCGATCGAGGACTGCACGTCGGGCATGTTGGTGCCGTTGACGTAGAGGTTCTCGACCTCGCCGTCGAAGTTCTCGGCGACGCCCGCGCAGCGCTGCTCGTGGCCGACGTTGCCCTGCTCGTGCAGGATGCACAGAGCCTTCTTCCTGCCGCGCTTGTTCAGCTCGTCGCCGACCGCCCGGCCGGCGATGGTCTCGTCCTGGCCGATGTGCGCGAGGGCGCCGAAGGCCTTGGACTCCGCGGAGCCGGAGTTCACGGTGATCACCGGGATGCCGGCCTTCTCGGCGCGGGCCACGGCCGCCTTGAGGGCGTCGGGCTTGGCAAGGGTGACGATGATGCCGTCGACCTTCTTGTCGACCGCCGCGTCCACGAGCTGCGCCTGCTGCTGTGCCTCGTCGTCGTGCGAGTACAGGAAGTTGATGTTGTCCTTGCGGGCGGCCTGCTTCGCACCGCTCTGCACGATGTCCCAGAAGGTGTCGCCGTCACCCGAGTGAGTGATCATCGCGAAGGTCCAGCGGGGGGTGTTCACCGCCGCTGTCCCCTGGGCCGCCGCGGCGTTCCGGGCGTCCTCCGCCCGCTTGCCGCCGGTACTGCTGCATCCGGCGAGGGTGACGCTGAGCGCCCCCGCCACCGCGATGCCCACCCAGGTCCGAAACCGTGCCACGAGGCCGTGCCCTTCTTGCCGTGCTCATACGTGCGAGAGGGGCGGGCGAAGCTCACCGTGGGTGACCACCGACGGCGACCTCGCCTGCCCCAAAAGCCTCAGTATCGAACATGGGGTACACCCCTGACGGCGGGGGGCGGCACTCTGTGCTCGCATTGTCCGGACATTGCGACTAACGGAACGTCGGATTCCGGGTGGCGATCAGGACCGTACGAGCAGCTGGAACTCGAAGGAGTAGCGGGTCGGCCGGTAGATGTGGTCGCCGAACTCGACGGCGCGGCCGGTGTCGTCGTACGTGGTGCGCCGCATGGTGAGCAGCGGGGCGCCTTCCGGCTCGGCGAGCCGCTCCGCCTCGGCGGCCGTGGCGCCGCGGGCGCCGATGGACTGGCGGGCGCTGTGCAGGGTGATCCCGGCGGCCCGCATCAGGCGGTAGAGGCCGGTGGCCTCCAACTGCCCGGTGTCCAGGTCGAGCAGGCCGGGCGGCAGGTAGTTGGTCAGGTACGCCATCGGCTCGCCGTGCGCCAGCCGGAGCCGCTCGATGCGGTGTACCTCGGTGTCCTCGGCTACCGCGAGCGCGGCGGCGATCTCGGCGGACGCCGGGACGACGGTGTTGACCAGCACCTTCGTCGCGGGGCGCTGGCCGGCCGACTCCAGGTCGTCGTAGAGGCTGCTGAGCTCCAGGGGGCGTTTGACCTGGCTGTGCACGACCTGGGTGCCGACACCCCGGCGACGGACAAGCAGGCCCTTGTCGACGAGGGACTGGATGGCCTGACGCACGGTCGGGCGGGACAGGCCGAGCCGTGCGGCGAGCTCGATCTCGTTGCCCAGCAGGCTGCCGGGGGTGAGCGAGCCGTGCTCGATGGCCGCTTCCAGCTGCTGCGCGAGCTGGAAGTACAACGGCACCGGCGAGCTCCGGTCCACACTCAGTTCGAGCGGCACGGTCGGGTCCACATCTGGTTTCGGCACGGGCCCGAGCGTATCCCCGTGACGGGTTGACGGGAAGTTGTGTAGTTCGATTGTCCGGACATACGGATTGACAGCGCACGGGGTGCACCCGCACCTTGTTCCCATGCGCATCGGGGTCATCGGGACGGGCCGCATCGGAACCATTCATGCGAACACGCTCAGCCGTCATCGGGAGGTCGGATCACTGATCCTCTCGGATGTCGATCCGGCGCGGGCCCAGGATCTGGCCTACCGGCTCGGGGAGACGGCGGCGCCCGGGGTGGACGAGATCTTCAGGTGGGGCGTGGACGCGGTGGTGATCACCGCGGCGACCTCGGCGCACGCCGACCTGATCGGCCGCGCGGCGCGCTCCGGGCTCCCGGTGTTCTGCGAGAAGCCGATCGCCCTGGACCTGCCGGGCACGCTGCACGCCCTGGCCGAGGTGGAGAAGGCCGGGACGGTGCTGCAGATGGGCTTCCAGCGGCGCTTCGACAAGGGGTACGCGGGCGCCCGGGAGGCCGTGCGCTCGGGGAGGCTCGGGCGGCTGCACACCGTGCGGGCGCTGACCTCCGACCAGTCCCCGCCCCCGCCGGAGTGGCTGCCGCTGTCCGGCGGGCTGTTCCGGGACACACTGATCCACGACTTCGACGTGCTGCGCTGGGTGACCGGCCGCGAGGTCGTCGACGTGTACGCGACCGGCTCGGACGCCGGGCCCGCCATGTTCCGCGAGGCCGGTGACGTGGACACCGGCGCGGCCCTGCTCACCCTGGACGACGGCATGCTGGCCACCGCCACCGCGACCCGGCTGAACGGCGCCGGGTACGACGTGCGGATGGAGCTGGCCGGGGAGCGGGACACCGTGGTGGTCGGCCTGGACGACCGTACGCCGGTGGCCTCCACCGAGCCGACCGGGCCGCCGCCCGCGGACAAGCCGTGGCCCGGCTTCCTGGAGCGGTTCGGACCCGCCTACGAGGCCGAGCTGTGTGCCTTCGTCGACGTGGTGCGCGGCGGGCTCGCCAACCCCTGCGACGGGCGCGAGGCGCTCCAGGCGCTGCGGATCGCGGAGGCCTGCGAGGTGTCCCGGCACGAGCGAAGACTGGTGGCACTCGCGGAGATCCCGGACCGGCTGGGCTGACCGCGGCTGCCGCCGACCGACGGCCGGCGGCGCACCGGCTACCGGCGCATCCCGGCTACCAGCGCACCGGAAGGTTCCGCACCCCCCTCATCAGCGTGCCCGGCAGCCAGTCCCCGTGCGGGCCGTCCAGGGCCAGGTCCGGGGCGCGCTCCAGGAGGGAGCGCAGGGCCGTGCGGCTCTCCAGGCGGGCCAGGGGTGCGCCCAGGCAGTAGTGGATGCCGTGGCCGAAGGCGAGGTGGCCGCGGTTGTCGCGGCGGATGTCGAAGCGGCCGGGCTCGGGATAGCGGGCGCCGTCGCGGTCGGCGGCGGTGAGCCCGATCATCACCGGGTCGCCCCGTTCGATGGCGGTGCCGGCGATCTCCAGGGGCTCGGCGGCGTACCGGTACGTCGCGTTCTCCACCGGGCCCTCCCAGCGCAGGATCTCCTCGACCGCGCCGTCCAGGAGGCTCATGTCGGCGCGCAGGGCGGCGAGTTGGGCAGGGTGGGTGAGCAGGGCGAGGACGCCGTTGCCGATCAGGTTGACGGTGGTCTCGTGGCCGGCGATCAGCAGGACGTAGGCCATGCCGCGCAGTTCCTCGACGGAGAGCCGGTCGCCGTCCTCGGCGGTGGTGCGGATCAGGTCGCTGAGCAGGTCGTCGCTCGGGCCCGCGCACCGCTTGTCCTCGATCAGCTCCTTCAGATAGTCGGCGAGCTCGGCGAACGCGTCGTACTCGTTGCTCGGACGGGCGGAGCCGACCACCTCGTTGGAGAGCTTCCGGAACCGCGCGCGGTCCAGCTCGGGTACGCCGAGCAGTTCGCTGATCACCGTGATCGGCAGCGGGTAGGCGAGGGCGTCGATGAGGTCGGCGCGACCACGCGGGAGCATCTCGTCGAGCAGCCGGTCGGTGATCTCCTGGATTCTCGGCTCCAGACCGGCCACCCGGCGCGCGGTGAACGCGCGCGTGATGAGCCCGCGCAGCCGGGTGTGCTGGGGCGGGTCGGCGAGCAGCAGGTACTTGCCGATCATCTCCTCGTCGAGGAACTTGAAGCCGGCCTTCTCGGTGTCCTTGGCCAGCCTGGGGTCGGCGAGCGCCGCGCGGGCCTCCTCGTACCCGACGACCAGCCAGGTCTCGTGGTACGCGTCGGGCAGCGGCCACCGCACCCGGTGCACCGGGCCGCGCTCGCGCAGCCGGGCGTAGACCGTGTGCGGATCCGTGCGCAGACCGTCGCCGTACTCGCCGAGGTCGGTCACCTGCATGCTGTACTCCCCCTTCAGGAGGTCCCGAGGCCGTCCCTTACCCGGAGAACGCTCGGGGTGCCCGACTGGTGCCCCTACTCCTCCAGCAGCCCCGCGTCGTACGCCAGCAGCGCGATCTGGACGCGGTTGTTCATGCCGAGCTTGGCCAGGATGCGCGAGACATGCGTCTTGACGGTGGCGACGCTCATGTAGAGGCCGGTGGCGATCTCGGCGTTGGCGAGGCCCCGGCCGACCGCGACGGCGACCTCGCGTTCGCGGTCGTTGAGGGCGGCGAGCCGGTCACGCGCGCGTGCCTGCCGGGTGTCCGCCTGGGTGCCCGCCGCGTGCCGCATCAGCTGGCGGGTGACGGCGGGCGACAGGACGGGGTCACCGGCCGCGACCCGGCGCACCGCGTCCACGATCTCGGCGGGCGGGGTGTCCTTGAGGACGAACCCGGCGGCCCCCGCGCGCAGGGCGTGCAACACCTGTTCGTCGGCGTGGAAGGTGGTCAGGACGACGACCTGCGGGGCGTCCGCACGCGCGCGCAGCCGCTCGGTGGCGGTGAGCCCGTCCACGGACGGCATCCGGATGTCCATCAGGACGACGTCCGGGTGGGTGCGGTCGACGAGCGCCTCGACCTCGTCGCCGTCGGCGCCCTCCCCGACGATCTCGATGTCCCCGGCCCCGCCCATCATCAGGGACAGCCCCGCCCGCACCAGGGGGTCGTCGTCGACGAGCAGCAGTCTGATCGCGGTCATGGCTCCTACGTAATCACGCGGCTACGACATCACGTGGTCGTTCGGACGGCGGACGTGGTCGTTCAGGGGGCGGACAGAGTTGTCCGGACTGCGGACGCGGTGGTTCAGGCGGCGGCCCAGGGCAGCCAGGCCCGCACCTCGAAGCCGCCGTCGCCGGTGGCCCGGTGCTCCAGCCGGCCCCCGGCCAGCGTCGCGCGTTCGGTCAGGCCGATGAGGCCCTGGCCCGAGCCGGGGACGTGCGGGGCCTCGGCCTCCGGGGCGGGGTTGTGCACGGTGATGTCCAGGCCGTCGCCGGGGGCTCCGGTGACGCGGACGGTGACCTCGGCGCCGGGGGCGTGTTTACGGGCGTTGGTGAGGCCCTCCTGGGCGATGCGGTAGGCGGTGCGGCCGACGGAGGCGGGAACGGCCGCCGGGTCGCCGACATGGTTGTCCAGCACCACCTTCATGCCGGCTCCCCGTGATTCGGCGACCAGGGACTCCAGCGCGGCCAGGGTGGGCTGCGGCCGGCCGCCCGCCTCGTCGCCGTCGGCGGCGCGCAGGACGCCGATGATCTCGCGCAGGTCCTGGAGGGCCTCGTGGGCGCTCTCCCGGATCACCCCGGCCGCCCGGGCGATCTCCGCCTGGGGCGCGTCGGGACGGAACTCCAGGGCCCCGGCGTGCACGCTGAGCAGGGTCAGCCGGTGGGCGAGGACGTCGTGCATCTCCCGGGCGATGGCCTCCCGGGCCAGCCGCTGGGCCCGCTCGGCGCGCAGCCCCGCCTCGGTCTCGGCCCGCTGGGCGCGGTCGCGCAGGCTGACCAACAGCTGCCGCTTGGAGCGCACGAACATGCCGACGCTGATGACCAGGAGGCCGAACAGCACGACCAGGATGACGACGGCCAGATAGGGCAGGTCGGGGTCGGGACGCAGCCAGTAGAAGAGTGGGACCAGCGCGAGGTTGACGCCGCCGATCCAGGCGACGTACCGGAACGGGCGGTGCACGGCGAGCGTGAACAGGGCGACCATGGCGGCGCCGCCCGCGGTGTCGGAGACGAAGCCGACCGGGACCATGGCGATCGCCAGGCCCATCGGCCAGCGGCGGCGCAGCCAGACCGCGGCGCAGGCCAGACCGCCGATCAGCTGGTCGGCGACCGCGAGGCCGTGGGAGACGTTCGGGTCCTGCCGCATGGTGTTCGCGGCGGCCACGCCCAGTACGACGGCGAGGAGGAAGCAGCTGAAGTCGACGAGCCAGTCGCGCGCGGTGCGCCTGGGCGGGCGGCCGGCCGGGCCGGCGCCGGGATCGAGTTCATGGATCACGGCGGACGGGAAGAGCCACCGTCGCCGCTCGAACGTCCGTATCGAGATGTCACCGCTCACGGTCGACAAATCTATGCAGGACCGGCCGGTACCACCTCCCCCGCGCACGGGGTCGTCGACCAAAGTTGGGCTCGCGTGGACTTTCGGCACGGCACGCGCGCGTGCGGAGCGACTTCCGGCGGGCACGACTCGCCCCGCGGCCGATGGCATGGGGGGAGGCCGCGGGGCGAGAGTCGTGCTGTGAAACAGCTGCTGGAACTGCTCGGATTCATCGCTCTGGTGCAGGGTGCGCTGGGCCTGCTGCACGAGTTCACCCACTGGCACGTGGGTCTCGTGCAACGGCTCGGCTTCCTCGACGGCTACGGCGTCTACGCCGGCGTCGCACTGATCGTGCTGGCGATCGCGCTGTTCGCCCTCGCGGGGAGCCGGAGGTCCGGCTGAACGCCTACCGGACCTCCGACTGGTCGCGCCGTTCCTGGCGGCCGGCCGGTCGACTCGGCCAGGGACTCAGCAGCCGAAGTTGACCAGGTCGAACGTCACGTAGTGGTCCGCCGTGTAGTAGTCCTCCTGGGTCTTCTTGCCGGTCACGATGCGACGTGCTCCGCGCGTAGAAGAACCAGGCGTCTTCACGGTGTACTCGTGGTAGTAGCCGCTGGCCTGGCTGGGCAGCACGCCCTCCTGGTTGCGGAAGACGACGCCGTCCTGCGAGTACGGGAACGGACCGCCCGACGCGATCAGGTCCAGCGTGTCGTACGCCTGCGACGGCAGGTCGCTGTAGCAGATGCTGCCGACCGAGGCGGCCGCGGCGTCCGCCGTACCGGCGGTGACCGTACCGCCGACGAGGAGGGCGGACAGGACGACGCCGGCGGCGCCGATGCGGGTGATTCGTGGGGGGAATCTCATGGCTCCATGATGACGCGCGTAGACAGTGGCATGTCAATGACAAGCCTGAAGAATTTCCCGTCAAGTCCCGTTCGTTTTCAGGGAATTAACCTGGGGCCCGCAGCCTTCACGGGGCGGGCCCCGACCGGGTCAGGCGTTCGCGTCGGCGATGTAGGAACCGTAGTCGGGCCGGCCCGCGAGGTCGTACGACTGGATGGAGACGCCGGCCGCGGTGACCCGGCCGCCGGTGTGCCGGAACTTCGTCGGCACGGTGACCTCCTCGAAGAAGCGGCGGCCGCTGCCCAGCACGACCGGGAACGTCAGCAGGTGGAGGGTGTCGACCAGGCCCAGGTCCAGCAGGGAGCGGACCAGCGCGCCGCTGCCGTGCGCCTGGAGCTCGCCGTCGGTGCGCTCCTTGAGGGCCGTGACCTCCTTGGCGAGGTCGCCGCCGAGGACCGTGGTGCCAGACCACCCGGGGTCGGTGAGGGTCGCGGACGGGACGTACTTCGGGAGCGCGTTGAGCTTCGCCGCGATCGGGTCGGCGGGGTCGGTGACGTGCGGCCAGAACGAGGCGAAGATGTCGTACGTACGGCGGCCGAGCAGGAAGGCGCCGACCCGATCGAAGACCTCGGTGACGAACCCGCCGAAGTCCGCGTCGCCGTAGGGGTGGCTCCAGCCGCCGTGGGTGAAGCCGCCGCTGGGGTCCTCCTCGGGACCGCCTGGTGCCTGGTACACGCCGTCCAGGGTGACGAACATGGTGGAGACGAGCTTGCCCATGAGGGGTGCCTGCTTCCTGGGGTGCGGTCTGTTGTCGTCAGTTCAGACCCCGCGGGCGCCCGCGACTCATCGGTCGTGATCGTCCGTACGGCGCGTCACCCCGCGTGCGTCGAGAACAGTCCGCCGGTCGGGCCCTGCTTGTCGCCGCCCTGGGCCTTCTTCAGGGCGTTGGCGAGGCTCTCGATGGTGAGGGACTGCAGGATCACCCGGCCGTTGCCCTCCAGGGTGGCCAGGGAGAGGCCCTCGCCGCCGAAGACGGCGTTCATGAGGCCCTGACGGTTGAGGCCGCCGACGCGCTGGACGCCGTACTGGATGCCCTCCTCGAAGGCGACGACACAGCCCGTGTCGACCTCGATACGGCCGCCGAAGTCGGCGGGGTTGAGGTCGATGAAGTTGCCCGCGCCGGCGATGATCACGGTGCCGTGGCCGGTGAACTTCTCCAGGATGAAGCCCTCGCCGCCGCTCATGCCGGTGCGGCCGCCCTGGAAGGCGATGCCGAACTCGACGGTGGACTCGGCCGCGACGAAGGCGTCCTTCTCGGCGAACCACGCGCGCGTGCCGTTGAGCTCCAGGGCGCGCATCTCGCCGGGCAGCACGCCCGCGAAGCCGACGGTGCCTTCACCGCCCTGCGCGCTGAAGTACTGGAACGCCAGTGACTCGCCGGCGAGCATGCGCTGGCCCACCTGCATGGCGGTGCCCATGGCCTGGCGCAGCATGCCGCCCATGCCGCCGCCACCGCCCTGCGACTGGCCGCCGCCGTTCGGGCCGCTGAGCCGGGTCTCCATGGTCACGTTCGTGGTCTTGAACAGGAACTTCCCGGCTTCGCAGTAGACGGTCTGGCCGGGGTGCAGGTTGACGACCGCCATCTGCATGGCGTTGCCGACGATTTCTTGCTGAAGGGTCACGGGGAAAGAACGTAGCCGACGCTTCAGCGGTTCCCTCGACCGCCCACCCACACGTCTCGGTCGCCAGAGCGGCGGGCTCGAAAAGCAACCGAGTCGGGTGGGCGGGAAAGGCGGGTCAGGACAGTTCGCGGTGCCTGGCCGTCAGCTCTGCCGATCCCGCCTCTGTCGGCGTTCCGAACAGCCGCAGGCGGGAGATCCCGCCGTCCGGGAAGATGTCCACGCGCGCGTGCGTGCCCACGGCCGGGGAAGCCAGGACGAAGCGGTGGTTCGTGTCCGGCTGGAGGCGGGTGCGCGGGAGGATCTCCCGCCAGTCGCCGGCCGCGCCGTCCGCGCCGTCTTCGCCGTCCCGCACCGACACGGACGCCCAGCCCGCGCTGTTGCCCTTCAGATACGCCGTGTCGATCTCGATCGCCCGGATCTGGGACTGCGCCACCAGCCGGTAGCGGATCCAGTCGTTGCCCTGGTCGCGGCGGCGGCGCGTCTCCCAGCCGTCGTCCATCTTGCGGGAGCGGCCCGGCTGGATGGTGTTGGTGGCCGGTGAGTAGAAGAGGTTGGAGGCGTCCTCGACCTGGCCGCCGTTCTCCAGGGCGAGCACGTCGAAGGTGCCGAGCGCGGCGAGCCACCCGGGGTCCGGGACGACCTCGCCGTACACGCGCAGGCGGGCGATGCCGCCGTCGGGGTGCTGGTTGACGCGGAGGTGGGTGAAGCGCTGTTCGACGGTGACGGCGAAGCCGTTGGCCGCGTGGCCGCCCACCGGCGTGCGCGGGACGAGGGTCGTCCACTTCACGTCGTCGCCGAGGAGTTCCGCGGGCGACGGGGAGCCGGGGACCGACGTGCCCTCGACCGACACCGCCTGCGGGTAGTTGCCGCGGAAGTGGGCCGTGTCGACGACGATCCCGCGGACGACGCCGGGGGCGCCGAGGCGGACCAGCGCCCAGTCGTGGTCCTCGGCCGTGGGCCAGGGGTGCCCGGCCGAGACCCCGCGGCGGCGGCGCGTCTCCCAGCCGTCCATGATCTTGCCCTTGTGCCCGAAGTGCTCGGGGTCGAACTCGGGCCGCCCGGGCACCAGCAGGTTCTCCCGCTGCGCGAAGAACTCGTCGTTGGCGGCGATGACCCCGGCGCCGAGCTGCCGGTCGGCGAGGTCGGCGTACTGGGTGAAGGGGAAGTCGCCGGTGCGGTAGTCGGCGTACGGGTCGCCGCCGGAGTAGGGGTTCGCGTCGCCGGTGAAGGTCGGGATCGCCGTCAAAGAAGGTCTTCCTCTCGGGTGTCGGCCGCTGCGGGTGCGGAAGCGAGCGGTGGTCAGGGGGTGCGGGTCAGCAGGCGTCCCTTCGGGGCCGTGAACGCGCCGTCCGCGACGATGCGTTCGCCGCGCAGCCAGGTGGACTTCACGACGCCGTACAGGGCCTTGCCCGCGTACGCGGTGACCCGGTTGCGGTGCTGGAGGCCCGCCGGGTCGACGGTGAACGTCTCGTCGGGCGCGAGGACGGCGAAGTCGGCGTCCCGGCCGGCCGCGATGGCGCCCTTGCGGTCGTCGAGGCCGACGAGCGCGGCTGTGCGGGCCGACATCCAGCGGACCACGTCCTCAAGACCGTGGCCGCGCTTACGAGCCTCCGTCCACACGGCGGGGAGGCTGAGCTGGAGGCCGGAGATGCCGCCCCACGCGGTCGCGAAGTCGGCGGTCTTCAGATCGGCGGTCGAGGGCGAGTGGTCGGTGACCACGCAGTCGATGGTGCCGTCGGCCAGCGCCTGCCAGAGCAGGTCCTGGTTGGCCGACTCACGGATCGGCGGGCAGCACTTGAACTCGCTGGCGCCGTCCGGGACTTCCTCGGCGGTGAGGGTGAGGTAGTGCGGGCAGGTCTCGACGGTGATCCGGACGCCGTCCCGCTTGGCCTCGGCGATCAGCGGCAGGGCGTCCGACGAGGACAGGTGCAGGACGTGCACGCGCGCGTGGAGGCGTTTCGCCTGCGCGATCAGCTGCGCGATCGCCGTGTCCTCCGCGTCGCGCGGACGCGAGGCCAGGAAGTCGGCGTACTTGGGGCCGCCGTGCTGCGGGGCGGCGGCCAGGTGGTGCGGGTCCTCGGCGTGCACGATCAGCAGGCCGCCGAAGGAGGTGATCTCCGCCAGGGACCGCGCGAGCCGTTCCTGGTCGAGATGCGGGAACTCGTCCACGCCGGACGGCGACAGGAACGCCTTGAAACCGAAGACGCCGGCGTCGTACAGGGGGCGCAGATCCTTGACGTTGTCCGGCAGCGCGCCACCCCAGAAGCCGACGTCCATGTGCGCCTTGTCGGCGGCGACCTCCTGCTTGACGCGGAGGTTGTCGACCGAGGTGGTCGGCGGGAGGGAGTTGAGCGGCATGTCGACGAGGGTGGTGATGCCGCCGGCCGCCGCCGCGCGCGTGGCGGTCCAGAACCCCTCCCACTCGGTGCGGCCCGGGTCGTTCACATGCACATGGGTGTCGACCAGGCCGGGCAGCAGCACGTCGTCGCCGAAGTCCTCCAGACGGGCGCCCGCCGGGACGGGTGCGTCGTACGGCAGTACGGCCGTGATCGTCCCGGCGGACACGGCGACCGAGGCGGCCCGCGTCCCCTCCGGGGTGATGACGCGCGTCGAGCGCAGCACCAGTTCAGCGTCGGACACCCGGACCCCTCTCTCTGCCGCCGTTTTACTTCCGGGAAACGGGATTTACACCCACGTAACGGAATTCAACGTTCTGTTGAAGGAGTCTTCACTCCCGCTCCCGCGCCGTCAAGGGCACACTGCCTCTCAAGGCCGCACGGGCTCACACTCTGGACGTTTCCACAAAGTGGAATTACAATTCCGTCAAGCAGAACGTAGCTACGCACAGCAGGGCGTCAACCGGCTGCCGGGTAGGCTTCTGCTCTTCTGCCCGGCCCGAAAGGCAGCCCCGAAAGGAACGCGCCGTGCCGACGTCCAGCGCCAGCACCACCGACTCCGCCAAGTCCAACGCCGGCGGGGTCCAGTCCCTCGAGCGCGCCTTCGATCTGCTGGAGCGGATGGCGGACGCGGGCGGCGAGGTCGGCCTGAGCGAGCTGGCCGCGAGCAGCGGGCTGCCGTTGCCGACGATCCACCGGCTGATGCGCACGCTGGTCGCCTGCGGCTACGTACGCCAGCAGCCCAACCGGCGGTACGCGCTCGGCCCCCGGCTGATCCGGCTCGGCGAGTCGGCGTCCCGGCTGCTGGGCACCTGGGCACGGCCGTACCTCGCGCGGCTGGTCGAGGAGACCGGCGAGACGGCGAACATGGCGCTGCTCGACGGGGACGAGATCGTGTACGTGGCGCAGGTGCCGTCGAAGCACTCGATGAGGATGTTCACCGAGGTGGGCCGGCGGGTGCTGCCGCACTCCACGGGGGTGGGCAAGGCGCTGCTGGCGGGCGTGCCGGACGCCGAGGTGCGGGCGCTGCTGGCGCGGACCGGGATGCCGGCGGCCACGGAGAGGACGATCACCACTCCGGAGGGGTTCCTCACCGCCCTGGCGGAGGTACGGCAGCTGGGGTACGCCGTGGACGACAACGAGCAGGAGGTCGGGGTGCGGTGCCTGGCGGTGTCCGTGCCGGACTCGCCCACCGCGGCGGCGATCTCGATCTCCGGGCCGGCGGGGCGGGTCACCGAGGCGGCGACGGAGAAGATCGTGCCGGTGCTGCGGCAGGTGGCCGTCGAGTTGTCCGAGGCGCTGGCGAGTTCGGGAGCCTGAGCGACAGGAGCGGGCGCGCCATCGGCGGGAGCGGGTCGCGTTGCGGCCGGCCGCGCCCACGCGGCGGAGCCGCATACCGACGCGGCCCCGCGCCCCTCGCGGGGCGCTCAACGCCCCGGCGCCTCCCCGAACAGATCCACCGCCTGACGTACGTCCGACAGGCCCCGGGACAGCGCGCTCACCGAACCGATGGCTCCCGCGATCAGTAACAGGGAGCGGCGCAGCCGCGGGATCTCCGGCATGCCGCCGACGGCCATCGCCGCCAGGGCCGCCAGCTCGTCCTCGGCTATCGCGCGGTCGGTGAACTCGGCCGGATGCGCGGCCAGTTCGCGGCGCAGTCGGGAGACCGCCGTCCGTAGTTCCGTCACCCTCGGATCCTCGTCACTGCCGGTCACTGGTCTCTGTCCCAAGCTCCGCAACACAGCTCTCCCCCCTCGCCCGTCGCCCATGACGGTGGTAGGGCGCCCGGCGACGCGGGTCAGTAAACGCCCTCCCGTGCGCGACGCGCTACAGCGCGGACCGAAATTCAGCCCTGCGGAACCGGCCGCCCGCCCCGGCGTCGGGTATGCAGGACGCATGACGGACACGCATGACCAGATCGCCGGGCTGCTGCTGGCCGCCGGCGGTGGCAGACGGCTCGGCGGGCGGCCCAAGGCGCTGCTCGCGCATCGCGGGCGGTCCTTGGTGGAGTACGCGGTCGGGGTGTTGCGGGCGGGCGGCTGCGGGCCGGTGCACGTGGTCCTGGGCGCCGGTGCGGACGACGTGCGGGAGCGGGCCGAGCTGGGCGGCTGCGTGGTCGTGGAGAACCCGGACTGGGCCGAGGGCATGGGGTCCTCGCTGCGGGTGGGGCTGGCGTCGCTCGCCGGGACGGGGGTGCGGGCCGCGCTGCTGTCGCTGGTGGATCAGCCGGGGATCGGGGGCGAGGCGGTGGCGCGGGTGCTCGGCGGGTACCGGGACGAGGACTCGCTGGTGGCGGCCGCCTACGACGGAGTGCGCGGCCATCCGGTGCTGTTCGGTGCCCGGCACTGGCCGGGGATCGCCGCGAGCGCGACCGGGGACCGGGGTGCCCGCGCCTATCTCAAGGCCCATGAGGCGAGCATCGCGCTGGTCGAGTGCGGGGATGTGGCCGAGCCGTTCGACATCGACACCGAAGCGGATCTGGGCCACCTTGAGTGAACGGGATGGCACTGAGCGCCACCTTGCCTCGACCCAGAGAATCTCGACATCAACAAACCATTGAACTTCCACAATGAGGAAACTAGTATCCACTGTTCAGAAGGGCCCGACCCCTGATCGGGTGTGCTTCGCTCTACCCGGAACGACTGGCACCCGGTGCCACCGCTGAAGGAAGTGACCGCTCATGTCCGCACCAGCGCCGTCTCCGCCGGCCATCGTCGACGCCGAGCCCCTGCCCCGGCAGGAGGAGGTCCTCACCGACGCGGCACTCGCTTTCGTCGCCGAGCTGCACCGGCGGTTCTCGCCGCGCCGCGCCGAACTCCTCGCCCGCCGCGCCGAGCGCCGCGCCGAGATCGCCCGCACCTCCACCCTCGACTTCCTCCCGGAGACCGCCGCGATCCGTGCGGACGACTCCTGGCGGGTGGCTCCCTCCCCCGAGGCGCTCAACGACCGGCGGGTCGAGATCACCGGTCCCACCGACCGCAAGATGACCATCAACGCCCTCAACTCGGGCGCCCGGGTCTGGCTCGCGGACTTCGAGGACGCCTCCGCGCCGACCTGGGAGAACGTCGTCCTGGGCCAGCTGAACCTGATCGACGCCTACACGCGGAACATCGACTTCACGGACTCCGGCTCGGGGAAGTCGTACGCCCTGCGCCCGAACGAGGAGCTGGCGACGGTCGTGATGCGGCCGCGCGGCTGGCATCTGAACGAGCGGCACATCGAGGTCGACGGCGAGCAGGTGCCGGGCGCCTTCGTCGACTTCGGGCTCTACTTCTTCCACAACGCGCAGCGGCTGCTCGACCTCGGCAAGGGGCCCTACTTCTACCTGCCGAAGACCGAGTCGCACCTCGAAGCCCGGCTCTGGAACGACGTGTTCGTCTTCGCACAGGACTACGTCGGCATCCCGCAGGGCACCGTCCGCGCCACCGTGCTGATCGAGACGATCACGGCCGCGTACGAGATGGAGGAGATCCTCTACGAACTCCGCGACCACGCCTCGGGGCTGAACGCCGGCCGCTGGGACTACCTGTTCTCCATCGTCAAGAACTTCCGTGACGGCGGCCCCAGGTTCGTCCTGCCGGACCGCAACGCCGTCACGATGACCGCCCCGTTCATGCGGGCGTACACCGAACTCCTCGTCCGCACCTGCCACAAGCGCGGTGCGCACGCGATCGGCGGCATGGCGGCCTTCATCCCGTCCCGGCGGGACCCCGAGGTCAACAAGGTGGCCTTCGAGAAGGTCCGCGCCGACAAGGACCGGGAGGCGAACGACGGTTTCGACGGCTCCTGGGTCGCCCACCCCGACCTGGTCCCGATCGCCATGGAGTCCTTCGACCGGGTCCTCGGCGACAGGCCGAACCAGAAGGACCGGCAGCGCGAGGACGTCCACGTCGAGGCCGCCGACCTGATCGCGGTCGACTCGCTGGACGCCAGGCCGACCTATCCCGGTCTGGTCAACGCCGTCCAGGTCGGCATCCGTTACATCGAGGCGTGGCTGCGCGGCCTCGGCGCGGTGGCCATCTTCAACCTCATGGAGGACGCGGCCACCGCGGAGATCTCCCGCTCGCAGATCTGGCAGTGGATCAACGCGGGCGTCGAGTTCGAGAACGGCGAGAAGGCCACGCCGGAGCTGGCCCGCAAGATCGCCGCCGAGGAACTCGACAGCATCCGCCAGGAGACCGGCGAGCAGGCGTTCGCGGCCGGCCACTGGCAGCAGGCCCACGACCTGCTGCTCACCGTCGCCCTCGACGACGACTACGCGGACTTCCTGACGCTGCCCGCGTACCAGCAGCTGCGCGGCTGATCTTCAGAGGCTCACTTGTCCGAGTGGCCCAGGGACTTCCCCGGGGCCACTCGGTCGCGTACGGCCTGCTTCACGGCCGTGGGCTCGGGGAAGCCCTGTTCCCTGCGGTCCCAGACCACCTCGCCGTTCACCCGGACGACGAAGATGCCGCCCTTGCCGGGCTTCAGGGCCAGTTCGGTCAGCTCGGCCTCGAAGGTGGTCAGCAGCTCCTGCGCCAGCCAGGCAGCGCGGGGCAGCCAGCGGCACTGGGTGCAGTATTCGATCTCGACGCGCTGGCTGTCACTCATCCGAGGTGTACCGACCAATCCTGTTGAGCCGCGGGCTTGCCGTGCAGGTCGGGAACCTGCTTCAGCCAGGCCGGGCGTCCTTGCTGTGCTCTGGCCGCGCGGGCGGCCTCCTCGGCCGCGAGCTGGTCGCGGTCCGGGAAATCGGTGGGGAGCCACTGCGCGGAGGCCCGGACCCGGGCCAGCAGATAGCCGACGTAGGCCTGGCGCATCTCCTCGGGCGTGCCGAAGTCGGTGAGCCAGGCGTCCGGGACCTCGGCGAGGGTGTCCCGGAGCAGCTCCTCGGTGACCCGGGGCGCGAGTTCGGCGTCGGCGGCCCGGGTGTCGGGGCCGTACCGGCCGAGGGCGTGGTGGCGGAAGTCGTAGGCCTTCTCGGGTGCCGAGGTGTCCCAGCGGTGGTGGAAGACGAGGGCGGCGCCGTGGTCGATGAGCCACAGGTGCGGGGGTGCGGTGCCGAACGTGGGCCAGACCATGAGGTTGGAGCTGTGCACGGTGCGGTCGACGTTGACGGTGAGCGCGTCCAGCCAGATGATCCGGCCGGCCTCCAGCGGGTCCACCGGGAAGACCTCGGCGATCTCCGGGGTGAAGTCCTTCGCGCCGGGCAGGAAGTCCATCCCGAGGTTCACCCCGGCGCTGGCCGCGTGCAGCTCGCGCACCTCCTGGTGCGGCTCGTCCTCGGCGATCGCCGGGTCGAAGTGCACGAGCACCAGCTCGGGGAAGCGCAGTCCGAGCGCCCGCGCCAGCTCCCCCACGATCACCTCGGCGACCAGCGCCTTGCGGCCCTGCGCGGAGCCGGTGAACTTGACGACATAGGTGCCCAGGTCGTCGGCCTCGACGATGCCGGGTACGGAGCCACCCGAGTGCAGGGGGGCGATGTACCGGGTGGCGGTAACCTCTCTCAGCATCTTCCAAGGCCCCATCGCTCGTTTGCCTTACATTCCACGGACGGCTCCACCGTGCTGCGATCCGGGCACGAAACGAGCATAGTAACCGGGCGTGACAGCCGGGCCGGAGTGCCCGAGCCGTCGCGACGGCATCACCCCGGACTCGGCTGCTGTCGCCGGCGGTTGAGTACGCCGACGAGAGTGACCAGGTCCGCGGCGCCGGCCGGGTCGTCCGCGTAGCGGGTGGTCTGGAGAGGACCGACCTCGGGCAGGACGATGTCCTCGCGGGCCAGGATGTGGACCAGGGTCAGCAGGGCCGCGCGGGCGTTGCCGTCGGTGAAGGGGTGGAAGAACGCGACGTCGAGGTACGCGCGGGCCGCGCGGACCGCCGGCGGGAGCTCCGCGTCGGTCGCCTCGCGCAGGCAGGCGGCGAAGTCGGCCCAGGTGTGCGAGGTCAGGGCGTAGCGTTCGCGGCCGGCCTTCGCGTAGGCGTCGTTCGCGCGGAACGGCGTCTCCGATGCGCCGAGGACTTCGCGCTGCCAGGCGGACAGCAGCGTGAAGTCCAGTGGGGCGCGGCGGGCGGCATCGGCGCGGGCCAGGGCATGGGCGGTGAGCAGACGCTGCGCACGGACGGGGTCCCGTCGGCGGACCGGCCCTTCGCACCACGCCCGGAATCCGTCACGCGCATGCGGAACCCGCTGCAGGGCGGGTGCTCGGTGCCAGGCGGTCTCACGGCGGACGCGCAGCCAGGCCGCAAGGCTGTCAGGGACGGTCATGGAGGTTCTCCAGCCCCTCCCGTTCGCGGTGGTCCTGGTAGGGGGCATGACCGGTGAGGCCGACGGCGAGGTCTTCACCGACCGATTCGATCAGCAGGTGGCCAGGGGCGACCCAGCTCTTGAACCGGCCGCCGATCGCGCTAAGCGCCCTCCGCACCTGAGTCCAGCGTGAGGGTCACCAAGCGGACGCAGGCCCGCTCCAGATACCAGCTGCGGTTCTCGGGAGAGACTTCCGGCGGCGGGGCCAGCTCCGCGAACCGCTGGGCCGTCCTCTCCAGCCACTGGCGCCACTCCAGCAGCGCGGCCACGACGCGGGTCGCGGTCTCCTCAGGGGTCGTCACCGAGCTCGGCCCGGTCACCCAGCTCCCGATGGGCCCGCCGTAGCGGTAGCACCAGTTCCACCCCTGAGCCCAGTTCCCGTAGCGGTCCCGGACGATCGCGTCCAGCTGGTTTTCGCACCAGCGTTCGACCTGCCACCAGCCCTCCATGCCGGAGAGCACGGGTGGCACCCAGGCGCGGACCAGCGCGCGGAGGCGGGCCTCCTCGTCCTCGTCCCAGTCGAAGGGGTGGCGGGCCGGGTCGATGTCCTCCCAGTTCCGCATGTCTGTGGCGGGCGGCACGAGGTTCTCGGGGAAGGGCAGGGTGTCTCGGTTGTACGTCAGCGCCGTCCCGCTTTCTCTGTCCACTGTGGGGGCTCATCAGTCTCGGCCCGGGAACCTCGGGATGGCGAACGGTTATCCGAACCCTACGCATCGCGCTGGACGACGACCAGGGCCATGTCGTCGTGCAGCCGGCCGCCCGTGTACGCCCGGACGTCCGCGGCGAGCCGCTCGACGAGCGGACCGGGCGCCTTGTCCGCCCAGGCCGTGGCACGCTCGGCTAGCGGATAGAAGTCGCCGTCGGCGTTCCGGGCCTCGCTGACGCCGTCGGTGTACAGGACCAGCCTGTCGCCGTGCCGGAACGGGAAGGTCGCCGGTACGTAGCCGGCGCCCGTGCCGTCCGTGCTGTCCGCGGGCCAGAGGCCGAGGCCGAGCGGGGGCGACGGCTCGGGAACCGCCAGCGCCAGCGCCGTCCTGGTGCGGCCGCGCAGCAGGAGGGGCGGCGGGTGCCCGCAGCTGATCAGATGCACCACGGGCTCGTCGTCCGGGATGTCCATGACGGCGGCGGTCACGAAGCGCTCGGCGGCGTCCTCCTTGGGCTCCGAGAACTCCGCGAGTCCCCACCGGACGGCGTCCTCGATGTAGGCGACCAGCTCCGGCAGCGGGATCCGGCGGTGTGCGGCGGCACGGAAGGCGCCCAGCACGATCGCCGTGTCGCTGATGGAGGGGAGTCCCTTGCCCCGGACGTCACCGATGAGCAGCCGCGTGGAGCCGGGGATCCGGGCGGCGGCGTACAGGTCGCCGCCGATGGTCGCGTCCGCTTCGGCGCTGCGGTACTGCGAGGCGAGGGTGACGGGTCCGGCCCGCTGCGGCAGCGGCCGCAGGACGACGCGCTGTGCCGCGTCGGAAACCGAGCGTACCCGGGCGAGTTCGCGTTCGCGCCGGTCCCGTAGACCAGTGAAGAGGACGAGGAAGGCACAGACCGCGAGCAGGGCGGAGAGTTCGACGAGGACGCTCTCGGTGGTCAGCGACCGCCGTTCCAGACCGGCGCAGACCAGTGCGAGGACCGCCAGAGCCCCGATCAGCGCGGTGGCGCGCGGCCCCGCGCCGACCGCGGTGACCGCCACGGCGACGACGAGGAGGTGGGCGAGATGGATGTCGGGCGGCAGGAACCCGTCGGCCACCGGGATCGCGACGATCATCAGAAGAGGTCCGACCAGCCACAGAGGTCGCGTCGAACGGCGCCATGCTCGCAGGGTCTCGACCACGGATGCGGTGATCATCACAGCGCTCACGTCTGCTCCGGTGCTTGTCGTCCTCCCCCGGCAACACATGCGGACATGTCTCCCATTCCCGGGCACGTCCTCCGCCTCGACGGCGACGCCGCTACCCGATCCGCTCGGCCGCCTTTCCGGTTCCCATGGCACAGGTGCCCACCGGGTGATACGCCGTGGCACTCCATGTGCGGACGTTCCATCCGGGGATACGCCCACACGTCGATCAGTGCGGTACGCCGCCACGCCGGGCTGAAGGACAGGTACTTCACGGAGAGCTTCTCCTCGCTCGACGATCTCATGGCGGCGATCATCAGAGACATCTACGAGGAGCAGGTCACCCGGTGCGCCGAGGCGATCGGCACGGACCAGCCGCTGCGCGACCGGGCCCGGGCCCGGGACATGATCGACGTCATCGTCGGGCTTCCTCTGGAGGACCCGAGAAAAGGGCGCGTCAAACTCGCGGAATCCCTGGGTGCCGGTCCCCTCACAGCACACGGACGACGGCTGGGCCTCCAGCGCATGAGCGGCCTCGTGGACTCACTCGTGAGGGAAGAGCTGCACGATCCCCGGATCGACACCGCCCCCTGTCCGTGGGCGTCGTGGACGCGGTCAGCGAGATGCTGCTGAGCTGGTTCGGCGGAGTTCTGGACATCTCGCGGGAGGAGCTGGTGGATCAGGGCCTTCTCCTCTTCGAGGCCATCACCGAACACACCTCGGCAACGTCCCGAGAATGACAGCACGGCCTGCGGGGCGGCCCCTCCGGCCGCGCCCTGCCCTGTCGCTCGGTTCACTCGGCGGGAAATCGGTCGCCGAACATCGGCCATCCGCCCGCGGATTCCGATCGGGTCGCCTCGTCCTCCCAGACATCCCAGTGCTCGGCGAGCTTGCCGTCCTCGACACGGACCACGTCGGCGACCACCGAGGCGGCGGGAGCGCCACTGCCGGCATAGCGGCCGTACAGCATGACGTAGTCGCCTTCGGCGAACACGAACTGGTTCTCGTAGCGGAGGGTGTCGGGGAGAGCCCGAACGAGACCGAAAAGACCCTCACGACCCGGCGGAATATGCGCGCTGTGCTGGACATAATCCTCGGACCAAAACTCTTCGGCCGCCTCGTAATCGCGCTTTCCGAACAGGGTGTCGAAAGCATTCAATGCCAGCTCTTTGTTCTGTGCGGGCGATGTCATGCGAGCCTCCGGTGGGAGCGGGCGGCCCCGGGTGAGTTCGTCGGTGCGGTCCAGCTGGCGAGCAGTCGGAGTGCCTCCGCGGAGGGGGAACCGGGTTCGGTGGTGTAGAGGCAGATGCTCTGGTCGGGGTCGGCGGGAAGGGCCAGCATTTCGTAGGAGACCGTGAGTTCGCCGACCACGGGATGGGCTAGGCGCTGGGTGCCGTAGGAGCACTGGTCCACGCGGTGACTGGCCCACCAGGTGTGGAACTCGGGGACCTTGATGGACAGTTCCCCCACCAGCTCGTTCAGCTGGGGGTCGTCGGGGTGGCGTCCGGCCGCCAGGCGCAGGCCGGCGACGAAGGTCTCGGCGACCTTGTCCCAGTCCCGGTACAGGTCACGGGCGGCCGGCTGGAGCAGGACGAAGCGGGCGAGGTTGCGGTCGCGGTACGGCAGCGCGTCGAAGTCGGTGAACAGCGCGTCGGCGAGGTGGTTGGCGGCCAGGACGTCGATGCGGTGGTTGATGACCAGGGCCGGTGAGACGTCGTTGAGCACGTCCAGCATGCGGTGGACCGCCGGCCGGGTGCGCGGTGCGCGGGCCGGACCGCGCCGGCCCGGGCCGGGCGTCCTGGGACGGGCGAGTTCGAAAAGGTAGTCGCGCTCGGTGTCGTCCAGGCGCAGGGCGCGTGCCACGGCTTCCAGCACCGTCTCCGACACATGGGGGTGCCGGCCCTGTTCGAGGCGGGCGTAGTAGTCCGTGCTCACCCCGGCCAGATGTGCGACCTCTTCGCGGCGCAGTCCCGGCACCCGGCGCGCTCCGCCGGTGAAGGCCGCCCCGGCGTCTTCGGGACGCAGACGGGCACGCCGCGAACGCAGAAAGTCACCCAGTTCGCCGTTGTGCTTCATATGGCCAGTATGGCTCCCGCGGTGCGGTGCGGGCGCGGTGAAGGTGGACCAGTCGGACCTAGGTTCAGGAAGGCGCACATGAAGGGCCCGCACACGCATATCCAACGCAATACTGGTGGCCAGGGAATGTGCCTCTCCCGCGCTGGGACCGAGTCCGTTCTTATTCCCCCTCCCGAATGGATCGTATAAAGGAGATCACCATGACCGAGTTCGCGCCTGTACCCGCCTTCGCCCTGGGTCCGGACATTCCCGAGTCCGGGTTTGTCGTCCAGGAACTGGGCGGTGGTGCCTACTTCGTGACCCAGGGGATGATCAACACGATGTTCGTGGTGACGAAGAAGGGTGTCGTCGTGGTCGACGCCTCGCCGTTCCTCGGGGAGAAGCTGCTGGCCGCGGTGGAGGAGGTCACCTCGAAACCGGTCACCCACCTCATCTACAGCCACGCGCATGCCGACCACATCGGGGCCGCTCACCTGCTGAACCGGGACGGCCTGCAGATCATCTCCCATGAGATCACCGGTGACTTCATCAAGGAGGCGAAGGACGACCGGCGGCCGCTGCCCACCGAGACCTTCAGCGGCCGGCGCAAGGAGATGGACATCGACGGGGTGCGGTTCGTCCTCGACTACTCAGGGGACTGGCACCAGGCCGGCAACCTGTTCATCCACCTGCCCGAGCAGCGGCTCATGGGGGCGATGGACAGCTTCAGCCCGAAGAACGCGCCGTTCTTCCGCCTGTACTTCTCCGCGCACGTGCCCGCGTACTTCGACGCCATGGACCAGATGCTGGAGTACGACTTCGAGACCGTCGTGACCGGCCATATGGCTCTGCCCGGCACGCCCGAGGACGTCGCCACGAACCGGGAGTACATCCACGACCTGCGTACGGCCGCCGGCGAGGCGCTGCGGACGGTCGACCTGAGGGAAGCCGCGGCCGCCGCCAAGGTGCCGGCCGACAACAAGCAGGCGGAACTCAAGGTCTGGATGGACGCGGTCGTCGCCCGCGCGGCCGAGCTGATGCCGTCCTGGGAGAAGCGCCTTGGGGGGACCGACATCTTCCTCGCCGACAACCTCAACGCCACCGCGTGGAGCGTCTTCATCGACTGAGGGAGGCCTCGACGAGGTCGGCGGCCTGGGGCTTGCGGGCCGGCCGCACCGGTTCACCGTACGGAGAAGGAGGGCTGTCGCATGGAGTCACCGCCGAGGGCGGAGTTGCTGGCACGGAGTATCGAGCTGGTCGTGGGCGCTGTCCGTGGCGCATCCGTCGACAAGTACGGCGGTCCTACGCCGTGTTCGGGGTGGACGGTGAGGGACCTGGTCGATCACGTCGCCATGATGCTCCTGCTGACGAGGGACGCGGGCACCCGCACGGCATCGGATCCGAGCCTGCTGACCACTCATCCGGTGCCGTTCCTCGCCGGGCGGCCGGAGTCCGAGTGGTCCCTGCTCCTGGCCGGCCAGGCCGAACCGGCGGCCAGGGCCTGGTCCGAGCCGGCGGCGTGGGAGGGAGAGGCGAGCCTCGGCGGTCCGCCCATGCCCGCCACGGCGCTCGGCGAGATCCTCATCGCCGAATTCACCGTCCACGCCTGGGACACGGCAGTGGCCACCGGACAACCGCTCGCCGTACCCGCGCCCTTGGCCCGCGCCACGTTCGAGACGTACGCGCGCGAGGCACCCCGCATGCGCGGCCTCGGCCTCCTGGGCGGCGAGGTGCCCCAGGACGAGGACGCGCCCCTGCTCGACCGCGCCCTGGCCCTCAGCGGCAGAGACCCCCGTCCGTACAGCACGGGAAGACGACTCCGCCCGGACGAACGCCGGGACGGAGCCGTCGGGCCGCGCTAGGGGTGCTCAGTGGCCTGCGTCCCCGCCCCGGCTCTCGACGCGGAAGCCGAACGGGATCGTTCCCGGGTCGAGGGCGGTGATCCCGCCGTCCACCGTGAGGGTCGCGCCGTTGACGAAGGAGGCCGCGGGCGACAGCAGCCAGCCGATCGCCTCGGCGACCTCGGCCGGGTCGCCCGGGCGGGCGCTCGGCACCAGCCGCGTGGCCTGCGCGTACGCCTCCTCGACCCCGCCGGCCATGCCCTCCTCCGCCGCGAACCGGGCCATCCGCCCGTCGGCCATCTCGGTGCGCACCCAGGTGGGGCACACGGTGTTGGCCCGCACCCCCTGGCTGCCGTAGTCGACGGCCACCGAGCGGCACAGCTGGAGGAGCGCGGCCTTCGAGGTGGCGTACGCGGCGTTGCCCCACCCGTTGCGCAGTGCCGCGACCGAGGCGACCGCGACCACCGCGCCGCGGGCCTCGATCAGGTGCGGGAGGGCCGCGCGGAGGGTCAGGAAGGGGCCGGTCAGGTTGGTGCGCAGCACCTCGTCCCAGGTCTCGTCCGAGAGGTCCCCGACCGCGCCGCTGCGGCCGATGCCGGCGTTGAGGACCAGTCCGTCGAGCCTGCCGTAGCGGGCGACCGCGGTGTCGATCAGGTCCTGGACCGCCGCCGGGTCCGAGAGGTCGCCGGGGTGCGCCAGGGCGCCGGTCTCGTCGGCCAGTCGCCGCAGCGGCTCGGGGCGCCGCCCGCCGATGACGACCTGGTGCCCGGCGGCCCGCAGCAACCGGGCGGTGGCGGCACCGATGCCGGTACCGCCACCCGTGATGACGACAACATGCGCGTCGGCCATGGCCGTTGGGGCTCCTCACCAGCCGGGGATCGGGCGCCATGATCCTAAGCGGATCCGCCGGGCCGCCCCGTCGTCCGCCACGGCCTCAGGCCGATTCAGGCCAAGGGGTTCGGCAACGGCAGATAGCGCGCGTCGGCGCCGTCCGCCCCGGTCCAGCGCAGCAGCAGGTTCGTCTTGCCCGGCAGGGTCGGCGCCGCCAGCAGTTCGGCCACCTCCAAAAGCGGATGCCGGGCCAGCTCCCGGCGGGCCGCGGGCCACGGATCGAACCCGGGGTGGCGCTCGGCGAGCGCGGCGGCGACCTCGATCAGATGGTTGACGACCAGGCAGTACACCAGCCGCTCCCACCCGGCGGCCCGCTCCACGTCGGCCAGCAGCTTGACGCCCTCGGCGTCCCGGTACAGCGCCTGCACCGGCGTGCCGTCCGCGTCGACGGCGACCAGGGTGTTCTGCAGATGCGCTTCGAGGACGACGCCGTGGTCGGCGAAGGCCGTGAGCGCCGGGGGTACGACCGCGCGCAGGTACGCCCGCCACCAGGCTCCCGGATCCGCCGTCGCGGCCAGGGGGCTGCCGTCGAAGCCCTCCACCAGGCCGGCCGCGAGCAGCGGGGTCGCCCCGGGCGGCAGCGCCCCGCGCAGCCCGTCCCGGACGACGACCGCGAGTTCCTCGAAGGCGAAGCGGGCGGTGCGGTAGCCGCGGTCGCCGAGCCAGGCCGCGGGACCGTCCATCGCCGCGAAGGCGGCGGTCGCTGCCGAGTCCGTGCGGCGCAGTTTCCGCAGGTCGTGCGCCCACAGCCGGCGGATGTCGTTGGTGATCCGGACGTCCAGGCTGAACTTCAGGAAGAGATCGCGCACCGGCTCGTACACCGTGCGGATCGCGGCCGTCGGCCAGACCGCGAAGTCGGTCTCCCGCAGTCGTACCAGCCGTCCGTCGGCGAAGGCCGGGGCCAGGTCACGGGCGGCCAGGTCGAGCTGCCAGGGGTGGGCCGGCAGCAGCCGGTAGCCCGGCGGTACGACGGCCGGCGCGGCCAGCGCGTCCAGCCCCGACGTGTCGCCCTCCTCGGCCACCTGGTCCGCGCGCACCCCGAGCAGCACCAGCGGGAACCGGGCGTACGCCTCGGGCGCGTACGGCAGCCAGGCGGTGACCGGGCCGCCGCCGCGCGCCTTCGGGGCAGGGTGGTAGGGATGGCCGGTGATGAGGGACTGCTCCGAGCGCAGATACGGGTCGTCGGGCGCCGTCGCCCGGGCGCGTGCCGTGAGCAGCGCGGCGACCACGTCCCGGCTGTCGATCATCTCGGCCGGCAGATCGCCGTTGGACAGCCCGGTGTGCGCGCGCAGCTCCTCGGCGACGAGTTTCACCAGCTCGGTGTGGCCGACGCGGTGCCAGCGGCCGGCCGCGTACACCTCGGGCGCGGCGGGCCGGCGCGCGCCGCGCACCCGCAGCAGCCGCCCGCCGCCGGGCAGCCGGTAGACCCGCGGTTTCCCCTGCCCGGCGTCCGGGAGCGGCTCGGCCACCTCCCGCAGCAGGCAGTTGAGCAGGGGCGCGGCAGCGTACGCGTCGGCGCGCTCGCCGACGCTGTCGCTGGGGGGCATGAGATCCACGCGTTCCATTCGTTCGCTACGTCCACACAGTCCGATCACGATCAGTATGTCTGCCGTCATCAGCCATCATGACCGTCGACCCCGTCCTCGAGGAGCCCTCCCGTGCACCGTCCCTCCCCCATCGAGACACAGCTCGCCACGGAGCTGGCCGAGGCGCGGCCGGACCTGGTGTCCGGGTACACGGCCGAGCTGCCCGGTGCGCGGGCGGCCGTGCTGACCCGGCTGTGGCGGGCGCTGGCCCACGAGCCGCTGCCGTGGGTGGCGCGCCGGGTGCGTGGAGCGCACAGCGTGGCCCTGTGGCTGGCCGACGGGCGCGCGCTGCACGGCCCGCGCGCGGATCCGTACGCCACCGACGCGTATGTGACCGCCGTACGTCTGGACGGGGTGTCGTACGACGATCCGGCGCGGTTGATGACCGATCTGGGGTGGCCTCACTCGACGGGGTTCGCGGCCGAACTCGGGCACAGTGCCGCCTCGTTGGCGCTCTCGCGGGCGGACCGGGAGTTTCCTCAAAAAGAGTGGCCCGGACTGGACTGGGAGTGGGAGCAGCGGGTGGTCGACGGGCATCCCTTCCACCCCAACTGCCGTTCCCGGCCCGGTTTCTCGGCGGCCGAGCAGCTCGCGTACGGGCCGGAACACCGGCCGGAGGTGCGGCTGGAGACGGTCCCGGTGGCGGCCGGGGACTGTCTGCTGACGGGCGAGTGGCCGGACGAACTCCGGGACGCCGGGCGGCTGTTGATCCCGGTGCATCCGTGGCAGACCGCCCATGTCCTCAAGGGCGGCCCGGGCGAGCCCTGGCGGACCGCGCACCCCCTGATGTCCCTGCGCACCCTCGCCCTGCCCGGCGGACCGCATGTGAAGACCGCGCTCAGCGCCCGGCTGACCTCGTCCGTCCGGGACATCTCGACGTACTCGATCGACGCGGCCATGACCCTGTCGTCGTTCGCCACGGATCTGGCGTCCCGCACGGACGGGCTCCTGCACGTGACCCGCACCCTGGGCGCGGCGACCGCCGACTCCCCCGATCTGGCGGCCGTGCTGCGCGAGTCGCCCGAGGTGTACGCGGCGCCGGGCGAGCGGGTTCTGCCGGTGGCCGCGCTGGCCACCACCGGCCTGCCCGCATCGCCGTCCTGGCTGGCCGGGTTCGCCCGGCTCGCCCTGACGGTGGGGCTGCGGCTGCTGGACCTGGGCGTGGCCCTGGAGGCGCACGGCCAGAACCTCCTCGTGGTGCTGTCCGGGACCGGCGCGCCGCTGCGGCTGGTCTACCGCGACCTGGCCGACATCCGCCTCAGCCCGGTCCGTCTGACCCGGCACGGCATCACCCCGCCCGAGCTGACGGGGCGCCTGGTCACGGACGACGAAACGACTCTGCGCCGCAAGCTGTTCGGCTCCCTGGTCGCGGGCGCCCTGGCGGGTACGGCGGGTTCGGGACCGGTCCTGGCGACGGCTCTGGAGACGGCCGTACGGGACCTTCCCGCCACCCCGGACCTGGCGGCCCTCCTCGAAGGCCCGCTGCCGGCGAAGGCGTTGACGCTGATGCGGCTGTCGCCCGAGGTGCCCGGGGACCAGTGGGCGGCACTGCCGAATCCGCTCGCCGACAGGTGGTGAACGCTCACCTGCCCGCCCGCCATCCTCCGTTGTCCTGCCGGCCGCTCGCGTTTTGGCGTCCGGACCTCGTTTTGGAGCCCGGCGCCTCTGATCAATAGGATCCGCCGATGATCAGAACACAACGGACGGCGGCAGGAGTCTGCGCTCTGCTCGCCGCCCTGGCGGCCGGGATCGCGTTCCCCGGCGGAGCGGTCGCCGACGAGACGGACGAGACGGGCCAGGCCGCTCCCAAGGTGGAGCTCGTGCTGGACGTCAGCGGTTCCATGCGGGCTGCGGACATCGACGGCGGCACGCGGATGGCCGCGGCCAAGCAGGCGTTCAACGAGGTGCTGGACGCGACGCCCGAGGGGGTCCAGCTCGGCATCCGCACGCTGGGCGCCAACTACGCCGGAAACGACAAGAAGACCGGCTGCAAGGACACCGCGCAGCTCTACCCGGTCAGCACCCTGGACCGCACCGAGGCGAAGACCGCCGTCGCCACGCTCACGCCGACCGGGTGGACCCCGATCGGCCCCGCGCTGCTCAAGGCGGCCGACGATCTCGAAGGCGGTACCGGGACCCGCCGTATCGTCCTGATCAGCGACGGCGAGGACACCTGCCAGCCGCTGGACCCGTGCGAGGTGGCCCGCGAGATCGCCGCCAAGGGCGTCGGACTGACCATCGACACGCTCGGCCTGGTGCCGGACGCCAAGACCCGGGACCAGCTGAGCTGCATCGCGGACGCGACCGGCGGCACCTACACCTCCGTCCAGCACAAGGAGGAACTGACCGACCGGGTCGGGCAGTTGGTTCACCGGGCCGCCGATCCGGTGGTGACGCCGGTGGCCACGGACGGCACCGGCCAGTGCTCCTCGGCGCCCGCGCTGAAGTCGGGGCTGTACACCGACCGCGAGGAGTTCGGGCAGCAGCGCTGGTACAAGGTCGACGTCAAGCCCGGCCAGGAGCTGCGGGCTTCGGTCAGCGTCGCCGCCGACCGGGCCGTCAACCCGGACTACGGGGTGCTGCTGCGCGCGGTGACCGTGCCCGGACGCGAGATCGTGCGCGGCGAGGCGTCGGGCACGGGTCGTACGGACGTCATCTCGACCGGCCTGCGGTACCCGAAGGCCGAGAGCGACGACGAGGACACCACCCCGGAGACCGTCTGTCTCCAGGTGACCAACTCCTTCTCGGCCACGTCCGGCGTGAAGACCAGCCCGGGCCTGCCCGTCGAGCTGACGGTGGACGTGGTGGACGGGCCGTCGCAGGCGTCCGACGTCGCCTCCTTCGGTCTCGGCCGCGGCTGGTGGCTGCTCGGGGCGCTGGTGCTGACCGGCTTCCTCGCGGGTCTGCTGTGGGGCTGGGTGTCGCGCTGGCGGGTAGCGGTCTGGAGGACCAACTGATGTCGATCACACGTGTGTTGAGCGCCGCTCTGCTGGCGGTGGGCCTGGCCGCGGGTCCGGCGGTCGCCGACGACGCCTCGCCCTCCCCCAGCGCCTCGGAGGACAGCGGCGCGCCCACCCAGGCGGGCACGTCCTTCCGTACGGCGACGGAACTCGAACAGGGACAGCAGGCCACCGCCAGCGGATCGACCGGCGACTACCTGTACTGGTCGTTCCCCGCCGACGCCGGCCAGCGCCCCGACGTCAAGGCGACGGTGAAACTGCCCGACTCGCACGCGGCACAGACCTGGGGGATCGACGTGTACGACGGCCTGCGGCGCCGCCAGGCCTGCCAGTACGGCGCGGCGACCCGCACGGCCGCGCAGGGCACCGCGTCGGTGCAGCTGGCCTGTGTGATGCGCACCGTCAGGGGCTGGTCGGAGCCGTGGGCCAACGACCCGCTGCCCGGCACGTACTACGTCCGGCTGACGGTGGTGGACCTCGGCAACGCGGACCTCGGCCAGCCGGTGAGCGCCGAGGTCCGGGTGGACTCGAAGGACATCGGCGGTTCTGCCGCGGTGGACGGTTCGCTGGCGAAGCCGCTGGTCCCCGGGATCGCGGTCAGCTCCGAGAAGAGCGACGACGACAGCAAGGCGGCGGTGCTCTCCAGCTTCGGCTCGGACGACGGCTGGTCCTCCGGCTGGTGGACCGACCGTTGGGTGTGGACCGGGATCGGCGGGGTGCTGGCCGCGCTGGCCGGCATCGGCGGATACGCCCTGACGCGCGGGTCGGGCCGGCCGTACCGGGTGCCGCCGGGCGCCTGACCTGACGTGTCCCGGTGACCGGGCCCGCCGTTCGCGGCGGGCCCGGTCACCGTTTCAGGCGTCCCGCAGCCCCTTGGCCAGCGCGCCGTCTCCGGTCACCGTCACCCGCCCGGCGCGTACCGCGTCCGCCAGGCCCAACTCCCCCCGGGCCAGGGCCGTACACGTCCCGACGTCGAGTACTAGCCGCGCGTCGGGTTCGCGCGGGGCGGGACCGTGGCCGTAAACCGGGCCGTCCTCCGCACCGGCGTACAGATGGAAGTCCCCCTCCCCCAGCCGGACTTCGACCAGTCCCTCGCCGTCCAGGGCCCGCAGCAGCGGCAGCGCGAACCAGTGGGCGCGGACCGCGTCGGTAGGGCGGCGCTCGCCCAGCTCGGGCTCCCCCCAGCTCCCCAGCGCCTGGATCACCGGGAGCAACTCCCGCCCACGCTCGGTGAGTTCATAGACGTACGCCGCAGCCGGCGGGGGCAGCCGCCGCCGGGTCGTGAGCCCGTCCCGCTCCATGTCCTTCAGCCGGGAGGCGAGGACGTCCGTGCTGACCCCCGGCAGATCCGCGTGCAGGTCGGTGTAGCGGCGGGGACCGGCGAGCAGCTCCCGGACGATCAGCAGGGTCCAGCGGTCGCCCACCACGTCTAGGGCGCGGGCCGCGGAACAGTACTGGTCGTAGCTTCGGCGAGGTGACATGCGACGCAGTCTAGACAAGATGTTGGACTTTCCAAGCTGCTACTTGGTAAAACCAAGCATCACGAGTTTCCGGAGGGGCGCATGGAGTTCCGGCAGTCCAACAAGCTCAGCGAGGTCTGTTACGAGATCCGCGGGCCGGTGATCGAGCACGCCAACGCGCTGGAGGAGGCGGGCCACAGCGTGCTACGCCTGAACACCGGCAACCCCGCGGTGTTCGGCTTCGAGGCGCCGGAGGAGATCCTCCAGGACATGATCCGGATGCTCCCCCAGGCACACGGCTACACGGACTCGCGCGGCATCCTCTCCGCCCGCCGGGCCGTGGCCCAGCGCTACCAGGCGCTCGGCCTGGAGGTCGGCGTCGACGACGTCTTCCTCGGCAACGGCGTCTCCGAGCTGGTCTCCATGGCCGTACAGGCGCTGGTGGAGGACGGCGACGAGATCCTGATCCCCGCCCCGGACTTCCCCCTCTGGACGGCGGTGACCACGCTCGCGGGCGGCAAGGCGGTGCACTACCTCTGCGACGAGCAGGCGGAGTGGTACCCGGACCTCGCCGACATGGAGTCGAAGATCACGGACCGCACCAAGGCCGTGGTCCTCATCAACCCCAACAACCCGACCGGCGCCGTCTACCCGAAGGCGATCGTCGAGGGCATCCTCGACCTGGCCCGCCGGCACGGCCTGATGGTCTTCGCGGACGAGATCTACGACCAGATCCTGTACGACGACGCCGTCCACCACTCGGCCGCGGCCCTCGCCCCCGACCTGGTCGTCCTCACCTTCTGCGGCCTGTCCAAGACCTACCGGGTGGCCGGCTTCCGTTCCGGCTGGCTGGTGGTCACCGGCCCCCGGCAGCATGCCAAGGACTACCTGGAGGGCCTCACCATGCTGGCCTCCATGCGGTTGTGCGCCAACGCGCCCGCCCAGTACGCCATCCAGGCCGCGCTCGGCGGCCGCCAGTCCATCCGTGAACTCGTCGCCCCCGGCGGCCGGTTGCACGAGCAGCGCACGGTGGCCTGGGAGAAGCTCAACGAGATCCCGGGCGTCTCGTGCGTCAAGCCCAAGGGCGCCCTGTACGCCTTCCCGCGGATCGATCCCAAGGTGCACCCGATCCACGACGACGAGAAGTTCGTCCTGGACCTGCTCCTCCAGGAGAAGATCCAGGTCGTCCAGGGCACCGGCTTCAACTGGCCCACCCCCGACCACTTCCGCATCCTCACCCTCCCGCACGCGGACGACCTGGAGACCGCGATCGGCCGGATCGGGCGGTTCCTGAGCGGGTACCGCCAGTAGGGCTCGCCGGAGCCGTGCGCGGGCCGGGCAACCCGGGTAACCCCTCCTCATGACCCAGCGTCCCCTGCTCCTCCTCGACGTCGACGGACCCCTCAACCCGTTCCGGGCCCGGCTGCTGCGGCATCGCGGGTACGTGACCCACAGGCTGCACCCGGCGAACTGGTCCGCCCGCCAGACACCCGGCTCCCGCAGGCTCCGCCGCGGACTGCGGGTGCGGCTGCACCCGCAGCACGGGGCACGGCTGCTCGCGCTGCCGTACGAGCTGGCCTGGGCCACCACCTGGATGCATGAGGCCAACGAGATGATCGGCCCGGCCGTCGGGCTGCCCGAACTGCCCGTCATCGAGTGGCCCGAGCTGTTCGCCAAGGACCCGGACGGGCTGTACTGGAAGACGCGGACCGTGGTGGCGTGGGCGGCGGGGCGGCCGTTCGTCTGGGTGGACGACATGGTCACCGACCTGGACGTCCGCCATGTCGCCGACCACCACGACGCCCCCGCGTTACTCCTTCCGGTCGACCCCCGCCACGGCCTACGGGCGCGTGAGTTCGCCGAACTGGAACGCTGGGCTCTTAGCCTCTGACGTATGGCTGATGTCTTTCTCGTCCGGCACGGTGAGACCGAGTGGTCGCGGTCCGGACGGCATACCGGGTGGACCGACGTGCCCCTCACCGAGCACGGGCGGGAGGAGGCGCGGCGGCTGGTGCCGTTGATCCGCTCGCACCGCATCGGCGCCGCCTTCGTCAGCCCGCTCCAGCGGGCCCGGGAGACCGCCGAGCTGATCGGCGTGCCCGATGCCCGGATCGACGCCGACCTGCGGGAATGGGACTACGGCGGCTACGAGGGCGTGACCACCGTGGAGATCCAGCGCACCCGGCCGCGCTGGTTCCTCTTCACCGACGGGGTCGCGCCCGGTCCGCCGGAGCACCCCGGGGAGACCCCGGAGCAGGTCGGAGAGCGGGCCGACCGGATGCTGTCCAAGGTCGAAGCGGCCCTCGCCAACACGGAGGGGGTCGTGCTGCTCGTCGCCCACGGCCACTTCCTGCGCGTCCTGACCGCCCGCCGCCTGGGCCTGCCCCCCTCCGACGGCGCCCTCTTCCAACTGGCGACCGGAACGCTGTGCCGCCTGAGCACGGAACACGAGCGCCCGGTGATCGCGGGCTGGAACATCCGCCCGAGCGAGCCGAGCGACGGCTGAGAGAGGAGCGCTGGGGGGGGCGGCGGCTGAGAGAGCAGCCCTGGGAGGGGCGGGCGGCGAGAAAGCAGCGCTGGGAGGACGGGCGGCCGAGAGAGCAACCCTGGGAGAGCGGGCGGCTGAGGGAAGGCGGCCGGTGGCGGGCAGCGGCCGACCGACGCCATCGGTCGGCGACCGGAGATGCGCGACCGGCGGGCCAGGACAGGCGCGGCCGGCGGCTGGCGGCTGGCGGCTGGCGGCTGGCGGCTGGCGGCTGGCGGCTGGCGGCTGGCGGCTGGGGATCTTCGTGCGGTCGGGTGTCAGTGGGCGGACGTAGCCTTCGGTGGGTGGGTCCGTGTGGGTTCGTTCGGATCGGTTTCTGGGAGGGGGTGCGCTGTGAGTCGACCGCCCACCGCCGCTCAGCGGCGCATCATCGACGGGGCTGATCCGGTCAGCGGGCGGCTGCGGGGTACGGAGGCGCAGTTGGCGGCGCTGGTGAAGCGGGGGCTCGCCTTTCGGCATCCGCGGCCGCCGCACGACCACTTCTTGACGCCTGCGGGGCATCGGGAACGGGAGGCGGCGGCTCCGCAGCTCCCGGCAGCGGCACCGGCGGGGGCACCGGCCGAGCCGGACGGGGTGTTCGCCGCGCGGGTCGGCGGTGAGGAGGCCGTCGTCGACGGGCCCGCCCGCGCGCGTGAGGTGCACAGCGCCTGGCAGGGGCTCCTGGAGCTGCGCCGGATGACCAACCCCGACGGCGCCACGGACCGGCCGTGCGGCTGGGAGCGTACCCATCTCGTGCGGGCCGCCGCGCTCGCCCTGGAGGCGGCCGGGCACCCGCCCGAGGGACCCACGACCGCCGGCTACCGGGTGCGGGCCACTCCGCAGCCCGAGGCGGTCGCCGTGTACGCGCCGGAGGGCGAGCCCCTGCGGGCGTGCGCGGGCACCCTGGAGCGGGCGGGGTGGCAGACCGGCGAGTACACGGAACCACGGACTCGAACGCGCTATCTACTGGCATCGCCGCGCCGGGTGTGACGGGCGTGCCAGGATGCCGACAGAGGATCAGTGCGTCGTACACGAGAAGGGGAAGTCGTGAGCCAACCGTATTCCGTCCACGTCACGGTCCGTGGCTACGAGACCGATGTGCAGGGCCATCTGAACCAGGCGGTGTACCTCAACTACGCCGAGCACGCCCGCTGGTCGCTGCTCCAGGCCGCCGGGCTCACCCAGACCGAACTGATCGGGCGGGGCGTGGGCCCGGTGGCCCTGGAGACGACCATCCGGTACAAACGGGAGCTGCTCGCCGGTGACGAGGTCGATGTGACCTGCGTGTTCGAGTGGGGCGAGGGCAAGACGTTCCGGATACTCCAGTCGATAACCAAGGCGGACGGCACCCTGGCCGCCGAGGTGGACGCGGTCGGCGGACTGCTGGACCTCAAGGCCAGGCGGCTGATCGACCGTCCGAGCGAGGTCTTCAAGGAACTCGCCTCGGCTCCCGGCCTGTTCGGCTTCTGAGGGTCCGGCGCGGACCGCCACCGCCCGGTCCAACGCCGTCCACACCATCTACAGCGTCACGCGTCTACGCGTCGAGCAGTTCGGGCTGGTGCTCGGCGTCGTAGGCCGCCCGCGCCTGCGCGATGTAGCCGCGGTTGCGCTCGGCCCAGTCGGTCAGCCGTTGCAGCGTCTCGTGCAGTTCCAGGGCCACCGGGGTGAGTCCGTACTCCACCTTCGGGGGCACGGTCGGATACACGGTGCGGGTCACCAGCCCGTCGCGCTCCAGGTTGCGCAGGGTGAGGGTCAGCATCCGGCGGCTGATGCCCTCGATGCCACGCTCCAGTTCGGTGAAGCGGATGGGGCCGTGCGAGGCCGCGACCAGGATCTGGACGCTCCATTTGCCGGCGACCCTGTCAAGAACCTCGCGGACCGGGCAACTGCCCGCGTTCACGACCTGGACGGTTACACCGGTGTTCCTCTGGGACATCGAGCTGCCTCCTTACGTCTCCCCCCATGGTCACTCACCATGAACTCCGTTACAAGTCATGCACCTTGTGCACGAGCTGTTCCTGTTCATCTGTCCGGTGAGTTCTACGGCGATTGCGGAGGCCCAGAGGCCATGTCGACCACGACCGGAAAACCGACACCGACACCGGCGGCCCCGGTGGCGCTCACACGAACATACCCCCGTTGGGCGTCCCTCGCCGTCCTGTGCGCGGGGATCCTGATGACCGTCCTCGACGGCAACATCGTCACGGTGGCGATGCCGGCCATCCAGCGCGACCTGGGTTTCAGCGGTCCCGGGCTGGCCTGGGTCGTCAACGCGTATCTGATCCCGTTCGGCGGGCTGCTCCTGCTGACGGGGCGTCTCGGCGACCTGGTGGGCCGCAAGCGGATGTTCACGACGGGCCTTGCGCTGTTCACGGTCGCGTCCTTGCTGTGCGCGGTGGCGACCGGGCAGGGGGTGCTGATCACGGCGCGGGCGATGCAGGGCGTGGGCGGGGCGATGACCTCCGCGGTGGTGCTCGGCATGCTGGTCGCCCTCTATCCGGAGCCGCGTGAACAAGGCCGGGCCATCGCGGTGTTCAGCGCGGTCGGCGCGGCGGGCGGCGCGCTCGGCACCTTCCTGGGCGGGGCGCTCACCCAGGCGCTGAGCTGGCACTGGATCTTCCTGATCAACCTGCCGACAGGGCTGGCCGCCTGGTTCGTGGCCACCCGGATCCTCGCCCCGGACCGGGGCGCCGGCCTGCGCCAGGGTGCCGACTTCCCGGGCGCCGCGCTGGTCACCGGCGCCCTGATGCTCACGGTCTACGTCATCGTCGGCGCCGGGGACCGCGGTCCGCTCGCCACCCTCCTCCTGACGACCCTGGCGGTCGCCCTTTTCACGGCGTTCACCCTGCGGCAGGCACGCGCCCGGCGCCCGTTGCTGCGCCTGGGGCTGCTGCGCTCCCGGCTGCTCGCCGGCGCCAACGCCGTACAGGTGCTGATGGTCGCGACGATGTTCGGCTTCCAGTTCCTCGGTGCGCTGTACCTCCAACGCGTCCTCGGCTACGGCGAGTTGGCGACCGGCACTGCCTTTCTGCCGGCTCCGGTCACGATCGGGCTGCTGATGCTGGGACTGTCCGCGCGGACGATCGCCCGCTACGGCGCGTACCGCGTCCTGCTCAGCGGTCTGGTGCTGATCGTCGCCGGGATGGCCCTGCTGGGCCGGGTGCCGGTCGACGCCTCCTACGCCGTCGACGTGCTGCCGCCGCTCCTGCTGCTCGCCGCGGGGTTCGCCGCGGCGATGCCGGCGCTGACCGGGCTCGCGATGTCCGGGGCGCGCGAGGAGGACGCGGGCCTGGCGTCCGGGCTGTTCAACACCACGCAGGTGGTGGGCGGTTCGCTGGGGCTCGCGGTACTGAGCACCCTGGCGGCGAGCCGCACCGGCGGACTCCTCGACCAGGGTACGGAGTTGATCCCCGCCACGGCGGAGGGCTACCGGCTGGCGTTCCGGGCGGCCACCGGAATCGCGGTGGCCGCCCTGGTGCTGGCGGCGGCGGTGCTGCGCCCGCGGAACCCATGAACCGGTACCGCGGCCGCCGCGGTCCCTGGTGCGCAGCGCTCCTCAACCCGCCGCGAAGAGGCCCTTGTTGTCCTCGGCCCAGGTGCGGAAGGTCCGGGCCGGCCGGCCCAGCACCTCGGTGACGTCCTCGGTGATCAGCGCGTTGCCTCCGGCGCGGACGAACGCCAGGCCGGTCAGGACGCCTTCCGCCCGGGTCCCGTCCATGCCCCAGGCCGTGCGGAGGAAGTCGCGGGTCTCGTCCGGGGACAGGTCCCGGGTCGGGACCGGACGGCCGAGAACCTCGGCGAGCACGGTGGCCTGGCCCGGCACGGTGATCGCCTCGGGACCGGTCAGGACGTACGTCCGCCCGGCGTGCCCGGCGTCCAGCAGGGCCCGCACCGCCACCTCGGCGATGTCGCGCGGGTCGATCACGCCCGAGGCGCCGTCTCCGGTCATGTTGGGCACCGGCTGGTCCGCCCGGAGCGCTTCCCTCCAGGTCAGCGTGTTGGAGGCGAACGACGACGGCTGGAGCACCGTCCAGGCGAGCCCGCTGTCCCGCACCGCCCGCTCGCCGTCGACATGCCACTGCGAGGAGGGGCCGGAGGCCGGATCGCCGGTGGCGATGGCGGAGAGTCTCACCAGCCGCTGCACGCCCGCCGTCCGCGCCGCGGCGACCAGCGCCGCGTCCTCTCCCGCGTCGGGGCCGGGCGGCCTGAGCAGGAACGCGGCCGTCGTGCCGGCCAGCGCGGCGTCCAGGGAGGAGGGGTCGCCGTAGTCCCCGCGCACCACCTCCACCCCGGCGGGCACCCGTGCCTTCGCCGGGTCCCGGGAGAGCGCGCGCACCTTCGTACCGCGCTCGGCCAACTGCCGTACGACGTCACTGCCGATGGTGCCCGTGGCACCCGTCACCAGAATCATGCGGACCACGATGGGCGGGTCCGGGCGGCCGGCTCTTGGAAATACCGGCACGGCCCGGCCGCCCGGACGGTGGCGCGGCTCGCTTACCGTGGAAGCGTGCCGATGACCATCGCCCAGTCGCTTCCGGCCCCGCCCGAGGGGCTGCGCCCGTGGATCGCCGAGGTGCGGACCATGTCCTTCGCCGAGCCGCCCGAGGGGGCGTTCGTCCATCTGCCGGACGCGGCGATCAAGGTGGCGCTGCGGGTGACGGGGGACGGCCGGCGTGACGTCCTGGCCATCGGGCCGCGGGTGCGGGCGACCTACCACGCGGGCAAGTCCCATATCTCGTGCGTGGAGTTGCGCCTCGCTCCGGGAACCGCCCGGCCCCTGCTGGGTGTTCCGGCCGCGGGTCTGGTCGGCCGGGTGGTGCCGCTGGACGACCTGCCGGGCGGGGCGGCCCGCCGGTTCGCGCGTGAGGTGCGGTGGCTGGACCCGCGGGAGGCGCTGCCGCGTATCACCGAGGTGCTGCCCGGGATGCTGTCGGAGCAGTCGGATCCGGCCCGGACGGCGCTGCTGCGGGCGGGCGTCAAGGCGCTGTCGGTGCGGCTGGACCGGGCGCCCGCCCAGGTGCGGGACGTGGCCCGGGAACTGGCGGTCAGCGAACGCCAGTTGCGGAACCTGTTCACCGACGGCATCGGCGTCTCCCCGAAGCACTACGCCCGTATCGACCGCGTCCGCACGCTCGCCGCCCGGGCGGGCAGCGCGGCCTGGTCCGAACTGGCCGCCGCCACCGGCTACTTCGACCAGTCGCACATGACGTCCGACTTCCGCGCCCTGATGGGCGTTCCGCCCCGCTCGTACCTGACCGGCCGGCTCCCCGCGCTCAGCCCCTGCCAGTCGGTCCGGGGCGCCGGCTGAATTCGGCTGCGCGGCGGCCGCCGGCACGCAGGACCGGGAGACCGCCCGCAGGGACGTTACGAGATCGACCGAGGCGATGTGAGGGGCACGGCCCCGGGGCCTCAGGAACTTCGGTGGCTTCGGAGGCCGTGCCCTTCGCTTCGGCGCGCCGCCGGCCCAGGTGGTTGAAGACGAGGTTGAGCAGTACGGCCGCCACGCAGCCCGTCGAGATGCCCGAGTCCAGGACGATCCGGGCGGTCTCCGGGAAGGCGTGGTAGAAGTCCGGCGCGGTGATCGGCACGATGCCGACGGCGAGGGAGACGGCGACGACCAGCACGTTCTCGTCCTTGTCCAGGCCGGCCCTGACCAGGGTCTGGATGCCGCTGGCGGCCACCGAGCCGAAGAGGACCACGCCCGCGCCGCCCAGCACCGGCCGGGGTACGACGGCGATCAGCGAGGCCGCCATCGGGCACAGTCCCATCAGCACCAGGAAGCCGCCGCCGACCGCGACCACGAACCGGCTGCGGATCCGGGTCATCGCGACCAGGCCGATGTTCTGGGCGAAGGCACTGCACATGAACCCGTTGAAGAGCGGGCTGATCGCCGAGCCGAGGGTGTCGGCGCGCAGCCCGGCCGCGATCGTCCGCTCGTCGGCGGGGCGTTCGACGATCTCGCCCAGCGCCAGCATGTCCGCGGTCGACTCGGTCATCGAGACCACCATCACCACGCACATGGAGAGGATCGCGGCGAGGTGGAACTGCGGGGCGCCGAAGTGGAAGGGGGTCGGGAAGCCGACGACGTCCGCGTCGGCGACCGGGCCGAAGTCCGTGAGACCGAAGGGCAGGGCGAGGACCGTGCCGGCGACCAGGCCGATCAGCACGGCGACCTGTTTGACGAAGCCCCGGGTGAAGCGGCGCAGGAGCAGGACCATGAGGAGGGTCGCGGCGGCCAGGCCCAGGTACTTGGCCGCACCGTAGTCGTGCGCCGCCGGGTCGGGGCCCTGTGCCCAGCCGAAGGCCACCGGGAGCAGCGAGACGCCGATGAGGGTGATGACCGTGCCGGTGACGACGGGCGGGAAGAACCGGACCGCCTTGCTGAAGGAGGAGGCGGCGAGGAAGCCGAGCAGGCCGGCGACGATCACCGCGCCGAAGATGACCGGCAGGGCGTCGGACCTGTCGTGGGTGGAGGCGGCGATCGCGGTCATCGGGGCGACCCCGGCGAAGGTGACGCCGTTGACGAAGGGCAGCCGGGCGCCGATCTTCCAGACGCCGAGGGTCTGCAGGAAGGTGGCGAGGCCCGCGGTGAAGAGGCAGGCGCCGGTGAGGAAGGTCAGTTCGGTGCCGGACAGGCCGATGGCCGCGCCGACGATCAGGGGCGGGGCGACGACTCCGGCGTACATCGCGGCCACGTGCTGGAGGCCCGTGGTGGCCATTTTCAGGGGCGGGAGTTTCTCGTCGACGGGGTGCGAGGACACAGCGGCTCTCCTCCGGTCGGGTACGCGTCGGCTCTGACGCGGGTTTCAGGGAGGTGGTGCGTGTCGGCCATGCGGGACCGAAGGGGGAAGGGTGACCGTTCCTGGGCGCGCGCGAGGAAGCACGCGCCCAGGAGACGGCCGCCGTGGACCCCGCTGGGGTCCACGGCTGCCGGCCGGGAGCCGTCCCTCCTGGCCGGAGCTGAAATGCCCTACGGAAGCGAGGAGTTACCGTGCGGCGATGTGCGCCAGGCGCTGGGCCTCGGCTCGCGTGGAGCGGGCGATCGCGTCCTCGTCAACGTGCAGCAGGCGGTTGTCCTCGACGATCTGACGGCCGTTCACGTAGGAGGCCGTGACCGGGGCTGCCGCGCCGAAGACCAGGGCGGTGACCGGGTCGGCGATGGAGGCGTGGGCGAGGGTGTCCAGCTTCCAGAGCACCAGGTCGGCGAGCTTGCCGGGTTCCAGGGAGCCGATCTGGCCTGCGCGGCCGAGGACCTGGGCGCCGCCGTAGGTGCCGAGGCGCAGTGCCTGGCGGGCGTTGAGGGCGGCCTCCCGGTGTGCGCCGAGGCGGTTGATCAGCAGTGCGTTGCGCAGCTCGGTGTGGAGTTCGCCGGACTCGTTGGACGCGGTGCCGTCGACGCCGAGGCCGACCGGGACGCCGGCGGCGAGCATGTCGGGGACGCGCGCGATGCCGGCCGCGAGGCGGGCGTTGGAGGACGGGCAGTGAGCGACGCCGGTCTGCGTGCGGGCGAACGCGGCGATGTCGGAGTCGTTCATGTGGACGCAGTGCGCCATCCACACGTCCTCGCCTAGCCAGCCGGTGGACTCGAAGTAGTCGGTCGGGCCCATCCCGAACAGCTCCTTGCAGAACTGCTCCTCCTCGACGGTCTCCGAGCCGTGGGTGTGCAGGCGCACTCCGAGGCGGCGGGCCAACTCGGCTCCCTGCCGGAGGAGTTCGGTGGAGACGGAGAACGGCGAGCAGGGGGCGACGGCCACCTGCGTCATCGCGTCGAAGGAGGGGTCGTGGTGCTCCTTGACGGTCGCCTCGGTGGCGGCGAGGGCGCCTTCGAGGGTCTCGACGGCGAAGTCCGGGGGCAGGCCGCCGTCCTTCTCGCTGCGGTCCATGGAGCCGCGGGCGAGGGTGAAGCGGACGCCGGTCTCGCGGGCGGCGCGGATGATCGCGCCGGAGAGGTCGCCGGAGTCCTTCGGGTAGACGTAGTGGTGGTCCATCGCGGTGGTGACACCGCCGCGGGCCATCATCGCGAGCGAGCCCTGGGCGGCCGCGTACACCATCGGCTCGTCGATGCGTGCCCAGGTCGGGTACAGCGCGACCAGCCAGTTGAAGAGGTTGTGGTCGGTGGCCAGGCCCCGGGTGATCCACTGGTAGTAGTGGTGGTGGCTGTTGACCAGGCCGGGCGTCACCAGATGACCGGTGGCGTCGATACGGCGTACGACGTTCTCCAGGCCCTCGGGTGCCCGGCCCGCGCCGAGCGACTCGATACGGTTGCCGGCGATGACGACGTACCCGCTGGCGTACTCGGTGTCGTGGGCGTCGACGGTCGCGATCGAACAGTTCTCGATGACGGTGCGCCGGTCTGCTGCCATGATTCGTCCTTTTCGCTCAGTGGACTTGTGGTGAGGGCACGGCAGGACCCCGGGGATTTGAGTGCCGCGGCCGGAGCGCAGGGCGTCACCGGCCGCGGGTGCCGAGAATGTGGGGCGGATCAGAGGTTGGTGAGGTCCACCGGGATCCTCGCGGCGCAGCCGTCCCGGAGGATGGTCGCCTCGATCAGGCCGTAGGGCCGGTCGGCGGCGTAGTAGACCTCATTGTCGTTCTTGAGCCCGAACGGCTCCAGGTCGACCAGGAAGTGGTGCTTGTTCGGCAGCGAGAAGCGGACCTCGTCTATCTCGCCGCGGTTGTCGATGATGCGCGAGCCCATCTGGTACAGCGTCTGCTGGAGCGAGAGGGAGTACGTCTCGGCGAAGGCCTGGAGCATGTGCTTCTTCGTCTGCTCGTAGGACTTCTCCCAACTCGGCATCTTCTGCTCGTCGTCGGTCCAGTTGAACCGCCAGCGGGCGGAGACCTGGGTGGCCAGGATGCGGTCGTACGCCTCGGGGAGGGTCGTGTACTTGTCCTTGACGTAGCCCCAGAACTCGGAGTTGGTCGAGTTCATCACGACGAGGTCCTTGAGGCCGGATATGACCTCCCACTGCGAACCGTCGTACGTGATCTGCGTGAGCCGGGTCTCCTGGCCCTTGCGCACGAAGGAGTGCTTGACCTCGTCGGCGCCGATGAACTTCGAGTTGGCGTCGGAGGCCTCGATGCGCTCCCAGGCGTACTCCTCTATCCGGATCCGGGCCGTCCTGATCGGCTCCTGGCTGGTCACGAAGTGCCGGGCCAGGTGGATGCCGAACTGTTCGGCCGACTCGATGCCGTGCTCCTTGGCGAACGCGAACACCGTGTTCTTGGTGGTGTCCGTCGGCAGGACGTTGGCGTTGGAGCCGGAGTAGTGGACCTCGTCCATGTCGCCGGAGAGCGACACCGACACGTTCAGGTCCTTGATGTGGTGGGTGGCACCGTCCCGCGTGATCTTCACGACCCGGTTCTCGGCCTTGCCGTACTGGTTCTGCCCAAGAATGGTAGGCATGTAGCTAGCTCCCTCGGTAAACGGAGTAGCCGAACGGGTTGAGCAGCAGCGGTACGTGGTAGTGCTCGCCCGGTACGACGGCGAACGTGATCGCCACCTCCGGGAAGAACACGGCCGGCCCGCTGTCCCGATTCGCGGGGGCGTCCTGCTGCGCATCGGCTTGCTTCTTCGTGAACTTCTCGAAATACGGCTCCACGGCGAAGTCGAGCCGTACGTGGGTGGTCCCCTCCGGCAGCGCCGGCAGGCCCTTGCACCGGCCGTCCGTGTCGGTCGCGCCGCCGCCGAGCGCCTGCCAGACACCTCCCTGCCCATAGTGGGCGGACCGGCCCTGGCGGGCGGACAGCTGGACGGCGACACCCTCGGCGGGGCGGCCGAGCGAGGTGTCCAGGATGTGGGTGGACACGGAGGCGGTGGTGCTGGTGCTCATGGTGTCAGGCGTCCTCTGCGACGAGTCGGGCGAGCCGGATGCGGTTGATCTTGCCCAGTTCGGTGCGGACGATCTCCCGCTCCTGCTCGGGCGCGTTGCCGATCCGCTCCTTGACCGCGTCCCGCATCTCCTCGCCGCTGCGGCCGGTCGCGCAGATCAGGAAGACATGGCCGAACTTCTCCTGGTACGCCAGGTTGAGTTCGAGCATCTCCGCCTTGAGTGCTTCGGCGGCGTCGGCCATGCCGGACTGTTCGCGGGCCGAGGTCGGGTCACCGGGCCTGGGGCGGCCGATCGGCGGGTGTCCGGCCATGGCCTCCGCCAGGTCGGCCGGGCCCAGTTCGGCCATGGCCGCGTCACTGGCGGAGCAGAGGGCCTCGGGGGTGGTGTAGGGGCGGGCGGCGAGCAGGCGCCGGGCCCATGCGGTGGAGGCACACGCCTCGTGGAGGGCGGCGAGGGCCGCGTGCTCCTCCAGAACATTGAACCGGGCCAGACCCGGGGGCGTGGAAGTCGACGTCACGGGAGCCTCCGTGGCCGTAGGCGGCCTTCGTGCTGAACGGGCTGCCGTTAGCTAACGCCCTCCGGAACCCAGCGTCAACACTTTGTTGAAAATTCCGCGTAACAACCCCGGGACGCACCCCGCGGGTCAGCTCTCCTTCTCGCGGTTGAGGTAGTTGTAGACGGTGAAGCGGCTCACGCCGAGCGCGCCCGCCACGGTCTCCACACCGTGCCGTACGGAGAAGGCGCCCCGCGCCTCCAGTATGCGCACGACCTCCTGCTTCGCCTTGCGGTCCAGGTCGGCCAGCGGCTTGCCCTGCTTGCGCTCCATGGCGGCCAGGATGTGATCGAGGGAGTCGGCGAGCTGCGGCAGCCGTACGGCGACCACGTCGACGCCCTCCCAGGCGAGGACGACGTCGTCGGCGCCGGCCTCGTCGGGCGGGAGCATCTCCCCGCCCATGGCGTCGACCAGCGGCTTCACGGCCGTGATGAAGGGCTCGTCCGCGTTTCCGGTCACTTGTCGCCGTCCTCCCCCACCACGTTGACCTGGAGAGAGATCCGGGTGGCCCCGGCCTCCAGGCTCCGGCGCAGCAGCGCGTCCACGGCGCCGAGTACGGCGTCGGCGCCGCCCTCGGCCGTGTTCCCGAACGGCCCGACGTCCACCGCGTCCAGCTGAGCACCCTCGATGACCTCTCGGGCGACCAGCGCGTGCGCGGGTGCCTCGTCCAGGTCGAAGGGCTCGGTCGTGAACTCCACTCTCAATCGCATTGCGCCCCCAGAAAACGTCCCTGACCTGCACTTCGGCCGACCGCTGCACAGCCGCGACGCACTCCGGGCCAGTCAGTTCCACCGCGACGGAGCCGCTGCGTCCGCCACGAGCCGACCCTAGCCGACCGGGGCGCCCCTCCGCCTGGTCGTCTGTCAGGCCGTTCGTCCGGTGGATCAGCCCCGGGCCCGCTCGCGTGTGCCGCACGTGGCGGTGCTCGCCCCGGTCATGAGGTGACAGGCCGGGTGGCGGTCTCCCGGCTCAGCCGCGCTTGCGCAGGAAGCCGCGCAGTCGGCGCTCCGGCCAGGTGTTGATCACGTCGTCCTTGGTGAGCCAGCCGCGCTGGGCGGTGCCGATGCCGTACCGCATGGCGGCCAGATGGGGGACGGCGTGGGCGTCGCTGTTCACGGCGAACTTCACGCCGTGCCGCCGGGCCCGCAGGATGTCCTCGTCACGCAGGTCGAGGCGGTCCGGGTGGGCGTTGATCTCCAGGGCCGTGCCCGTGCGGGCGCACGCGGCGAAGACCGCGTCGAGGTCGGCGTCGATGCCGGGACGCCTGTCGATGAGGCGGGTGGTGGGGTGGCCGATGATGTGGACGTGCGGGTTCTCGCAGGCCCGGACGAGCCGCCGGGTCAGGGCCTCGCGGCTCTGCTTGAAGTGCGAGTGGATCGACGCCACGCACAGGTCGAACCCGGCGAGGAAGTCGTCCGGCCAGTCCACCTCGCCCTCGGGGCCGATGTTCAGCTCGGTGCCGTGCAGCAGTCGTAGCCCGCCGCGCCGCCCCTTGGTGGGGTACGTGCCGTCCAGCTCGCGCACCCGCTCACGCTGGGCCAGCATCCGCTCGTCGGTCATACGCTGCATGGCCAGGTCGGGCGCGTGGTCGGTGATCGCGTAGTAGGCGTAGCCGCGCCGGGCCGCCGCCTCCACCATCTCCTCCAGCGGTGCGAGCCCGTCGGTGAGGTCGGTGTGGGTGTGCAGGTCGCCGCGCAGGTCGGCCTCGGTGACCAGCTCCGGCAGCTCGTCCCGCAACCCGGCCTCGATCTCGCCGCGGTCCTCGCGCAGGGTCGGCGGGATCCAGGGCAGGCCCAGGCGGGCGTACACCTCCTCCTCCGTTCCGGAGACGATCTTCTCGCCGCTCTCGACGTCGAAGAGCCCGTACTCGGAGAGCTTGAGCTTCTGGTGCACGGCCCGTTCGCGGGTGCGGATGTTGTGGGCCTTCGAGCCGGTGAAGTACTGGAGCGCCGCGCCCCACGAGTCCGGCGGTACGACCCGCAGGTCGACGTTGAGCCCCTTGCTGGTGCGGACCGACGTTTTGGTCTCGCCCTGCCCGATGACCTCGGTGACGTACGGCAGCTCGGTGAACGCCCGCATGATCGGCGCGGACTTCCTGGCCGCGACGAGGATGTCGATGTCACCGATCGTCTCGCGGAACCGGCGCAGCGACCCGGCGTACGCGCACTTCTCGCAGCCGGTCACCGCGGACAGCGCGCCGACGACGCTCTCTGCCAGGTCCATGGCGACGTCGAGCCGCACCCGGCCCCCGGCCGACCGGAGCAGCTCGATTCCGTGCAGGATGTTCTCCTCGGTCTTCGGCCCGAAGCCCTTGAGATCGCGCAGCCGCTCCTGGTCGATGGCGTCGGCCAGTTCCTCGACCGAGGAGATGCCCAGCTCCTCGTAGACCGCCATCGCCTTCTTCGGACCGAGGGTGGGGATGGCGGTCAGCCGCCGTACCCCGGCCGGGATCTTCGCCCGCAGCTCCTCCACCGCGGACACGCTGCCCTTGTCGAAGAACTCCAGGACCTTCTGGGCGATCGACTTCCCGACGTTCGGGATCTCCTGGAGCCCCTTGAGGTCGAGCGTGGCGGCATCGGCGTGGTGACCGCCGACCGCCCGGGCGGCCTTCTCGTAGACCCGCGCCTTGAAGGCGTCTCCGCCGGTGATCGAGATCAGGTCCGCGTACTCCTGGAGCAGGGCGGCGACCTCGTCGTTGGACCGTGCCATGCCTTCAGGGTAGGGCGCGGGTTTTGCGCGGGCGCTCTTGACAGCTCTCCCCGGGCACAGGCAGTCTTCCATTAAGCAGAAACCAACTTCCGTAATACGGAATTACAGACAGCGGAAGGGAGCGCCGACCCCCATGCCAGGTTTTGAATTGAGCGCAGCCGCAGAGCAGCGCTTCAACGTCAACCTGTCGATCCTCTTCACGGAACTCCCGCTCCTGGAGCGCCCCGCGGCCGCCGCCGCGGCCGGCTTCGGCGCGGTCGAGCTGTGGTGGCCCTGGGTCGACTCCCCCACCCCAGAGCGGTCCGAGCTCGACGCGCTGAAGAGCGCGATCGAGGACGCGGGCGTGCGGCTGACGGGCCTGAACTTCTACGCCGGGCAACTGCCCGGCCCCGACCGGGGCGCCCTGTCGATCCCGGGCGCGGAGTCGGAGAAGTTCCGCGCCAACATCGAGGTGGCGGCCGGCTTCGCCCAGTCGCTCGGCTGCAAGGCCCTCAACGCGCTGTACGGCAACCGTGTCGAGGGCGTGGACCCGGCCGAGCAGGACGCGCTGGCCCTGGAGAACCTGGCACTCGCGGCCCGCGCGGCCGACCGGATCGGCGCGGTGCTCCTGATCGAGACCCTCAACCGGCCCGAGTCGCCGCGGTACCCGCTGGTGAGCGCACCGGCCGGCGTCGGCGTCGTCGACAAGGTCAACGAGGCCACGGGACTCGGCAACGCGCGCTTCCTCATGGACCTCTACCACCTGTCCATGAACGGCGAGGACCTGCCGTCGGTGATCGAGCGGTACGCGGCGAAGACCGGCCATGTGCAGATCGCCGACAACCCCGGCCGTGGCGCCCCGGGCACGGGTTCGCTCCCCCTGGAGGAGCTGCTCGACCAGCTGCGGAAGGCCGGTTACGACGGCTGGGTGGGCCTGGAGTACAAGCCGGGCGACCGCCCGAGCGCGGACACCTTCGGCTGGCTGCCGGTGGAGCAGCGCGCCGCCCGTTGAGGTGACCGCTGCTTTTGGCGACGCCCGCCGAGCAGCAGACGTATCACAGCAGTCAGAGAGGCACCCCCTATGAGCACACTCCCCAAGATCGCCTGGATAGGCCTCGGCATCATGGGCTCCCCGATGTCCGAGAACCTGATCAAGGCGGGCTACGACGTCACCGGCTTCACGCTGGAGCAGGACAAGCTGGACCGGCTGGCCGCGGCCGGCGGCACCGCGGCCGCCTCGATCGCCGAGGCCGTGCGGGACGCGGACGTGGTCATCACCATGGTTCCCGCGTCGCCGCAGGTCGAGGCCATCGCGTACGGCCCGGACGGCATCCTGGAGAACGCACGGTCCGGCGCGCTCATCGTCGACATGTCGTCCATCACCCCGCAGACCTCCGTCGACCTGGCGAAGGCGGCGCGGGACAGGGGCATCCGCGTGCTCGACGCGCCGGTGTCCGGCGGCGAGGCCGGGGCGATCGAGGCCGTGCTGTCCATCATGGTCGGCGGCGAGCAGGCCGACTTCGACACCGCGAAGCCGATCTTCGAGGCGCTGGGCAGGACCATCGTGCTGTGCGGCCCGCACGGTTCCGGCCAGACCGTGAAGGCCGCCAACCAGCTGATCGTCGCCGTGAACATCCAGGCGTGCGCCGAGGCCGTGGTCTTCCTGGAGAAGTCCGGCGTGGACCTGACGGCCGCGCTGGACGTGCTGAACGGCGGCCTGGCCGGCTCGACCGTGCTGACGCGGAAGAAGGACAACTTCCTGAACCGCGACTTCGCCCCGGGCTTCCGGATCGACCTGCACCACAAGGACATGGGCATCGTGACCGACGCGGCCCGCAATGTCGGCGCCGCCCTGCCGGTCGGTGCCGTGGTGGCCCAGCTGGTCGCCTCCCTGCGCGCACAGGGTGACGGCGGCCTGGACCACTCCGCGCTGCTGCGCGCGGTGGAGCGCCTCTCCGGCGCCCGGGTCTGAGCCGTACCCCATGACTTCCGGGCGGCGCCGGCGCTGACAACTGTCCTGTCGCGCCCAGGCGCCGGTGCCGCCCGGAAACCACTTCAACAAACTGTTGACGCCCCAGCCGACGCGATCCTAGGCTCCACAAAGCGAAAAGAAATTTCCGCTGACACCCGCACGGAAGGTCCACGATGTCGAAGCGCGTGCTCACCACCGAGTGGCGCGTACGGCTACTTCGAGGTGACCGACGACGTCACCGGCTTCACCCATGCCGACTTCCTGAGCACGGTCGGCGGGCGCACCGACGTCTTCCTGCGGTTCTCGACGGTCGCCGACTCCCTCGGCGGGAACAACACCCCGGTGTTCTTCATCAAGGACCCCGTAAAGTTCCCCGACTTCATCCACTCACAGAAGCGCGACCCCTTCACGGGCCGTCAGGAGCCGGACAACGTCTGGGACTTCTGGGCGCAGTCCAAGGTGTGGCCGCAGGCCGCTTTCTCCCCCAACAACTTCGTGCCGCCCCGAAGGCGACGACCGCGCAGAACTACGGCCGCGACGGCCTCATGGCCGCCAACCCGCAGGGCCGGCACGCCAAGAACTACGAGCCGAACTCGTACGACGGCCCGGTGGAGACCGGCCGTCCGCCGGCGGCCTCTCGCAGGTCTCCCGTGACGACGTGATCGAGAAGAACCTGGCCCACTTGCACGCCGCCGACCCGGAGTACGGCAAGCGCGTGGAGGAGGCGGTCCACGCCCTGCGCGAGGACTGACACAGACGGCCCGCGCACAGCCGGACGGCCCGGATGAGGGGTGGCCGGCCGGTGGTGCGCGGGCGTGGCAAGGACCGCGGCGGCGTGCGAGCCAGTGCGGTGGTGAAGGAACCGAGCGCCCTTCCCGACCAGAGGGAAGCGCGCCCCGGCTCCGTCGCACCCGCCGCGGTCCCAGCCGTTCCCAGACCCCGTCCGGCGGCGCGAACGACCTGTCGCGCCCAGCCTCGCGCCGTCGGACGGCCACAGCCGAAGAGGCCCGACCGAGCGCCGGAGCGCCGGATGCGGAACCGTCCGCGTCCTCCGCTCCGGCGCTTCGGCGTACCCGCATCCCCGCTTCGGCGTGCGCATCCGCGCCGGCCGCAGCACGCTGAAGGCATGACAGCGCACCCACCGACGGAGTTCCCTCACATCGTCGTGCACGCTCCCGCCCTGGACGGCTCCCGACGCGTCACCGAGGGGGAGGTGACCCTGGGGCTCGCCTCCCACCTCGACGACGTGATCGAGATCCTGCGGATGGCCGATCTGGACCGGATCGAGGTCGAGGAGAGCGACCTCATCGAATGGCAGGGCGGCGGACCGGACGACTGGCCGGGGCTCACCGAGCATCCCGAAAGCCCGTGAACCCGGGTAAAGCGGATGGCCGATCCTCAAATCAAGCTCTGAATCCTGTTCAGCAGGCTTCAACCGCCCCAGTCGGCGGGCATATTCACTCCACACGGAGCCCGCCGGCACGGGGGCGGCGGGCCCCGTGTCACCCACAGCGCGAAGCGGGCGGTCCATCCCTCGGATGGGCCGCCCGCTTCGGTGTACGCGCCGGTCGTCGTGCCCCGGCTCAGACCTTCAGTGTCCTGATCGACGTCGGCGCATGGCCGGGCTCGGTCGCGATCTCCTCGAACTCGACCACGTTGCCGATGTCGTTGGTGGTGGACATCGAGATGTTGGTGACCCGCTCCAGGATCGCCTCCACCACCACCGGCACCCGGTGCTCCTGCGCCAGCTTCCTGGCCTGCTCGAAGGCCGCGGCCAGCTCGTTCGGGTCGGTCACCCGGATCGCCTTGCAGCCCAGGCCCTCGACGACCTTCACATGGTCGACGCCGTAGACGCCCAGCTCGGGCGAGTTGATGTTCTCGAACTCCAGGTTGACCTGGAAGTCGATGTCGAACGCCCGCTGTGCCTGACGGATCAGGCCCAGGTAGGAGTTGTTGACGAGGACGTGGACGTACGGGATCTTGTGCTGCGCGCCGACCGCCAGTTCCTCCAGCATGAACTGGAAGTCGTAGTCGCCGGAGAGAGCGACGACGGAGGCCTCCGGGTCGGCCTTGGCCACGCCCAGCGCGGCCGGGATCGTCCAGCCGAGGGGGCCCGCCTGGCCACAGTTGATCCAGTGCCGCGGCCTGAAGACGTGCAGCATCTGGGCGCCGGCGATCTGCGAGAGGCCGATCGTGGACACGTACCGGGTCTCCGGACCGAAGGCCTTGTTCATCTCCTCGTAGACGCGCTGCGGCTTGATCGGGATGTCGTCGAAGTGGGTACGGCGCTGGAGGGTCGCCTTCTTCTCCTGGGCCGCCGCGGCCCACTCGCTCCGGTCGGGGAGCCTGCCCGCCGCCTTCGACTCCCGTGCCACCTCGACGAAGAGCTCCAGAGCGGCCTTCGCGTCGGAGGCGATGCCGTAGTCGGGGGCGAAGATCTTGCCGATCTGAGTGGGCTCGATGTCGACGTGCACGAACTTCCGGCCGGCCGTGTAGACGTCCAGCCTGCCGGTGTGGCGGTTGGCCCAGCGGTTGCCGATGCCGAGGACGAAGTCGGACTCCAGGAAGGTCGCGTTGCCGTAGCGGTGCGAGGTCTGCAGGCCGACCATGCCGGCGTTCAGCTCGTGGTCGTCGGGGAGCACGCCCCAGCCCATGAGGGTGGGGACGACCGGGATCCCCGTCAACTCCGCGAACTCCACCAGCAGTTCGGCGGCGTCGGCGTTGATGACCCCGCCGCCCGCGACGATCAGCGGCCGCTCGGAGGCGTTCAGCAGACCGATCGCCTTCTCGATCTGGGCGCGGGTCGCGGCCGGCTTGTAGACCGGGAGCGGCTCGTAGGTCTCCGGGTCGAACTCGATCTCGGTGAGCTGGACGTCGATCGGCAGGTCGATCAGGACCGGACCGGGGCGGCCGGAGCGCATCAGATGGAAGGCCTGCTGGAAGACGCCGGGGACCTGGGCCGCCTCCAGCACGGTGACCGCCATCTTCGTCACCGGCTTGGCGATCGAGGCGATGTCGACCGCCTGGAAGTCCTCCTTGTGGATCACCGCGGTCGGTGCCTGGCCGGTGATGCAGAGGATCGGGACGGAGTCGCCGGTGGCCGAGTACAACCCGGTGATCATGTCGGTGCCGGCCGGACCGGAGGTGCCGATGCAGACGCCGATGTTGCCGGGGTGGGTGCGGGTGTAGCCCTCGGCCATGTGCGAGGCGCCCTCGACATGGCGGGCGAGGGTGTGGTTGACGCCCCCGGAGGCCTTGAGTGCCGCGTAGAACGGGTTGATCGCCGCGCCCGGCACCCCGAACGCGGCGCTGACGCCCTCGCGCTTGAGGATCTCAACTGCCGCGCGGGCAGCGGTCATTCGAGCCATCGAGTACTCCTGCTTCGGCTGTCGGATGCCTGCTCCCGTCGCGCCCTGCGGTGAGCATAATTCCGCAATACGGAAACTAACTTCTACTATCTGAAATCAATGTAGGCGCGGGGGCGAACGTCGTCAAGGGACGGACAAGCAGGCCCCGGCGGGAGCACCATGGGACCGCTGAACCGACGCGACGCTGGGGTGGGGCCATGTCCGAGACCGTGCCGGTGCGCTGTCCGGCCTGTCGGCGCGAGCACGTCTACACCGCGCCGTCGTACCCCTGCGCCTGCGGTGCCCCGGTCACCCCGTCCCTCGACGGCAGGACCGCGCCGACTTCGGTGGCCCACCGCGCCTGGGACGAGGACTGGGTGATGGTGAGCTGCGGCTCCTGCGGCCGCCGGGACCAGTGGCCACAGCCGGAGCTGGGCTGCCCGTGCGGGGCGGTGCTGCGCGTCCCGGTCGCCGGGACCGAGTCCGCGCCCGCGCCGGCCCCCGAGCCGCGGTCGCCCTTCCAGCCGGTTCCGATCCGGACCGCCCGGGACGCGGTCACCGCCGCCGCGCTCTATCTGCGCTGGCTCGGCTACCGGGACATACGCCGCGCCGACCAGCGGCCGCCGTCCGGCATCGGCCTGGCCGCGCGCGGTCTGGTCGCCCAGGTGGACCCGACCGTGCGGCCGGCCTCACTGCGGGACGTGGAGTGCCTGTGGCTGACGGCGATGACGGAGGACTCGGGGTGCGTGTACTTCTCCCTCGCGGGGTACGCCGAGGAGGCACGTGAGCGGGCCGACGCGCTGGGGATAGCGCTCTTCGTGCTGGACCTCACGGGGACGCCGCAGCCGATGAACGGGCCCGCGGACGAACTCGCCTCCACGGGAAGCTGATTCGCCCGCGGGCCGGTGGGGGCTTGGCGCGCCCGCGCCGCGGCAGCCGCGCATCGACACACCCCGCGCCCCTTACGGGGCGCTGTACGTCTCCCTCAGTTCGATCTTGCGGACCTTTCCCGACACCGTCATCGGGAAGTCGTCCATGATCTGCAGTCGGCTCGGCACCTTGTAGTGGGCCAGCCGGCCCTGGCAGAAGGCCCGCAGCTCCTCCAGGGTGAGCGGCTCCGCCGGGTCGTGCGGGATGACACAGGCCAGGACCTCCTCGCCGTACCGCTCGTGCGGCACCCCGACCACCTGGACGTCACGGATCTTGGGGTGGGCGTAGAGGAACTCCTCGATCTCCCGCGGGTAGATGTTCTCGCCACCCCTGATGATCATGTCCTTGATCCGGCCGACGATCTCGACGTACCCGTCGTCACGCATCATCGCCAGGTCGCCGGTGTGCATCCAGCGCCCGGCGTCGACGGCCTCCGCGGTCTTCTCGGGCTCGTTCCAGTAGCCGAGCATCACGCTGTAGCCGCGGGTGCACAACTCACCTGCCACGCAGCGGGGTTGGGTGACCCCGGTGGCCGGGTCGACGACCTTGACCTCCAGGTGCGGCAGCACCCGGCCGACCGTGCCGGTGCGGTGTTCCAGGTCGTCGTCGATACGGGTCTGGAGGGACACGGGGCTCGTCTCGGTCATGCCGTAGCAGATGGAGACCTCCGCCATGTGCATCTCCGCGACCACCCGCTTCATCACCTCGACCGGGCAGGGCGAGCCCGCCATGATGCCGGTGCGCAGCGTGGAGAGGTCGTACGAGGCGAAGCCGGGGAGGTTCAGCTCCGCGATGAACATGGTCGGGACGCCGTACAGCGAGGTGCAGCGCTCCCGCTGGACCGCCTCCAGGGTGGCCTCGGGGTCGAAGGACGGGGCCGGGATCACGATGCAGGCGCCGTGCGAGGTGGCGGCCAAATTCCCCATAACCATGCCAAAACAGTGATAAAAGGGCACCGGGATGCAGATCCGGTCCTGCTCGGTGTAGGAGATCAACTCTCCGACGAAGTAACCGTTGTTGAGGATGTTGTGGTGGGAGAGGGTGGCGCCCTTCGGGAAGCCGGTCGTCCCTGAGGTGTACTGGATGTTGATGGGGTCGTCGCAGGACAGCTCACTCCTGCGGGTCCGGAACTCCTCGTACAGGTCGGGGGTTCCACGCCGGAGCAACGCCTCCCAGCTCGGATCCCCGATGTACACGGTCTCCCGCAACTCCGGGCACCTGCCCCGAACTTCCTCCACCATCGCCCGGTAGTCGCTGCTCTTGTGGCTGAGGGAGGCGAACAGCAGGGAGATCCCCGCCTGGTTGAGGACGTACTCGACCTCATGGGTGCGGTAGGCCGGATTGATGTTCACCATGATCGCGCCGATCCGGGCGGTGGCGTACTGGACGAGCACCCACTCCGCGCAGTTGACCGCCCAGATCCCCACCCGGTCGCCCTTGGCTACCCCGCTCGCCAGCAGCGCGTACGCCAACCGGTCCACGTCCGCGGCGAACTCGCCGTACGTCCAGCGCCGTCCGGACGGCACGTCGACGAGTGCCTCGCGGTCCGGCCAGGCCGCGACGGCCCGGTCGAGGTCGGCGCCGATGGTGTCGCCGAGCAGCACGGTCCCGCTGGTGCCGTGTGTGTACGAGGTGCTCACCTGAAGTCCTCCTCGCGGTACTCGTCCGCGGACCCGGCCGCCGTGGCCTCACGCAGTTCGATCCGGCGGATCTTGCCGGAGACGGTCTTGGGCAAGGCCCCGAACTCCAGCCTGCGGACCCGCTTGTACGGCGCCAGGACCTGACGGGAGTGCTCGAAGAGCACCTTCGCGGTGTCCGGGCCCGGCTCCCAGCCCGCCGCGAGGACGATGTACGCCTTGGGCACGGCGAGCCGCAGTTCGTCCGGCGCCGGGACGACGGCCGCCTCGGCCACCGCCTCGTGTTCGAGGAGCGCGCTCTCCAGCTCGAACGGGCTGATCTTGTAGTCGGACGCCTTGAACACGTCGTCCGCGCGGCCGACGTAGGTGATGTAACCGTCCTCGTCCCGGGAGCCGATGTCACCGGTGCGGTAGTAGCCGCCGGCCATCGCCTCCGCCGTACGGTCCGCGTCCCCGTGGTACCCGGTCATCAGGCCCACCGGCCGCGCCGACAGGTCGAGGGCGATCTCGCCCTCCGCCGCCCCCGGCGCGCCCGACACCGGGTCGAGCAGCTCGACCCGGTACCCGGGACTCGGACGGCCCATGGAGCCGGTCTTCAGCGGCTGTCCGGGGCTGTTGGAGACCTGTACGGCCGTCTCGGTCTGCCCGAACCCGTCCCGGATGGTGACGTGCCAGGCCCGCCGCACCTGCTCGATCACCTCGGGGTTGAGCGGCTCGCCGGCCGCCACCACCTCACGGGGCGGGGTGCGCAGCTGCGTCAGGTCGGCCTGGATCAGCATCCGCCACACCGTCGGCGGAGCGCAGAAGGAGGTCACCCCGTGCCGGTCCATCTCGGCCATCAGCCGGCCCGCGTCGAAGCGGCTGTAGTTGTGGATGAAGACGGTCGCCTCCGCGTTCCACGGCGCGAACAGGTTCGACCAGGCGTGCTTGGCCCAGCCCGGCGAGGAGATGTTCAGATGGACGTCGCCGGGCTTGAGGCCGATCCAGTAGAGGGTGGCCAGATGGCCGATGGGGTACGAGGTGTGGGTGTGCTCGACCAGCTTGGGCCGGGCGGTGGTGCCCGAGGTGAAGTAGAGCATCAGTGGGTCGTCGGCCAGCGTCGGCCCGTCCGGCAGGAACTCGGCGGACGCCACGTACGCGTCCTCGTACGCCTCCCAGCCCTCCGCCGGCCCGCCCACCGCGATCCGGGTGTACACGCCCGGCACCTCGGCGAACTTGGCGGCGTCCTCGGCGCGCGTGATGACGTGCTTCACCCGGCCCCGGTCGACACGGTCGCGCAGGTCGGCCGGGCCGAGCAGCGGGGTGGCCGGGATGACGACGGCGCGCAGCTTCATCGCGGCCAGCGCGGTCTCCCACAGCTCGGCCTGGTTGCCGAGCATGACGAGGATGCGGTCCTCCGGCTCGACGCCCCGCGCCCGCAGATGGTTCGCGACCCGGTCGGAGCGTTCGGACAGCTCGGCGAAGGACAGCTTCGTCTCGGTGCCGTCCTCCTCGACGATGTGCAGGGCGGTGCGGTCGTTGCCCTCGGCGATCACGTCGAACCAGTCGAGCGCCCAGTTGAAGTGGTCCGGACGGGGCCACGCGAAGCCCTCGTAGGCGGTGGCATAGTCCGTACGGTGTTCCAGCAGGAAGTCCCGTGCCCTGCGGAAGTCCTCCGTCGCACTCGTCATACGCGTCTCCTTCGGTACCGGACCATTGCCGGGCGGCTCTCTGGCATCGTGTAATCCGTGATGCAGGTCTCACTACCCCCGAACGGGGGTGTGGGCAGCACGAGGCCGGGGTCGAAGGGGCAGGACAGGTGGCAGCAGAGGTCGCGGGGGCGGTGGAGATACGCGGTGCGCTGGCCAGACTCCGGCGCGCCACCGGGCTCCCGATCGCCTTCGGCGGGCTGGTCGACGCCGACCGGCCGCAGGTCCGGATCAGCGAGCTGACCGGCACCAACACGGCCGCCCTGCGCTCGCTCGCGGTCACCTCCGGCAACGGCCTGGGCGGCCGGGCGGTCATGCTGGCCCGCCCGTGCGCGGTCACCGACTACTCCGTCTCCCGGCAGATCAGCCACGAGTACGACATCCCGGTGGCGGCCGAGGGCATCCGCTCGGTCCTCGCGGTGCCCGTGGTGGTACGGCGCCGGGTACGGGGCGTGCTGTACGGCGCGCTGCGCACCGCCCAGCCGCTGGGCGACCGCACGCTGGGCGCGGCGGTGGCGGCGGCGCGTGACGTGGAGCAGGCCCTCGTCGTACGGGACGAGGCGCGGGGCCTGCTGGCGGCGGCGCGGCCGGAGCCCGCCGCCGTACCGGATCCGGGGGGCGCCTGGGAGCAGGTGCGGGAGGCGCATGCCGCGCTGCGGGCGCTGGCCCCGCGGATCTCCGACCCCGAACTGCGCGCCGAACTGCTCGCCGCCTGCGGGCTGCTGAGCACCCCGGTACCTGCGGCCGAAGGGACGCTGGCGCCCCGGGAGCTGGATGTGCTGGCCTGGGTGGCGGCCGGCGCGACCAACGCGGCGGTGGCCGAGCGGCTCGGGCTGCGGCCCGAGACGGTCAAGGGGTATCTGCGCTCGGCGATGCGGAAACTGGGCGCACACACCCGAGGGGAGGCGGTGTCGGCGGCTCGTCGGACGGGGTTGTTGCCGTAGCGGAGGGAACCCATTCCATTCATGCATGCGTGCTTTGAATTGCCCGATGCAAGGCCGCTGTTATTTCCCTCACCATGCCGTTCGGCCGGATTTCAGGGTTCGTTGCCTAGAATTTGGCCCGAACACGACACACGAGGGGAGCGGTGACCGTGCGACGGGACTTCCAGGAGCCTGCCCGATGCCGCCCCGACCTGGTCATCGGCCGGGCGGAGCTGCTCTCGGCCGCCCGTGAACAGCTCGCCTCGGGCGGCAGCGTGCTCCTGCACGGGCCCGCCGGAATAGGGAAATCGACCGTCCTGGGGGCATTGGACGCCGAATACGCCGGCGCCGCGCGCACCGTGTTGCGCTGCTCGGCCACCGAGTCCGAATCCCATCTTCCGTTTCTGGCCCTCGCCGACCTCTTCGGGCTGGTCCTCGACGAGGTCGCGCCCCGGCTGCCCGGCGCCCAGCGCACCGCCCTGGAGTCGGCACTCACCGGCCGCGGCGAGTCCACCCTCCAGCGCGACGGCCTCGCCCTGCGCCTCGCGGTGCTGTCGGCGCTGCGCGCGCTGGCCGCCGAGGGCCCCGTGCTGATCGTCGCCGACGACCTCCAGTGGCTGGATCCGGCCAGCGCCGAACTCCTCGGCTTCGCCGCCCGCCGCCTCGGCGGCACCCCGGTCCAGCTGCTCTGCGCGGTCCGCACGGAGGGCCAGGAGTACGACCGTCACCTACGCGCGTCACCCCCGGACACCGTCGCCGTCCGCCTCGGCCCGCTCACCCGCAGGCAGGTCGCCGACCTCCTCGACCACCGCGGCCACGCGGCGCTGACCCGGGCCGCGGTCCGGGAGATCCACCGCACCAGCGGCGGCAACCCGCTGTTCGCCCTGGAGCTCGGCCGCGCCCTCGCCGAGAACCCCACCCCGCCCCGGCCCGGCGAGCCGCTGCCGGTGCCGACCTCGCTGCGCGCCCTGGTCCTCACCCGCCTGGACATGCTCTCCGTCGAGGCCCGCCGCACCCTCCTGGTGGCCAGCGCCGGCGCCCGGCCCACGCACGCCCTGCTGCACGCGGCCGGCCGCGAGAACGCCGAGGCCGAGTGCGCCCAGGCGGCCGAACTGGGGCTGCTGGCCACCGAACCGGAGGGCCCGGCCGTACGCTTCGCCCACCCCCTCATCTCCGCCGCGCTGTACGCCGAGGCGCCCGCGCAGGAGCGCCGGGCCGCGCACGCGGCGCTGTCCACGGCCGCCTCCGACCCGATCGAGCGGGCCCGGCATCTGGCCCTGGCCGCCACCGGTACCGACCCGGAGGTGGCCGCCCGGCTCGCCGAGGCCGCGACCCAGGCCCGGGACCGGGGAGCGCCCTCGGTGGCCGCACAGCTCGGCCTGCTCGCCGCCCGGCACACCCCCGGTGACAACAGACCCGGCCCGGAGGAGCGCCGGCTGCTGGCCGCCGAGGACGCGATCAGCGCCGGCGAGGTCGACCTCGCCCAGGACATCGCCCGTGAGGTACTCACCCGTGCCACCCGGCCCGCCGACCGGGTACGGGCCTGGATCCTGGTGATCGACTCCGCCGGCCACACCATGACCGAGGTCGACGCGGCCTTCCCGCACGCCCTCGCCGACGCCGGCGACGACCCGCGGCTGCTCGGCCTGGTCCACTACCAGCTGGCCTGGCGAGCCCTGATCGTGGAGGGCGACTTCACCGAGGCCCGGCAGGCGGCCGCGCACTCCGCCGGCCTCGCGGCCCGCGGCGACGACCGGCGCACCGAGCTGCTCGCCCTGTCCCTGCAGGCCCAGGTCGAAACCCTGATGGGCCATCCGGCCGCGCCCGCCACCATCAAGCGCGCCCTGAAGGAGCCGCAGGACCCGAACGTGTCGTGCCATCACAACGGAGCCGGCAGCGCCCGGTTCCGCTGGCTGGTGATGGGCGACCAGCTGGCCGACGCCCGGGCCACGGTCACCGCGCTGCTGCGTGAGGTGCGCCGGCGCGGCCAGGTGGAGAGCGAGGTGCACTTCCTGCGCGGGCTCGCCGAGACCGAGCTGCGTTCCGGGCACTGCGGCCGGGCCCTCGACCTGGCCCGGGAGGGCCTGCACCTCGCCCACGACTGCGGGATCGGCGAGACCGCCTCCGCGATGCTCACCTCACTGGCCGAGGCCTCCGGCGGTGACGTGGACCGGGGCCTCGCGCTGGCCCGGGAGGCGGTGGACCACGCCGAGCAGGACGGCGACACCATGTACCTGTCCCGGGCCCTGGGCGCCCTCGGATACGCCCAGTTGGTGGCGGGTGACCCGGCGGGCACCGTGCGCTCGCTGCGCCGGGTGCGGGAGCTGGAGCAGAGCCTCGGCATCACCGACCCGGCGCGCGGCCGCTGGCAGGGCGACCTGGCCGAGGCGCTGGTCCGGGTGGGTGAGACGGCCGAGGCGCAGGACGTCATCGACAGCACCCGGGAGCATGCCCTCAGACTCGGCCGGGAGAGCGTTCTCGCGGTGCTCGACCGGGCCGAGGCGCTCGTCCGGGCGGCGCACGGGGAGCACGAGGCGGCCGTCGCCCAGCTGACCTCGGCTCAGGACCGGTTCGCCAAACTGGGTTACGGTCTGGAGGAGGCCCGGGCCGCGTTCGCCCTGGCCTCGCTGCGCGAGCGGCGCTCCCCCACGGCGTACGACGAGGCCACCCGGCTGTTCCGGCGGTGCCGGGCGCTGCCGTGGCTGCGCCAGGTGGACGAGGCCGTCTCGGCTCCCGAGTCCGAGCCCGAGCCGGCGGTCGGGGCGCCGGCCGAGCCGACCGCCGCCCTGGAGGGGCTGGCCGCGATGGAGCGTCAGGTCGCCGCGCTGGTCATGGAAGGCGCCACCAACCGGGAGATCGCCGCCCGGCTGTTCATCAGCGTCAAGACGGTGGAGGCGACGCTCACCCGGGTCTACCGCAAGCTGGGCATCCGATCGCGCGTGGACATAGTCCGTTTGGCGGCAGGGCGGCGCGCGAAGTGAGAGCGCTCCCGGTTAACTGAGGCGGACCGAGGGTTTTCCCTCCCCCATCCCCCTAGGGGGTTCCCTCATTGGGAGGGTGGGGTTCCGGGTTCTAGCTTATGGATGTGCCGCTCGCCCGGGCATACGGGGGTCGGTCCCGCGACCCCCGTGCACCCCCCACACCCGCGCGACCCCCCACCGGCAACCCCCACTGAGGAGACTCATGTTCGGGCTCAACCGCGCCAGAAAGACCGCCGCCGTCCTGGCGGCGACGGCTGCCGCCGCAGCGACCGCGCTGATCGCGTCCCCCACCGCGTCAGCCGCCCCCCAGCCCATCGTCGGCGGCACGACGACCACGACCACCGCGTACCCGTTCATGATGCAGATCACGGACGCGTCCGGCAGCCAGTTCTGCGGCGGCACCCTGGTGTCGGCCACCAAGGTGGTGACCGCCGCGCACTGTATGGAGGGCGAGTCCACCAGCAGTGTCCGTGTGGTCGGCGGCCGCACGAATCTCAACGGCACCAACGGCACGGTCAGCCGGGTCAGCAAGATCTGGATCAACCCGGACTACACGGACGCCACCAACGGCGACGACGTGTCGGTCCTCACCCTCTCGACGGCGATGTCGTACACCCCGGCGTCGTACGTCAGTTCCTCCCAGACCAGCGTGTACGCGGCCGGCACCACGGCCCGCATCCTCGGCTGGGGCACCACCTCGGAGAACGGCAGCTCCTCCAACCAGCTGCGGACCGCGACCGTCCCGATCGTGTCCGACACCAGCTGCAAGAGCTCCTACGGTTCGGACTTCGTCCAGACCGACATGGTTTGCGCCGGATACACATCCGGTGGCGTAGACACCTGCCAGGGCGACAGCGGCGGTCCCCTGCTCATCGGGGGCGTCCTGGCAGGGATCACTTCCTGGGGAGAGGGGTGCGCGGAGGCCGGTTACCCGGGTGTCTACACCCGGCTGACCACCTTCTCGAACCTGGTGACCACGCAGGTCAACTCGTAACCAGAAGACCTCCCGAGCCTCGCTCGGGTGAGTGACCAGGGGGCGTTGCGGGCTACCACGAGCAGCCCGCAACGCCCCCTATCCATGTCCCGGCCCGGCTACTTGCCGGCGGTGAGCCTGCACGGTCCCGGCGGGAATCCTGCCCCGACTCCGCAGGCCCCGTTCGCATGTCCTCCGAACGAGTGGCGCGGGCGGCGTCACGACGATCGGGCCGAGCGGACCGAACCCAGAGATCACCGGGCTACGACGGTCCCGAACCGGATGTCGTACGACGTTCCGGGGTGCAGGACGGCCAGCATCCGCTCGCCTTCTTCCACGACGGCGGACCGCTGGGCCCGGCTCAGCGGCCCGAAGGGCTCGATGACCAGGGCGTCGTCCACCGGCTTCCACACGCCCGCCAGAAAGCCGTCCACGAGCAGGGTGCGGTGGGGCTGGTTGCCCTGCCAGAGGCGGCCCCGGTGCTCGGGCGGGACGACCCGGGTGCGGTCGGTGTGCGCGAGGAGGAGGTTGTCGTACTCGGGGAGGAAGCGGGGCGGGGCGGGCGTCCCGGGGTCGGGGCGGGGCGCGTCGGGCAGGTCGAAGAGTTCGACGCCGTGCTCGTCCCGGAAGGCGAGGAGGCGGGGCCGGAGCCGTTCGAAGACCTCGCGCAGCCGGGTCAGTCCGGCCCAGGTCTGCATGTCCTTGACGGAGGCCGGGCCGAAGGCGGCGAGATAGCGCAGCACGGTGTCGTCCGGTGCCGGGGCCGGCGCGGCGGGGCGCCCCAGCCAGTGCTCGGCGGTGGTGAGGGCGACCTGTCCGGACCGGCCCCACAGGCCGCGCGGGGGGACCTGGACGAGGGGCAGGGTGCAGCGGGCGGCGACGGCCAGGGACTGCGGGTCGGCGTCGGGCCACTCGGCGAGGAGGGCCTGGCGCAGTTGGGCCATGGTGCGCGGCTCGGCCTCGACCAGGTCACGGGCGAGGGCGGCGAGCCGGTCCAGGTCGACGCCGGTCAGGCCCTTGCGGAAGGCGGTCAGCTCGCGGTCCCGGGCGGGCTGCACGAGCGGGCGCAGGGTGCGGGCGTCGTCGGCGGTGTGGGTGTGGATGGTCGACCGCAGGGTGACGATCCGGACGACCTCCCGGTCCGCCATCAGCCGCGAGAGCCGCTCGGGGTCGAACCCGTCGAGCCGGGCGGCGAGGGCGTAGTACGGCGGCTTCACGTTCTGCGCCTGGAGGCCGACGAGATGCGCCACGGCCTCCTTCACCGACCGGGGTGAGCGGCGCAGCAGCAGCTGACGGTCGAGGGTGGCACGGTTGAGGGCGCGGGTGCCGAGGACCGGGCCGGGGGACGTCTTCGCCATATCGCGCACGCTAACGTCCGTCGCGGACAGATCGTGTCCGCTTCTCTCACCGAATCCCGGCCTTGATTCCCTCCGCCGGGCCTGTATGCCCCGTATATCCTGCGCCAAGACCCACTGATCACGCCTGACCACGCCGATGCAGTCCCCATCGAGAGGCGGCCGCGATGTCCGAGCGACGCCCCAGCCCGGTCTCGAAGAACTCCGGGAACGGCAGGAACGGCCGCAGCGCCAGACGGTCCGTCTGGCGCCGTGCCCTGCCGCCGGAGCAGGACACGGCCGACCTGCCGGAGCCGGAGTCCGCGTCGGCGGCGGGGCCGGGCGAGCCGCCGAGCGTCGTGGAGGCGGCGCTGTACCGCGACGGGGTGCGGGTGTCGACGCCGGCGACCCTGGCGGAGACGTACCGCGAACTGCGCGACCAGCCCGCGGGGATGGCGTGGATCGGCCTGGCCCGCCCCACCTCGGACGAACTCCTCTCCCTGGCCACTGAGTTCGACCTGCATCCGCTCGCGGTCGAGGACGCGATGGAGGCACACCAGCGCCCGAAGCTGGAGCGGTACGGCGACACGCTCTTCGTGGTCCTGCGTGCCGCCCGCTATCTGGACGCGCCGGAGGAGGTGGACTTCGCCGAGCTGCACGTCTTCGTGGGCCCGGACTTCGTGATCACGGTCCGGCACGGCGCGGCACCGGATCTCTCGGCGGTCCGCCGCCGTATGGAGGACAGCCCCGACCTGCTGAAACTCGGCCCGGAGGCGGTCCTGTACGCCATACTCGACGCGGTGGTCGACGGCTACGCCCCGGTCGTCGAGGGCGTCCAGAACGACATCGACGAGATCGAGACGGAGGTCTTCCGCGGCGACCCGGAAGTCTCCCGCCGTATCTACGAACTCTCCCGCGAGATGGTCGAGTTCCAGCGCGCCACCCGCCCCCTGGTCGGCATGCTGCACAGCCTGATCGCCGGTTTCGCCAAGTACGAGACGGACGAGGAACTCCAGCGCTACCTCCGCGACGTCGCCGACCACGTCACCCACATCAGCGAACGCGTGGACGGCTTCCGCCAGGCCCTCACGGAGATCCTCACGGTCAACGCGACCCTGGTCACCCAGCAACAGAACGCGGAGATGCGGGCGTTGGCGGAAGCGGGCTTCGAACAGAACGAGGAGATCAAGAAGATCTCCAGCTGGGCCGCAATTCTGTTTGCTCCCACACTCGTCGGCACTATCTACGGCATGAACTTCTCCCACATGCCCGAGCTGCACTGGGGGTTCGGATACCCCTTCGCGATCGGCCTGATGGGGGTTGTATGCGCCAGTTTGTACGTGATTTTCAAGCGGCGGGACTGGCTTTAGGGGGAGCGCTCTCCCACGCGGAGTTCTGCTGTTTACTCTCACAGCTCCCAAAAGCAGGGCACAAACGGGCTCTGGGGAGTCCCTGGGGAGAAGTGCTGTGGATGATCTCCTCGTGCTGCTGTAACCCGGCATCTGACCTGGCCTTTTGAGCACTTCTCAACCGCCGAGCTTCCCTGTTCACCAGCGTCTGCCGAGCCGACTCACTCCTGTGACACATCGCGTCCTGTGACAACGATGCGCCGCCCCGCTGCCCGTCACCGATGCGTTCGGTGTCCCCATCACAGCCTATGCGCTGCCGCAGGCGGGACTGAGCGCCTGGCAAGACGCCATTGAGGACCTGTGCGCCGCCTGCGGCATGCGCCGTGTCCGCATCACACAGCCCATACCAGGGGTGCGTGGCGCGCGGGTTCGGGCACGAGCCGCTGGAGGCGGTGATCCGCTCACTGCTGCTCGGCCGCGACGGCTCTCCCATCTGCCGACGGGGTCAGTTCGTGGTCTGCCGATGAAGTGCCGTTCGGGGGACGAGGAGAGTGCGTGACGACGAACTCCTCACCGTCCCCGAGGCGATGGCCCGTTTCAAGGTCGGCCGCTCCGCCCTCTACGACCTTCTGCGCAACGGCCGGCTGGCCTCGCTGAGCATCGGCCGCGCCCCCCGCATCCCCATCCCCTCGCTGACTACGTTCAACATCACTTGGAAAAGGCCACCCGATGACCGCGCCCAAGCGCAAGAAGACCCACGCCAACGGCGACGGCACCGTCTACCAGTGCAAGGACGGGCCGGTGGGAGGTTGCCGGATACGTCCTCGCGTCCGATGGACAACCACGGTGCACGGGAAGTCACGGTGGTGAGCGCCGTCGGCACCGGCGCCCGGCCGACGCTCGACCTCGGCCGTGGCAAGAGGGGTGCCCGGCACGACATGCCCCACGAAGGCTGCAGATTTTTTGCGGACAGCGACAACCTCGGGTGGGGCCGCACGTCTGGTGGGGTGAAAGGCGGTTTCCGGGATGGGATTTTCAGCCCCGGTGCTGCCTGACCTGTCAGCGTTGTCCATGAACTCTATGGAGTCGTTTTCTATGCGCCACGTCCGCGCCAAGAAGTCAAACCGTTCCCTCCGCACCTGGGTGCTGGGGTCGACTGCCGGTCTCGCCCTGGTGGTGGGCGGCGGCATCGCCGCTCAGGCGGCCACCGCCGGCCACGCGCACCCGGCCAAGTCGGCCACGGTCGACCCGAAGCCCGTGCCCTCCACCCCGGGGAAGCAGACCTCCACCGACACCGACCCGACCCCGGTCCCGGGCGACGCGAACGGCAAGCCCTACCCGTCCGCCGTGCCCTCCACCTCGGGGAAGCGCACCTCCACCGACACCGACCCGACCCCGGTCCCGGGCGACGCGAACGGCAAGCCCTACCCGTCCGCCGTGCCCTCCACCTCGGGGAAGCAGACCTCCACCGACACCGACCCGACCCCGGTCCCGGGCGACGCGAACGGCAAGCCCTACTCGGGTAACACCAGCCGCTGAGCCGCCGACCATAGGTGTGGCGGGGTCGGACAGGAGCCGGCCCCGCCGTACCCCTGTTGTGAACGAGGACGATGCAGCTCACCCTTGCCCTGCCCTGGTGGGCCCGGCTACTGCGCCGCGCCCGTACCACCTCCTCCACTCCGGCGTCGGGCACGCCACTCCTCGGCCGACGATTCCGGCACCTGCGTTCGGTGGCCGACCGGGACGGCGAGGAAGACTCCCCCACACTCGCCGATCTGTACCGGACCCGGCGGCTCGACATGGTCCGGCTGGCGGTCTTCCTGGTGGACGACCTGCACACCGCCGAGGACGTCGTCCAGGACGCCTTCGCCGCCGTCTGCCGTCGGCACGGCGAACGGCTGGACGACCTCCAAGACGCGCACGCCTACCTCCACACCGCGGTGGTCAACGCCGCCCGCTCGGTGCTGCGTCGGCGGCGCACCGCGCGTGCGTACACCCCGCCGTACCAGGGCCCGGGGGCGCCGGTCGACGAGCTGCTGCTGCTCGCCGAGGAGCACCGGCAGGTCTTCGACGCGCTGGCGCAGCTCACCGCGCGCCAGCGCGAGGTACTGGTCCTGCGTTACTGGTCCGACCTGAGTGAGGCGCAGATCGCCGAGACCCTCCGCGTGTCCCGTGGCACCGTTAAGTCGACCGCGAGCCGCGCGCTCGCCACACTGGAAAAGCTCTTGGAGGTGGACCGATGAGTACTCGGGCACCGATCGAGGAACGGCTGCGCGCTGCGCTGGAAGCGCGCGGGCAGCTCATCAGCGCCCACGACTTGTCACCGGCCCGCCCGCCTGCCGGAAGTACCTGGGGCACACGCAGGATTCGGCGGGTGCTGTACGTCGCCGCAGCCGCCACTGCGGCGGCCGCAGCCGCGGTCATCTTCCTGCTGTCCTCCAACACCCCGGACCGGCCTCGCCCGGCACCGCCCGCACAACATTCCAGCCCCGCCGTCACCCCTACCTCCACCGTCCCGTCCCCGGTGCCCTCCGCCGTCGCATCCACGTCCTAGTAGAGCTCCGTTACTGACCTTGAACTTGGGTTCCCGCGGGCGAGTCCGACTGGAGGCACGATCGCATCGGCCGGTGCAGGGGGCGGGACTTCGTGATGACCGTCCGCCGCAGACCGACGCGCGGGGCGCGCACGGTCTCGCCGCCACGTCGGAGATCTGCGCGGATCCGGAACTGCGGGCCAGCCGCATCCTGATCCTCACCACGTACGAGACCGACGAGTACGTCGCCCAGGCGCTGCGCGCGGGGGCCGGCGGCTTCATCGGCAAGGGCATCGGGGCCGAGGACCTGCTGGACGCCGTGCGTACGATCGCCGCCGGCGACACTCTTCTCTCCCCCGCCGCGACACGCTCCCTGGTCGCCCGTTTCCTGGCCACTCCGGACGACGCCCCGCCGCACCACGCCGAACGGCTCGCCGTACTCACCCCGCGTGAACGCGAGATGGTGGCCCTGGTCGCGACCGGCCTGTCCAACCAGGAGATCGCCGAGCGGATGTTCCTCAGCCCCTTCACCGTCCGCGCCCACGTGCAGCGCGCCATGACGAAGCTGGAGGCCCGCGACCGGGCGCAACTCGTCGTCATCGCCTATCGGACGGGGCTGGCCCACTCCGCCCCCGACCGGCTGCCGTAGTCCGGTAAGTGGGCAAGAGCCCCTTGGCGGTCCCCCACACCTGCCCACGGTCCGGGTCAGACCCGGACCGGTGCGGTGTCGCGGGCCGGGAGTTCGAGTCCGAGGTTCTCGCGGAGCGTGGTGCCGGTGTAGTCGGCGGCGACGATCTTTCGTCTGCGCAGCTCGTGCAGGAGGCCGTTGACGACGAAGTCGTGCTGGCGCGGGTCCGCGAGTCCGCTGAGCGAGATCACGTCCAGGACGCCTGCGCGGAAGCGTTCCTCGACGGCGTCGGCGAGTTGCTCGGGCGTTCCCGCGGCGGCCCAGTGTCCGGTGTCCTGCGCCGCGATGATGAGCTCCCGCAGCGTGTAGCCCTGCCGCGCGTAGCCGGTGAAGATGTCGGCCCGGCCGCGGCGGCGGTTCACCGACGTCACGTCGGGCAGCAGGCTCTCCGGCAGCGTCGCGTCGAGCGGGAGCTCCGACAGGTCGACTCCGCCGCCGAGCATGTCGGCCAGCTGGACACGGCCGCGTTCGAAGTCGATCGACTCCCGCTTCTCGCGTACGAGCCGCTGCGCCTCCGCCTCGGTGGCGCCGTACGTGGCGTGGAACGAGCTGAAGATCAGCGGCAGTCCGTCGGCCCGTCCCAGGCTCCGGGCCTGGTCGCGGATCTTCCGGGTGAAGTCGAGAGCGTGGTCGAGGGTCGGCAGCGACGTGAACACGATCTCCGCGTAGCGGGCGCCGAGCGCCGTCCCCGCGGCGGACTGCCCGGCCTGTATCTGCACCGGGCGCCGCTGCGGCAGCGGCGGGATGTTCAGCGGACCGGTCACGGTGAAGAACCGGCCGGAGTGGTGGATCGGGTGCACCCGGTCGCGCCGCAGCACCGCCTTCCCGTCCGCACCGGACGTCAGCGCGCCGGGTTCCCAGCTGTCCCACAGCGCGTTGACCACGTCCAGTGTCTCCGCGGCGCGCGCGTAACGCTCCTCCGGGCTGGGCAGTTCGCCGGCGCCGAAGTTCTCCTCACCGATCGAGGAGGTCACCAGGTTCCACGCGGCCCGCCCGTTGCTGACGTGATCGAGGGTGCCGAAGAGCCGGGCCAGGTTGAACGGGTGGTGGAAGGTGCTCGACACCGTCGCGATCAGGCCGATCCGCTTGGTCACCTGGCTCAGCGCGGAGACGAAGACCAGCGGCTCCTGCGATCCGATCGCACCCTGGGCGTCGAACCTGAGCAGATCGGCGGTGAACAACGCGTCGAACCTTGCCGCCTCGGCGAGCTTCGCCACCCGCACGGCGGTGTCCAGAGTGGATCGGGCCGGGTCGATCGCCAGGTCGTACGTCTCCGACGTACCACCGGCTCCGGTCACGGTCTTCAGTGTTCTGGGCTGCTTTGCGCTCACTACGCGTCCGTTCTCGTCGATGTCGGTAGGGACGGGCCCTGGGACGAACCACCGCGTGGTCACCGCAGCAGGGGCAGCAGTTGGTCGCCGATGCGGCTGATCTCCTGCTGGTAGGGGGTGTCGGAGAGGACGAAGTGGGTGATGCCGAGCTTGCGGTAGTTGTCCAGCGCCGTGGCCACGTCGGCGGCGGAGCCGACCAGCCAGGTGGTCCCCGCTCCCCCGCCGCCGAACCTGCCGGGCGTGGTGTACAAGCAGGTGTCGAGCACCTCGCCCCGCGCGGCGAGGTCGAAGAGCCGCCGCTGTCCGACGGCGGTCCTGCGGTCCCCCGCCCAGGTCAGCTCCTTCCCCCCGTCCGCCGCCATCCTCGCGACCCGCTCCTCGGCCGCGCGCCACGCCTCCTCCGTGGTGTCGCGCACCAGCGTGGTGATCCGCAGCCCGAACTCCAGCGGCTTGTGCCTGCGGCCCACCTGCTCGCTCAGCGCCTTGAGGCGGTCGATCCGTCCGGCGAGTCCGTCGAGCGGTTCACCCCAGAAGAGCTGGACGTCCGCCTCCGCCGCCGACACCCGCTCGGCGGCCTCGGACGCACCGCCGAAGTAGAGCGTCGGATGCGCTCTCGTACCGGTCGCGTACGGGCGTGGGGCCACCGTGGACCGGCCGACCTGGAAGTGTTCGCCGTCGAACGTCACGTCCTCCTCGGTCCACAGGCGTCGTACGAGATGGAGGAACTCCCGGGTGCGGTCGTAGCGTTGTGCGGGATCGCTGCGGGTGTCGCCGTACGCGGCGAGGTTGTCCAGTCCGCTGACGATGTTGACCAGGACCCGGCCGCGGCTGAGCTGGTCGAGGGTCGCCGCCGCACTGGCGAAGTGAGCGGGCTGCCAGTAGCCGGGACGGATCGCGATCAGGGGCTTGAAGGTGGTGGTCCGGGCGGCCAGCGCGGTGGCGACGGTGAAGGTGTCCGGGCGGCCCCATCCCGTTCCCAGGAGCGCGCCGCCCCACCCGTGTTCCTCGGCCGCGCGGGCCAGGTCGGTGGAGTACTCGACGGAGCCCCACCCGGTCGTCGTGTCGTCACCGCGATGTCCCGGCTCGACGGTGTTGGGGATGTACCAGAGGAATTCCGGGCTCATCATGCTTCCGATCACTGTGCGGGGTGGCGGCTGTCAGAAGGCAGGCGGAGGACACCGTCTGAGGCACTGTGCACGGATCGGCGTCGAGCGCCCGGGGCAGCGGGACTCACGTCCTCGCGGGTTAGAGCGGACGCGGCAGCACGCGACAGTGGACTGGCGAAGGGGACCAGAGGATCAACACTGGGCGCTGGACACCCGTACGAGGTCGACGCATCGCTCGCTGGTGAGCATCAGGACCTCGGGCATGCGATCGAGTCTCCGAGTGATCGACCGGAATGTCAATGCGCCGATCCGCCGCCGCACGGCCGGTGCGGAGCCGACCGCCGCCGGCCTCTTCCTGCCTGATTGGATGTGCCCAGCCCCCCGATCCCTCGCCTGGACGGACCTTCCCCGCATGGCATTTGGCGCCCCCTCCCATCGAGCGGCCGACGACCGCTACGAACAGCTCGGCAGCTACCGCAGGGCCGGCGACTCCGGCATCGAACTCCCCGCCTTCTCGTTCGGCCTCTGGCAGAAGTTCGGGACGGACCGCCCCCACGCGACCCAGCGCGAGATAGTGCTGCACGCCTTCGACCTCGGCATCACCCACTTCGACAACGCCAACCGCTACGGTCCGCCGCCGCGCGCCGCCGAGAAGTTCTTCGGCACGGTGCTCCGAAAGGACCTCGCGCCGTACCGGGACGAACTCATCCTGTCGACCAAGGCCGGCAACCCGCTCGGTCCGAGTCCCTATCTCAGCGGCGGCTCCCGCAAGTCGCTCCTGGCCTCGCTCGACCACAGCCTGCGCGATCTCGGCACCGACTACGTCGACATCTTCTACAGTCACAGCCCCGACCTCGCCACTCCGCTGGAGGAGACCGTCGGCGCCCTGGTGAGCGCGGTCCGGTCCGGAAAGGCGCGCTACGCGGGCATCTCCAACTACTCCGCCGAACGGGCCCATGAGGCAGCGCAGTTGCTCCGCCGGGCCGCGGTCCCGCTGCTGGTCCATCAGCCTCGTTACTCGGTCTTCGATCGTCGCCCGGAGCTCGACGGCCTGCTCGAACTCGCCGCCGAGGACGGCTTCGGACTCGTGGTCTACAGTCCACTCGCCCAGGGCCTGCTGACCGACAAGTACCTCGACGGCACGATCCCTCCGGGCGCCCGCGCCCGTGACAGCGCCTTCCTGTCGCCCGACGCCATCGACGACACCTACCGCGAACGCGCGACGGCGCTCGACGAGATCGCCCGGCGACGGGGCCAGTCACTGGCGCAGCTCGCGTTGCAGTGGGTTCTGCGACAGCCCCAGGTGACCAGCGCGCTCATCGGCGCGAGTTCCACGTGGCAACTGGACCACAACCTCAAGGCGCTGGACTTCCCGCCGCTGACGGACGAGGAACTCACGCTGATCGACCGGCACGGCGTCCACGGAACCGGCGCCCGCCGCTGACCGGCACGGCGGCCGTCACGCTCATCCGGACCACCCGGCAGGTGGGACCCCGGGAGACTCGGGCACCGCCAACGGACCGGACCCACGGCTTCAGTTCGCCGCGCGGCGCGACCTCGGCGAGGTCGATCGAGTCCTGGGTGCTGATGAGGGTGTCGGTGTCGCCGCTGCCTCCGGCTCGTCCTCACCCTCACCCTGCTCGCCGACTGGATCGCCCCGTACGGCCCCGACGACCAGGAACTCATCGCCGACCTCCAACCACCCCGCTGGCGCCCACTGATTGGGCACCGGCGAGCTGGGCCGGGACGTACTGAGCCGACTGATGTACGGCGGCCAGGTCACCCTGCTCGGCGTCCTGATCACGCTGGTCGTGTTCCTGAGCATCGGCGTGCCGGCGGGCATGATGGCCGGTTACCGGGGCGGCTGGTTCGACCGGTTCTGCCCGACGCCGATCTCGACAAGGCCGTACCGGCGATGGTCCCCAGCATCGTCACGAACAGCGGCCAGGTCTGCGCCGCCGGATCGCGCGTGCTGGTCCACACATCCCTGCAGGGCCGAATGGTCGAGGCGCTGGCCGAGGGCTTCCGGGCCGTCCGGGCATCGATCGGCTCCTCGCCACCCCCAACCTGGTCTCCGCCTTGCGCCGTGTGGAGGACCGGTGCCGTTGTCACATCAGCCTCAGGGGTCACTCACGTATCGGCTCGCGGCGATTCGGCCACGGGCCACTCCCCCGGAGCTGCGCTGGTCGGCGGTCGGCGCATCGCACCCCCGGATTCGTCCGGGGAGAGATCCGGCTCAAACACGCGCGTTCGAGTCGGGCTGGGTCCCGTGCCGTGGTCGCCAGGAGTGCTCTGCCCGCGCTCGTGGCCGTCAGGGGGAGTTCGTCGCCGGAAGCAGCGAGTACCAGGCCGGCGCCGGGTGCGGCAATGGTGTCGAGGCACAGCAGGTGATCGCCGCTGAGCGTCGCCAGTGCCACCCCCGCGCCAGTGCGGCGCGCCAAGGCGTGCAGATGCACCGCCGCGGCTCGGCGCAGCTCCCGCTCCCAGGGCGCGGCGGCGCCCAGGCGCCAGATGTGCTCCCCGAGCTGGTACCGGCCGGATGCCGTGCGGACCAGCACGGCCCCCTGGAGCAGCTCGCCCAGCAAACGGTGCGCCGTGGAGACCGGGAGGCCGGCGCGGCGTGCGATCTCACTCAGCGTCAGAGGGCGCGGGGCCGTCGCGACGATGTCGAGGAGGCCGAAGATGCGCCTGGGCAGCGAGCGTTCGGGGACGCCCTCGGTCATGGTCGTCGCGTCCTTCGGCCTTCCCGGTTCGCCAGGATGTCGAGCGCCGCCGCGTGAGTCCGGTCGAAGGCTTCGCGCGCCTGGAGCAGAAAACGCTTCGGCGGCATGGCCCAGTAGGAGTCCGGGAGTACCGTGCCGTAGGTGCCGTCGTCGGAGAAGATCTCCAGCTCCCACCATCCGCGATAACCGGCTTCGATGAGAGTGGCCATGATCTCCGGTGCGACTCCTCGCCCCTTTCCCGGTAGCTCGCGATCGAACGCACAGCGCTCCGGATCGCGGATGTCGCACACCTGGACACTGTTGATCCGTGAGGCATACCGGCGCAGATCTTCCTGCAGCCCGGGCTCGGACCAGCTGTGGAAGACGCTGAACATGATCCCCACGTTGTCCCGGCCCACGGTGTCGACGACGTCGACCAGCTCGTGCATCGACGGCACCGCCGAGCCTCGCCGCCGGGCCAGCAGTTCCAGTCCGATGCGGACACCGCAGGCCGCGGCGGTGTCCGCGATGGCGGGCAGGACCTCGAGGACGGCATCCAGTGGACCCGCCGGATTGTCGGGGTCCCCGGACGCCCCAGGGGCGATGGTGACCACCTCCGGCGTGAACGCCGCGAGCCGCTCGATGCTCGCGCAGATGAGGTCGCGTCTGGCCAGGATGTCCTGGGGCGCGCCCGGAGGGTCGATCTGGGAGGGAAGAACGCAGTTGACGGCCGGCACGCAGAAGGTGGCGGAGATCCCGGCCGCGCGCATCCGGTGCGCGACCTCCGGGTCCGAGACGCCGGCCAGCTTGCGCTCCCAGAGTCCCAGGCCGCGCGTGCCGGTCGCGGCCACGTTCTCGATGTCGTCCCAGACGGTCGAGTGCGGCATCGAGGTCGCGTTGACCGCATAGGGAACGGCGAAGGGAACGGCGGGTGGCATCATGGCCTCCGTCTCACACGCGTCATGTCTGCTCTGTGGTCGCGGCCGCGTCCATCGTCCGCTGCAAGTTGCTGAGCACGTCGAGTGCCTGGCTCGCTTCGGCGGCGCTCAGGTGCTCCAGGCCGCAGAAGGACGTCGCGATCCGGCGCATCGCGTCCTCCGCGATCGTGCGCCCGGCCGGCCGCAGGCTGATCAGCACCCCGCGCAGGACCTCGGGATCCGGTACGCGTTCGACCAGCCCCAGCTCGGCGAGGCGGTCGACCTGCTTGCTGACCGCTCCCGAAGTGATCATCAGCCGCTTGAACAGCGCCGTCGGGCTCATCGCGTACGTCGGCGCGGACCTGCGAAGCGCCAGGAGCACGCGTAGGTCACCGGGTCCGATGCCGCTGCTTCGCGCAAGAGCCGTGAAGGCATGCTCGACCTGCTGCGCGAGGCGCAGGATTCCGGCGGAGACCAGGAAGGGTGCGAGATCCAGACCGGGCAGCTCGCCTGCCCAGGCAGCGGCGATCTCGCTCGGCTCCGACGTCTCGGTCCGGGAATGCCTGTCCGTCCGCGACGCCACGAGAACCACTCTCCTTGACCGAGCTCCGCAAGCATCGGACTTCTTCGGAAGTTAACTTCCATGGAAGTCTAAGCTGTGCGTCACCGCACATCCATGAGCGAACTGTCAGCGAGTCCGGGTACAAGAGCCCCCCGTGGGGGCGACGAGCGCCTCGCGACCTCAACCGAGCGAAGCGCCTCCAACGCCTGCCGGTGCCTGCGGCGGCGCCCGTTCTCGGTCCCCTTGTTGTTCTCGGTAGCAGGGTCGTGGGCGGCGATTCCCTTCGCCCCGACCCTCGTCCGGAGCGCGCAGTGCCCGGGCCTCTGAGGAGGCCCGGGCACTGGGAGGGCAGAGTCAGGCAGTGGCAACGGGTGCCAGAGCGCGGGCCTTGGCCGCCCACTCCCCCATCCTCGTGATGACGGAGGTCAGTTGCCGCACCGCCGAGGAGATCTCCTTCACCGGCTTTCGGAGGTGCCGGCTCACCCGGACCATGGCGCCCACCGTGGTACCGAAGGCGCCGATCTGTACCAACCCCTCCTGCGCGGCCTCGTCCAGGGACATCAGCTGCTCCAGGAACTCCTCCGCTCCCTCGCCGCGCTCGTCGGGCGGCGTCATCTCGATGAGCCCCAGCGCGGCCCGCACCCCGCTGTCCAGGGTCGCCATCCGCTCCGCGAACGCGCCGGCGACGGTGTTCAGTTCGCCCGCCGGCGCACTGATCGTCTCCGCATACCGGGCGACTGCGGCAAGCCGTGCGCTCGCGGGAGCGTTCGCCTGGGTCAGATCGAGCATCTCGCTGCCGGACTGCTCGGTCAGCGCTTCGATCGTCTCGATGGTCTTCGTGATCGCCTCCATGTCGGCGGCCATCTCGTCCAGGCCGTCCTCGATCACGGCGAAGTCGTCGAGCAGACCGGGCGAGTCCTCGTCCTCCCCGTTCCCGCCGTCGTCGGCCTCCGAGTCGGAGGCCGGTCCGTCACCGGTCTGAAGTCCGCGCAGCACCCGTGCCGGTGTGAGGAGTTCGAAGCCGTCCCGGAGCCCGGCCGCCAGGGCGCCTTCGATCTCCTTGCGCGCTCCGGCCAGCTGGCTGCGCGTCCGCTGGTAGCGGATCGTCCTGATCGACGCGATGTCGAAGGGCAGCTGCCCGGCCTCCCCGATGTGGATCGTCGGCTTGCCGGTGATGTGCCGCAGCCCCAGCTCGTACATCACGTTGGGGTTGCCACCGCTGACGTCCGCGACGACCAGGTCGGACTCGACGACGTGCCGGCAGATCTGCTCGTTGATGTCACCGGCGTGCGCGATGCCGTCCGCACGCACGGCGGTGATGCCGTACTTCTCGCAGGCGGGAGCGATCACCTGCTCGAAGATGCCGAGATGGTGCTCGTACGCCTCACGCTCGGGGCTGCCGTGCGCGGCGTGCGGGTCGCCGATGGGGCCGACGACGAAGCACATCCGGGGCTGGTCGGACTCCTGCCGGAGCGTCTGTGACGAGATCATGCGGAAACCTCCGATGCGCGGGCGTGGATGTCGTGGGGCCGGGCTGCGGGCGCGGCGTCGTCCTCCAGGGGGACGGCGTACACCGGTCGCTCCTCGATGCCGAGGGTGCGCAGCAGGTAGGCGGTGGGGATGCGGTAGCGTCCGCCGACCCGCAACACGGGGCACGGGAAGGCGCCGAGGCGGATCAGCTTGTACGCCGTCGCGGGGCAGATACCGAAGGCACGGGCGGCTGTGCGCAGGTCGACGCTCAAGGGCAGGTCGAGGGCCTCCGCGAAACCGAGCGGCGGACCGGACCGCCCGCTCACCGCCGCGCTCCCGCGGGGCGCAGGACCAGCGTGCCGATGAGGTCGGCCTCCTCGTGGCGGCGGGCCCGGAACACCAGGTCGGGCAGGCGGGTGGCGGTCCGCCGGCCGCCTTGCCGCGGGTGCGGCTCGGCGAAGCGGAGCGTGGCGTACAGGCCCTCGCGGCGTGGCGGAGGCGTGATGTGCACTTCCCATCCCCCGGGCGGGAGGGGCCGTTCCTCCGACGGAACGGTGGCGTCGCGGGCCTCGGCGAAGGCACCGATGTCGACGACGGGGATCTCCCGCGTGACGCGCTTCGCGTAGGCCCACATCCGGTTCACCGCGTCCTTGACCAGGCGACCGCCCGGGTCCGGGCCGTCCGGGTCCGCCGCGTCGAGGGCGGCAAGCACGGCCAGGACGGCCTCCGCCTCCAGGTCGGCCCGGTCGACCTGCCGCCAGAGGCGCAGGATCCGGTGCAGGTGCCGGTACAGCCCGGGAAGGGCCAGCCAAACGACGAGCAGCCGTCCGGCGCCGTCGGTGTTCCGCGGCTCCCCCCGGGCCTCGGCGACGGCCTGTCGCCAGACCGCCGCGCCCAGCACCGCGTCCCGTCGCGGGCCGTAGAGCGCCCTCCTGCTCTCCTCCGGGGAGAGCAGGACCGCACAGGAGCCGACGTGCACCGTGAGGGACGGCCGTGTTCCGCCGGGCGGTCCGAGGACGCCCCGGTCGATCCGGGCGAAGACGCCTCCGGGTCCGGTCGGTGTCATCCCTCCTCCTTTCCGGCCTCGTCGGGCCGGAGGTACGCCAGCGCGGCGGCGGCTCGGCCGCAGGCACGTGCGAGATCGGTCAGGGCCGACCGCACAGCCGCGTGCCACGTCATGCGGGCCGGGTACGCCGTCCCGTTCCGGCGTCGGAGCCGTGCGGCGGGCGAGGCGGCCGGGTGGAAGTGAATGCCGCCGTACACGGCGTGGCCGACGTTCACCCCGTAGTCCGCCCACTGGCTGTCGCCGCGCTCGCGCGACGGCGGGGGTTCGTAGGCGGCCGTCACCGGGCGGGCCCGGGGCCAGCCGGCGGAGGGGGCACGGGCAGGCCGACGGTGAGACCGCCGGCGACGTCCCGGCCGACGGCGACACCCTGGTGGACGTACTGGGACAGCGCCGTCCTGCTTGGGGCGGCGCGGCCGTCCGGCGAGGGCTTCGGCCCCTGCGTCTCGGCCACGGCCGACCGCACGTCGTCCGGCGCGTAGCCCGGCACGCGGATCCAGCCGTAGCCGCCGAACTCCTTCACCCGCACATGGGCCTGCACGTACTGCGCGGGGTCGAGGTCCGGCCGCCCGGACCGCACGACGTCCTGGTACAGGCGGTCCGACACGATCACGGCGAGATCCGCTGCGGTGAGGGTGGCGAGTACGGTCCTGAGCTGGGACGCGTTGACATAGCGCGCCACGGCGACCGGAGCCGGGCCGGCGTGGCCCAGGGCGGCGTCCGCGACCACGCCGGTGTCCACGGCCATCCGCAGCCTGACCCGCTGGGCGGCCGGACGGGCGTTGCGGTCCCCGAGGCGGATCGCGAGGTGATGGACGAAGGGACCCAGGACGGCGGCCTCCGGCGTGGCCTCGGGGAGGACGGCGAACTCCAGGTCGCCCTGCGGCTGACGCGTCCAGGCGGCCCGGTCCAGCCCGGTCAGCGTCGCCGCCTCATCGAGCATCCGGACCAGCTCGGACTGGACGGCCGACTGCGCCCGGGTGTCGAGACGGCTGTACTGCTCCACGTCCGCGGCCAGGCACAACCGACGGTGCGGCAGGCCCTCCCGCGGGCCGGGAGGAGAGATTTCGTTCACGACAACTCGCCACCTTCCAAGGGGGGTTGGGTGCATGCACGCCAACTGTGCGAGGAAGGGGCGGGGCAGCCAAGAATGCCGCATTAGTGCGGCTTTCTGGCCATGGCCCTAGGCGACCGGGACACTCAGCCGGGCCGCCTTGCGCAGGCTGACCAGGTCCCGTACGTAGGTTTTCCGGGAGTCGGTGCTGATGATGTTCTTGTCCCGCAACCGGGCGAGTGCCTGGTGCACGCTGCGCGTTCTGGCTCCGGTGAGTGCGGCGAACTCGGGCTGGGTCAGGTTCACGTCGATGCGCAGCGAGTTCCGTTCGGGCTGCCCGTACGTGGCGGCGAGTTCGACGAGGACACGTGCCAGCCGGACCGGGACCGGGTATCCGCCCAGTTCGAGCCGTAGGCGGTCGGATCGGCGAAGCCGGCCGCAGACGAACCGAATGAGCGACAGCGACGTCTCGGGACGGGCGAGGAGGAAGGCCTCCAGTTCGTTGCGCGGGACGACGGTGGCGACCACGTCACCGCAGGCGGTGACCGTGGCCGACCTCGGCCCGGCGCCCATCGCCGCCACCTCGCCGACCACGTCCCCGGCGATCCTGATGTCCATGAGCGACGCCCGGTCACGGTCCAGCCGGGCAGTCACCTTCACGAGGCCCTCATGGAGGACCACCAACTCCTGGGCGTGGTCGCCCTCGTGGATGAGTACGTCGCCCACGGCGTAGCGGCGTCGGGTGCCGAGCCGGGTGAAGGCCGCGCGAGCTTCGGGCGACAACGTGTCGAGGAAGGCCGCGCGACCGTTGGGGTTCGAGCCGTGCATCATCCGCACAGCACAGCACTCGGCAACCCCGGCGGCGAAGGTTTCCGCCCGGTGCGCCGGACGCACCCTGGGGCGCGCGGCGGCGCACGGCGGGAGCATTCGCCCGACTTCCTGCGGTCCGGGACCGAGAACGGGCAGTTGCGTTCAGCGCCGGTCGGCGTCGTTGATCGCCTCGGCCACTCCGTAGGACCCGAGCAGCAGCAGCCGGTCCAGCAGGTCGAGGATCTCGGACCGGCGCGCGGGCGACGTGGCCTGGACGTAGGCACGGACCAGCAGTCGGCCGATGTGGCGGGCGGCGCCCGCCGCACGGCGGGGCGGATCGGCCGAGGCCGGGCCGAAGACCGTGAGAAAGCGCCGTACACACGTCAGGACCAGTTCGTCGACCCGGTCAGGGGCGTGTTCGAGCGTGATCAGCAGCTGGGTCAGGGCGGCCCCGAAAGCGCGTGAGTCGATCAGTGCGGTGATCGTCCGCCGGTAGGGCCCCAGACGTCGGTCGCGCAGTTCGGCGGCCACCGCGGCGGCGGCTTCCCGTACCTCCTCCTCGGAGTCATGGAAGAACCGGACGAGCGCGTGGTGGGCGAGCGCCGCGTCACCGGTGTTCAGGAGGCGCTGGGCACACACGTCGGCGGCTCCCTGCCGCTGCGCCGTGTCGTTCCCAGCGAGCACCTTCGCCAGCAGGTCCGGCATCTCCCACTCCATCGCGGCCAGCGCGGCGACCTGCCCGCCGCCCCTACGCACCGGCGCCACCGGGGAGTGCAGCATCCGTTCCGTCAGCGGTCCGGCCGCCGCCCGGTCTCCGTGCATCAGGGCGACGGCCAGACGGGGCACGTACGGTGACGCCAGCAGCTGGTCGGGGGACCGGACGAGCACCGCGAAGGCATCGGCCACCGCCGGGCGATCGTGGCGGATCGCGGCACCCAGCAGGTGAGCCACGCAGGCCCGGACGTCCAGGGAGGGGTCGGCCGCCAGCCGGCCCAGGTGGGGGACGACCAGGGCGGCGCGGGAACCATCCGCGTCGTGGAGGAGCAGATCGCCCAGGCTCTCGGCCGCGCTGCCCCGTACGGTGTTGATCCCGGCGGTGAGCAGGTCGCGCGTCACGTCGCCCCCGCCCGCGCCGGACAGATCGCCGGTTCCGCTCGGCTCACCCGAGTCGAGAGCGCGGCTGAGGAGGGCTTCCACCAGGTCGAGCGGCACGTGGTCGAAGTACTTCCGCAGAGCGTGCCCCAGCCAGCGGTCCTGCTCGGGCCTGCCCCTGCCCGCGAAGTGGCGCACCGCCGCGAAGACGGTTTCCGGGTCGTCGTACGGCTCGGCTTCCCCCAGGCCAAGCAGCAGTGAGGCACCGTAGGCCGGGTGCGTCCCGGCGTCGATCCGCGGGGCGAGCCGCGCGAACCGGCCAGGGTCCGCCACCGTCATGTTCCGCAGCACGTGCGACAGTTCGCGCGCCCCGCCGGTGGAGGTCGCCCGGTCGGTGCGGTCCTGGCTGTGCTTCCTCATGGCGCTCAGCCACTGGTCGTCGCTCATGTGCCGGGCCGCTTCCGACGGGATGGGCGGTCCGATGAACCCGCCCGTCGCTCCCTCCGGTTCGTCCGGCTCCCGCCGGTCGCCGTGGAGCCGGCGGAGTTCGCCGAGCCGCCGCGCCGCCCGCTCGGAGAGCCGCCCTTCGGGAAGCGCCGTCAGCAGAGTGAACTCGTGCCAGGGCGAGAGCCTGTCGTCCGAGGGATGGCGCAGGTGAAGCAGCAACTGCTCCAGCCGCCCGAAGGTGTCGTCGGGCAGGGTGTCACCGGCGGCACGGAGGACCTCCCGGGCGCCCCACACGGCATTGGCCACATAGCCGGACAGGAAACGGTGTCCGCCCTGGAGAAGGATCTCGGCGGACCACGGAGCGAGGGCGGGTCCCGCCGCGGCCAGTGCCTGGTAGAGGAGCCACTGTGCCGCCTCGTACGGCAGGTCGGCGAGCCCTTCCACGAGCCCACGCGCACGCGTGGCGTCCCGGTGGGCCACCATCCGCAACGCGGTGGCCGCGCCTTGCAGCAAGGCGTCGCCCAGGTCGACGGGAACGTCACCGGGATGGCGGTGCGAGAAGTGCCGGTCGGGGACGGGGCGTCCGGTCCGTGCCGGGTAGGCGGTCAGGCTCATGACGGCCGACAGGACCGGCAGCATCCGCACGCAGAACTCCTCCGGAGCGCCGACGGCGGCGGCGGTCACCGTCTGGAGTGCCGCGTGGTCCCGGGTCAGGAGCACCGCCACACTGCCTCGGTCGTCGAGTCGGAGGGCGTCCGGGCCTTCCGCCAGCAAGGTGTCCAGCAACTCGACCGCCCAGGAGGGCTCTTCGGCTGCCAGGATGTCCGCCGGGTCCCACAGGACGTGTTCGACGTCAGCGAAGAGGCCCGCTCGCACGCCGTCGAGCAGGAGGTCGAAGAGCGGCCTGCTGTGGGCGAGGCGGGCATAGGGAACGATCCGCTCCAGCCACGACCCGTACCGGGGATCGGCGGCGTGTGTTTCGAGGACGCGGGCCACCCGGTCGGGCAAGGTGTCGGTGACCGACATCAACAGTCGTACCGCCCAGTCCTGTTCTCCTGCGTCGGCGCTGCCGAGCCAGTTCTCGACGACCCCCTCGTCGTCCGCGCGACGGAACCAGGCCGGCATGCCCACCATGTCGACCATGCGGTCACGGAAGGGCGGGCGCGTGTCCAGCACACGGGCGACGGCGCCCCACTCGACGGCGGTGGGAGCGTCCAGGCCGCGCAGCACGGCCAGGGTCAGGTCCTTGAGGTGGTAGCGGATCTCCGGACTGGTCAGCAGGGCCACGATCTCCTCGGCGAACCGATCGGGGTCCAGCTCCCGCAGGTGATCGAGCACTTGTCGAAGCTGTCCGCGGCGGAACAGCTCCTGCTCCCCGCCGGTGAGGAAGGCGACCAGACTCTCGTCGCGCCGGAGCCAGTCGCGTGCGAAGGCGTAGTCGAAGAAGCTCTCGTGGAAGAAGGCCAGTTGACGGCCGTCGCGCACACAGACGTGTTCCGACTCCAGTACCTTCCGGCTGGCCGCGAGGTCGTCCGTGTCGAGCACGCTGTACGGCACGGACAGCCGCCGGCGTGCGCTCATGGCGGCCACGACGGCCGAGACCGCGTCATGGAAGCGCACGGAGGGCTGGCGCCGAGCGCACTCCTCCCGTTTGGTGTCCCAGAAGGCGTCGAACAGCTGCCGGGTGGTGTGGAAGGAGAGGGCCTCCGCCTGGTCCGCGACCTGGGCGAGGAGAACGAGATGCAGCGGGGAGCGCAGCAACGCCAGCTGCTGGGCGCCCAGTTGAGAGGCGTCCAGGCCCATTCCGGTGACGGCGGCGTCGACCTGGGCGTCGGAGAGGGACTCGATCGTGACGCGCGCGCAGTGGTCCGGGGTGGTGAGCCTGCGGATGCGAGCGTCGGCGTCTGCGTCGAACGCACGGCAGGCCAGGACGACCCGCATGCCCGGGTGTGCCGCCGCCTCGTCCACCAGGTCGGCCACCGCGTCGAAGGCCTCCGGGATCCGCCCTGAGGCCATGCTGACGGCGTCGAGCTGGTCCACGACGAGGACGCAGGGCCGACCGTCCGCCACGGAACCGAGAGCACCGACAGGGGACAGGGGCAGGCCGATGCGCTGCCCCAGTTCATGGGTCGAGCCGAAGGGGTCCAGGCGGTCGAGACGGAAGGCGAGCACCGGAGTGGCCGCCTGGTCGAGGACGGTGAAAGCCTGGTGCAGTACGGCGCTCTTCCCGTCGCCCGCAGTACCGGTGAGCAGGATGAGCCGTCGATGGTCCGACCTGGCCTCCGCCACAAGGCGGGCGGCCTCCTCACGGGGGATGACGGGCCGAAGCAGCTCACGTTCGACGGTCGCGGCCCACCGTCGCGTCGCCCCGCTCACCGCGTCGGACACCGCGACAGCGTCCGCCCGCCCGACCCGCCGCAGTCCGTACGGCGCCAGCCGGGCGGTGAGGGCCTCGGCGTCGAGGGTGGTGCCCAGGTTGTCGAGCAGGAGTTGGCCGAGGGCGAGCGCTGCCAGGCGGCCAGGTGCTCCGGCCAGGACCTGTTCGGCCAGGACGGCGTTGGTGTGCACGAGGTCCCGTTCGTCGTGCACACCAACGCGGAATCCTCTCAGCATCCTCCAGGCTGTCGCTGCCGAACCGTAGATGTCGGCCGAGGCCAGGGCGTCGAAGGGACCGCGGAGTTCGTCCGTCAGCCACTCGGCCTGGAAGGCGGCGACATCGTCGGAGCGGCGGGCGCGGTCGGCGAGTTCGTCGAGCGCACGGGCCGGAAGCACGGAGACGAAGTGGAATGCCCGGCCCGCCTCGACGTGCGCACGCAGGCTCTCCCACACCCCCTTGTCACGGAGGGCGGCCACGTTCCAGCTGTTCGCGTTGCGGTTCTGCCGCTTGACCTGGTGCACCTCCGTTTCGTGGTCGTGTCGGTAGACGAACTCGACCCCGTCGCCAAGCGGTCCACCAGGCTCCACGAGGAGCGACGAGCCCGAGCCCAGCAATACGTACAAGGCATGTCTGACCGTCCAGGCGCCCTCGTAACGGTTGCCGAACTTGTCCGTCTCGCCACCCGGCCGCGGTACCACCGTGCCCCCCCTACCCCACCCGGCCAGACGAGCCGCGCGCGTGCGCGGACGCTACCGCATGGATGCCAGGCACGCAGAGGGCGGCTGAGCGGGACCCCATTGAGCGGGGCCGACGGCGATCAGCGTGGCGGTAGGCGGCCCACCGCACCGGCACCAGGGCAACGGCGCCCCGGTGAGCCCGGCGCACGGTGAGCCCGGCGCACGGTGAGCCCGGTGCACGGTGAGCCCGGTGCACGGTGAAAACCGCACGTCAACCGGTTCGGTGCGCATCGGCGGCGCGTCGGCTCGTCGTCACACAGCCGTGCCGTGGACGGCCTCGCCGACGCGTCGAAGGAGCCACCCCGGAAGCCCCGCACCGTCGCAAACCGGCCACGCTCCCCCGCTGCACAACGTACCGACGGGTAACGCCAGTTGAAGCTGTTACTTTCCCTTCCAAGATCCCTGGACCTTCCGTACCTCCCCCACTCCACACCCCGTACCGAGGCCCCCATGCTGAACTCGCCCTCCGCCGACCGCGCGGGCGGACGCCACCGCAAGGACAAGACGATCAATCCGGCGCTCCGCCGTGCCGCCGTCATCGCGGTGACCGCCCCCGTGGCCGGGACGATCCTGTTCGGCACGTCCGCCTTCGCCGCCGAGAAGACCGTCTCCAAGACCGCCGCGGCCACGCTCGACCCCGCCGAGCAGAAGATCGCGGACAACCTCGGCACCCGTATCCAGGACACCCGTCTGGGCAGCACGCTGAGCGGTGTCGTCATCGATGCCGAGTCCGACAAGGTCGTATGGGGTCATGACGCGACCACCGCGTTGATGCCCGCGTCCAACACCAAGCTGGCCACGTCGACCGCCGCGCTGACGGTCCTCGGCCCCGACCACCGCTTCACCACGAAGGTCGTCTACGGCGACGGCACCCTCACCCTGGTCGGAGGCGGGGACCGCACCCTCACCTCCGCCGACCTCGACGCGATGGCCACGACCGTCGTCGCGGGCCTGAAGAGCGCGGGCCTGACCTCGGTGAAGGTGCAGGTCGACGACAGCCTCTTCCCCGAGCCCACGCTCGCCACCGGCTGGAACGACGGCTACTACCCCGACTCCATCGCCCCGGTACGGGCGTTGGTGGTCGACGGCCACCACGTCACGGACACGTCCCTGGACGCCGGTCAGACCTTCGCCAAGCTCCTCGCCAAGCAGGGTGTCACCGTCACCGGGAGCGTCACCCACGGCGTCGCCGGCACCAGAACCGTCCCCGTGGCACAGCACCAGTCCGAAGCGCTGTCGGCCATCGTGGAGCACATGCTCAAGGTGAGCGACAACGACATCGCCGAGACCCTGCTGCGGACGACCGCGCTCGCCGCCGGCCGCCCGGCCACCTTCGAGGACGGCACGGCGGTCGTACGCCAGATCCTCGGCCAGTACGGCGTGTCGCTGGACAACTTCGAGATCCACGACGGCAGCGGTCTCTCCCGCGCCAACCGCATCCCGGCACAGACCATCGCCGACCTCCTCGACCTGGCCGACGACCCCGCCAACAGCCGGACCCTGAAGTACATCGTGGACGGTCTGCCCGTCGCGGGTGAGGCGGGCTCGACGCTGGGCCCCGAGTGGGGCCGGTTCGACACCGTGGACTCCCAGTGCGCCGTCGGGAAGGTCAGCGCCAAGACGGGCACGCTCACCGGCGCGATCGCACTGAGCGGACCGACGAAGGCCGCAGACGGAGCCTGGAAGATCTTCTCCTTCATCGAGAACAACTCCACCGCCGACCCCGCCGCCACCAAGGACGCCCTGGACGGCCTCGCCGCCACGGTCAACGGCTGCTGGGCGTAAGGACACGGCACGCCCTGACGACGGAACCCACACTGATCACCTCCGCGGCGGACCGTCTGGCAGGGTGACCGCCATGACAGCGCACGTGACGGGGAAGCCACCCGCGTTCGCACAGGTCACCCGGCCCCAGGAGGCCACCGCTGACCTCAGACGGGAGCTGGTCGACTGCTGGACAGCGGTGACCAACGCGGGCGGGGCGGTCATCGCCGCCGGTTTTCCGCTGCCGCCGGTGAGTACCCGGAACGTGGCGCCCGAGGTCGACCGCATCGTCCGCGGACTCGGCCCGCCCCACGGCCGGCTGCTCGTCGCCACCGTGGAGGACGTGCTCGCGGGCTGGCTGCTCCTGCGCCGGGATCAGCATCCGCTCGTCGCGCACTGCGGGGTGGTCAACCACGTCCAGACGCACCCCCGTTTCCGTGGCCTGGGCATCGGCGCGGCGCTGATGCGTCGCGTGCCCGGCATCGCCCGCGACGAGATGGGCCTGGAGCGGCTGGGTCTCACCGCGCGAGGCGGTACGGGGCTTGAGGTGTTCTACCGGAAGCTGGGCTGGACGGAGGTCGGGCGGTGGCCGGGGGCACTGCGCGTGGCCCCCGGCGACGACCGCGACGAGATCCTGATGAGCCTCAGCCTCTGACGCCTCTGACGCCTCTGCCGGGGTCAGTCCTTGACGGCGACGAGGACGTGACTGTCGCCGAACTGCCAGACGGGGGCGACGTGGCGAAAGCCCGCCTGCCGGAGCAGTTCGGCGTGGCGGGCCGCTGTCACGTCGTGGTCGCCGCCGCCCCCGCCGTGTGCGGCCATGCGCTGCTCGCGCTCGGTCAGCAGATCGGCGAGTTCGGGCTCCGCGGCCGCCGCGCTCCACCAGGACCGCCAGTCCTCGTGCGCGTCGGAGCGCGAGCGCTCGGCCTGCCGGCGGCCCACCAGTGCCGCGAGTTCGGCGCAGGGTGGGCCGGCCGCCGGGAAGTGGTCGCCGTTGACGAGGACCCCGCCGGGGCGCAGGAGTACGGCGAGGCGGCGGTAGGTGCGCAGCAGCGTCGCCTCGGGAAGGTAGTGCAGGGCTGTGGTCGAGACGGCCGCGTCCAGCGGGCGGTCCAGGCCGAGGGCGTCGGTCCAGCCGTCGTCGCCGATCACGGTGTCGACATAGCGGGCGGCGCCCGCGTGGTGGGTTCGGGCGAGTTCCAGGAGCAGCGGGTCCATGTCGACGGCGACGATCTCCGCGTCCGGCAACCGCCGGGCGAGCCGCGCCGCCAGCGAGCCCGGCCCGCAGCCCAGGTCCAGCAGCAGCGGCCTGGCCCGGCCGGCCGAGACATGCTCGACGACATCGGCGATCACGGTGAACCGCTCCTCGCGGTCGACGGCGTAACGCTGTTGCTGTCGCTCCCAGCGCTCCACCCAGTGTCTGGCCGTCGCCATGCTCACGCCCATCTGGCCGCGCCACCTCTTCCGTCGCCCACCTGTCGTCGATGCCGCCGAATCTACAGGTGGAAACGGTTTTCATTCGTTCCTGCGTCCTGCATTCAGTCCAGTCCGTATTCAGTCCGTATTCAGTCCGTATTCAGTCCAGTGACGCGAGTACCAGCAGCAGACGGTCGATCTCCGCCTCCGTGTTGTACACATGCAGGCTCACCCGTACCGAACCGTCCTTCGCGGTCGCCCCGGCCTGGCACAGACTGTCCGCCCGCACCATGAAGCCGTAGCTGAAAAGGATGAAGCCGAGGTCGTCGGAGGGGATGCCGTGGTGCCGGAAGGTGACGATGCCGTGGCGCCGCTGGTCGGCGGGGAGGGCGGAGTCGGCACCGAGACTGGACTGGCAGCCCAGGATCTCGTACGAGGTGAGGTGCCGCAGCCCCTCGGTCAGCCGGGCCGTGAGGGCGCCGGTCCAGCGGGCGACACGGTCCGTGCCCACCGCGCCGAGCCAGTCCAGCGCGGCCTCCAGGGAGGCGATGCCCACGGTGTTGGGCGTGCCCTGCCAGCCGCCGGGCTCGAACACCGGGCCGCGCGCGTTCCTCGCCCACACCGCCCCGGTGCCGGGCAGGGCCAGTGCCTTGTGTCCCGAGAAGACGACGAAGTCGACGTCCAGTGCCGACTCGGCCACGGAGACCGGGAGATGGCCGACGCTCTGGGCCGCGTCCAGGCAGATCGGCACGTCCGGGCCGACGGCCGCGCGGATGCGGTGCACGTTCATGTCGCCGCCGTACACGTGGTGGACGTGCGTGGCGGCGACGAAACGGGTGCGCGGGCCGACGACGTCGTCCAGCGCCCGGTGGTCGTAGTCGCCCGACCGCGTCTGGTACGGCAGTGCGCGCACGCCGATGCCGATCCCCCGGTCGGCCAGCAGCCGTTGCGCCTCCAGCCAGGGGTCGAGGTTCGCCCGGTGATCCGCGAAGGGGACGAGAATCTCGTCGCCGTCGGTGAGGTACCGGGTGAGCCAGTCCCGGGCGACGGTACGCAGCCCCTCGGTGGTCCCGCTCGTGAAGTGGACGGCGGATCGCCGCGGTTCCGGGTCGGCGAGGAACTCCTTGACCCGCTGCCGGGTCCGCTCCACCAGTTCCGTGGTCCGGTTGGCCCACGGGTAGGTGCCGCGCCCCGCGTTGGCGTTGGCCGTCGTGAGATAGGCGTGTACGGCGTCCAGCACGGCCCGGGGCTTCTGCGAGGTGGCCGCGCTGTCGAAGTAGGCCAGTTCGGGGTGGGCGGTGATGATGGGGAACTGCTCCCGCAACTCCCGCTGCCAGCCTACCGATTCGGCCCGGCGGGACGACTCGACGCTCATTCCCGCACCAGCGGCGCACCCGCGTCCCGCCACGCCACGATCCCGCCGGCGAGGCTGCGGACGTCCGGATGCCCCAGCCGGGTCAGCAGCGCCGCGTACCGGGCGGACTTCTCGCCCACCGGACAGGCCAGCAGGACGGGCTGCGCCTTGCTGAAGGGCAGTCCGGCGCGGACGAGTTCGTCGAAGAGCTCGTCGACGATGTTGACGGACCCCTCGATGTGCAGCGCGGCGTACGCGTGCGGGCCGCGCAGATCGACGACGAGCGGGCGCGGTTCGCCTGCGGTGATCCAGCGCCGCGCGCCTTCGGTGTCCACGGTCCGCGCCCCGGCCCGGACCTCGGCGTCGGTGAGGGCGGTGACGGAGTGTCCCCGGCGCGGCCCGCCCAGCAGTTCGGGGCGACGCTGCCGTACATAGCTCAGGTAGCTCTCGGCCCGGTCGCAGACGATGAAGACCGCCGTGTGACGCGATGCGGAATCCGTCAACTCCGCGTCCAGGGACCGCAGATGGCGGACCGCGCCCAGGTAGGCGGCGCCGCCGGTCGGTCCGGACAGCAGTCCGCAGCGGCGGATGAGGGTGAGCATGCCCTCGATGGCCTCCTCGGAGGTCACCGACTCGATGGTGTCGTACGTCGCCGGGTCGAACAGGCCCACCTGGTGCACCTCGTCGATGGTGCGGATACCGGGGATGAAGTCCGACTTGTCGGCGACCAGGCCGAGGACCCGTACGTCGGGGTCGTGCTCGCGCAGCACCCTGGCCACGCCGGTCGACGAACCGGCCGTACCGACGCAGGCGACGAACCAGTCGGGGGCGCGTCCGTCCAGGTCCTTGATGATCTCCGGGCCGGTGCCGGCCGCGTGCGCCTCGGTGTTGAGCGGGTTGAAGTACTGATCGGTGTGCAGATACGTGCTTCCCGGCTCGGAGAGCGCCTGGTGGAAGCGGGTCAGCGGATCGTCCGTGTCGGTCGGGTCGAGACATTCGCTCTGTCCGGGCAGTTCCTCGATCTCGGCCCCCAGCAGCAGGAGCAGTTCCCGGATCTCCGGGACCCGCATCCGGTTGGTGACGCTCTTGAAGCGCAGGCCGTGCATTCCGGCGAGGAGGGCGAGGGCCTTGGCGGTGTTGCCGCTGGAGAGTTCCACGACCGTCTCGCCGTTCCCGGCGGCGGCTTCGAGCAGCGGGCGGGCCATGTTCCAGGCGGGCCGGTCCTTGACCGAACCGAAGGGGTTGAGCATCTCCAGTTTCGCGTACAGGTCGATGTGGCGCAGGCCGTGCACGGCCGGGTCGATGCGTACCAGCGGTGTGTTGCCGATGGCCTCCGTGATGCTGTCGTACCTCATGACCAGGCTCCCCCGGGATGTGTGATCGGCCAGTACTCCTCGTCCAGGCACCAGCGCCAGGAGTCCCCCTCTCGTACGACGGCCACGGTCCGGGCGACCGGCTGCCGTTGTGCGTGATGGGCGTGGAAGTCCATCGCGTACCCCGCGGTGTTGGCGAAGGCGAGCAGGTCCCCGGCGCGCGGCAGCCGGGGCAGGAAGACCGTGCGGCGCGTGATCAGATCGGCCTCCAGGCAGAGATTGCCGACGAGGTGCACGCCCACCGGGACCTCGCCGTCGTCCGGTTCCGCTCCCGGGCGGGGCAGGAGCACCGGATCGACGAGCACACCGTGCTCCTCCAGACTCACGTCCCCGGCGTTCATCCCGAGACGCACCAGATACTCGCCCGACCCCGAAGTCCCCTCCGTACGCCGTACGTCCAGGACGCGTGCCAGGGAGAGCCCGCACTGGTCGACCAGGGCCCGGCCCGGTTCGGTGTACAGGTCGTACAGGTGCTCCAGAAGCAGGGTGGCCGACGGGCGGCCCAGGGAGGGCGCGGGCAGGGAGAGGAGTTCGTCGAGGTAGCCGGGGCCGGCGGTGGGGCGGTGCGCCGGATAGAGGGCGGCCGTCCCGCGTACCGTGCCGCCCTCGTTGCGCAGCCCGTAGCCGTGGCCGCGCCAGGTCAGCGGCGGGCGGGCGCCGAGCACCGCCTCGGTCAGCGCGGTGGTGTAGCGCTCCCACTCGCCGGCGTCGGCGACGTAAGCGGCTCCGAAGCCGCCGCCGATGTCGAGGACGCGCGGTGACAGGCCCCGGGCCCGGCACTCGTCCATGACCTTCACGCAGCGCTCCAGGGCACGGGCCTTCTCCGCCTGGGCGGTGGTGTCCAGGTGGTAGGCGATGCCCGTCAACTCGACGGCGTCACGGTGCCGTTCGACGGCGGAGAGCAGTTCGCCGACGTCCCCGGCCGGCCAGCCGAAGCGGCTGCGCCGCGAGAGCAGTCGCACGCCCTGGCGGTCCCGACCCGACTCGAACTCGGAGAGCCGCAGCAGGACATCGACGCGCGGCAGGCCGTACTTCCTTACCAGTTCGGCCAGTTGGTCGAGTTCGTGGGGGGAGTCGAGGTTCACCGTCACCCCGGTGCGGGCGGCCAGCCACAGGAACTCCGGCGTCTTGGGGCCGGTGGCCATGATCCGGTCCGGGGTGAAGCCGCCGCCCAGGGCGTGTCGCAGCTCCCCGAGGGAGGCGACGTCGATGCCGACCCCGGCCGGGTCCGCCGCCGCCAACCTCCGCACCAGCGCGCTGGACCGGTTCGCCTTGTGCGCGAAGTACACCCGCCCGGCGAGGTGGTGCGCACGGCAGACGGCCCGGAACCGCTCGGCGTTCTCGGCGATCCGGTCCGGGAGCAGCACGTTGAGCGGCGAACCGAGCGCGTCGACAAGGGAGTGCAGGAACGGTCCGCCTTCCAGCAGCGAGCTGAGCGGTGGTTCCAGTCGTGGTCGCAGATACAGGGGCACTCCCACGACAGGCACCTTCCCTTTCGGCCTGCATCGGCCGAGCGGCTCCGACGACCGTTCGGGCGTAATCATTTCCGCCTACAACCGTCATTAAGCGCTCAGGATCGGACACCTCATGACAGCTGGCGCGACACCCTCGAACCACACACGCAAGACGTAAAACGACAGGTTTTGCCACACGCACATGCCCGCATGCGGCGACCTCGACGGAGTCCGCCGCACGCGCGGCGTCACGTCAAGGCTTGGCAACGATTTTCATATCTATTAGATCCAGCCATGGTCCTGACATTCATTTCCATCTAGCGTGACGGGGGTCCGGCTTCGACCGGCCGTTCCCACCCTTGCGAAGCATCCCGCACCAACCCGTCGTGGAGGACCCATGCCCTCGTCCCCGTCCCGCAGCCTGGCGCTCATGGCCGGCGCCACCCTGGCCCTCCTGGCCGGCTGCGGCAGCTCGTCGGACTCCGGAAGCGACGGGAGTTCCGCGTCGGGCCCGGCCTCCTCGTCCAGGATCCCGGTGGTCGCCTCGACGAACGTCTACGGCGACATCGTCGAGCGGATAGGCGGCGACCATGTCGACGTCACCTCGATCATCAGCGACCCCGACCAGGACCCGCACTCCTACGAGGCCGACACGCAGAACCAGTTGACCCTGTCCAAGGCGAAGGTCGTCGTCGAGAACGGCGGGGGCTACGACGACTTCGTCGACCGCATGCTGAAGAGCAGCGACTCCGCCGCCCAGGTGATCAACGCCGTCAAGGTCTCCGGGAAGACCGCCCCGAAGGGCGGCGAGCTCAACGAGCACGTCTGGTACGACTTCCCCACCGTCGCCAAGATCGCCGACAGCATCGCCGCCGCCCTGGGCAGGGCCGATGCCACCGACGCCGCGACCTTCACCCGGAACGCCGAGACCTTCAAGGCGCGGCTCACCCGGCTGGAGTCGAAGGAAGCGCAGATCAAGAAGGAACACGGCGGTGCGGGCATCGGCATCACCGAGCCGGTGCCGCTGTACATGACCGAGGCGAGCGGCCTGGTCGACAAGACGCCCGCGGAGTTCAGCGAGGCCGTCGAGGAAGGCAGCGACGTCTCTCCGAGGATCCTCCGGGAGACCCTGGCCCTGTACAGCGACAAGCAGGTCAAGGCGCTGGTCTACAACGCGCAGACCTCCGGTCCGCAGACGGAGAAGGTCGAGAACGCGGCCAAGGCGGCCGGCGTCGCCGTCGTGCCCGTGACCGAGACGCTGCCCAAGGGCAAGGACTACCTCGGCTGGATGACGTCGAACGTCGACGCGCTCGCCGGCGCGCTGGCCGAGTGAGGCGAGCGGCCGTGACACCCGTACCTCACTCCCGCCGCGGCGACACGGAGGCCGGCGGCAGCGGCACCGCACCGGTGCTCAGCCTCCGCGGAGCCGCCGTGTCCTACGGCGAGCGGGTGGTCTGGCAGGGCCTCGATCTCGACGTACGGCCAGGGGAGTTCCTGGCCGTGCTCGGGCCGAACGGGTCGGGCAAGACCAGCCTCGTCCGTGCCCTGCTGGGCCGGCAGCCGCTGTCCGCCGGAACGCTGACGGTCCTCGGCCGGCCCGCGCACAAGGGCGGCCGGCACATCGGGTACGTCCCGCAGCAGGCGGCCCTGTCCGCGCAGGCGCTGCTGCGCGCCCGCGACCTCGTGCGGTTCGGGATCGACGGGCACCGTTTCGGGCCGAGGCCGCGCACGGGCGCCGTCCGCCGCCGGGTGGACGGGATCCTGGAGGCGGTCGGGGCGTCGGCGTACGCCGATGTCCCGCTCGGCCTGCTGTCCGGAGGCGAGCGCCAGCGGGTGCGCATCGGGCAGGCCCTGGCGACCGATCCGCGGATCCTGTTGTGCGACGAGCCGCTGCTCTCCCTCGACCTGAACCACCAGCGGGCCGTCACGGAACTGGTGGACGCCCGGCGCCGTTCCCACGGCACGGCGGTGGTCTTCGTCACCCACGAGATCAACCCGGTCCTCGGTCTTGTGGACCGGGTGCTGTACCTGGCGCGGGGCGGCCACCGGACCGGGACACCCGAGGAGGTCCTGACGTCCGCATCGCTGTCCCGGCTGTACGGCACCCAGGTGGACGTCGTCCGTGTGCACGGCCGGGTCGTGGTGGTCGGAGCACCCGACGAGGTCGCCGCACCGCCCCACCACCCCGCCCGGGAAGCCCACCGGACCGACGGAGTCCGCTCATGACGTTCGCCGACGGGATCTGGCAGCAGGTCTTCAGCTTCGAGAACTACGGCGAACTGCTGGCGCTGGTCCGCAACTCCCTGATCGTCGGTGCCGCGCTCGGCCTGGTCGGCGGCCTGGCCGGGGTCTTCGTCATCATGCGCGACCTGCCCTTCGCGGTGCACGGCATCAGCGAGCTGTCCTTCGCGGGTGCGTCGGCGGCGCTGCTGGCGGGGGCCGACATCGTGGCGGGCTCGATCGCCGGTTCACTCGTCGCGGCCGGCGCGATCGGCATCCTCGGAGCGCGCGCCCGGGACCGCAACTCGGCCATCGGCATCCTGATGCCCTTCGGCCTCGGCCTCGGCGTGCTCTTCCTCGCCCTCTACAAAGGCCGGGCGGCCAACAAGTTCGGTCTCCTCACCGGGCAGATCGTCGCCGTCGACACCCCGCAGACGAAGTGGCTGCTCGGCACCTCGGCCCTCGTCCTCGTCGTCCTCGCGGTCATCTGGCGCCCGCTGGCCTTCGCCAGTGCCGACCCGGACGTCGCCGAGGCCCGCGGGGTGCCGGTGCGGGGACTGTCCTTCGCCTTCATGCTGGTGCTCGGTCTGACGGTCGCCCTGTCCGTGCAGGTCGTCGGTGCCCTGCTGGTCCTCACCCTCGTGGTCACGCCGGCGGCTGCCGCCGCCCGCGTCACCGCCTCACCGGTTCTGCTCCCGCTGCTCAGCGTGGCCTTCGCCGTGCTCTCGATCGAGGGCGGGATCCTGCTCGCCCTGGGCAGCTCCATCCCCATCAGCCCCTACGTCACGACCATCTCGTTCACCGTCTACGTCGTCTGCCGGCTGGTGGGCGGCCACCGCGGCCGACGGCGGGGGGCCAGGAGGTCGGCCCCGCACCCCGCGTGAACCCATGAGCCTCAGGAAACGTCCTTCCGCAACGACGTGATGAGGAGGTCAAGGTCCCCGCGTACCGTGTACGCACGGATCGGGTCGATGTAGTCCCGTGACTCGATGATCCGGCCGTCCCGGACACGCATGACGAAGACGCAGGGCACCTTGGCGGTGGAGTCGTCCGGCAAGGTGAACTCGTAGGCGAACTCGGCGACGATCACCTCGGGATCGGCGGTCTCGTGAACGAGGACATCGACGACCCGCCTCTTCGGCAAGGACTCCGGACCCTCCGGTGGCACGGTGAAGTGCTCCTGGAGCGCACGCCGACTCGTCAACGGCTCGGACTCCGGCGTCGCCATCGGATGCCGGACATCGGTGACCTAGCCATACAGGTCGGGCAACTCGCTGAGGTTCCCCTCGGCGACCCCATGAACAAGCCGGAGAAACACCTCACGCGGACTCGGACTCACCAGACCTCCCCAAGTAGTACGCACAGCCGGCTAGTGATCATTGTCTCGTGCTAGAGCCCGGCCCTGCGGGCTGTTTCGGCCCTCCGGCCCCGCCCCGGCAACCAGTTGCTCTCCGAGTCGTTGAGTTCCCGGGGCTCAGGGCCGGCTCCGGAGAGGCCGGCACCCGCTCGTGCAACGTGTGCTGTTTGCGACACGTGTCGGGATACAAGGGGCCGCCGTTCAGGGGGAGGTACTGTGTTCGAGGCTCGAACGGTCCTCCGTGAGAACCGCGGTGGCAACCGCGATGGGCAAGTCATCCGTCTGAGCCGCCTGCACGCGACCTCTGAAGATGGAGCCGATGAACGTGTCGACCGGCGGCAGACGACTGCGCGGCCGCGCCGCCATAGCAGCCCTCGTCTGTGCGATCACCCTGTTACCGGGCCCGAGTTACGCGGCCCCGGGCGCACCCGATCCAGGCGACGACCAGTCGATCGAGGACATCCACAACGAGCTGAACGGCCTCTACCGCGAGGCGGAGGTGGCCACCGAGGCGTACAACACCGCGGACGTGAAGGCGACCGAGCAGGAGAAGCGGCTGACGTCGCTCCGCAAGGACCTGGCCCGCACCGAAAGCCGGCTGGACGATCTGCACGACCTCGCGGGTGCGGCCGCCCGGACGCAGTACCGCGGGGGCAATCTCGACTCCACGGGCATCCAGTTGCTGCTCGGCGACCACCCCGACCAGGCTCTGAACGACGCCTCCCAGGCCCGTCAGGCCCTGCGGAGTCTGGTCAACGTCTCCGAGAGCCAGCAGAGCGCCCGCGCGGAGCTGGACCGGCAGACCGACGCCGCCGCGGAGAAGCTGCGGGAGCTGAAGAGCAGCCGCGCGAACAAGGCCGAGGCGAAAGGGAAGATCGAGAAGAAGATCGCCGAGGCCGAGCGGATCGAGGCGGGACTCAAGAAGGAACAGACCCGCAAACTGGCCCAGTTGGAGAAGGAGGAGGCGCAGCAGGCCAAGTCCGAGTGGACGGGGCCCGATTCGGGCGGCACCTCGACCGGTTCCGGCTCGGGCGGCGGCCGGGCGAAGGCGAGCGGAGCGGCCGCGAAGGCCGTCGACTTCGCGATGGCGCAGACAGGCAAACCGTATGTGTGGGGCGCCGTGGGGCCCTCGTCGTACGACTGCTCGGGACTCACCTCCACGGCGTGGGCGGCTGCCGGGCACCCCATACCCCGTACCTCGCAGGCGCAGTGGCAGGGGCTGACCCGGGTCAGCCTGGCCTCCGTGCAGCCCGGAGACCTGATCATCTACTACGACGCCACGCACGTGGGCATGTACATAGGAGGCGGGCAGATCGTCCACGCCCCGCGGCCCGGACGCACGGTCACGATCGCCCCGGCCGCCTCCATGCCCATCGTCGGTGTCGTCCGACCCGGAGTCTGAACGGATGACCTACTCGCTGACCCCCCGTAACGAGGGGAACCTGCCCGCGCTCAGCGCACCGCCGCTGATCCGGCTCGACGCCTATGTGGCCGAGGACGGCTCGACGGTGGTCAACGGCCATCTGCTGGAGATGGGCGGCACGCGGCCCCCCAACGAGGCGATACTCGACGCCATCGCCATGTTCGCCCGCACCCTGCGGGCTCCGGTGGCGGCCACCGTCATCGACCGCACCGTGCAGCAGGTGGCCCGCCTGCGGGTGTACCCCGACGGCTCCAGCCGGACCATCGCCGACGAGGAGGACCTGCCGCCCGGGCGCGAGCGTACGGCCGCGGAGGAGGAGTCGTTTCCTCCGCTCGCCCGCGTCGAACGCATCATCCAGCACGCGCAGCGCGAGGAGCTGCACGCCGCGTTCGTCCTCGCCAGCGCACTGCGGGAGCACCTCACGCTGCGCAGGGGCGCGGAGGACGAACTCTCGCTGGAGGCACGGGCGATCGAGGCGTACCTCGCGTATCAGCGCGGCGACTACATGCTCTCCACCGTCCTCGCGCTGACCGTCGCACGCATCCGCTGCCGCACCGATCTGAACCGGGCGGCGCCCGAGGTGGCCCGTGCCACCGCGGCGTGGCAGCGGCTGATCGACGAGGGCCAGGTGGCCACCCGGGGACAGGAGTTGCTGCACATGTGGGAGCACCTGTCGTCGGAGGGCCTGCTGCTGGAACCGTCCCACCAGGCCATGGCCCAGGCCGTCCGGGGCCGGCTCGAACGGCGCGGCCGGTCCGTACCGGCCCCGGCCACGGCGCCGGCCCTGACCGCGGGCCAGAACCCGATCGCCCCCGAGGACCAGCCGCTCAGGCCCACACGACGGGGCCTACGACGTTTCACCCGCCGACCCGGCCGGCCCACCGAACCATCGTCCTAGGCCGGAGCGGCGACGTACTGCCGAAGGTGCCGTGCGGGAAGTACCCGGTGGCGATCACCGTGTCCGGCCGCTTCAGCACGCGGTCGCGCACGGCTTCGGCCCGGTCCGGATCGGCGTCCGAGGAGAACGCGAGGTTCGGATCGGCGGTCTCCTTCGGGACCGCTGCCGCGGCGCGCTCTGCCCGGACACCGCCCGGGACGGATCAGAGCGTGAGGAGCTCCTCGTAGAAGCCGCCGAACTCCCGCTGCCGGTCGACGAGATGGATCTCCAGGATCCAGTGGCAGGTACGGCCCGCCTTGTCGGTGCGGCGCAGAGGCGTGTCGTTGGCGGGTGCGATGTACGACTCGGTGTCCGCGCCGTCGATCTTCTCGTGCGGGAACTCGCCGACCAGGTGGCCGGCGTGCCAGCCGCCCAGTTCCCAGCCGGCCTCGGCGGCCAGCCGCTCCACCTCGGCGTACAGCCGCTTCCCGGTGATGTCCGGATCGGCCTCGAAGAACCGCTTGCCGGCGGCGAAGACCTTCGCCAGGTCGTCGCGGAGCCGTCGTTTGACCGGGTCGTCGCCGAGGACGAAGGTCCGCCCGAAGTCGGCCTCGTACTCCTCGAAGATCGGCCCGAAGTCGGCGAACACGATGTCGTCCGCGCCGATCAGGCGCTCCGGCGGGTTCTCCCGGTACGGCTTGAGGGTATTCGGGCCCGAGCGCACGATCCGCTTGTGCCAGTGCCGGGTCGTACCGAAGAGTTCGTTCGCCAGGTCACGGACGCGGTCGCTGACCGCCCGCTCTCCTTCGCCCGGCGCCACCAGCCCCCGCGTCTCCATCTCGGCGAAGAGCCGCTCGGCCTTTGCCTGGGCGTCCAGCAGTCGGGCCGCCCGTGTGGGTTCATCATGAGCCATAGCAGGGAAGGTACGTTTGGCTGCACTCACGAGTCAATCAGATTGAACTGCACCTGACGTGTCGGCCTCGCCGCGGCGAGCGCGGCACCGATGGCGTACGGCGCTCTCGGATTTGCCAGGGCCGGGCGGGCACACGGGTGGCGGATGCGACGGGTGGCACAACGGGCGTTGCCGAAGCGGCTAGTTTATGGATTCACGATCCATACAAAGCGTAGCAATTCATCCCGGTCCACCCTTCCGTGAGGCGCCTCGTCATGAGTCTGAGCATCCGCAACCAGATCCCCGGCACTGTCACCGCCGTCACCGTCGGCGAGGTGATGGCGACCGTCAAGGTACGCCTGGACGGCGGCCAGGACCTCACCGCCGCGATCACCCTGGAGGCGGTCAAGGACCTGGGCCTCGCCGAGGGGTCGGCCGTCCGGGCCATGATCAAGTCCACCGAGGTCGCCCTCGCCACCGGTCCCGTGACCGGGCTGTCCATCCGCAACCGGCTGCCCGGCACGGTCAGCGACGTCGCCGTGGGCGGGGCGATGGCCACCGTCAAGGTCACTGTCGACGGCGGCGAGCTCACCTCGGCGATCACCAAGGACGCGGTCGCCGACCTCGGTCTGACGGCCGGTTCGCCGGTCGTGGCGCTGATCAAGTCGACCGAGGTGTCCCTCGCGACCGCGTGACACCGGTCGTACCTGGTCAGACGCCGGCCCGGTCGGACCTCGCGGGGGCCGAAGCCCTGCTCGGTGACGGGCCGGGCGCGTACCCCCGTACGGCCCTGTGCCGGCCACCGCACCGCCATGTCCGCCGGCTCACGCATGACCGCGGCCCCCTTCGTTCCGCGCGTCGGCCCCGGGGAAAGCGCCTGGTGGGCAGGGGCGCCGTGGCGGAATCGCAGGGAGGGCCCGCCTGCGGACACTCGCCGCGCCCCGGTCCGGCCGCACCCCGCGTGAGCGCCTACCCTGCACAGGGTAGGCAGCCCTGACCAGGACACCGGTGAGGAGAGAGGACCCGCATGACAAGCGACCGACCAGGCACGGCCGAGGCCCCCGGCCGGATCCCTCCCGGCCAGCGCCTGGTGCACGGCTGGCCGGTCTCGCACTACGGCCCGGTCCCCCGCTTCCGCCCAGAGCGCTGGAACCTGCGGGTCTTCGGCGCCACCGCCTCGGGCGGGACCCACGAGTGGCACTTCGACGACCTGGCCACCCTCCCCCACGTCACGGTCGTCGCCGACCTGCACTGCGCGAGCGGCCCCACCTCCACCGGCCACGAGTGGTACGGCATCCCCGCCGGCACCGTCCTGGACCTGGTCCCGCCCGCCCCCGGGGTCACCCACGTCATGGCCTGGGCGGAGTACGGCTTCTCCGCCAACCTGCGCCTCAGCGACTTCACCTCCCCGCACACCCTGATGGCCACCCACCACAACGGCGAGCCCCTCACCGCCGAACACGGCTTCCCGCTCCGTCTGGTCGTGCCCCACCTGTACGGCTACAAGAGCCCCAAGTGGCTGCGCGGCATCGAGTACATGACCGCCGACCGGCGCGGCTTCTGGGAGGAACGCGGCTACCACAACATCGCCGACGCGTGGCAGCAGCAGCGCTACTCCTACCAGGAAGCGGAAGCGGACGGGCCGGCTCCCGCGGCTCCCTGACCCCATCCGCCCGAGCCCGGTCGACCCCCGTCCGCGGCAGCGCGGTTCGACGCCAGTCGCAGACTCTCCGCGACCGCGTGCGGGATGTCGTCGACCGGGAACAGCGCGTGCCGTACGGTCCGTTCGGCGTCGACGACCAGGATCAGGCGCTTGTGGCGCAGCCGGCCCGCACCGCGGAAGGCCGGCAGCCGCAGGGCCGCCGCCAGTTGGTAGGCGGCGTCGGAGAGCAGGGGGTACGGGATCTCTTCGGCGCGGGCGAACTCCGCCTGTTCGTGGCCGAGTTGGGTGCTGATCCCGCGTATCTCCAGACCCGCCTTCCGGAATTCGGGCCAGGCGTCCCGGAACAGCCGGTTCTCCAGCGTGCAGCCGGGGGCGCCGGGGATCGGCGGCTCGCCCCATTCGACTCCGGTGCCGGGGTAGGTGAACAGCACGGTCGCCGGGGCGTCCGGGGAGACCAGGGGCACGTCGGTGCCCTGCGCGGCGGGCAGTTCGAGGCCGTCGGGCAGGCGGGTGCCGACCAGGGCGTGCACGCGGGCGTGTTCGGCACCGTCCGCCGCCGCCGTCGCGGTGAGGCTGCCGTCGCCCAGTACCCAGCGGTCGCCCCAGTCCTGCATCGCGACGAGCAGCGGCAGCAGCCCGGCACCGGCGTCGGTGAGCAGGTACTCGTAACGCACCGGCCGCCGCTGATAGAGGCTGCGGTGCAGGACACCGTGGGCGACGAGCCTGCCCAGCCGTTCGGTGAGCACCTTGCGGGACAGGCCGATCTCGGCGGCCAGCGCGTCGAAGCGGACATGGCCGCGGGCGACCTCGCGCAGCACCAGAACATTCCACCAGTCCCCCAGGACCATGGCGGCCTGGGCGGTCCCGCAGGTCTCGTCAGCGTTGTGCATCCTCATGCACCCATAGTAAGTTCCCTTTCGGGACTCACTTTGTTTCTCGATGGAACTTACCGCCCGTCAGCGCACGGGCCCAGCGTGAGGAGTGCATCGTGACCGCCATCAGCCGGGTCGTCGCACGCGAGATCATCGACAGCCGGGGCAACCCCACGGTCGAGGTCGACGTGGAACTCAGGGACGGCTCACTGGGCCGCGCCGCCGTCCCCTCCGGCGCCTCCACCGGCGCCCGCGAAGCGGTCGAACTGCGCGACGGCGACCCGACCCGCTTCCACGGCAAGGGAGTCCGGCGTGCCGTCGACGCCGTGAACGAGAGCATCGCGGACGCCGTGACCGGACTGGACGCCGAGGACCAGGCGACCGTCGACCGCACGATGATCGAGCTGGACGGCACGGAGACCAAGTCGCGGCTCGGCGCCAACGCCCTGCTCGGCGTCTCCCTGGCCACCGCCAAGGCCGCCGCGGCCGCCCACCGGCAGCCGCTGTACCGCTACGTCGGCGGCGTCGACGCCCGTCTGCTGCCGGTGCCGATGATGAACATCGTCAACGGCGGCGCCCACGCCGACAATCCGCTCGACTTCCAGGAGTTCATGATCGCGCCCATCGGTGCGGCCACCTTCGCCGAGGCCGTCCGCATGGGCTCGGAGGTCTTCCACACCCTGCGCGGCAACCTGCTGGCCGCCGGCCACAGCGTCAACGTCGGCGACGAGGGCGGCTTCGCCCCCGACCTGCGCACCGCCGACGAGGCCCTGGACTTCGTCGTCCGCGCCATCGAGCAGACCGGCTACAAGCCCGGCACCGACATCACGCTCGTCATGGACCCGGCCAGCTCGGAGTTCTTCCACGACGGCGGCTACGACTACACGGGCGAGGGCGTCCGCCGTACCCCCGCCGAACACGCCGACTACCTCGCCGCCCTCGTCGACCGTTACCCCGTCGCCTCCGTCGAGGACCCGATGGCCGAGGACGACCACGCCGGCTGGCGTGACCTGACCGCCCGGCTCGGCGACCGCTGCCAGCTCACCGGCGACGACGTCTTCTGCACCAACGAGACGCTGCTGCGCGCCGGTATCCGCGACGGCATCGCCAACTCCATCCTGGTGAAGGTCAATCAGATCGGCACCCTCACCGAGACGCTGGCCACGGTCGCCACCGCCCACCGCGCCGGGTACACGGTCGTCATGTCCCATCGCTCCGGCGAGACCGAGGACACCACGATCGCCGACCTTGCCGTCGCCACGGGCTGCGGGCAGATCAAGACCGGCTCGCTGTCCCGCTCGGACCGCACCGCCAAGTACAACCAGCTCTTCCGCATCGAGGAGGAACTGGGCACCCAGGCCCGCTACGCGGGTCGAGAGGCACTCGGGCTGCGCCGCTGACCCGGCCGTGACAGGTGGGGGCGTGCCCGCGAGTACCGGTGAGCGAGGACGCCGACCGGTGGGCCACCCGGACGGGCCGTCGCCGTGTCCGAGTGACGAGCCGGGGTGCCGAGGTCAGGAGTGCGCGTCGGGCAGGTGCGGGAAGAGGGACTCCGGGGTGATCTCCCCCTCGCAGTGCCCGCACCCGGACTCCATCCGCAGGGGGTGCCCGCACTCGTGCCGGAAGGCGACGGCAGGGGTGTCCACCGCCCACCTGTCGCCCCACTGCAGCAGGCCGATCATGACGGGGAAGAGCTCCTGACCCGCCCGCGTCAGGTGGTACTCGTGACGGGGAGGGTGCTCGCTGTACAGGCGCCGCTCGATCACGCCCGCCGCTTCGAGCTTGCGCAGCCGGTCGGCGAGGATGTCGCGCGGTGCGCCCGTGAAGCCGGCGATCTTCGCGAAGCGGTGTACGCCGTAGGACATCTCCCGTAGCGCGAGCAGCGACCACCGCTCGCCGACGATCCCCAGTGCGGCGGCGATCGAGCAGGGGCGCACCCCCACCGGCATGCCCGCCATGACCGAGGCCAGCGGCTCGGCGACGGCCCCGGCGCTGCCCGTCTGCGACTCCCCGGCCTGTTGCGGTTGTACGTCCATGAGCCCACGTTACCCCTGGTTGGTTGTGTTTCACGACCCACTCGGGGTAGCGTCGCGACCCGTCGGTAGGAAAATCAAACTCACCTGTGAGGACAACATGGCCGTACCCGAGGGGGCCGCCGCGGCCGCACCTGCCGGGTCAGCGACGACGCAGGAGCCGGTACAGGACGCGGCCGCCCGCCGGCACGCGTTGCGGGTGCTGGCGCTGAGCAGCCTCGGCGCGTTCGTGGTGTTCCTCGACACCACGATCGTCAATGTGGCCTTCGAGACCATCGGCCGCAGCTTCCACGCCACGGCCGGCCATCTGGCGTGGGTGCTCAACGCCTACAGCCTGGTCTTCGCGGCCGTCCTCATCCCGGCCGGCCGGCTCGCCGACCGTTACGGGCGCAAGCGGGTCTTCCTCATCGGCATCACCGGCTTCGCGGCGATGAGCGCCCTGTGCGGGCTGGCGCCGAACGCCGGAATGCTCATCGCGGGACGTGCCCTGCAAGCGGCGTTCGCCGCCCTGGTCACCCCGACGTCGCTGTCCCTGATCCTCCCGGAGTTCCCGGCGGCCAAGCGGCCCGTCGCGATAGGCACCTGGGGCTCCATGGGCGCGGCGGCCGCCGCACTCGGCCCCACCCTGGGCGCCCTGCTGACCCAGTACGCCTCCTGGCGCTGGATCTTCCTGGTCAACGTACCGATCTGCGCGGTGATCGCCTTCTTCGGGCTGCGGCTGCTGCGCGAGGCCCGCGACCCGCACGCCCACGGCCTGCCCGACCCGCTCGGCGTCCTGCTGATCGCCGCGATGCCCGCCGCGCTGAGCCTCGCCATCATCGAGGGCCCGAACTGGGGCTGGTCGGACCCACGGGTGATCGGCGCCTTCGTGCTCGCCGCGCTGCTGCTCCCGGCCTTCGTCCTGCGCGACCGTGCCACCGCACAGCCCGTGATGGACTTCGCGCTCTTCCGGGTCCGGCAGTTCCGGCTGGTCAACGCGTCGACTCTGGTGTTCGCCGCCGCCTTCTACGGCATGCTGCTCAGCAACATCATCTTCCTGCAGACGGTGTGGCACTACTCGGTGCTGCGCGCCGCCCTCGCCACCGCGCCGACCCCGCTGGTGGTCACCGCCGTGGCCCGCACCGCCAGCCGCCTCTCCCACACCCACGGGGCACGCCGGGTGCTGACCTTCGGCGCCCTCTTCTGGACGGCCGGCCTCGCCCTCATCGCGGTCTTCGCGGGCGCCACCCCGCACTGGACCACCCACTGGCTGCCCGCGGCGCTGCTCACCGGGCTCGGTGTCGGGCTCACCCTGCCCGTCCAGTCCGGAGCCGCCGTCCAGGCGCTGCCGCCGGGGCGGTTCGCGCTCGGCTCGGCGATCAACGCGAGCCTCCGCCAGCTCGGCGCGGTCCTCGGCATCAGCCTCTTCGTCGCCGTCCTCGGCACGCCCACCGCGGCCACCGCCGTCGACTCCTTCCACCGGGTCTGGTGGCTCCTCGCCGCCCTCGGCCTGGCCTCCGGCGCCCTCCTGTGGACACCGGGCCGCCGGGCCGGCACGGACACCGGAACAGCCGAACAGAAGCCGGCGTCCGGGCGCCCGCCTCCGGTCGTGAGCGGCCTCCCCGCGACGCGCGGATCCGGACGGCGACCGGATCGAGGGGGCGGCACGGCTCGCCGCCGGGGGCGTGCCACCATCGGCTGACCCCGCATGTGACCACCGGCCGAGGAGAAAGCACGATGTCCGCCCGCCCGAGCCTGCTGTACGTGACCGACCTCGCCTACCCGGCCCGCGGGCGTCGGTACGGCGACGAGGACGTCTTCCTGACCGCCCGGCTCCGCGCGGACTTCGACATCGCCCTGTGCCATCCGCTCGACGCCGCGGCCCTGATGGACCGCTTCGACGCGGTCGTGGTCCGCAACAGCGGTCCGGTACTCCACTACCAGCGGGAGTACGACGCTTTCCGCGACCGGGCCAGGCAGGACGGCATCCGGGTCTACAACCCGCTGAACGGCCGGGCCGACATGGCCGGCAAGGGGTACCTGCCCGACCTGACCGCGGCCGGATACCCGGTCATCCCCACCATCGACCGGCCCCAGCATCTGGACCGCCTGCCCGAGAGCGACCAGTACGCGGTCAAGCCCAAGGCGGGAGCGGACTCCATAGGCCTGACCTTCGTGGCCCGGGACCGGCTGGCCGACCTCACCTACGGCGACATCCTGGTCCAGCCACGCGTCGACATCCGCTACGAGGTGTCCTTCTACTTCGTCGACGACGCCTTCCAGTACGCGCTGCACGCCCCCGACCCCGGCCGCCGCTGGGTCCTCGAACCGTACGAGCCCTCTGCGGACGATCTCGTCTTCGCCCGGCGTTTCATCGACTGGAACACGCTCGGCCACGGCATCCAGCGCGTGGACGCCTGCCGGACCTGGGAGGGCGGCCTTCTCCTGGTCGAGCTGGAGGACCTGAACCCGTATCTGTCCCTCGACCTCGTCACCGACCGGACCCGCGACGCCTTCGTCACCCGGATGACCGCCTCCCTCCACGACTTCCTGGCAGCCGGTTCGCGCATCTGAGTCACGGCGGCGGGGGCGGGGCTGTCATCTCCCGTCGGCCGGAAGCGCGTACAGACCAGGGAGGTTGACGACGATCGCCTCCTGGGTGCTGCGCGCGATGACGACCACCGCCTCGTCGGCGGGATCCGGGTGGCTCCGGTCGAGGGGCTGGCGCTGGACTTCACCGAATCGGCCGCCGCCGACCTGGACGCGCTGGCCGCCGTCGGCGGGCTGCCCGGCAAGCGCCTGGTCGCCGGTGTCGTCAACGGCCGCAACATCTGGGTCAACGACCTCGCCGGGTCCCTGTCCACGCTCGGCACCCTGCTGGGCCTGGCCGACCGGGTCGACGTCGCCGCCTCCTGCTCCCTCCTCCATGTGCCGCTCGACGCGGCGGCCGAGCGGGACCTCGAGCCGCAGATCCTGCGCTGGCTGGCCTTCGCGAAGCAGAAGACCGCCGAGATCGTCACCCTCGCCAAGGGTCTCGCCCAGGGCACCGACACCATCGCCGCCGAATTCTCGGCCAACCGGGCCGACCTCGCCTCCCGCGCGAACTCCCCCATCACCCGGGACCCGGCGGTCCGCGCCCGTACCGCCGCGATCACCGACGCCTACGGCCGCCGCTCCCAGCCGTACACCGCGCGGGCCACCGCCCAGCGCGCCCACCTCGGGCTGCCGCTGCTGCCGACCACGACCATCGGCTCCTTCCCGCAGACCGGCGAACTGCGCACCGCGCGCGCCGACCTGCGCACAGGCCGGATCGACACGGCCGGCTACGAGGAGCGGATCAGGGCCGAGATCCAGGAGGTCGTCTCCTTCCAGGAGAAGGCCGGGATCGACGTCCTGGTGCACGGCGAGCCCGAACGCAACGACATGGTCCAGTACTTCGCCGAACAGCTGACGGGGTATCTGGCCACGCAGCACGGCTGGGTGCAGTCGTACGGCACCCGGTACGTCCGGCCGCCGGTCCTGGCCGGCGACATCTCCCGCCCCGAGCCGATGACGGTGCGCTGGACGACGTACGCCCAGTCCCTGACCGGCCGCCCCGTCAAGGGCATGCTGACCGGTCCGGTCACCATGCTGGCCTGGTCGTTCGTCCGCGACGACCAGCCGCTCGGCGACACCGCCCGCCAGGTCGCCCTCGCCCTGCGCGACGAGGTCGACGACCTGGAGGCGGCCGGGACGTCCGTCATCCAGGTGGACGAGCCGGCCCTGCGCGAGACCCTGCCGCTGCGCGCCGCCGACCGCCCGGACTACCTGGCGTGGGCGACGGAGTCGTTCCGGCTGACCACCGCGGGGGTGCGCCCGGAGACCCAGATCCACACGCAGATGTGCTACGCCGAGTTCGGCGACATCGTCCAGGCCATCGACGACCTGGACGCGGACGTCATCAGCCTGGAGGCGGCCCGCTCGCACATGCAGGTCGCCCGTGAACTCGCCGCACACGGCTACCCGCGTGAGGCCGGACCCGGTGTGTACGACATCCATTCGCCGCGGGTGCCGAGCGCGGCGGAGGCCGCCGAGCTGCTCCGCACCGGTCTGAAGGCGATCCCCGCCGAACGGCTGTGGGTCAACCGTTCCTAGAGACTGAGCGGGAGTGAGTCCTGTTGCCAGGATTCGTGCTCAGCCGGACGCCCCGGACGGTGTTGGGCGTTCTGGTCGACCGCGTTCGCTCCGCGTCCGGGCGGCACGGATCGTGTCCGTGGTCCGGGGATGCGGGGGCGGTGTCCCTCATGTCCTGGGGCAACCGAACTGGCCTGGACGGTCCGATGCCCGCACCCATCGCTCTGGTGGGTGCGGGGCGGTGCCGTCCGACGCCGGATCGGGTGTCCCAGGGCGCGCCTTCCGATCGCCACGGCGGCTGCGTCGTGGCGGGTGGTGTTCCTGGTGTTGCTGGTGAGGGGTTTCTGCCAGTGCTGGGCGCCCCATTTGCTGGTGTAGGCGGGGTCGACGGCGATAACGGGGATGCCGAGTTCGGCCGCCATGGACACGAGCCGGGCCCGCAGCCGGGAGGTGGGCATGCCGGAGATGAGGTTGCGGAACCGCTTGCGCACCTGGCCTTCAGATCACGGGAGGCAAGCGATGCGAGGTGGTCACCGACCAGGCACAGAACCTTCTCGTCCTCGCCGGCCAGGCCCTTGAGCCGGGTACGGACCGCGACCCCCGAAGGACCGGGCACCACGAACGGCACCGCCACCTCCCGCAGTCCACCCACCGCCCGCACCCCCGACCCGGTCCCGTCAAAACCCGTCACCCCACCCAACGACCACCGCCAGTGAAGGTCACGCATTCGACACAGGAACTCCCGTTCCCCGCCCAGAGCGAGCCTGCCAGTGCCCGCAAGGCTCACTCATGCGCGCCAGAACGCGTCCAATCGACGCCGATCCCCACCTGTTCACAACCCCGACTGCGGCCTGAAGACCCGCGCCTGGCCCGAGACCCGAACCTCCCTGGAGAACCTGGTCAGCGCGGCCCGCACGGTCCGGGCGGAACTGTCTGCCTCCTGAGGCCGCGGCACCCGCCGGGCCGGGGCCCGTATACGGCTCCCGGCCCGGCGGGTTCTGCAACAGCGACTGCTGGATGCGCCGGTGGCACCCGTTGCCGTTACCCCTGGTGCGGCCTCGGCTGGTGGGCCTTCTTGCCGCACTTCTTCACGTCGATCCGGACGACCTGGGGGTCGTGGTCGCTCGCCTGGTCGGCGAACTCGGAGTTGATGTGGACGACGTCGTAGTCGTAGTGAGTGATGGAGGGGCTGGTCAGGATGTGGTCCAGGGTCTGGCTGTTGCCGTCGTAGACATAGCTGTAACGCTGGGACACCGGAAGGGTGTTGATGAGGTCCGTGAGGTCGTTGCCGTCGTCGGTGAGGGTCTTGACGGCGTCGGAGAACTCGAAGTCGTTCAGGTCGCCGGCGGCCACGATCTGGGCCCGGGGATCGGCGGCGAGCAGCGACTCGACGAAGGCGTTCTCCTCCTCGGCCTGGAGCCCCCGCTGGGTCTCCGAGGAACGGGTCGGCTCCTGGTAGCGGCCGTGGACCGGGTCGTCGCCGCCCTTGGAGATGAAGTGGTTGGCGATGACGAAGACCGTCTGCCCCTGGAACTCGAACTCGCCGACGAGCGGCTTGCGGCTGTCCGTCCAGGCGGCACTGGCCGGGTCGATACGGCCCGGGGAGGCGGACAGATGGGCCTGGCCCCTGCGGTCCTTGACCACGGACACGGCGGTGGTGGAGGCGTCGCCGGAGGCCGCGCGGTCCACGAAGGAGACCCGCTTGGTGTTGAAGAGGAAGACCTGGCGGATGTTGCCGCCGGGCTCGCCGCCGTCCTCGTCGTTGACCGGGTTGACGTACCGCCAGGCGTACTTCGGGCCGCCGGCCGCCACGATCGCGGCGGTGAACTTCTTCAGGGTCGCCTCGGCGGAGACGGTGCCGTCGTCGGTGGCGCCGTTGTCGTCCTGGATCTCCTCCAGGGTGACGATGTCGGGCGAGGAGAGGTTCTCGACGACGCCCTTGGCGAGCCGGGCGAACTTGTCGTCGCTGTCGGTCGGGTCGAGGTTCTCCACGTTGTAGGTGGCGAGCGCCAGCTCGTCGTGCTTCTGCTTGCGCGTCACCTCCTGCTGGAGACCGTTGTCGACGGCCGTGCCGGTGGTGGCGGAGGAGGGGGCGAGCAGGTAGCCGCCGAAGTCGGAGTAGTCGACCGGGCCGGTGGTGGAGCCGGCCAGCTTGTCGCCGACGTTGAGGACGGGGGTCGTACCGTCGGCCGAGACGATCTCGATACGGCCGGTGTTCTGCTGGTCGTAACCGCCGTAGAGGGTGCCGCCGCGCTTGGTGGGGTTCTCCTGCGGCTTGGCCGTCACGAACATCTCGCCGTAGGTGTTCGTCGCGCCGACCACGCGGGCGTCGGAGACCGAGGCGCGCATGCCCTCGATGGACTCGTAGAAGTCCTGGGAGTAGACGGTCGGCTGGAGGGTGAGGCCCTCGATGCTGCCGCCGTTGTCGGTCGGCGTGTACTCGTCCGGGATGGTGGAGGCGTTGAGGGCGACCGCGTCCGGGAGGGCGTTGCCGGTGGAGAGGGTGGTGGAGACCGGGCTGCCCAGCTCGGTGACCGACTGGGCGGCGGAGGCCGGGTAGTACTCCGAGACCTTGCCGCTGACCAGGACCGAGTCGCCGACCGAGACGGTGGGCGTGGCGGAGCCGGTGTAGACGAACAGGCCTTCGCTGGTGGCGGGGTCGGCGTCCGGGGTGGGGTCCTGGATCCAGTAGCCCTTGCTGCCGGTGGTGCGGACGGCGGTGACGATGCCCGGGACGCCCACCACGCTCTGGCCCTTGAGGGACGAGATGCGGGTGGTGCCCTGGATGTCGTGGATGCGGAAGGCGCCGGGCGCGGTCGGGCCGCCGGGGCCGCCGCCGGTGCCGCCGCTCGCGGTGTCGCCCGCGCTGTTGGTCGGGGTGGGCGTACCGGCCGTGAAGTCCGCCGAGTTGTCGTCGGTGTCGGCGAGCGAGGCGGCCCGGGACACGGAGGTGGTGTTGCTCGTCGCCGGCGCGGCGGTGCCCTCGCGGACGACGGCGGTGCCGTAGCCGAGGAGGTCCACGACGTTGGCGTCGCCGGTACAGTCGGCGGCCGTCTTGCAGGTCAGCGCGGTGGTGCCCTTGACCAGGGCCACGGTGCCGGCGGTGGCGGACATCGCGGTGCTGCCGGTCGCGTCGGCGGTCGGCAGGGCGGTCGTGCCGCCGGCGCCCGCGCCCTCGCCGACCAGGTAGGTGCCGCCGGCGGGGAGCGCGCCGGTGAGCGGGGTGACCTGCCACGGCGAGTTCGCGGAGGCGGAGGCCGGGAGGTACTGGACGCTGTAGCCGTCCAGGGAGTAGGCCGCCGTGGAACGGTTGGCCAGCTCCACGAAGTCGTTGGTGAGCGTCGCCCCGGAGTTGCCTCCGCCGCCGTACGCCTCCGAGATGACCGCGCTCGCCGACGGGGTGGCGAACGCGGCGGGCAGCGGCGCCACGATGACGGCCGCCGTGGCCGCCGCGGCCACGAACGCGGCGCCGGCTACCCGCGATGCGCTGGGTCTGTGAATCTGCACGAGGATGACTCCTTCAACGTCCGCCGGAGAAAGGGCACATGACGTGCTTTCGACCGGTGCGATCCATGCGACCGGCTGAGGTTACGCGCGTAGAACTGACGTAACAAGGGGTGTGCGGTTAAATCTGCGGGTCCAGTCGGACTGTGAACATCTGTCACGGGACCGGCCCGTCCGGCGTTCCGTCCTACCGTCCTACCGCAACAGCCCCGCCTCGCCGAACGACCGGGGCAGGAAGCGGTCCGCCATGCGGGCGTAGCCGGCCGGGTTCGGGTGGAGACCGTCGGGGAGGTCGGCGGTGTCCTCGGGGCCGAAGAGCGTGGTGCCGTCGATGAGGTGGAGCCGGTGGTCACCGGCGTTCCGGCGGCGCTCCACATGCTCGGCCAGCAGCTCGCGGACGCGGGTCAGCGTCAGTGAGCCCACCGTCAGTTCGGCGGGACGGTCGAGGGTGCGGACCCGGCCGTCGGCGCCCGGCAGGGTGGGGCCGGGCCGGGTTTCGGCGGCGGGGCAGACGATGGGGCTGATGACGAGGATCGGCGTGTCCGGGTGCCCGTCGCGGACGGTGTCGAGGAAGCCGTGGAACGCCGGGACGAAGGTGCGTTCCCGCATGGTGTCGCCGGCCACGATGTTGATGCCCAGTTCGAGGCTGATCGCGTCGGCGGGCAGGTCGCGGATGGCCCGGGCCATGAAGGGGTCGAGGTGGCACTCGCCGCCGAGGCCGAGGTTGACCAGGGAGCGGCCCGCGCGCCGGGCGACGATCGCCGGCCAGGTGCCGGTCGGGCGGTCCGCCTCCGAGCACTGGCTGATCGAGCTGCCGTGGTGCACCCACACCGGACCGCTCGCCGGAGCCGGTCGCACCGACGCGCCCTCCGGGATCCGTACGTCGACGAGCTGGGTCGCCAGCGCGTTGGACAGCCAGATCTCGACCCGGCGCTCGCGGGATTCGGCGCCCGGTGTGAACCGTACGGTGGCCGGTGGGGCCGGCTCGTCGTCCAGGGCCATGGTGGCCGGGTCGACATGGACGAGGGTCTGGTCGGAGCTGGTGACGGGGGCCCGCAGTTCGCCGTCGACGACCAGGTCGAAGACGGCGTCGGACGGCTCGGATCCCGCCATCACGACCTGGGTGAGCCGGGCGTCCACTTCGATCTCGGTGGCGTCCGTGAGCATCTCCAGCCGTACCCCGGAGGGCATCGTGCTGACGATCTCGTAGCCGGTGTCCGCCAGTTGGGCGCGTCCGGGGCCGGGAGCCCGGTGCAGGGCGACGCCGGCCGGTCCGGGGGTCTTCTCCAGTGCTCCGACGACACAGTCGAGCGCGAGGGCGAGGACGGAACGCACGTGGCGACTCTCCTTGGGGACGGCGTGGCAGGCTACTCCTTCCCCGGATACCGGCCGATGGTCATCATTCCGCCGCCGACCTGCTCCGGAGCACGATGATCATGCCCGTCCCGGGCATACACGGCCCGCTGCCGACGCCCGTACACCACCCTGCTGGCAGGATGACGGCATGGAACGTGTGCTTGGAATCGGTGGTTACTTCCTGCGGGCCGCGGACCCGGCGGCCCTGACCGCGTGGTACCGCGACTGCCTGGGCCTGGACATCGACAACCACGGGCTGTGGCACCAGCAGGCCGGGCCCACGGTCTTCGCGGCCTTCGAGTCCGGGACCGACTACTTCGGCTCCCGTACCCAGCAGACCATGCTCAACTTCCGGGTCCGTGACCTGGACGCCATGCTCGCGCAGCTCCGCGCCGCGGGAGCGGACGTGGCCGAGGAGACGCAGGACATGGAAGGTGTCGGCCGGTTCGGCTGGGTCATCGACCCCGAGGGCAACCGGATCGAACTGTGGCAGCCCGCCTGACCGTGCCGGCGCCGTGACGTGGACCCGGCCGGTGTCAGTGGTGGTGGCCGTGCCGGCCGAGGGTCTCCACGGGGGTCGCGCCGGGGCGGGTCCACTGCGGCACGGGCCGGCTGGTCGGGCCCCAGGTGGCGTTCCCGTCCGCGTCCGAGCGCCAGGACCAGCAGGCGCTGTCGCCCTTGGGCCAGCCCTCGGGGTTGTCCTCCCATGCCTCGCCGCGGCCGTAGGGCGTCATGTCGAGCAGGCCGAGGGAGCCGTTGACCCGCTCGTTGCCACGGCCCGTCGTGGAGTAGGTGAGGAACACGCGGTCGCCGTCGCGCAGATAACTGGTGAGGTAACCCATGGGCCCGCCGGCCGGTCCCGCCACGTCGCGCACCGAGTACCACGGCTGGGTGTAGCCCATGAACTCGACGTAGGGGGCCACCTCGTCCCACCGGCCGGTGGTCAGGACGGCGTACGACACTCCGCGGGCGTTGAGGTAGGAGGCGTCCTGGAGGTGCCAGGCCGTGGTGGTGCAGCCCTCGCACTGCCCCTGGTGCGGCGCGCCGTCGTGCCACATGTGCTTGTAGACCACGAGCTCGTCGCGGCCCTGGAACAGGTCCAGGAACGGGACCGGGCCGTCGGGTCCGACGACCTCGGCCGTCCCGTCGAACTCCACCATCGGCAGCCGGCGGCGGGCCGCGGCGATCGCGTCGCCCTCACGGGTGTGGGCCTTCTCGCGGACCAGCAGCTCGTCACGGGCGGCCTGCCAGGCGGCCAGGTCGACCACGGGCGGGCGGCCGGGCAGCGCGGTGGTCGGTTCGTCGGGCGTGGGCGTCATGGTGTCCTCCGTGGTGTCCGGTTCCGGGCAGCGTCGTACGACGTGTGACCGACGTCCTGAGACGGTCACCGGAACAGACTCCCGCCCCGGCCGGAACTCATCGCTGCGGGACACTCCGGCACACCGTGGACGGGGTCGTGGGAGCGGGTGGTCTGTCGGAGCGCGGACGGGGCATGCGTACGGTGAGCGCCGATCGGCGCGCTTCGGGCCGTGGACATCCTGGCACGGTGTTCCGGCGCGGGCGGCCGGACGGCGTCACGATCCCGTTGCCGGACGAGGAGGTCTGCCTATGGCCGAGTATTCCCACATCCCTGCCGCGCCGCCGGCCGACGAGCCCGAGGAACAGCGGGCCCTGGACGAGCGCAACAGGCGGCTGGCGCGTGCCGGTGTGGCCCGCGCCGAAACGCTGCTGCTGACGTACTACCAGCTCTCCTCGCGCGAGGAGTCGTTCGAGCTGCTGCGCGACGCGTCCCAGCGGTTCAACCTCAAACTGCACACCCTCGCCGCTGCCGTCGTCCGGCTTCCGGCCCCTGCGGCGACGGCCCCGCGATGGGTCGCGGGCCGTCCGAACGGGGGCCCTCCCCCGCTGCCCGCCCTGGACCTGGACGGAACCCCGCAGGGGCAGGGCGCGGTCCTCGATGCCGCGCTGCGGCGCACACTGCGCATCACGGGAACCCGTATGGGCAACGTGCAGCTGGTGGAGAACCGGCTGCTGCGCATGGTGCGGCACACCGGGCTGAACCGGCGGTTCACCGACTACTTCACCTTCGTCGACAGCGGAACCACCTCGTGCGCGCAGGCGGCCGAGGAGGCGCGGCAGGTCACCGTGAAGGACGTCGGCTCCTGCGACACCTTCGACGAGCGCTCCCGGCAGGTGATCCTGCAGGCCGGCAGCCGCGCCTGCCACAGCGTCCCCCTGGTCAGCCCGAGAGGGGCCGTGGTCGGCATGATCTCCACCCACCACGAACACCCGCTGCACGAGCTGGCGCCGGCCCAGCTGGCCGCGCTGGAGCAGCTCGGCGGCGAGGTGGGCCGCTGGCTGCTCTGGCATCACAACACCGTGGTGGTGGACGCCCTGAACCATCTCCATGTCCGGGCCACCCGCCGACACTGAGCCCAGCTGCTGCCCGCCCCGGCCACCGAGGAGTGAGAGCATCCGTCCCATGGATGATGCGGGCGGTCGTACGGCTCGGTGGTGGGGGGCGCTGCGCCGGACCCCGGTGGCCGTCTGGAACGACGACGTCACGGACTGGGCCGCCGCGCTGACGTACTACGCGGTCCTGGCCCTGTTCCCCGTACTGCTGGTCATCCTCTCGGTCCTGGGTCTGACCATCCCCACGGCCAAGCCGGAGGTCATCGACCGCATCACGCAGGCGGCCCCGCTCGAGTCCCGTGTCCTGCTGCGCGGCACCCTGCGGCAGATGGCCGGTCAGTCGTCGGCGGCCTGGGCGCTGATCTTCCTGGGCGGGGCGGCAGCGCTGTGGTCGGGATCCAGCTACCTGGGCGTCTTCCGTCGGGCGTTGCACGCCATGCACCGGACCAGCTCGCATCGGCCGGTCTGGCGGACCGCGCCCCGCATCATCACCACGGCCCTGGTCCTGATCCTGCTGCTTCTCACCTCCGTTCTGGCGTTGTTCCTCACCGGCAGCCTGGTCGCGTTCCTGGGCCGGGCGCTGGATCTCGGTACCGGGCCGCAGGCCGCCTGGCACGCGCTCCGGTGGCCCGTGGTGGTCGCGGTCACCGTCGTCACGGTGCTCGTCCTGTACCACTCGGGCCCCGAGTCCTCCCGCCCCGTCGGGAAGATGGCGCCGGGCGGTGTGCTGGCCGTGGTCCTCCTGCTGGCCGTCTCGCTGGGCTGTAGCCTCTACACCTCCCATGTCGGCAGCTACCACCGGCTGTACGGCTCGCTGGGCGGCGTCGTGATCTTCCTGGTCTGGCTGTGGCTGTCCAACCTGGCGCTGCTGACCGGCGCCCAGTTCAACGCGGAACTGGCGAAGACCCCTCAGGAGGAGTGAGCCGGGCCGCCGGACGCGCCCGTGTTCCAGTCCAGGCGCAGGACGGCGAGGTCGTCGGTGTGGCGGTCCGCGTTGAGGGCGCGGTGCGGGCGATGAGCCGGTCCAGGTGGGTGCCGGGATCGGGCGTGTGCAGCGTGTCGATGATGCGCAGCAGGCCGTCCACTCCGAGCCGGTCGCCGGAACCGTCCGCGAAGCCCTCGATGAGTCCGTCGGTGTAGGCGATGAGCGCTCCGTCGGCGGGCAGCGCCAGCGTGGTGGCGGGCCAGTCGCCCAGTCCTGGTGCGATGCCGAGCGCGATGCCGTGGGCGGCGGTGACCTGCCGGGTGCCGTCGGGGGGGGACGAACAGGGGTTCGTGATGGCCGGCCAGGTGCAGGGTGAGGGTGGCGGCCCGCGGGTCCAGGGTGATGAGGGAGCAGGTGGTGAACAGGTCACTGCCCGCGCGTTCGGCGATGTGTATCTGTTCCAGCAGGTGCAGCAGGTGCTGGGCGCGGTGGCCGCCGAGGGTGAGCGCGCGCCAGGCGATGCGCAGGCAGACCCCGAGCGCGGCGGCGTCCGGGCCGTGGCCGCTGACGTCTCCGATGATCGCGTGGACCTGCCCGTCGTCGGTCTGGACGACGTCGAGGAAGTCACCGCCCAGCAGGGCCTGGGCGCGTCCGGGGTAGTAGCGGCTGGAGGCGGTGACGGCGGTCGAGGACAGCAGTGGTTCGGGCAGCAGCCCGCGTTCCAGGCGGGCGTTCTCCTCGGCGCGCAGCCGCCCGAGCTGGAGGGCGGCGTTGGCGAGTTCGGCCTGCTTGCGCTGGACGGCGTAGCGGACGGCGCGCTGCATCAGGTCGGGTTCGACCTTGCCCTTGACGAGATAGTCCTGGGCGCCGGCGGCGAGGGACTCGACTCCGGCGCGGGGTTCGTCCAGGCCGGTCAGGACGATGGCTTCACTCGCCGTGGTGAAGGAGGACGCGGAGCTGCGGACCATCCCGGTCGTCGTACTGACCACGTCCGTCGCTCCCGACGACGTGACCGGCGCGTACCACCACCACGCCAACGCCTACGTCACCAAGCCCGTCAACCTGGCGGAGTTCGAGACGGCGGTGCGCAGCATCGACGCCTTCTTCCTCGACATCGCCGTCAAGCCCCCCAAGGCGTAGGGGCGCCCGACTTCGTCCGCGCCGGCTTCCACGCCTCCCAGGACGGCGAACGCGTCATCTCGTCGACTGCGCGCGGAGGAGGCGTGAGACGGCCGGCTCCGGTGCCACCTCTTACGGAGTCGTGACGTGCGGGCGCGGTCGCGTGGTCCGGTGCCGGGGCGGGCCTAGCGTGGCCGTATGCGTGTACTGGTCACCGGCGGTGCCGGGTTCATCGGGTCCCATGTCGTCGAGGCGCTGGCGGCGCGCGGGCACGAGGCGGTCGTGTTCGACGTGCGCGACGATCCGGGCGCCGACGTACGCAATCCGGCGGCGGTCGGGCGGGCGCTCGCGGGCATGGACGCGGTCTGCCATCAGGCCGCGATGGTCGGGCTGGGGGTGGGGTTCGGGGACGCGGCGGAGTACGTCTCCCGCAATGATCTCGGTACGGCCGTGCTGCTCGCCGCGATGGCCGAGGCGGGGGTACGGCACCTCGTGCTGGCCGGGTCGATGGTCGTGTACGGGGAGGGCCGGTACGAGTGTCCGCGCCACGGTGTCGTACGGCCGGGGCCGCGCGCGGTCGCCGATCTGGAGGCCGGGCGGTTCGAACCGCACTGCCCGGTGTGCGGTGCCCGGCTGGCGCCCGGGCTGGTCGCCGAGGACGCGCCGGTCGATCCGCGCAACGTGTACGCCACCACCAAGCTGGCCCAGGAGCATCTGGCCGCCGCCTGGGCCCGGTCGACGGGCGGCTCGGCGGTGTCGCTGCGCTACCACAACGTGTACGGGCCCCGGATGCCCCGTGACACCCCCTACGCGGGCGTGGCCTCCTTCTTCCGTTCGGCGCTCGCCCGGGGTGCGGCGCCCCGGGTGTTCGAGGACGGGCGGCAGCGCCGGGACTTCGTGCACGTCCGGGACGTGGCCGCCGCCAACGCGGTCGCCCTGGAGGCACGGCCGGAGCCGGGTGCGCTGACCGTCTACAACACCGGCAGCGGCGAGCCGCACACCGTCGGCGAGATGGCCCGCGCGCTGGCCGAGGCCCATGGCGGGCCGAGGCCGGTGGTCACCGGGGAGTTCCGGCTCGGGGACGTACGGCACATCACCGCCGACTCCTCGCGGCTGCGGGCCGAGCTGGGCTGGAAGGCCGAGGTCGGGTTCGCGGAGGGGATGCGGGAGTTCGCGAGGGGCGCATAGCCCCCGGACGGACCGGTGGTGCTGCCCACGATCACGAAGCGGCGGTGGGCAGCACCACCTCGAAGCGGCAGCCGCCCGGGATGTTGTGTACGGTGGCCCGTCCCTGGTGGGCCTCCACGATCCCGCGCACGATGGCGAGGCCGAGTCCCGCGCCGGCAGGCGGCGTCCGGGCGTGGCTGCCGCGCCAGCCGGTGTCGAAGACGCGCGGCAGATCCTCCTCGGGGATGCCGCCGCAGCCGTCCGTGACGGACAGGACGACACCCTCGGGACCGCGCTCGGCGGCGACCGCGACCGTGCCGTCGGGCGGCGTCCGGCGGATGGCGTTCACCAGCAGGTTGCCCAGCACCCGGCTCATCTCCTTGCCGTCCACCTCGACGGGCAACGGCTCCACCCGGTCGCCGACCAGCCGTACGCCCAGCTCGCGCGCCAGCGGGTCGGCGCCCGCGAGGGCGTCGCCGACGAGGTCGTACAGCGACATCCGGCTCGGGCTCAGCGCGAGCGTCCCGGCGTGGATGCGGGAGAGCTCGAAGAGGTCGCCGACCATGTCGTTGAGGCGTTCGACCTCGGTGCGGATCTGCTTCAGATAGCGGTCCGGGTCGGTGGCGACACCGTCCTCCAGCGCCTCCGACATGGCGCGCAGACCGGCCAGCGGGGTGCGCAGGTCGTGCGAGATCCAGGCGACCAGCTCCCGGCGCGAGGTCTCCAACGCGCGTTCCCGTTCCCGGGACTCGGCGAGCTTCGCGCTGGTGGCCGCCAACTCACGGCTCACCTCGGCGAGTTCGGCGGTGGCCGGGACCGCGGGCACGGCGAAGTCGCCCTCCTCGCCGAACGAGCGGGCCGCCAGGGCGAGTTCACGGCTGCGGGCGCCGACCCAGCGGCCCAGTATCAGCGCGCTGGCGAGCGAGACCGCGGCCGCCATCGCGACCACCGTCGTCACCACCGACAGGTCGTGCGAGGAGAGGAACATCGCCCAGGCGACGGCCAGAGTGCCGGCGAGCATCGCGACCACGCCGACGGCGGCGACCACGGCGATGGACAGGGTGAGCGAGCGGCGCCGGAGCAGGCGCAGCGCGGCCGCTCCGGCGAGCCCGGTGAGGGCGGCACCGGCCAGGGCGTACAGGGCGATCAGCAGGGTGTCGCGCATGTCAGTCCACCTCCTGCTCGTCGGCGTCGGGATCGAAGCGGTAGCCGACGCCCCACACCGTCTGGATCAGCCGCGGCCGGGCCGGGTCGTCCTCGACCTTGGCGCGCAGCCGGCGGACATGGACGGTGACGGTGGACAGGTCACCGAAGTCCCAGCCCCACACCTCGCGCATCAGGTCCTCCCTGCCGAACGCCCGCCCCGGGTGCCGCAGGAAGAAGGCGAGGAGGTCGAACTCGCGCAGCGTGAGGGCGAGTTCGGTGCCGTTCTTGGTGGCACGGCGGGCGTTCGGATCGAGGGTGACCCCGGCGGTGGAGAAGGAGTACGCGGCGGGCGCGGGGCGGGCGCGGCGCAGCACCGACTCCACCCGCAGGACCAGTTCGCGGGGGCTGAAGGGCTTGGTGACGTAGTCGTCGGCGCCGACCTCCAGGCCCAGGATCCGGTCGTCCTCGTCACCGCGCGCGGTGAGCATGATGACCGGGACGGGGGCGTGGCCGCGCAGTCGCCGGCAGACCTCCAGGCCGTCCATGCCGGGCAGCATCAGGTCGAGCACCACCAGGTCCGGCCAGTGGGCGGTGGCGCGGCGCAGTGCGGTGGGGCCGTCGCCGGCGTGGTCGACCAGGTAACCGGCGCGGTCGAGATACCCGGTGACGACCTCGGCGACGGTCGGATCGTCGTCGACGACCAGGACCCGGGCGGCGGCGGGGGCGGCCCGGTCCTCGGTGAGCTCGTACGGCTGATGCATGCACCCACCCTCGCACCGGGCCGTCGCGGGTGTCGCGCCCGAGGGTGGGCACCGGGTGCGACGTCCGCGTTTCGTAAGAAACCGGGGAGGTGGGCCGCCGGTCCCGACGTCCGCGTTTCGTAAGGAGCCGACGCCCGGTATGTCCGGTTCACGTTCGTAGGGTGACAACCGTGACCACCTCACCAACCTCTCCGACGACGGACGTGGACGTCGTCCTCCCCTGTCTGAACGAGGCCGAGGCCCTGCCCTGGGTACTCGGCCGGATCCCGGCGGGCTGGCGGGCCCTCGTGGTGGACAACGGCTCCACGGACGGCTCGGCGGACATCGCCCGGGCGCTCGGCGCGACCGTCGTCCACGAGGCGCGGCGCGGCTTCGGCGCGGCGTGCCATGCGGGGCTGACCGCCGCGACCGCCGACATCGTCTGCTTCTGCGACTGCGACGCCTCGCTGGATCCGGGGCTCCTCGTGCCGTTCGTGCGGGAAGTCCGCGACGGCGAGACGGACCTGGTGCTCGGCCGACGGCGACCGCAGGGCCGGGGTGCGTGGCCGGCGCATGCCCGGGCCGGGAACCTGGCGCTGGCGCGGATGCTGCGGCGCCGTACCGGGCTGCGGCTGCACGACCTCGGTCCGCTGCGGGCGGCGCGCCGTGAGCCGCTGCTCGCGCTGTCCCTCGACGACCGGCGCAGCGGCTATCCGCTCCAGATGGTGGTGCGGGCGGCGGACGCGGGGTGGCGGATCACCGAACGCGATGTGGCGTACCTGCCGCGCACCGGCACGTCCAAGGTGACGGGGACCTGGCGCGGCACGTGGCAGGCGGTGCGGGACATGAGCCGGGTGCTCAACGAGCCACCCCGGCTGCGGGCCGGTGGGGGCTGGTCGCGCAGTTCCCCGCGCCCCTGACGGGGCGCGCTGCCAGCGCCGGTAAGTGACATCCCCCCGCCCCCACCCACCCGCACCAGCCAAGGAACCCCCACATGACCACCCTTCTCGTCATCGCGAAAGAACCCCGCCCCGGCAGGGTCAAGACGCGGCTCACCCCGCCCTTCACACCCGAGCAGGCCGCCGCGCTCGCCGAGGCGTCCCTCGCCGACACCCTGCGCGCCGTGGCCGGGACCCCCGCCACCCGCCGCGTCCTGGTACTCGACGGAAACCCCGGCCCCTGGCTGCCGCCCGGCTTCGACGTCGTACCGCAGTGCGCGGGCGGCCTCGACGCGCGCCTCGCCGACGCCTTCGCCCACTGCTCCGGCCCGGCCCTGCTCATCGGCATGGACACCCCCCAGGTCACCCCGGCCCTGCTCACCGTGGACTTCGCGGACCGCGACGCGTACTTCGGTCCCGCCGAGGACGGCGGGTTCTGGGCGCTGGGGCTGGCCGACCCGGACCCCGCGCTGCTGCGCGGGGTGCCGATGTCCACGGCGGAGACCGGCGCGGTCCAGCGGCGGCGGCTCGTCGCCGCCGGGCTGCGGGTCGAGGACCTGCCGCGGCTGCGGGACGTGGACACCGCCGCGGACGCCGTCGCCGTCGCCGCCCTCGCCCCGCACGGCCGCTTCGCCGCCCGCCTGGCCCGGTGCACGGCGCACAGCGGGACGGGCCGCCGATGACCACCTCACCGCCGCTCGCCTGGACCGGCGCCGACCCTTACGCCGCCGCCCTGCGCACCGGCCGGGGCCCGCTGTTCCTGCGCCGCACCGACGGGTGGCTGCTGCCGCTGGAGGTCGAGCGCTGGTGTGCCCGGGCCGACCCGGTCGACCGGCAGGTCCTGGACCGCTGCGAGGGCGCCGTCCTCGACGTCGGCTGCGGCCCCGGGCGGCTCGTCGCCGAGCTCGCCGCCCGGGGCCGTACCGTACTCGGCATCGACGTCAGTGCGGCCGCCGTCGACCACACCGTGCGCCTCGGCGGCCAGGCGCTGCGCCGCTCGGTCTTCGAGCCGCTGCCCGGCGAGGGCCGCTGGGGCACCGTCCTGCTGATGGACGGCAACGTCGGGATCGGCGGCGACCCGCGCGACCTGCTGGACCGGGTGGCCGAACTCCTCACTCCCGGCGGCCTGTTGATCGCCGAGACCGCACCGGTGGACGTCGACGAACGCGCCCATGTCCACCTCACCGACGCCCACGAGGCGGTCGGCGCCCCCTTCCTCTGGGCGCGGCTCGGCACCGCGGCCCTGCTGGGGTACGCGTGGGGCTGGGAGCGGGCCGGTCAGTGGGCGGCCGGCGGGCGCCGCTTCGTCGCCCTGCGCAGCCGCCACACCAGCAGCAGCGCCGAACCGCCGAAGAGCACGGCGGTGATCAGCAGCCAGCGGGCCAGGTAACCGTCCGAGGACAGGCCGGTGGCCGTCCGGTAGTGCCCGGCCACCATCCCGCTGATCAGCGGGAACCACACCAGCAGGAGCAGCGCGGAGAGCGCGGCCGGGACGCGGACGTACATCGCCCTCCCCGACGGCCCCGAGGGCGCGGGCGGTACCCCCACCCGGCGCCCGGCGGCGCCCAGCCCGCGTACCGCGGCCCGGTCGGCCAGCGAGTACAGCGGCAGCAGGACGAGGTCGTGCAGCAGGGCCGCCCCCACCACCCACAGCGTCACCCCGAGCCAGTCGCCGGCCAGCAGCCGTACGCCGGCATAGGCGGCGAGCGCGAACGAGCAGGCCAGCAGCAGGATGTGGAGGGGGTTGCCGAGCGGGAGGCGCGGCCGCCGCAGCAGGGCGCCGACGGGCAGGGGCGAGCGCATCACAGGTCTCCGAAGGTCATCCGGGCCACCCACTTGGTGTTGAGCACACCGGGCGCGGCGGGCACGATCACGCGCGCCGGGTAGCCGTGGTCGGGGGACAGGTCCTCGCCGTTCACCTGGAGGGCGAGCAGGGAGCGCGGGTCGGCGACCTGGTTGGCGCGCAGGGCCGCGCGGCGGAAGGCGCCGTGCAGCTGGAGCGACTCGACGAGCACGTCCGGCGGGTCGCCGTCGTAGCCGACGAGTGCCGCGAGGTCGCGCAGCCGCACCCCGCGCCACCACTGGTCGGAGGTCGACCACCCCTCGACGCAGGCGATGGGCAACGCGGCGCTGTGCAGGGGCAGTCGGAGGAGTTCGGTACGGCTGAGCCGGACCGTCCGGCCGTCGCGTCCGGTGACGACCAGCCGCCAGGCCTCGCCGCCGGTCGCCCTGGCGTCGATCCCGGCGTAGGCGGCCGTCTTGTTGATCTGGAAGCCGTCCGGCCCGCTGCCGGGGTCGGCTCCGCCGTGCGGCGCGAGCAGGGCGGTGCGCCGCAGCGCGCCCCCGATGCTCTGCCCGGCCGTGGTGACGAGCAGCAGCAGGGACGCCCCGCCGACGAACCACAGCGCCCCGCGCCGGGAGACGGTGGCCGTGTCCGGCCTTGGTGCCGCCAACTCGGCCTCGTCCCGGCGCCGTTGGCGAACGGCCCGGAGCGCCGTCGGTGTCTTCAGCGCGGCATGCGCGACGAACGCGGCGAAGAACACCCAGGCGCCGTAGAAGTGCAGGGGGTAGAAGGAGCCGGGGAAGACGTAGTCGAGCTGGACGTTGAGGACACCGGTGGTGAACTCGAAGAGGCCGCCGCCGACCAGCAACAGCAGCGAGATCCGCTCCAGCGCGTGGGCGAGGGAGCGGGCCGGGGGCAGTGTGAACAGCTTCGGCACCACCGACCACAGCTTGGCGAGCAGCACGGGGATCAGGGTGACGCCGAGGGTGACGTGCAGGCCCTGGGTGAGCCGGTAGAGCCAGTACGGGTTCGTCGGCCACGAGAACAGGTAGAAGCCGAGGACGCCCTTGTCCGGGGTCTGGTCGTTCACCGGGGCCAGGTTCGGGTTGTAGGCGGCGTACGACACCAGTCCGGTCACGAACAGCACGGTGATGCCGGCGAGCAGCACGAGGCCGAGCACCGAGGTGAACCAGGTGCCGCGCAGCGGGCTGCGCCAGAAACCGGGTGAGGTGGGAAGCCGTGGGTCGTCGTGTCGCATGGTCCGACCGTAGGCCGGGAAAACCCCGGGAACGGGTGCGCGACCCATGACGAAAGTCTGACGTCAGCCGCCTGATCCACTCTTTCGCCCGGTCGCCGACCTAGCGTTCCGGTGTGACCCGCGCTCCCCGCCGTGATCGCCCCGCCGATCTGTACGCCGCCCTCGCCGCCGCCCTGCTCGTGCTCGTCGCCGTCCTGGTCGGCCGGCACCTCCAGAACACCTACCGCGTCCTGTTCGTGCACTGGCCGCCGCTGTTCGCCGACTGGGACCCGCACGTGGGCCCGGGCACTCCGGCCGCCGTACTGGTCGCGGCCGCCGTGGTGGCGTACGGGCCGAACCTGGCGGTGCGGCTGCCCTGGCGCGGGCTGCTCGCCGCCGCCTGGGGCACCTGTCTGGCCTGGACCTGGTCGCTGGCGCTGGTCGACGGCTGGCAGCGGGGGGTGGCCGGCCGGCTCACCAGCCCGAACGAGTACCTCACGGTCATCGGCCGCTTCCACGACATCCCGGCGACCCTGCGCGACTTCACCCACCACATCGTGAGCGGCACTCCCGCCCCCTGGCCGGCCCACATCGCCGGACACCCTCCGGCGGCCACCCTCACCTTCGTCCTCCTGGACCGGGCCGGGCTGCACGGCGGCGGCTGGGCGGGCGCCTGGTGCATCACCGTCGGGTCCACGGCCTGTGTCGCCGTGCTGGTCGCGGTGCGGGCGCTGGCCGGTGAGCGGCTCGCCCGGCGGGCCGCGCCGTTCCTGGCGCTGGCCCCGGCCGCCGTGTGGGTGGGCGCCTCGGCCGACGGGTACTTCGCGGCGGTCGCCGCCTGGGCGGTGGCCCTGCTCGCGCTGGCGGTGACCGGACGGTCCGTGGCGTGGGCGGCGGGCGCGGGACTGCTGTACGGCCTGACCTGCTACCTGTCGTACGGCCTGACGCTCTTCGCGCTCATCGGGGCGGCGGCGCTGGTGCTCGGCCGGCGCCGGGTCCGGGCGCGGCCGGTGATCCTCGCCCTGCTGGTGGCGGGGGCGGCGGTCGTCCCGGTCGTGTTCACGCTCGCCGGGTTCGACTGGTGGGAGGGGTACCGGCTGCTGGTCACCCGCTACTACCAGGGCATCGGCGGCACCCGCCCGTACGGCTACTGGGTGTGGGCCAACCTGGCCTGCACGGTGATCATCACCGGCCTGGCGACGGTGGCGGGGCTGCGACGGGCGGGCGCCACGCTCGTCCACCGCCGTACGGCGGGCTCCGCACCGGTCCGCCTCGCCTTCCTGGTGGCGGTCGCGCTGCTCGCGCTGCTGGTCGCCGACGTGTCCGGGATGAGCAAGGCGGAGACGGAGCGCATCTGGCTGCCGTTCGCGATGTGGCTGCTCCCGGCCTGCGCGTTCCTGCCTCGCCCGCGCGCCTGGCTGACGGCACAGGCGCTGCTCGCGCTGCTGCTGAACCACCTGCTGTTCACCGGCTGGTGACACCTCCGCCGGTGATTGCGCCGCTCGCCCGCTGAAGGCCGTCGTCCGGACATCGCCGTTCACGCCCGGCCGTCCGGGAGGCGGCGGCGCTGTGGCCCGCCGCGGCGATACACGTCCGCGAGGACCGAACAACCCGCGCGCGAGCGTCAGACGGGCCGGGCCGCGCTCGGTGCGTCGGCCGTCCGGGCGTCGGCCGCCGCCGTGAGCCGGGGCAGCAGCCGGGCGAGCGCTCCCCCGTCGGCTGTCTCGGCGAGCAGCCGGGCCTGGTCGGCGCGGACCCGGCGGGCGGCGCGCCGGTGCAGGTCCTCGCCGCGCGGGGTGAGGTGGAGCAGGACGCGGCGGCGGTCGTGCGGATCGGGGCGGCGGTACACCAGGGCGCCGGCGACCATGCGGTCGACGAGCTTGGTCAGGCTGGGCGCCGGCATCAGCGCGTGCTCGGCGATCTCGGACATCGGATGTCCCTGGCCGTCCCCGACGATCGACAGCACACGCCACTCCTCGACCGTGCAGTCCTCCTCGGCCAGTACCGCGGCCAGCCGTTGCACGACGCGTCGCTCGGCGTGGCTGAGGAGGTGGGCGAGGTCCGGCGAGGAGGGTACGGACGGCATTGCCGGTGTCCTTCCGGTAGGTCTACTCTGCGCGCAGAATACGAGCCTCCGCGAGGGCGCCGGGGCCCGGGACCGGAATCCGCTCCCCATGCCCCTCACGGAGGTGGCCTGATGCACAGGGCGCCGCCGAGCGACCCCTCGGGTACACCCCTGGTCGTCGCCCTGGTGGTGCCGTTGCAGGGACCGGCGGGGGTCTTCGGGCCGTCGTGCGAGTCGGCCGCGCGCCTCGCCGTGGAGGAACTCAACGCCACGGGCGGTGTGTTGGGCCGGGAGGTCCGGCTGGTCACGGTGGACGGCGGGGCACCGCCGCGGCGGGTGGCGGCCGAGGTCGGGTCCCTGGTCGCGCCGGGCGCCGTGGACGGGGTGGTGGGCTGGCACACCTCGGCGGTGCGGCAGGCGCTGCTGCCCCGGATCGCGGGCCGGGTGCCGTATGTCTACACCGCCCAGTACGAGGGCGGCGAGCGGACTCCCGGCGTCTTCCTGACCGGTGAGACCGATGCCGCCCAACTGCTGCCCGCGATGCGGCTGCTGGCGGAGGCGGCCGGGGTGCGGCGCTGGTGCACGGTGGGCAACGACTACGTCTGGCCCCGGGTGACCGCCCGTACGGTACGGGCGTATGCGCGGGAGTGCGGGGGCCGGGTGCGGGACGAGGTGTTCGTGCCGCTCGGGACGGAGGAGTTCGGGCCGGTGCTGCGCCGGGTGGAGCGGTGCGAGGCGGACGCGGTGCTGATGCTGCTGGTCGGGGCGGACGCGGCCCGCTTCAACCGGGCGTTCGCCGGCTACGGGCTGCACCAGCGGTGTCTCAGGCTGAGCACCCACATGGACGAGAACATCCTGCTGGCCACGGGTGCGGAGGCCACCGACGGGCTGTGGGCGACGGCCGGTTTCTTCGAGACCCTCGCCACCGCCGAGAGCCTCGACTTCAGCGCCCGCCACGCGGCCAGGTTCGGTGCCCACGCACCCGTGGTGGGCAGCCCGGGCGAGTCGTGCTTCGAAGGGGTACGGCTGCTGGCGGCGCTGGCCGAGCGGGCCCGGTCGCTGGACGTGCGGACGATGTGCGCGGTACGGGACTCGGTGTCGTACGAGGGCCCGCGCGGTGTCGTACGGCTGCACGGCAACCATCTCGCGCAACGGCTGTATCTGGCGCGGGCGGACGCCTTCGACTTCCACATCGTCGCCCAGCTCTGAGCCCAACTCCCCCATCACGTCCAATACTTCCCACGGGAAGTATCAAGCTTTGTCTTTTAAAGCAGGTGAAACGTTCGGGAAACAGCGCGCCGCGACTCTTCCGTGCAAACGACCGGGGACGAGAGAGGGCAGAGTCGTGACGGAGATCGTCGGGAAAGAGGCGCCGCCGGCCGTGGCGGACGGCGGGACGGACGGCAAACGGACCTACAACGACTGGGCGAAGAACGACACGCTGGAGGACTACTCGCTGCGCTACGCGCCGAAGTCCTTCCGCCGCTGGACCCCGTACGTGGTGGCCACCACGGCGCTCGGCGGTATCGCCTATCTCGCGGACTTCGCGATCGGCGGCTCGATCGCCATCTCCAACGGCTTCTCCAGCGCGCTGGTGGCGATCCTGACCGCGGCGGTGGTCATCTTCCTCACCGGCATCCCGATCTCGTACTACTCGGCCAAGTACTCCATCGACATGGACCTGTTGACCCGGGGCGCGGGCTTCGGCTACCTCGGCTCGACGCTCACCTCGGTCATCTACGCCAGCTTCACCTTCATCTTCTTCGCCCTCGAAGGCTCGATCATGGCGCAGGCCCTGGAGCTGGGCCTGCACATCCCGCTCGCCGTCGGCTATCTGATCTGCTCGGTCATCATCCTGCCGCTGGTCATCTACGGCATGACCGCGCTGTCGAAGATGCAGGTGTGGACGCAGCCGGTGTGGCTGGTGCTGATGGTCGCGCCGTTCGTGTCGATCGCGATCCAGGAACCGGGCAAGTTCTCGGAGTTCACGCACTTCGCGGGGAACTCGCCCACCGGGTCGAGCATCAGCATGCTCGGGGTGGGCGCGGGTGCCGGTGTGGCGCTGTCGCTGATCGCGCAGATCGGTGAGCAGGTGGACTACCTGCGGTTCATGCCGGACAAGACGCCGGAGAACGGCAGGAAGTGGTGGGCGGCCGTGCTCTCCGCCGGTCCGGGCTGGGTGGTGCTCGGCGCGGCCAAGCAGATCGGCGGCGCCTTCCTCGCCTTCTACATCGCCGGCAGCGTGGGCCTGGCGAAGGCCAACGAGCCGATCCAGCAGTACGTGTCCGGCTTCAAGACCTTCGCCGCGCCCATCGCGCTGGGCCTGGCCACGTTCTTCGTGATCCTCTCCCAGATAAAGATCAACTCGACGAACGCGTACTCCGGTTCACTGTCCTGGTCGAACTTCTTCTCCCGGCTGACCCACCGTCACCCCGGGCGCGTCGTCTACATCTTCCTCAACGTCGGTATCGCGCTGGCCCTGATGGAGGGCGGCGTCTTCGGCTTCCTGAACACCGTCCTCGGCTTCTACTCCAACGTGGCGATCGCCTGGATCGGCGCGGTCGTCGCCGACCTGGTCATCAACAAGCCGCTGAAGCTGAGCCCGTCGTACATCGAGTTCAAGCGCGCCCATCTGTACAACTTCAACCCGGTCGGCTTCGGTTCGATGCTGATCGCGTCGGCGGTCTCGATCGCCGCCTACTTCCACGCCTTCGGGGAGTACGGCAAGGCGTACTCGCCGTTCATCGCGCTGTTCCTGGCGATGGCGCTCTCGCCGCTGTTCGCGGTGCTGACCAAGGGGAAGTACTACATCGCCCGCGTCGACGACCTGGCGGAGCCGCTGCTGGGCGCGGACGGGCTGCCGTCGGCGGCCGTGCTGACCTGCACGGTGTGCACGACCGAGTTCGAGCGGCCGGACGTGGCCAACTGCCCGTTCCACTCGGGGGCGATCTGCTCGCTGTGCTGCAGTCTGGAGAAGGACTGCCACGACTCCTGCAAGAGCGGGCCGGTCGCGCTCGCCATGCCGGCGGTGCGCTCCGCGGACTGACCGGCCCCGTCTCCCCTCACCGCTCCGGTTCGCGCCCCTCGGCGCGGGCCGGAGCGCCTGCGTGCAGGCCGTCCATGAGGAGCCGGATCTGGCGCTCGGCCTGCCCCTTCCAGTCCCCGTCGACGTCCAGGCGCAGCAGGCCGCCCATGGCCCGCACCACGTCACCGGTCTCCATGTCGGACCGGAGCGTCCCGGCGGCGACGCCCGCCGTGAACAGGGTGCCGATCATGTCGTAGACCTTCGCGTACGACTCCCCGCCGTCGGGTCCGGCGCTGCGCAGCGCCTCGGACATGTGCTGCTTCGTCACCAGCAGGCTCGCCAGCCGGCCCATGAACTCGCACAGCGCCCGGTCCGGCGGCAGCGCCGCGAGCAGTTCGTCCCCCACGGCGCACAGCTGGTCCACCTCGTGCTCGTAGGCGGCGAGGACGAGGGACTCCCGGGTCGGGAAGTGCCGGTAGAGGGTGCCGATGCCGACGCCGGCCGCCCTGGCGATGCTGTCGAGCGGCACGTCCTTGCCGGTGCGCGTGAACTCCTCCAGGGCCGCCGCCACGAGCTTCTCCCGGTTGCGGCGGGCATGGGCGCGCACGGGCCGCGCGGGTCCTTGTCCGTTCATGCGGTACTCCCCTCCAGGCCGGTCACCGTACCCGGCATTCTTCCCACTTGCTTACCGGAGGATCCTCCGTTAGCGTCGTTGCTACCGGAGGATCCTCCGGTATCTGTCATCGTACGCACCGCCGACATCGAACGGAGACATGCCGTGGACACGGTTTCTCTCGGTGGCCTCACCACCTCCGCCCAGGGGCTCGGCTGCATGGGCATGAGCGAGGGGTACGGGCCGACCAGCTGGGACGACGCGATCACCACCGTCCACCGGGCCCTCGACCTGGGCGTCACCCTCATCGACACCGCCGACGCCTACGCCTTCGGACACAACGAGGTGCTGGTGGGCCGGGCCATCGCCGGACGGCGCGACCAGGTCCAGCTCGCCACGAAGACCGGCATCGACCGCACGGGCAGCGACACCTGGGTGCTGCGCGGCGAGGCGGGCTACATCAAGCGCGCCTGCGACGCCTCCCTGCTGCGGTTGGGCGTCGACCACATCGACCTCTACTACCTGCACCGGCCGCCGGGGACCGCCGAGATCGAGGAGTCCGTCGGCGCCATGGCGGAGCTGGTGAAGGAGGGCAAAATCGGGCACATCGGCCTCTCCGAGGTGAACGGCGAACTGCTGCGGCGCGCCAGCGCCGTCCACCCCGTCGCGGCCGTGCAGAGCGAGTACTCGATCTGGTCCCGTGACCTGGAGACCACCGTCGGGGACGCCTTGCGCGAGCTGGGCGTGGCGCTGGTGGCGTACTCGCCGCTCGGCCGGGGCTTCCTGACCGGCACGGTCGACGTCGGTGCCCTGCCGGCCGGTGACGCCCGCCGGCGGCTGCCGCGCTTCCAGACGGCGGACAACCAGGCGATCGCGGACGCCATCCGTGCCCTGGCCCAGGCGCGGGACGTCGCCCCGGCACAGCTGGCGCTGGCCTGGGTGCACGCGCGCGGTGCGCGGCTCGGTGTGCCGGTGGTGCCGATCCCGGGGACGAAGCGCGTGAAGTGGCTGGAGCAGAACGTGGCCGCCGCGGGCATCGAGCTGACCGCGGAGGAGGTCGCCACGCTGGACGGGCTCGCCGCGCAGACGGTGGGCGGCCGCTACTGAGCACCGCCGCGACCGCCCCTGACCGGCGCCCGCGCGCCGGTCAGGGGCCGGGCCACGGTCCATGGCCGGCCGAGGCGACGGGCCACGCACCCGCTCGCGCACGGCGGACGAGTCGGCCTGTGACCGCCCTCACACAACCCGGTTCGAACTTCTCCCGCGCCCCGGCGTCCTGCCGTCGTCACCACGAACCGCCGGACACGGAGAAGCCATGACCACGCCCCTGACCGATCCCCTCACCACCGGAACCCACACCGTCGAGGTCGACGGTCTCCTGCAGCGCTACCACGTGCACGGCGCCGGGCCGGTGTGCGTCGCGCACTCCGGGGGGCCGGGCATCGCCTGGGAGTACCTGCGGATGCCCGAGCTGGAGCGGCATCTCACGGTCGTCTACCCGGAGCCGGTCGGCAGCGGCGGCTCCGACCGCCTGCCCTCCCACCCGCACGGCTACAGCCGGGCCCGCTACAGCCGGTTCCTCGGCGCCCTGATCGAGCACCTCGGCGTCACCGGGGTGCACCTGCTGGGCCACTCGCACGGCGGCTTCGTCGCCCAGTACCACGCCCTGCACCACCCCGAGCGCGTCGCCGGGGTGATCCTCTACGACAGCCTGCCGGTGACCGGCCCCGAGCACGTCGCCGAGACCGTGCGCCAGGTGGAGGCGTTCGCCGCGCGGAACGCCGGCCACCCCGGGCTCCCCGAGGTGCTGGCGGCCTTCCAGGCCATTCCGGCCGTCAGCGGCGACAGCGAGCACACCGCGGTCGCCCGGGGGCTGTTCCCCGCGTACTTCGCCGACTACTGGGGCCGGGAGGCGGAGTTCGCCCCCCTCCGGGCGGCGGTGACGTCCACCCACATCTCCGGTCTGGACGAGGACCTCTCCCCGGTCGTCGTCGACGACCGCGCCGACCTCGGCCGGCTCACCGTGCCCGCCCTCGTGCTGGCCGGCCGCCACGACTTCATCTGCGGAGTGCGCTGGGCCGAGGAACTGCACGGGCTGATCCCCGGCTCGGAACTGCTGATCCTGGACAACAGCGGGCACTTCGGCCACATCGAGGAGCCGGCGGCCTTCGCCCGGGCGGTGACGGGCTTCGTGACCAGCACCCGCTAGGAAACCCGGTCCGTCAGACGATGCGTGCCGCCGCCTCGGCGGCGGCACGCTGCGCGCCCCCGCGGTCGACGCGGACCGTCTCCCCGTCCTCGACCACCGGCTCGCCCGCGACCCAGACGTCCCGGACCCCGCGGGAGCCCGCCGCCCACATGAGGTTGGCGAGCAGCCGGCCGTCCTCGACGTCCAGGCCGGTCGCGAAGTGCGGCCCGTCCACGGAGATGTGGACCATGTCCGCCCAGTTCCCGGGCCGCAGGGCGCCGATGTCCGTGCGGCCCAGGGCGGCGGCGCCCACCGAGGTGGCCATGAGAAAGGCGTCCGCGGCGGTGAGCGCCAGCGGGTCGCCGGTGGCGAGGCGGCTGAACATCATCGCGAGCCGCGCCTCCTCCCACAGGTCGAGGTCGTCGTTGCTCGCGGGCCCGTCGGTGCCCAGGCCCACGGTGACGGACGCGGCGCGCAGGGCGTGCACGGCGGCCGTCCCGGAGGCGAGCTTGGCGTTGGAGCCCGGGCAGTGGGCGACCCCGGCGCCCGATTCGGCGAGCAGCCGGATGTCGGTGCCGGACAGGTGCACGGCGTGGGCCGCGAGCAGCCGCCCGTCCAACAGGCCGGTCTCCCGGAGGAGTTGCGGGACGGAACCGTGCCGGGCGCGCTGTTCGACGTCCTCGGCGAGGGTCTCCGCGACATGGATGTGCACCAGGGCGCCGCGCCGGGCGGACTCCTCGGCCGTGACGTGCAGGGCCTCGGGCGGCAGGGTGTAGGCGGAGTGCGGGCCGTAGCAGAGCTCGATCCGTTCGCCCGGGCCGAAGCGCAGGCCGTCGGCGTCGATCCACTTGCCTGTCCCGTCGACGGCGCTGCGCCAGCCGTCACCGGGCCGGTCGAAGTAGGCGGGCGCGAGGAGCACCCGGCTCCCGGCCTCCAGTGCGGCCTCGGCCACCGCCTCGGCGTGCGCGTACATCTCGGCGCTGGTGGTCACGCCGTAGCGCTGCATCTCGACACAGCCGAGCAGCATGCCCGCGTGGGCGTCCTGCGCCCGCATGCGGGCCTCGGCCGGCCAGACGGCGTCCTGCAGCCAGGACAGCAGCGGCAGGTCGCCGCCGAGTCCCCGAAGCAGGGTCATCGGGGAGTGCGCGTGGGTGTTGACGAGTCCGGGGGCGAGGATGCCGGTCAGCAGGGTGCGCGGGTGGGCGTCCGGGACCGGGGGCGCGGCGGCGGCCGGACCGCAGTAGGTGATACGGCCGTCGGGGCCGACGTCCACCGCCGCGTCCCGGAGCACGGAACAGGACGGGTCGGCGGGCAGGACGACGGGGGCGAGGAAACGTCGTGAAACCGTCACGGGGGGGCTGTGTCCAATGCGTCGCGGGTCGTTCGGTCGGACTTCGGTGAACTCGGACTTCGGTGAACTCGGACTTCGGTGAACATGGACAAGACGCCGGACGGGCCCACGAGTTCGGCCGCCGCGGTGTGAGACCGGTCACGCGGCGGTGCCGGAGCACGCCCCAACGGCCCTCGCCCGGGGCAGCTTACGATGAGGCGTGTACTCCTGGAGCGAAGCCCTCACCCTGACCTCGGCCGGCGACTGGGACGAACTCTTCACCGGCCTGCACGGCGCCAGCCGGATCAGCGTGCCCGACCACGAGGCCCCGTGGAGCGCCCGCCTGGAGTGGCAGCAGTCGACGGCGTACGGCCTCGCCCTGTGTGCCGGCGGCCGGGAGGTGGTGCGGCGGGAGTCCCGGCACATCCGCTCCGACCCCAGGGGAACGTACGAACTCCTGGTCCGCTCGCCGGTACGGCCTGGGTGGAGCAGGGTCCGTCGGCCGCGGAGATCCGGCCCGGCAGCATGGTGCTGTGCGACATCGACCGCCCGATGCGGTTCGCGCACGACGCGGACTTCCTGTCGATCGCGTTCATCATGTCCGGCACGGACGTCGCCGCGCGCAGCCCGTTCGCGGCCGGCGAGCCGCGGATGCTGGGTGCGGACCGTGGACTGGGCCGGATCGTCCGGCAGTTGACCACCACGCTGCACGAGGAGCGCGAGCAGCTCTCCGAGCGCACCTTCGACATCGCCTGCGACCGGCTGCTGGACCTGATGTGCCTGGCCGCGGAGGGCGGCACCGACACGGCGCCCGCCGGGCAGCGGGCGACGGTCGAGGCCGCGATCCGCCGTCATGTCCGGCAGCACGCCTGCGAACCGGACCTGGACGTGATCGCCATCGCCCGGGCGCTCGGCTGGTCGGTTCACTACGTGCAGCAGGTGCTGCGGGAGTCCGGCACGACGGCCCGCGACCTCATCCGCCGGGAACGGCTGCACCTGGCCCGGGCCCGGCTGGCCGGCGGGAGTTGGGCGGCGCACTCGATCGCGCAGATCGCGTACTCCTGCGGCTTCGCCAGCCACGCGTCGTTCGCGACCGCGTTCCGCTCGGAGTTCGGCATGACACCGAGCGCGGCCCGGCGGGGCACCGTCTGAGACACCGGGGCGGGCGGCCGGGCTGCCCCTGAGACGCGGGCGGCCGCCCGTGCCGGTGCGGTGGTCAGCCGCCGGTGGCAGGGGCGACGCAGTTGGTCAGCCGCGGACGGCGGGGGCGGCGCAGTGGTCAACCGCGAGCGACGAAAGCAGCCCAGTGCCCAGCCGCCGGCAGCGAGGGCGGCGTGGTGGTCAGCCGTGTCCGGGGGCCGGGGCGACGTCGCCCTCCTTCACCTCTACGCACGGCTCTTCCGGTTCGGCGTTCAGCAGGCTGACAGGCAGCAGGGAGAGGTGGGCCATGTCGCCGGGCGGGGGCGTCCGCGTCGACCACAGGGGCGCGGGGGTGCCGTCGGCGACCGCGGCGGGGGCGTCGGTGAGGTTCATGCGCTCGCGCAGCCGGCCGTAGAAGTCCATCGGCGCGAGCCGGACCACCCGCAGCCGGGCCGGGGCGGCGTACACACCGATCCAGTCCCCCGGCCCCAGGACACCCCGCACCTGTCCGTCGACGCTGACCGCGGCCTGCCCCGAGCGCTCCAGGACGCGCAGGCCGACGGCCTCGTCCGGGGCGGTGACGACCGACCTGTTGAACATCATGTGCGGGGCGACCGGCGTGAAGACGAGCGCGTCCGCGCACGGCGAGACGACCGGACCGCCGGCCGCGAAGCTGTAGGCGGTCGAGCCGGTCGGCGTCGCCACCAGCAGCGCGTCGGCGGAGTAGGAGGCGAGCAGCCGCCCGGAGACGTACACGCCGACGGACACCTGGCGGTCCCGGGACAGCTTCTCCAGTACGACGTCGTTGACCGCGGTGATGTGCAGGGGCACCCCCCACTCGGTGTCCTCCTCGCAGTCGGTGCGTACCTCGGGCGGCGGCAGCAGCGGCCCGCGGCCGTAGCGCATCAGCTCCTCCATGTCGGACGGCACCTCCAGCCGGCGGGAGGCGCGCATGGTGAGCAGCATCCGGCTGTCGACGGTGAACCGGTCCTCGCGGATCGCGTCCAGCGCCTCCCGCACCGAGCAGGCCGCCACCTCGGTCAGGAAGCCGACCCGGCCCAGGTCGACGCCGAGGACCAGTGCGTCGTGGTGGGCGGCGAGCCGGGCGCCGCGCAGGAAGGTGCCGTCGCCGCCGAGGGTGACGATCAGGTCGGGATCGCCCGCGGCCGCGACCTCCTCCCCGGAGCTGTGCCGTCCGCCGTCGTGCCAGACGTCGATGTCCGTGCACCGCACGCCGTGCTCCGCCGCCCACGCCCGTACGGCACGGGCGGCGTCCACCGCCTCCGCCCGGCCCCCGTGCACCACCAGTCCGAGCCCGTTCACCGTCATCTCCGCCTCCAGGACACCGTGCCCAGCCGTTGTTCCCACGCTGTCACGGCCGGGCGGATCTCACAGGCCAAGAGAGATGGCCAGCCGGGTGAGCTCGGCCGTGGTGTTGATGTCGAGCTTGGCGCGGATCCGGCGGAGGTAGGCGTCGACGGTGTGCCGGGAGAGCCCCATCAGGCGTGCGGCCTGCAGGTATGTGCAGCCCGCGGCGATGTGCTTCAGCGTCTCGCGCTCACGCGGGGCCAGCGCGGCGGCGGTCTCGGTGTGCTGGGTGACAACGGCGAAGCTCATGAGGATTCCCTTGCCGGATTGACCGATAACGGCGATTTGTCCGTTTACAAAACCCTGACAAGCCGACGTCATGACGCTGTCCGCCGTCCGTCACAGGCGTGTCACAGGAACCCCGGACGAGCGTGACCACGGCGGCCGGGTGGTACCGGCGGCGGATTGGTGCTCCGTGTCGGCCGGGACCATCCTGGGAGAAGAGCCGGCCGTGCAGGTTCCGCGAAGGATGAGCGGCGATGGAACGACGTCCCACCCCTCCCAGCAACCGGGCGGGGACCCACGCCGTACCGCGGGGAACGTACACAGCCGCGGTCACGGTCGACGAGCGAGGTGCCGTGACCGGCTGGAGCGACGGGGCCAGGCTGCTGCTGGGCTACCCGCCCGCCGAGATCCTGGGGCAGCAGGCCGTCCGGCTGCTCGCCGAGCCGGACGGGGACACCTGGCGGGAGGCGACCGCCGGCCCGCGGTGGAGCGGGACCGCGGCCCTGCGCCACCGCGACGGGCACCGGCTGGACCGGGACGTACTCGTCCACCGCCGGCCCTCCGGCGATCGGGCGGGCGGCACGGAGTGGCGGGTGGTGTCCGCCGTCACCGGGCCGCCGGCGGCCGCCGTCGACCGGACCCTCGGGGAATGGGCCTTCGACCAGTCCCCGTGCGTCGCCGCCGTCTTCGACGACGGGCTGCGGCTGGCGCTGGCCAGCGTCGGGATGCAGCGCAGCCTGTCCCTCGCCGAGGGCATGATGCGCGGGCTGCGGCTGACCGACATCGCGCCGTACGAGGGCGGCACCGAGGCCGAGTCCGGTATGCGGCGGATCCTGGACGGCGGCGGTCCCGAGGACGTCCGCCTGCGCCTGGACCCGGCCGACCCCGAGCACGAGTGGCACGGACGGCTCGCCCCGCTGACGGACGCGGACGGGCGGGTGCGGGCGGTGACCCTGACCGCCCACTCCGATCCGTCCGAGCAGCTGGTATGGCGGCGGATGCTGCTGCTGAGCGACGCCGGGGTGCGGATCGGCACCAGCTCCGACGTGCAGCGCACCGCGCGGGAGCTGGCCGACGTCGTCGTCCCCGCCTTCGCCGACGCCTGCGCCGTGGACCTGCTGGACGCGGCCGGGCCCGGTGCACCCGACGCCGACGGCCGGGTGCTGCGACGAGCGGCCGTACGGGCGGCGCCCCAGGGCCCGCCGCTCCCCCATCCCTCCGGCGACGTGCTGCGCTGCCCGCCCTGGTCGCCGTCGGGCCGGTGTCTGGCGGAGGGGCGGGGCACGGTGTACGCGAGCGACGACGAGATCGTGACCCGCTGGACGCGGGAGGATCCGCTGGCGGCCGCGTGGATCCGGGACAGCGGGGCGCACTCGCTGATGGCGGTGCCGCTCCGGGCGGGCGGCACCACGTTCGGGGTGGCCCTGTTCGGACGGAGCCTGCGCAACGAGCCGTTCGACCCGGACGATCTGTGGGTGGCCGAGCAGCTGGCGGCCCGCACGGCCACCAGCATCCACGGCACCGAACGCGCCCAGCGCCAGCACACCACCACGATGACCCTCCAGCGCAGCCTGCTCCCGCAGACGCTGCCCCAGCAGGCGGCGCTGGACATCGCCACCCGCTATCTGCCCTCGGTCAGCCAGGCCGGGGTGGGCGGCGACTGGTTCGACGTGATCCCGCTGTCCGGGACCCGGGTCGCGCTCGTCGTGGGCGACGTGGTCGGCCACGGCATGCGGGCCGCCGCCACCATGGGCCGGGTCCGCACCGCCGTCCGCACCCTGGCCGACGTCGATCTGCCGCCCGACGAGCTCCTCAGCCACCTGGACGACCTGGTCGTCCATCTCTCCGCCGAGGAGGCCGGCGCCGACAACGCCGAGGAGACCGCCGGCGGGGTCGGCACGACCTGCCTGTACGGCGTGTACGACCCGGTCACCCGCCGGTTCACCGTCGCCCGGGCCGGACATCCGCCGCCCGCCGTGGTCACCTCGGGCGCCGTCCACTTCCTCGACGTGCCGGCCGGGCCCCCGCTGGGCCTGGGCGGGCTGCCCTTCGAGTCCTTCGAGACGGAACTGCCCGAGGGCAGCCTGATCGCCCTCTACACCAACGGCCTGCTAGAACCCCGCGACCACGACATCGACGAGGCCCTGGACAAGATGTTCACCGCGCTCGCCCGCCCCGCGCAGAACCTGGACACCGTCTGCGACCGGGTCCTGACGACCATGCTCACCCACCGCCCCGACGACGACATCGCCCTGCTCGTGGCCCGCACCCGGGCCCTGCACTCCGACCGGGTGGCCACCTGGGAACTGCCCTTCGACCTCGCCGCCGTCGCCGACGCCCGCAAACAGGCCACCGGCCAGCTGATCGCCTGGCAGCTGGAGGAGGCCGCGTTCATCACCGAGCTGATCGTCAGCGAGATGGTCACCAACGCGTTCCGGTACGGCCGGCCGCCCGTCCGGCTCCGGCTCATCCACGACGAACACACCCTCACCTGCGAGGTCTTCGACTCCAGCAACACGGCCCCGCACATGCGACGGGCCCACACCTACGACGAGGGCGGCCGCGGCCTGCTCCTCGTCGGCCAGCTCACCCAACGCTGGGGCACCCGCCACGCCACCACCGGCAAGACCGTCTGGGCGGAACAGTTCCTCACGGAGGACTGAGGGTCCGGCGGACCTCGGGGCCTGGGGCCGGCCTAGGGACCGAACATCGGGCGGGCCCAGGTGGGCGGGCCGGGGGTGGGCGGGCCGGGGGTGGGTCCGGTGTCCCGGCGGACGGTGGGGGTCCGGTCCGTGGGACGGTCCGACGACGCCGGTTCTCCCGGTACGACTCCGTACGCGGCGAGCCGCAGCGCGCCCACGAACTCCAGGCAGGAGCCGAAACGGTCCTCGGGGGCCTTGGCCAGCGCCTTGTCGAACACCTCGTCCAGCCCCGGCGGCAGCCCGGACCGTACCTCGCTCAGCGCGGGCGGCCGGTCGTACTGGTGCGCCCACAGCAGCGCGATGTCCTCGTCCCGGACGAACGGCGGTCCGCCGGCGAGCATCTCGAAGACCACGCAGGCCAGACTGTAGAGGTCGCACCGGCCGTCCACCGGGCGGCCCGAGATCTGCTCCGGCGCCACGTAGTCGAGCGTGCCGACGAACTCGCCGACCGTCGTGAACCCCGTCAACGACAGCGACTTCTTGGTGAGCCCGAAGTCCGTGAGGTAGACGTGCTCCGGGTGGTCGCTGTCCGTGCCCCGCGCCACCAGCACGTTGCCGGGCTTCACATCCCGGTGCACCAGGTCGTGCTCATGGGCCGCGTCGAGCGCCGAGGCGATCTGGGCGGCGATCCGCAGCGCCGTGGCCACCGGCAGCACGCCCTCCTTGTCCAGGAGTGCGCGCAGATCCGGGCCGGACACGTAGCGCATCGCGATGTACAGCACGCCGTCCGTCTCGCCGGCCTCGAAGATCGGCACGATGTGGGGGTGGTCGAGGGCGGCCGCCACCCGTGACTCGTGGGTGAAGCGGCGGCGGAAGGTGTCGTTGCGGGCCATCTCGGGGGCGAGCAGCTTCAGGGCGACGGTGCGGTCCAGGCGCAGGTCCGTCGCACGGTAGACGACGGCCATGCCGCCCCGCCCGATCTCGCCCTCGACCTCGTAACCCGCGATGCGCGTCGCCATGGCATGTCCACCCCGTAGCGTGTCAAACCTTCCCAAATAGTATCCAGCGTGGCGGTGTCCCGCCTGGGCGGCCGGCGCACACACAAAGGAGCGGTGGGCGAAGGCCGGAAGACCTTCACCCACCGCTCAGACACACACCTCAGCCGACGAGAGCCGCCGGGTCACCACCGGCACCCTGGTCCGTGCCGGCAGGAACACCACCCTGGTCTGCCCCGCCACCCTGATCCGTGCCACCACCCTGGTCGGCACCGCCCTGATCGGCGGGCTGGTCGGCTCCGCCTTGGTCGGCGGGCTGGTCGGCACCACCGTCATCGGCAGGAGCGCCACCCTGATCCGTACCGCCACCCTGGTCAGCACCGCCCTGATCGGCAGGCTGGTCAGCAGCGCCACCCTGGTCGGCACCACCGTCATCGGCGGGAGCACCACCGTCGTCAGCCGGAGCACCACCCTGATCCGTACCGCCCTGCTGGTCAGCGCCACCCTGCTGGTCGGTCCCGCCCTGGTCGGTCCCGCCCTGGTCGGTCCCGCCCTGGTCGGTGCCGTGATCGGTACCCTGATCGGTGCCGTGGTCCGTGCCGTGGTCCGTGCCCTGATCGGTGCCTTGATCCGTACCGTGATCGGTGCCGTGGTCCTTGCCCTGGCCCGTCCCGTGGTCCGTGCCCTGATCGGTGCTGTGGTCCTTGCCCTGATCGGTGCCGTGGTCCTTGCCCTGGTCCGTACCGTGATCCGTACCGTGATCGGTCCCCTGATCGGTGCCCTGATCCTTGCCCTGATCCGTCCCGTGATCCGTGCCCTGATCGGTGCCGTGGTCCTTGCCCTGGTCCGTCCCGTGGTCCGTCCCGTGATCGGTCCCCTGGTCCGTGCCGTGATCCGTCCCGTGGTCCGTGTCGTTCTCGTGGGTCCCCGTCGTCTCCGTGCCGTCCGGGCCCTTGGCCGGGGGCTGGCCGTGTTCGTTGTGCTTGCCCTTGTCGTCCGGGTGTTCCTTGTCGTGCTTCTCCACCCACTCGGGCTTCTTCCAGCTGTCGCTGCCCCAGTGGTCCCAGTGCTTCTCGTGCTTGTTGTGCTCCCAGTAGTTGTACTGGCGATACGAGTCCCAGTAGTAGTACTTGTGGTGCTTGTGCACGACGTAGTAGCAGTCGTGGTGGTGGTCCCAGTAGTACTTGTGGTGGTTCTTGACCACGTAATAGCAGTCGCGGTCCCAGTCCCAGTAATACCGGTGCGAGTCGACGAGGTAGTAGTAGCAGTGGTACTTCTCGTCCCAGTGGTACTGCTTGCCGTTGGACCAGCACGAGTACACGCGACCCTGCATATGGCGCGCCGGCGGCTTCTTGCCGCAGTTCTTCTTCAGCTCCTTGGACAGGTGGGCGCCGGCCACCGGTGCCTTCGGCATCGGCGCCGCCGTGGCCACCGCGGCCGGAAGGACCACGCCACCGGCGACCGCCACCGCGGAGGCCAGGACGGCCGCCGCACCCAGGCGGCGCTTCGGACGGGCATTCCCGCTGCCGGCGTTGCGCATTTCGCGGATCATTTCCTTCTCCTCCTGAAAGCGAATCGGGCTCGTGCTTCCAGTAGGCCCGCGGCGCGCGGCAGGGTCATGTTCCGACAGCTCGGGACTTGACACGCGGAAATTCAGCGTCTAAAAGTCGGTCGCCTGCCAGCCGGTCCAGTGTGAGACGGTCACGAATACGACCGGACCGCTCGGCGGGCGTTCCCGGTACTGCGGGTATTTCTCGCGCAGTGGCTCGATGAGTGCCGCGTCGGCGGGAATCACCCGCGCTTCTCCGTCCGCCCGGACCCACCACAAGTGGTCCCAGTTCTCGTCGTATTCGTCCACGAGCAGGCTCACGGACGGCTGTGCGGCGATGTTGCGCAGCCGTTTGAGCCGGGGCGTGGTCTTGGGCTTGTGGTCCACGGCGGTGACGATCCCGTCGCCGCCGTGCCGCGCGAAGACGACCGGCACCAGATGCGGGCGGCCGGACTCGTCGACGGTGGCGAGCCGCGCCACCCGTGCCGCGGCGAACCGCCGACGCGCCTCACCCTCGCCCAGTTCCGGCACGGCATCCCCTCCCCGTCAGGCTCCGCGCAGCGCGTCCAGCACGTCGGCGTCCGTCAGTTGTGCGAAGTCGTCGTACCACTGGCCGACCGCGCTGAACACGGCCGGCCGGTACGGGCAGACGACGAGGTCGGCCTCGGCGGCGAGCGCGTCGAGGGAGTCGGGCGCCCCGACGGGGACGGCCAGCACGGTCCTGGCAGGGCCTCGGCCCCGCACGTGGCGCAGGGCGGCGCGTGCGGTGGAGCCGGTGGCCAGGCCGTCGTCGACGACGATCACGGTACGGCCGCGCAGCTCGGGTGCCGGCCGGCCCTGCCGGTAGCGGCGCTCGCGGCGGCGCAGTTCCCTCCGCTCCCGTTCCACCACGGGGGCCAGGGAGTCCTCGTTCATGCCCAGGTGGGCCAGGGTCGCCCGGTCGAGGAGCGGCGGGTCGTCCCCGGCGATCGCGCCGAGGCCGAACTCCTCGTGGTGCGGGGCTCCGATCTTGCGTACGACGAGCACGTCGAGCGGGGCCGACAGCTCGCGCGCGACCTCTGCGGCGACGGCCGCACCGCCCCGCGGCAGCGCCAGCACGATCGGGTCCGGCAGGCCGCCCTCGTCGCTCAACTTCCCCAGTACGGCGGCGAGTTCGCGACCGGCGTGGGTGCGGTCCCGGTAGCGCACGGCTCGTCCTCTCCGGTCGGGGTCGGCCCCCTTCTTCCATGCTCACACCCGAAGGTGTCGAGGGCCGAGTCCACCCGGAGATATTCGAACACACATTCTATAAACTGTGTGTATAGTCCCGGCATGCCACTTTGGAGCAAGCTTCCGACCAAGAAGAGGGAAAGACGCGCTCACAGGTTCCGGTCGTCCCCCGGATTCCGGGTACCGGCACTCACCGCCGCCGCCGCCTCACTCGCCCTGGCCCTGTCGGGCTGCGCGCAGGTCGACACGACCTCGCCCGCCGACGCCCGCGGTCACGCCGTGAAGACGAGCCAGGCCCGGTTCGGGACCGTCGACTGCCGTGAGGCCAAGTGCGTCGCGCTCACCTTCGACGCGGGGCCCAGCGAGAACTCGGCCCGGCTGCTCGACATCCTCAAGGAGAAGCACGTCCCGGCGACCTTCTTCCTGCTGGGCAAGCGGCACATCGAGAAGTACCCGGAGCTGGTCCGGCGGATGGCCGCGGAGGGCCACGAGATCGCCAGCCACACCTGGGACCACAAGATCCTCACGGAGATCTCCGACCGGCAGATACGCGAGGAGCTCACCCGGACCGACGACGCGATCGAGCGGATCACCGGGCGCAAGCCCACGCTGATGCGCCCGCCCCAGGGCCGCACCGACGCGGACGTGCACCGGATCTGCCGTGAGCTGGGGCTGTCCGAGGTGCTGTGGAGCGTGACCGCCAAGGACTACCTGACCACCGATTCGGCGCTGATCGAGAAGCGGGTGCTGGACCAGGTGTCCCGGGACGGGATCATCCTGCTGCACGACATCTACCGGGGCACCGTGCCCGCCGTACCCGGGATCATCGACGCGCTCAAGGAACGCGGGTACGTCTTCGTGACCGTCCCGCAACTGCTGGCACCCGGAAAGGCCGAACCCGGAAAGGTGTACCGGCCCTAGGCCGCCACCGGACCAGGTGCGGTCGCCCGGCCCTCGCGGATCAACTCCGGGCTCCTGAGTCGGAGTTGAGCACTGGCCGGACGGGCGCCGACGCGGGCGTTGATCGCTGTTGCCCCGGTTCATATGGATCTGGTGGTGCGGGCTGTCGCCGGCGCCCTCGCGCCGGACGTCGACGGCCCGGGTGATCAGTACGCCATAGGTCTTCAACGGCATGTCGGCCAACTCGCCGTGAAGGCAGGCGGTTTGCCCGCCCATGGCGGGAATCGTACGGGCCCGGGGCCGGTTCCGGCCCGTCTTGGACGTTTCTGTCGGTCCTGTGAACAGACGGTGCCCGACCCGCGGAGCCTGGCCGATTCCCTACGATCGTTCCGTGGTCACCTTTCTTCTCCAACGCACGGCCCCGCTGCCGATCGACGAGGCGTGGCGCCGGCTCACGGAGTGGTCCGCGCACGCCGATGCGGTCCCGCTGACCCGGATCACCGTGCTCACCGAACCCCCGACCCACGAGGGCACGGCCTTCGTGGCCCGTTCCGGGCTCGGGCCGCTGTCCTTCGAGGACCCCATGGAGGTGACCGTCTGGGAGCCCCCGGAAGACGGCGGCTCCGGCCGGTGCCGCCTGGTCAAGCACGGCCGGGTGGTGCTCGGCTGGGCCGAACTGGAGGTGCGCCCCGGGCCCGGCGGCCGTACCCGGGTGATCTGGCACGAGGAGCTGCGGGTACGGGGTCTGCCGTCGGCCTTCGACCCGCTGCTGGACCGGGCGGCCCGGGCGATGTTCGGGCGGGCGGTCAACGCGCTGCTCAGGAAAGCGTAGGCGCCGCCCAGGCGGCTCCCCTTGGCAGATCCCGGCCGCACGATGGACAGTGGCCCTCCGGTGCCGATCGGTCACCGTGGGTCGATGCGGCCGGGAGGCTCGGAGGTGGCGTTCTTCTCGCCCGGGGAAACAAAGCTGTTGCGGGAGGCCGGGCACCCGCGCGGATGGGTCCGCGGCGAGGTGCTGATGCGGGAGGGCGAGGAGGCCGACTCCGTCGTCCTGCTGACGGCCGGCCTGGTGAAGGCGACGGTCGACTCGGCCAACGGCTACACCAGCCTGCTCGCCCTGCGCGGCCCCGGTGAACTCCTCGGCGAACTCGCCTGCGTCGACGGCGGCCCGCGGGGCGCGACCGTCACCGCGATGCGCCGCTCGGAGGGCGTGGTGGTCGCCGCGGACGCCTTCCTGAGACTCCTGGAGCGGGACCCGGGACTGTGTCTGTCCGTACTGCGCAGTGTCGTGGGCCGATTACGGGACTCCGACGGGCTGCGCGCCGAACAGGGCGCCCGCACCACCCGGGCCCGGGTCGCCGGGCTGCTGGTGAAGCTCGCCGTGCAGTACGGGTCGGCCGCGCCGGAGACCCTGCCGGGTGCCGTCTCCGTCCAGGTCAACCAGCGTGAGCTGGCCGCCGCCACCGGGGCGTCCAGGGAGTCGGTGGTGCGCTGTCTGCGGGCGATGCAGCAGGAGGGCCTGGTGGCCACCCGGCGGGGCCGCACCGTCGTCCTCGATCTGGCGGGGTTACGGCGCTGGGCGGAGGAGTGAGCCGCCCCGCAGCCGTGCACCGCGAACGCATCAGAACGGAACTCCCCGCGCCGAATGCGTCATTTGACGCTGTACGGCACCCATGAAGGCGCTTCCATCATCCCCTGGCGCCCGGACCGGTACGGCGATCGGGGGAACGGACCGGGCGCTCCGCTCCCTGCGGGGTGGCCTGGCCCCGGGGGGAGTCAGGCCACCGACCCGATCCGCCGCGTCGGCGTCGATGCCGTGTCGTGGTGGATCGGGGTGTGGGCGCCGGTCAGGGGGAGTCCGCTGCCGCCGCGGCGGTTGGCGACGATCTCGGCCGCGATCGACAGGGCGGTCTCCTCGGGCGTGCGGGCGCCGAGGTCCAGGCCGATCGGGGACCTGAGGCGGGCCAGCTCCAGTTCGGTGACGCCGACCTCGCGCAGCCGCTGGTTGCGGTCCAGGTGGGTGCGGCGGGAGCCCATCGCGCCGACGTACGCCACCGGCAGGCGCAGCGCGAGCCGGAGCAGCGGGATGTCGAACTTGGCGTCGTGGGTGAGGACGCACAGGACGGTACGGCCGTCCACCCGGGTCCGCTCCAGGTACTGGTGCGGCCATTCGACGACGATCTCGTCGGCCTCCGGGAAGCGGGCTCTCGTGGCGAACACGGGCCGCGCGTCGCAGACCGTCACGTGGTAGCCGAGGAACTTGCCGACGCGGACCAGCGCCGACGCGAAGTCGATCGCCCCGAAGACGATCATCCGGGGTGCCGGCGCCGAGGACTCGACCAGCACCGTGAGCGGCGCCCCGCAGCGAGAGCCCTGCTCTCCGATCTCCAGGGTGCCGGTGCGGCCCGCGTCCAGGAAGGCACCCGCCTCGGCGGCCACCGAGCGGTCCAGCTCGGGGTGGGCGCCGAAGCCGCCCCGGTAGCCGCCGTCGGCGTCCACAAGGAGGGCGCGGCCCAACAGCTCCGGTGGCCCGGTGACGATCCGCGCGACGGCCGCCGCCTCCCCCCGCGCGGCGGCGGCCAGCACGGCCTCGACCACCGGCCGGGCGGGGTCGTCCGCCCGTACCGGGGTGACGAGGACGTCGATGACGCCGCCACAGGTCAGGCCGACGGCGAAGGCGTCCTCGTCGCTGTAGCCGAAGCGCTCCAGGACGGTGTCGCCGTCCTCCAGCGCCTGCCGGCACAGCTCGTACACGGCACCCTCCACACACCCGCCGGAGACCGAGCCCACGGCGGTGCCGTCGGCGTCCACCGCGAGGGCGGCGCCGGGCTGGCGCGGGGCGCTGCCGCCGACCGCCACCACCGTGGCCACGGCGAAGTCACGGCCGTCCGCGACCCACCGGTTCAGCTCCTCGGCGATGTCCAGCATCTCTCGGTCTCCTTACACAACGGCGGTTGGTGCAGAGGGTCTGGGCGAGCGGCGGGCTAGTGCACGCCGAGCCAGCTCTCTATGGGATTGAGGGCGAAATAGACCAGGAAGATCAGTGTCAGGCCCCACATGAATGCGCCGACTTCCCGTGCCTTGCCCTGAGCTGCCTTGATGGCGGCGTAGGAGATGACGCCGGCGGCCACACCGGTGGTGATGGTGTAGGTGAAGGGCATCAGCACGACCGTCAGGAACACCGGGATGGCGGTGGCCCGGTCGGCCCAGTCCACGTGCCGGGCGTTCATCAGCATCATCGCACCGATGACCACCAGGGCGGCCGAGGCGACCTCCTGCGGGACGATCGCGGTGAGCGGGGTGAAGAAGAGACAGGCCGCGAAGAACAGGCCGGTGACGACGGAGGCCAGACCCGTACGGGCGCCCTCGCCGACGCCGGTCGCCGACTCGATGAACACGGTCTGCCCGGAGCCGCCCGCCACGCCTCCGATCGCGCCGCCCGCTCCGTCGATGAACAGCGCCTTGGACAGGCCCGGCATCCGGCCCTTGTCGTCGGCGAGCCCGGCCTCCGTGCCGACGCCGATGATGGTGGCCATCGCGTCGAAGAACCCGGCGAGCACCAGGGTGAAGACGATCATCGCGACCGTCATCGCGCCGACCTTGCCCCAGCCGCCGAACTCGACGTGCCCGAAGAGCGAGAAGTCCGGCATGGAGACGGCGGAGCCGTGCAGTGCGGGGGCGGCGCCGCCCGCCCACTGCCCGGGGTCGATGACCCCGAGGCCGTTGAGCACGGCCGCCACCACCGTGCCGCTGACGATGCCGATCAGGATGGCGCCGGAGACGTTCCGGGCCTGGAGCATGAAGATCAGCAGCAGGGTGCCGGCGAAGAGCAGCACCGGCCAGCCGGTGAGTTCGCCCGCGGGGCCGAGGGTGAGCGGGGTGGCCTTGCCCTGGTGCACGAAGCCGGACTTGTAGAGACCGATGAGGGCGATGAACAGGCCGATGCCCATGGTGATGCCGTGCTTGAGCGCCAGCGGGATCGCGTTCATGATCATCTCGCGGAGGCCGGTGACGACCAGGAGCATGATGACCACGCCGTACAGCACGCACATGCCCATCGCCTGCGGCCAGGTCATCTGTGGGGCGACCTGCGAGGACAGCACGCCGGAGACGGAGAGGCCGGCGGCGAGCGCGAGCGGCACCTTGCCGGCGAAGCCCATCAGCAGCGTGGTGAAGGCGGCGGCGAAGGCGGTCGCGGTGATCAGCGCCTGCTGTCCGAGGGTGTCCCCGGCCGCGTCCTTGCCGGACAGGATCAGGGGGTTGAGCAGGAGGATGTACGCCATCGCCATGAAGGTGGTGACGCCGCCGCGGACCTCACGCCCGACGGTGGATCCCCGCAGGGAGATGTGGAAGTACCGGTCGAGCCAGGACCGTCCGGCCGGGACGCGGGTTCCCCCGCCCGCGTCTTCGGCGACGGTCTTCGGCTCGAGTGACTGCTGGGTCATATGGGCCTACTCCCAAGGTTCAAAGGGGCACCCGCTGCTTGCCTTCGGCGAAGGGCGGGATTTGGGGAGGTGCCCGACCCGGGGGACGGCCCGAGGCGAACATTCAGGGGTGGTCCCGGGGGACGAGGTCCCCCGGGAGAACTCACCGGTTCAGCCCCCGGAGGGTCCCGTTCCGGTGAGGTGTTCCGGTCGGACCGGCGTGCGGTTCAGCTCCAGGCCCGTCGCGTTCCGGATCGCCGCGAGGACGGCCGGGGTCGACGACAGGGTCGGGGCTTCGCCGATGCCACGGAGCCCGTACGGGGCGTGGTCGTCGGCGAGTTCGAGGACGTCGACCGGGATGGTCGGCGTGTCGAGGATGGTCGGGATCAGGTAGTCGGTGAAGGACGGGTTCCTGACCTTCGCCGTCTTCGGGTCGACGATGATCTCCTCCATCACCGCCACGCCCAGGCCCTGGGTCGTACCGCCCTGGATCTGGCCGACGACGGAGAGCGGGTTGAGCGCCTTGCCGACGTCCTGGGCGCAGGCCAGCTCGATCACCTTGACCAGGCCCAGCTCGGTGTCGACCTCGACGACCGCGCGGTGGGCGGCGAAGCTGTACTGGACGTGGCCGTTGCCCTGGCCGGTGTGCAGGTCGAAGGGCTCGGTCGCCCGGTGCCGCCACTCCGCCTCGACCTCGACCGCGTCGTCGCCGAGCACGTCCACCAGGGCGGCGAGCACCTCGCCGCCGTCGGTGACGACCTTGCCGGTCTCCAGCAGCAGCTCGGCGGTGGCCCAGGCCGGGTGATAGGTACCGAACCTGCGGCGGCCGAGCTCCAGCACCTTCTCGCGGACGAGCTCGCAGGAGTTCCTGACGGCGCCACCGGTGACGTACGTCTGGCGCGAGGCCGAGGTCGAACCGGCGCTGCCCACCTGGGTGTCGGCCGGATGGATGGTGACCTGGGCGACACCCAGCTCGGTGCGGGCGATCTGCGCGTGGACGGTGACACCGCCCTGGCCGACCTCCGCCATCGCGGTGTGCACGGTGGCGACCGGCTCGCCGCCGATGACCTCCATGCGCACCTTGGCGGTGGAGTAGTCGTCGAAGCCCTCGGAGAAACCGACGTTCTTGATGCCGACCGCGTAGCCGACACCGCGGACGACGCCTTCGCCGTGGGTGGTGTTGGACAGGCCGCCGGGCAGCTGCCGTACGTCCGCCTCCTCGCCCGCCGAGAGCCACTGCTGCTCGGGCGGCAGGGGCATCGCCTTGACCCGGCGCAGGAGTTCGGCGACCGGGGCCGGGGAGTCGACCGGCTGGCCGGTGGGCAGCAGGGTGCCCTGTTCCATGGCGTTCAGCTTCCTGAACTCCACCGGGTCCATGCCGAGTTGCCCCGCGACCTTGTCCATCTGCGCCTCGTAGGCGAAGCACGCCTGGACCGCGCCGAAGCCGCGCATCGCGCCGCAGGGCGGGTTGTTGGTGTAGAGGGCGATGGCCTCGACGTCGACGTCGTCGACGACGTACGGGCCGATGCCGAGCGAGGAGGCGTTGCCGACGACGGCCGGGGAGGCGGAGGCGTAGGCACCGCCGTCGAGCACGATCCGGCACTTGACGTGCGTCAGCTTGCCCTCGCGGGTGGCCCCGTGCTCGTAGTAGAGGCGGGCCGGGTGGCGGTGGACATGGCCGAAGAAGGACTCGAAGCGGTTGTAGACGATCTTGACGGGCTTGCCGGTGCGCAGGGCCAGCAGACAGGCGTGGATCTGCATCGACAGGTCCTCGCGGCCGCCGAACGCGCCGCCGACGCCGGCCAGCGTCATCCGCACCTTGTCCTCGGGCAGGCCGAGCACCGGCGCGATCTGGCGCAGGTCGGAGTGGAGCCACTGGGTGGCGATGTAGAGGTGGACGCCGCCGTCCTCCTCGGGCACCGCGAGGCCGGACTCGGGGCCGAGGAAGGCCTGGTCCTGCATGCCGAAGTAGTACTCGCCCTTGACGATGACAGCGGCCCTCTTGGCGGCCTCGTCGGCGTCGCCGCGGACGATCGGCTGGCGGTGCACGATGTTGGGGTGCGGGACGTGGCCGATGTGGTGGTCGTCGCGGTTCTCGTGGATGTGGATCGCGTCCGGCGCGGTCGCGGCGGCCTCGTCGGTGATGACGGGCAGCTCGCGGTACTCGACCTTGATCTTGGCGGCGGCGCGGCGGGCGGTCTCCGGGTGGTCGGCGGCGACGATCGCGACCGGCTCGCCGTGGTGGCGCACCTTGCCGTGCGCGAGGACCGGGGTGTCCTGGATCTCCAGGCCGTAGTTCTTGACCTCGGTCGGCAGGTCGTCGTAGGTCATGACCGCGTAGACGCCCGGCTGGGCCAGGGCCTCGCTGGTGTCGATCGACACGATCTCGGCGTGCGCGACCGTGGAGCGCAGGATCTGGCCCCAGAGCATGTCCTCGTGCCACATGTCGGACGAGTACGCGAACTCTCCGGTGACCTTGAGGGTGCCGTCCGGCCGGAGCGTGGACTCGCCGATACCGCCCCTGGTCTGGGAGCCCTGGGTGATCTTCGTGGGAGTGCCGATGGTGGGCATGTCGCTCAGACCGCCTCTCCCTGCCGGGCGGCCGCGAGACGGACCGCGTCCATGATCTTCTCGTAACCGGTGCAGCGGCACAGGTTGCCGGAGAGCGCCTCGCGGATGTCCGCGTCGGTCGGGTTCGGGTTGTGCTCCAGCATCTCGTCGGCGGCGACCAGCAGACCCGGGGTGCAGAAGCCGCACTGCACGGCGCCGGCGTCGATGAACGCCTGCTGGATCGGGGAGAGCGGGGTGCCTTCGCCGGTGTGGGAGTCGGCGGCGGGCCTGGCCTGCCACCGCTTCGCCTCGTCGAGCGTCGTACCGCAGGAGCGGTCGTTGGCATAGTCCGCCAGGCCCTCCACGGTGACGACCTCGCGGCCCTCCGCCTGACCGGCCGCGACCAGGCAGGAACAGACGGGCACGCCGTCCAGCCGGACGGTGCAGGATCCGCACTCGCCCTGCTCGCAGGCGTTCTTGGAGCCGGGGAGACCGAGCCGCTCGCGCAGCACGTAGAGCAGGCTCTCGCCCTCCCAGACGTCGTCGGCTTCCTGCGGGCGCCCGTTGACAGTGAAGTTGACGCGCATCAGGCCACTCCCTCCGTGATGCGGCGGGCGCCGCGGTACGACTCCCAGGTCCAGGTGAGCGTCCGGCGGGCCATCACGCCGACCGCGTGGCGGCGGTAGCTCGCGGTGCCCCGGACGTCGTCGATCGGGTTGCAGGCGGCGGCGCACAGGTCCGCGAACTGCTTGGCCACCGACGGCGTGATGATCTTTCCGTTGTCCCAGAAGCCGCCCTCGTCGAGCGCCGCGTTCAGGAAGTCCTCGGCGGTCTTGGCGCGCACCGGCGTGGGGGCGGCCGAACCGATGCCCGTACGGACCGTGCGCGTCTCGGGGTGCAGGGCCAGCCCGAAGGCGCACACGGCGATCACCATCGCGTTGCGCGTACCGACCTTCGAGTACTGCTGCGGGCCGTCGGCCTTCTTCACGTGCACCGCGCGGATCAGCTCGTCCGGCGCGAGGGCGTTGCGCTTGACGCCGGTGTAGAAGTCGTCGATGGGGATGAGCCGGGTGCCGCGCACCGACTCGGCCTCGACCTCGGCGCCGGCCGCGAGCAGCGCCGGGTGGGCGTCGCCGGCCGGGGAGGCGGTGCCGAGGTTGCCGCCGACACCGCCGCGGTTGCGGATCTGCGGGGAGGCGACGGTGTGCGAGGCGAGGGCCAGGCCCGGCAGCTCGGTGCGCAGGTTCTCCATGATCCGGGTGTACGGCACGGAGGCGCCGAGCCGTACGCTCTCCTCGCCGACCTCCCATTCGTAGAGATCGCCGACGCGGTTGAGATCAAGGAGGTACTCGGGCCGGCGGTGGTCGAAGTTGATCTCGACCATCACATCGGTGCCACCCGCGATCGGCACTGCGGTGGGGTGCTCGGCCTTCGCGGCGAGCGCCTCCTCCCAGCTGGCGGGGCGAAGGAAGTCCATGACCGGCTCTCTTCTCCGTCTCGTTAAGTCTCGTGAGTCGTGCGGATTGAGCCAATCCGTGTGCGGCGGGCCCGGCTCGTTCATGTCCTGTTAACGCGGAATGACGCCAGTACACCGCCCCGTACTCCAGTGGGGTCAGTCACCGAAACCATGAAGGAGTTGGCTGGCCAGCACGGGCATCTTGTAGATTCGTATGAACGGAAGTCATCAGTAACCTCCTGGTTTTCCTGTGGAAACGCAGGAAACGCCCAGGCACCCCGCGATCGCGGCCCGTGCCCCCGCACGCCGGGCGCCTCATCCATGACACTGCAAGATTCATCGTAGATTTCGAGACACAGAACGGCGGCGACGAGATGCGGCTGCGCGCACTGCTGGACACCGATGCGCTGGGCCTGCGGCTGCTCGGCGGCGAGGACGAGCTGGACCGCACCGTGCGCGGGGTGATGACCACGGACCTGCGTGACCCCAGCCGCTACCTCTCGGGCGGTGAGCTGGTGCTGACGGGCCTGGCCTGGCGTCGGGACGCCGCGGACTCCGAGCCGTTCGTACGACTCCTCGCGCAGGCCGGGGTGGCCGCGCTGGCGGCCGGTGAGGCCGAGCTGGGGGACATCCCGGACGACCTGGTCGTGGCCTGCGCCCGGCACCGGCTCCCGCTCTTCGCGGTGCACGAGTCGGTGGCGTTCGCGACGATCACCGAGCATGTCGTGCGGCAGGTCAGCGGCGAGCGGGCCGGGGACCTCGCGGCCGTCGTCGACCGGCACCGCCGGATGATGACCTCGGGCCCGGCGGGCGGCGGCCCGGACGTGGTCCTGGACCTGCTCGGCTCGGACCTGGACCTGCGCGCCTGGGTGCTCTCCCCGACCGGCCGTCTGATCGCCGGCTCCAAGGTGTCGGGGCCCGCGCTGCCGGCCGACGCCTGCGCCCGGCTGGCCGCCGAGCACCTGGCCGCGACCCGCACCGGCCGTCGGGGCCCGCACCGGGTCCTCCTCGACGGCACCACGTACTCGCTCTTCCCGATCCGCTCCTGGGGGCACCGCCCGGCGGCGGCCGGGGGAGGGCGCTCCCCGCAGGGCGCCCGGGACGTGCGGGAGACCGTGCTCTCGGACTGGCTGCTGGCCGTCGAGGCGGACGCGAGCGACTGGCAGGACGAGCGCCTCGACCTGCTCCAGGGCGTCACCCAGCTGATCGCCGTCGAGCGCGACCGCCGCGACGCGGCCCGTACGGTACGGCGCCGGCTCGCCCAGGAGGTGCTGGAGCTGGTCCAGACGGGCGCGGCCCCGGCGGAGATCGCCGCGCGCCTGCGGGTGGCCGCGCCCGTCCTGCTGCCCGGTCTCGGCGCGGCCCCGCACTGGCAGGTGGTGGTCGCCCGCGTCGAGTGGGAGGGCGGCGAGGTCGAGGGCGGCCCGGTCGCGCAGTCGCTGCTCGAGGAGATCCTGGTCGACCCGCTGGCCACCGGCCCGGAGCCGTCCGACCGGATAGCGGTGGCCCACACCGGCGACGAGGCGATCGCCCTGGTCCCGCTCCCCGCGGTCTCCGCCGAGCACGACGGCTCCGAGTCCGGTATCCACGCCGACGCCCTGCTGAAGTCGGTGCGGGACCCGCTGTCCGCGGGCCTGGACGACGACGGCCGGGTCACCCTCGGCGTCAGTGCGGCCGTGCACTCGGCGGAGGGGCTGCGCGGGGCCCTGGAGGAGGCCCGGCACGCCCGCCGGGTGGCCGCCGCCCGGCCGGGCCGGGTCTGCGCGGCCGGCCACCAGGAGCTGGCCTCGCACGTCCTGCTGCTCCCGTTCGTCCCCGACGACGTCCGCCGCGCCTTCACCGCCCGGCTGCTGGACCCCCTCCGGGACTACGACCGCCGGCACCGCGCCGAGCTGATCCCGACCCTCGAGGCGTTCCTCGACTGCGACGGCTCCTGGACCCGCTGCGCCACCCGTCTCCACCTGCACGTCAACACACTGCGCTATCGCGTGGGCAGGATCGAGCAGTTGACGGGCCGGGACCTCTCCCGGCTGGAGGACAAGCTCGATTTCTTCTTGGCATTGCGGATGAGCTGAGGGCACGCGGGCGTGCGACCGGCTCGCGCCAAGTGCCCTCACCGTCCCACGACTTTGTGAAATTATTCACCCACCCTCTTGGCCCCGCGTGGCGATCGATGCTGGAATGCGGCCACCACTCAACTGCTCGACGGCGTGCAAGGGGAGGGCAACGTGGCGTACTCCGCCATGTCTGGGAACGGAACGAACGCCGGTGACGATCCGCTCCAGACCGCGGTGTGGCGGCTGCGCTCGCGGGCCTGCTGGGCCGACGCGGCGGCACTGCTGCCGACGGACACGCCGACGTCCTCCCTGCAACGGGCGGGGCTGATGGTCGAACGGTGTCTGTACACCGAGGGCGGCTGGGGAGAGGCGGAGGACGCGCTGCGGACGGCGGAGGCGGTGGCCCGCACCGACGAGGAACGGGGCGCCGCCGCGTGCGAGCGCGGCCAACTCGCCTACGCGGCCACACTGCACGGGGTGCGGGACCGGGCCGACGAGGCGCGGGCCGCGCTCGGCAGAGCGGCCGCGCTGATCCCTCCGGGGGCGCCGGGGCGGGCCCTTCTCGACTTCCGCCGGGGCCTGCTGGCGGAGAACCTGACCCGCTCCCCGCAGGCGGCGCGGGCGGCCTACCGCCGGGCCCACGCGGCGGCCACCGCCCACACCGACCCGCTGCTGCTCTCCTTCACCTGGCGGCATCTGGCCGGACTGGCGCTGCGGGAGGGGGAGTTGGCGGAGGCCCGGCACGGTTTCGCGGAGTCCCTGCGGATCAGGGAGGAGCTGGGCTACCTGGTGGGCACGGCACCGGCGCTCGCGTCCCTGGCCGACACGGAGCCGGAACCGGAGGCGTCGCGGCTACGCGAGGAGGCGGGCCGGCTGTTCCGCCTGCTGGGCGGCGTCCCGACCTGGCTGGCGGCGCAGTTGACCCCACCCGCTCCGGGCGCGGCAACGGCGTAGCACGCATCTGCGGCCCGGTGGGGGCCGATCGCGCAGTTCCCCGCGCCCCTGAAGGGGCGCTGACGGCAGCGTCTTTCAGGGGCGCGGGGCTGTATCGATATGCGGCTACCGCCGCGTGGGCGCGGCAAGCCACGACGCACCCGCACCCGGGCGACGGCCGCCACCCCCACGGCGGGCTGCCGCGAAAACGCCCCCTCCGCCACTCAACCCGCGGTGGCGAAATGCCCGGCCACCAGCCGCCGCACCGCGTCCAACTCCCCCGCGATCAACGCCTCCAGCAACGCCGCATGCTCACCCGCGTCCGCCATCAGGTCGGCCCGGCCCCCGCGCAGCGGAACCGCCCGCCGGTGCAGATCCTCCGCGATCTGCACCAGCTGCTCGTTGCCCGCAAGGGCCAGCACCGCCCGGTGGAAAGCCCGGTCGGCCTCCGCGTAGGTCGCCCTGCACTCCTTCGCCGCCGCCCGCACCGACTCCTCGGCCAGCGGCCGCAACGCGGCCCACCGCTCGGCCGGCACGCTGCGCGCCAGCCGCATCATCACCGGCACCTCGATCAGCGCCCGCACCTCGGCCAGTTCGGCGAGTTCGCGTGCCCCCCGCTCCACCACCCGGAACCCCCGGTTGGGCACGACCTCGACCGCGCCCTCGAGCGCCAGCTGCTGCATCGCCTCGCGCACGGGCGTCGCGGAGACCCCGAACCGCTCCCCCAGCGCCGGCGCCGAGTACACCTCACCGGGCGTCAGCTCCCCGCTCGCCAGTGCCGTACGCAACGCGTCCAGGATCTGCCCCCGCACGGACGCCCGCTGGACGGCGGGCCTGGGCTGCGGGATCGGACTCTCGCAGTGCGTGTGCTCGCCGCGCGCGGCCGGCGTGCCGGCGGGGTGTCCGGTCGCCTCCCGGGCCGTCTCCCCGGACCGCGTCTGCGCCGGCACCCTGGCCGTCTCGGCCGGAGCCGGGTGCGCGCGATGGTTCACGGGTCCTCCTCCGACTCGTCGGGACTTGGGTCATTAACGGCGGGTTGTTACTCGTCCGTCAAGCACCTTAGGCGCCCCGGGCGATAGTTCAAATTTCCGAATGGATGGGTAAGGTAAGGCTTACTTATCCGGCAGTCGGCCCGCACCCGATCGGTGGTACCCCATGACCTCCCCCGTCTCCGCCGCCTACGCGCGCCTGACCGAGGTCTGTCCGGACCTGGTGGTCACGGAACTGGGCCCGGGCGAGCCGGCACCCCGGGGCGGCGACTGGGTCGGCGCCGCCGAGCTGGCGGCGGGCGGGCCCGGCCTGGACACCTTCCTCGCCTGGGACGAGGACCAGATCCTGCGGGACTACGGACAGCCGGGCCGCCCGGACGTGGTGGCGAGCTTCGGCCTGCACCGCTACGGCTGGGCCGCCTGCCTCCTGATCACCCTCCCGTGGTTCCTGGACAGCCGGGTCCCGCGGCTGCCCGTGACGCATGTCTCGTACGACCGCGTGGCCGGCCGCATGGCAGTGCGCGTCGCCTCGTTCGCGTGCCTCCCCGACGACCCGGCGGCGACGCTGCCCGGCGCGGTCGTCGTCGCCGACGGGGAGACGCTGCGGGCCGAGGTGCGGGCGGCCGTCGCCGAGCACCTGGAACCGGTCCTCGGCGCCTTCGGGCCGCGGATGCGGCGGCGCGGGCGCGCGCTGTGGGGCATGGCGACCGACGAGATCGTCGAGGGGCTCTGGTACGTCGCCGAGATGCTCGGGGACGAGGAGCGGGCCGTGCGCGAACTCGACCGGCTGCTGCCGGGCGCCACCAAGCCGTACGTCGGCTCGGCCGCCTTCCGGGTGCTGACCGGCCCGGCGGGCGAGCCGCTGCCGACCCGGGACCGGGCGAGCTGCTGCATGTACTACACGCTCCGCCCCGAGGACACCTGCGTCACCTGCCCGCGGACCTGCGATGACGAGCGGATCGCCAAACTCACGGCGGTCGCGGCCGCCTGAGGCACCCTCAGGCGTCCCCTCGGCATCGAGCACCCCACCGGATCCACTAAGATCACCGAGTGTGGGATCACCCTCGCGTCGACAGGGAATTCACAACTTCCTCACTTGCCGCAGGAACTTTCCGAGGAACCACCCGTATGGGTAGTCTTACTCGAACTCAACTCCCGCCCCTCACGCGGCAGTTCGAGCAGAACGCTGCCCTGGGCATCCCCTTGCACTTCCTTGGCGGCCTCTTGCCCCGAAACCCCCTGAGGGCCAGTGGGATTGGGCCACTATGGCGGGCGATACGCCCTATCCCAATGCAAGGGACCCCTAGATGAGACTGACCGACATATCGCTGAACTGGCTGCTTCCCGGCGCCGTACTGCTCCTGGGCATGCTGGTCGCGGTGGCGGTGCTTGCGCGCTCCAAGCGGTCCGGCGGGGAGCACGCGAAGGACGACTCGTGGGAGCGCAGCGAGGAGCGCCGCAGGCGCAAGGAAGCCATATACGGCACCGTCTCCTACGCACTCCTGTTCTGCTCCGCGGCGGTCGCCGCGGCCCTCTCGTTCCGCGGCCTGGTCGGCTTCGGCCAGCAGAACCTCGGCCTCTCCGACGGCTGGGAGTACCTGGTGCCGTTCGGTCTGGACGGCGCGGCGATGTTCTCCTCCGTCCTCGCGGTGCGCGAGGCGAGCCACGGTGACGCGGCCCTCGGCTCCCGGATACTCGTGTGGACGTTCGCGGGCGCCGCGGCCTGGTTCAACTGGGTGCACGCGCCCAGGGGTGTCGACCACGCGGGCGCTCCCCAGTTCTTCGCCGGCATGTCGCTGTCCGCGGCCGTCCTCTTCGACCGCGCACTGAAGCAGACCCGCAAGGCCGCCCTCCGTGAGCAGGGCCTGGTGCCGCGCCCGCTGCCGCAGATCCGTATCGTCCGCTGGCTGCGTGCCCCCCGCGAGACCTACAGGGCGTGGTCGCTGATGCTGCTGGAGGGCGTGCGCAGCCTGGACGAGGCGGTCGACGAGGTGCGCGAGGACAAGCGGCAGAAGGAGACGAACCGGCTCCGCCGCCGCGAGCAGGACCGTCTGGAGCGGGCCCAGCTCAAGGCCATCAGCCGGGGCCACCGCGGCTTCGTCGGACGCGGCCGGCAGGACGAGGTGCACCAGGTGGAGCGCGCCTCCCAGCCCACTGCGGAGCCTGCCATATCGGCGCCGGAGCAGCTGCCCGTACGCCAGCGGCCCTCCCTTCAGCCCGTCCGCAAAGGGTCTGACCCGATCACGGTCGACCTGACCGCGGAGGACGACACAATGGCGCTGCCGCGCCTCGACTCCCTGGAGCGCAAGCTCAAGGACCTTGAGCAGCAGTTCGGCTGATCATCCAGTGCCGGACGGCACCTCGGGACGGGGGCGTGACCTTCAGGGTCACGCCCCCGTCCCGTTGTGTGGAGGCGCCTTCAGGCGGCGTCCGCGTCCAGTTCGAACCACACCGACTTGCCCACCTCGTGCGGCTGGACGCCCCACGCGTCCGCGAGGGAGTCGACCAGGACCAGGCCCCGGCCGTGGGTTCCGTCCCCGGAGTCCGGGGCGCACACGCGCGGCCGACGGCCCACGAAGTCCCGTACCTCCACACGCAGTTGGCCGGGTCCCACGACGGCCGTCAGCACGGCCTCGCGGTCGGTGTGGACGAGAGCGTTGGTGACGAGTTCACTGGTGAGCAGTTCCGCGATCTCCGAGCGGCCCGGTTTCCCCCAGTGGCGTAGCAGTTCCCGCAGCTCCCGGCGAGCCTCGGGCACCGCCCGCAGATCCGACCGTCCCAGCCGCCGCCTGAGCTGTGACGGGTGTCCCCGTTCCGTCGTGTCGGTCTCTTCCCCCGCCGTCTGCGCCGAGGAGGCCCCGATGGCCACGGGACCGCCCCCTCGTGCCTGACTGTTCATGACCCCCGCCCGCACGCTGTTGCCGGATCCCCTCCTGATCGAACACGTTCACGGGGATCCATGCCCGCTCGGGCACGGGCCAGTCATGTCACGCCGATGACGACCGGGTGTTCGGCCATGTCCTGAACCGGCCCCGGCCCGTACGTCGCCTCCCGGACCGTCCCGTACGCGCCAACGGTGCCGGGGACCCGGCGTGAAACAGCCCCTCGCACAACCCCCCGAGCTGATTCACGCGGTCCACGGCACCGACGAACCTGGCCGAAACCTGACCTTCCGCCTACTTGCCCCGGAGGCCCTTGGTGCCGATGTGAATGATCTTGTGGGAGCCGCGGCTCATGTCGACGAACAGCTTCGTGGTCGTGTCGCGGCTCCAGGTGAGGGTGATGACGGCCTCGGTGCGGTTCTTCGCCGTGCCGTTGTCGGTGACCTTCCACTTGAGCGGGGTGTTCTGTGCCCGCAGCACCCCGTCGGCGTGCTCCCGGTCCTCCCAGGCCTGCAACTGCTTCAGGTAGGTCGGGGCGATGTAGTAGGCGCGCAGCGCGGTCGGCAGGTCGCCGCTTCCGTCCGGGTCGCTCTCGGCGTCGATGTAGGCGCCGTAGAAGTCGGCGATCCGGGTGAGGTCGTCGGACGGATCGCCGCCGACGCTGCGCGGCGCGCCGGCCGAGGCCTGGGCGGTGACGCCGACCCCGAGGGCCACGGCGAGCACACCGGCGGTGAGGACGGTGCGGGTCTTGGTGCTCATTTCTGATACCCCGTTTTCTGCGTTTCTGCTTTTCTGCGGTGATGACTCATGACTGAGGTGGCTGATGGCTGTCGGGGCCGTCCTCCCCTCCCCCGAGCGGGAGGACGGCCCCCGTCCGTCAGTGGAGCTTGTTGACGGCCGTGACGGTCGTCCTCTTGAACGCCTTCACCGGCGCGTCCTGGAAGCCGCCCAGCTGCCCCCAGTCCACGACCGTCACGGTGCTCCCCTCCCGGCCGAGCGACAGCAGCCGGATGTCGCTGGCGCCCCAGGAGGTCTCGGTGTGCAGGGCGTAGACATGGGCGCCGTCCCCGACGGGCAGGTCGCCGTGGTCCTGGAAGGCGGCCCGGGTCTCCGGGTCCTCCATCTCGATCCGGTCCGCGCAGGACACGATGTCCTCGTCCAGCTTCGCGACCCGGCCCTTCGCCGCGCTGACACTGGCCAGTTCGACGCTGACCTGACGGGCACTGGTGTCGAGATCGGTCCGGAACTCCCGGTACCAGGTGTGCTGTCCGCCGCCGAGGGCGATGCCCAGGCAGGTGTCCTGCTTGACCGCCTCCGGCACGCCCGCGGTGACCTTGCCGGCCGTCCAGGACGAGCTGGGGTGCGGCGGCAGGTCGGCCGCCGCGAGGAAGCCGGGCGCCTTCGGGGCGGCCGCCGCCGGGACGGCGAGCGTGGTGCCTACGGCCAGTGCGGCGCCGGCGAGTACGGTGAGCGCGCCTGCTCGGGTGCGCTTGGGCATGGGTGGTCCCCCGTTGGATCGGTGCATGGGTGTGGGATGCCGCGGACGGCGCCGGCTGGTCGGTCCGGCCCTGGTCGGTGCGACACCAGAAGCATCGGCTGTCATCCGCGGCAACCGCAACGGCAACCGCCCGTTCCGCCGGCCTGGAACCATCCCAGCCCTGCTGACGTGCAGGTATATGAGTGCCTGGGATACGGACGACCGGGGGAAGGTGCCCGTGCGCGAGGACGTCGAGGAGTTCGCGGCGCTGCTGCGGCAGTTGAAGGACCGTACGGACCGGAGTTACGGCTCCCTGGCCCGCCGCCTGAACATGAACACCTCCACCCTGCATCGCTACTGCGCGGGCGAGGCGGTGCCGCTCGACTTCGCTCCGGTCGAACGCCTGGCCGCGTTCTGCGGGGCGACCCCGGAGGAACGGCTCGAACTCCACGAGCGCTGGTTACGGGCGGTGGCGGCGCGGCAGCGACCGCGGACGACGGAGAACACCGGTGCCCAGGAGCCGGAAGCCGCGGCCGAGAGCGGAGCGGACCCGGTACCGCAGCCCGGGCCCGTGGCCGGGCCCACGCCCGCACCCCGCCCCTGGTACCGCCGTCGCCGCACCCTGGTCGGCTCGGCCGTGGCCGTCGTCCTCCTGGTGACGCTGGGCAGCCTGATCGCCCCCTCGGACGACCGGCCGCCCGCCGGCACCGCCGCCCGGTCCCCCGGTTCCTCCCCCACGACCGCCGCCGGCGACGCCCGGCGCCACGACCCCACACCCACCGGCCCGGCACCGGACGCCTCCGGCCCGCCCGGCCGCCGCTCGCCGTCCTCTACTCCGGCCGGCACCAGGACCCCCTCGTCCTCCGCCCCGAGCACGTCCACCAGCCCCGCCCCGACCGGTGTCCCGCTCGCCTGGACCGCCAGTTCCCAGGTCTGGGAGCTGGGCTGCGACCACGACTACGTCATCGACAAGCAGCCGGCGCAGGTCCCGCCGCCGCCCGTCCCGCAGGACGCCGGCACCTGGGCGGCCACCCAGAACGCGGTGCACGGCCGCGACACGATCGTCCAGATCTCGGTGCAGGGCCGCTCGTCCACGGCCGTCGTCCTGGAAGACCTGCGGGTGCGGGTCGTCGGCCGTTCCGCGCCCGCACCCGGCATCGCCTACTCCATGGCCGACGGCTGCGGCGGCGGCCTCACCCCGCGCTACTTCGACGTCGACCTGGACAAGGACCGCCCCCTCGCCCGCCCGGTGGCCGGCGAGGGCCCGGACGGGCAGACCGTCTCGACCATGCGGCTGCCCTACCGGGTCTCGTCCACGGACCCGGAGGTGCTCCGCGTCAACGCGCGCACCGAGGGCTGCGACTGCCGCTGGTACCTCGAACTGGACTGGTCCTCACAGGGCCGCTCCGGCACGGTCCGGATCGACGACCACGGCCTGCCGTTCCGCACCAGCTCCATCAAGGGCCTGCCGGAGTACTGGTACGGCTTCGTGGACGGTGTCCGCCAGTGGGTGCCGGTCGAGGGCTGATCCGGACGACGCCCCTTACGGCCTCGGCACGTTGCGCAGATTGGTGCGGGCCATCTGGACCATCCGGCCCACGCCGCCGTCGAGGACCATCTTGGACGCGGAGAGCGCGAAGCCGGTGACCATGTCGGCCTTGATCTTCGGCGGGATGGACAGCGCGTTGGGGTCGGTGACGACGTCGACCAGGGCCGGACCCTTGTGCTTGAAGGCGTCCTTCAGCGCACCGGCGAGCTGCCGGGGCTTCTCGACCCGCACCCCGTAGGCACCGCAGGCCTGGGCGACGGCGGCGAAGTCGGGGTTGACGTTGGTGGTGCCGTAGGAGGGCAGGCCCGCGACCAGCATCTCCAACTCGACCATGCTGAGCGCCGAGTTGTTGAACAGGACGACCTTTACCGGCAGGTCGTACTGCACGAGCGTCAGGAAGTCGCCCATCAGCATGGCGAAGCCGCCGTCCCCGGACATCGACACGACCTGCCGCCGCCGGTCGGTGAACTGGGCGCCGATCGCCATCGGCAGCGCGTTGGCCATCGAGCCGTGCGAGAAGGAACCGATCACCCGGCGGCGGCCGTTGGGCGTGATGTACCGGGCGGCCCAGACGTTGCACATGCCGGTGTCGACCGTGAACACCGTGTCGTCGTCGGCGAGTTCGTCCAGTACGGAGGCCACGTACTCGGGGTGGATCGGGATGTGCTTCTCGACCTTCCGGGTGTACGCCCTCACCACCCCCTCCAGCGCGTCCGCGTGTTTCTTGAGCATCCGGTCGAGGAACCGCCGGTTCTCCTTGGCCCGCACCCGGGGCACCAGACAGCGCAGCGTCTCGCGTACATCGCCCCACACGGCGAGGTCCAGACGGGACCGGCGGCCCAGCACCTCGGGGCGCACGTCGACCTGGACGATCTGCACGTCGTCGGGGAGGAAGGCGTTGTACGGGAAGTCGGTGCCGAGCAGGATCAGCAGGTCGCACTCGTGGGTGGCCTCGTAGGCGGCGCCGTAGCCGAGCAGTCCGCTCATGCCGACGTCGTACGGGTTGTCGTACTGGATGTGCTCCTTGCCGCGCAGGGCGTGGCCCACCGGGGACTTGATCTTCCCGGCGAGTTCCATGACCTCCGGGTGGGCGCCGGCCGTGCCGCTGCCGCAGAACAGCGTCACCTTGTCCGCCGCGTCGATCATCGCGACCAGCTTGTCGAGTTCCTCGTCCCCGGGGCGGACGGTGGGCCGGGAGGTGACGAGCGCGCTCTCGACGGGATGGTCCGGGGCGGGCTCGTCGGCGATGTCGCCCGGCAGGCTCACCACGCTCACCCCGCTGCGGCCGACCGCGTGCTGGATGGCGGTCTGGAGCAGCCGGGGCATCTGCTTGGGGCTGGAGATCAGCTCGCTGTAGTGGCTGCACTCCTGGAAGAGCCGGTCGGGGTGGGTCTCCTGGAAGTAGCCCAGGCCGATCTCGCTGGAGGGGATCTGCGAGGCGAGGGCGAGCACCGGGGCCATCGAACGGTGGGCGTCGTACAGGCCGTTGATGAGGTGCAGGTTGCCCGGGCCGCAGGAGCCGGCGCAGGCCGCCAGCTTCCCGGTGACCTGGGCCTCCGCGCCGGCCGCGAAGGCGGCTGTCTCCTCGTGGCGGACGTGGATCCAGTCGATGGCGGAGTTGCGGCGGACGGCGTCGACCACCGGGTTGAGGCTGTCGCCGACGACGCCGTAGAGGCGGCGCACTCCGGCGCGGACGAGGATGTCGACGAACTGCTCGGCGACGTTCTGCTTGGCCATGACGGACGGATGCCCCTTCCCTGTGGGCGGATACCTCCCATCCACGCACAGGGACCGGCGTCACGCCTCCCAGACGACCGCCGCCGTACGGTCGTCGGCGTAGCCCTTCACCCGCACCTGGGCGTCCGCGAGGAACGCGGCGAGGCCCGGCGGGGTACGGCCGGACCAGCGTCGGGCCAGGTAGGCGCAGAGGGCGGGCTCGCCGCGCAGCGGGTCGGCGAGCCCGCCGCTGCACATCACCAGGGCGTCACCCGGGCGGGCTACCGAGGCCCGGAAGAGGAAGGGGTCGCGGGGCGGTTCGGGGGCCGGTTCGTAGGGGCTCGGCGGGGTCGGGATGCCGAGGTCCATGGTGAGCCGGTCGCCCTCCGGGGTCTCGGCGGGCGGCGAACCGTAGCCGACCACGGCCTCGCCGACGGTGTCGGTGTCCACGTGCGGTTCGATGTCCTGCCACTCGCCGTCCCGGAGCCGGAACAGCCCGCCCTCCCCGACCCCGAAGAAGACCCGGGTACGGCACTGGGGATGGGCGGGGATGAGCAGGCAGCGCAGGCTGGCCGCGTACTCCTCGGCGGCGACGCCCTGTTCGGCGGCGCTGGCGCGGAGTTTGCCGAGGCTGCGGTCGGTGAGCCGGTGCAGCCCGGACTTGAGGTCGCCGCGCCGGGCGGCCTGGATGTCCTCGGTGAGCCGCTGGTGGCTGCGGCCCACCGCCCGGGCGATCCACTCGCAGATCTCGGCGGCGGCCCGGTGGGCGCCGGGCGTGGCCCGGGCGCCGGTGGCCACCGCGACCAGGAGCAGCGCCTGGTCGCCGGCCCCGAACCGGGCGGTGAGCAAGGCGTCGCGGCGCGGCTCGCCCCGGTACCGGGCGGAGTCGCCGCGCTGGGAGACGGCCCGCAGGGTGCAGGTGCCGTAGCGGGCGCCGTCCAGCACGGTGTCGGCGACCAGGTCGTCGAGTTCGTCGGGGTCGGCGGCGGGCAGGGCGGTGGGTTCGGCGTCGTAGGTGGGCGGGCCGGAGCCGACGTACTCCACGGAGGAGACCGGGGCGGCGTACGGCGGGGGCGTGGCCAGGTCGGCGCGGGTGGCGGGGTGCGAGTCCGCCCAGGCGTCGTCGTCCGCCTCCGGGAACTCCTGGTCCTCCTCGTCCCACGGCCAGGGCCTCCGGGCGGTGGTGGTCTCCTCGCCCGGTGCCTCGGCGGGGGCGGCGGGCGCGCGTTGCGCGGGCACGGCCGGCGGCGCCGACGGTCCCGGCACGGTCGGCGGCGTCGGCACGGTCGGCGGGGCCGCCGGGGCGGGCGACGGCACCCGAGCGGCCGGCGGGAGCGGTGCGGTCGGGAGCCCGGACGGGCCCGGCTGCACCGGCACGGCCGGTGGGACCGGCGGAGTCGATGGGGTCGGCGCGGTCGGTGGAACCGATGCGCCCGGTGGGACCGGTGGGACGGGCGGCTCGGTGCCGGGATCCTCCGCGACGCCCCGCCGTCCCCGTCCCCGACCACGTCCCGCCACCGTGTTCTTCACCGAGGCGAAGCGGTCGTCCAGGGAATCCGGTGCGGCCGTGGGGCCGGTGTCTTCGGTGGAGTCGTCGTACAACTGCCCCCACCAGTCGTCCTCATGACGGGTGGGCCTACCCCCTGGCTGGCTCATGCCCCTAATTGTCCACCGTGCGGGCCGGATGAAAACGGGGCATCGGGAAAATCCCGCACACGCCCCGGTGTCGAACGGCGCGTCGAGGGACACGCTGAACACCCGTGCGAGGAAAGGGGGTCGACGACACGCGTGAGAGAGACGGTACGGATGACACGTGTGAGTCGCCGGGTGGTCCCACCCCCCACGGGAGAACCACCCGGCGACACCTGAGTGACCCGACCCCGGGTCACCGTTCGCACGGCCGGACGCGGTGGCGTCGGCCGGAGGCCAGATTGTGACGGGTGTTCCTTGCGACCAGCTGTGAATCGCGGATCCGGATCCCCTGTGAAGGTGCTGCGATGACGTGATCTTGGCAGAGTGACCGCCGGTACGGCGATGATGTGCGGCGGCGGGTTTGCGCCGTGGCCGGTTCCCGCCATGGTGCCCGACGGCGAGGGAGGAACGCGGGTCGATGCTGGCAGCGCTCGGTCTGGACGAGAGGGACGAGTCGGCGTACCGGACGCTGGTGTCCGTGGGCGCCGCCGATGTGCCCGATCTGGCGCGGCGCCTGACGCTGGCCGAGCCGGACACCGAGCACGCGCTGCGCCGGCTGGAGCGGCACGGCCTCGCCGCCCAGTCCTCGGGCCGGCCGGGCCGCTGGGTGGCGGCACCGCCCGGGGTGGCACTGGGCGCGCTGCTCACCCAGCAGCGGCACGAGCTGGAGAAGGCGGAGCTGGCGGCGGCGCTGCTGGCCGAGGAGTACCGGGCGGCGGCCGCCGAGCCGGCGGTGCACGACCTGGTGGAGGTGGTGACCGGCGCCCCGGCCGTCGCCCAGCGGTTCCTCCAGCTCCAGCTGGGCGCGGCCGACGAGGTGTGCGCGCTGGTCACCGGCAACCCGATGGTGGTCTCCGGGATGGAGAACGAGGCGGAGGAGCAGGCGGCCGGACGGGGGGTGCGCTACCGGGTGGTGGTGGAGCGCGCGGTGCTCGACCTGCCGCACGGGATCACGGAGTTGACGGCGGCGCTGGGCCGGGACGAACAGGTGCGGGTGGTGGACCGGGTCCCGACCAAGCTGGTCGTGGCGGACCGCGCCCTCGCGATGGTCCCGCTCACCTCGCACACCTCGGAGCCCGCCGCGGTGGTCGTGCACGCCAGCGGCCTGCTGGAGCTGCTGTTCGAACTGTTCGAGTCGGTGTGGCGGACCGCGCTGCCGCTCCGCCTCGGCACGTCCGGGGTGACCGAGGAACAGCCGGACGCCCCCGACGCCACCGATCTGGAGGTGCTGTCCCTGCTGCTGGCCGGGCTGACCGACGTGAGCGTGGCCAAACAGCTCGACCTGGGCCTCAGGACCGTGCAGCGCCGGGTGAAGCGGCTGATGGAGCTGGCCGGGGTGACGACCCGGCTGCAACTGGGCTGGCACGCCTACGAGCGGGGCTGGGTGGCCCGGGACTGACGCGCGCGGCACTCTGGGCAGATGGGAGCAGGGGAACTCCTGCTGGTCGGCCTGGTGCTGGTGCTCGGCCTGTGCGAAGTACTGGTGCCCGGGGTGCCGGGCTCGTGACTGGTGTGGGCCGCGGTGCTGTGGTGGGCGCTGTACGACCCGCGCCCGGTGGCATGGGCGGTCCTGGTCGGCGCCACACTCGTCCTCCTGCTCACCCAGGTGGTCCGCTGGACGCTGCCGCCGCGCCGGCTGCGGGCGAGCGGCGCCACCGCCCGCATGGGCGTGTACGCCGGTACCGGCGCCGTCCTCGGCTTCGTGCTGCTCCCCGTGGTGGGCGCGATCCCCGGTTTCATGGCCGGGATCTACCTGCACGAACGCCTCCGCCTCGGCCGCCGCGCGGAGGCACTGGCCGCGCTGCGCACGACGATGGACGCGGGCGGCTCCAGCGTGCTGGCCGAGCTGTTCGCCTGCCTGCTGATCACGGCGGGCTGGCTGGTGGCGGTGGTCTGGGGCGGCTGAGGGCTCAGAGCAGGTCGACGAGCCGGACGGTGGCGGCCAGGGCGCGCATCCCGGCGTCGTTGAAGTGCAGGTGGTCGCCGGGGTCGTAGGCGGGCCGGATCCGGGTCGGCTGCTCCGGGTCGCGGACGACGGCGTCGAAGTCGGCGTACGCGTCGAAGACGTGCCGGGTGCGGATCAGCGCGTTGACCCGCTGCCGTACGGCCTCCCGGGCCTCGGTGTAGCCGCTGAACCCCGCGTACGGCGTGAGCGTCGCGCCCACGACCCGGATCCCGCGTGCGTGGGCGCGGGCCACGATCGTCCGGTACGCGCGCACGAAGTCACCGGGGTCGGTGGCCTCCGGGGTGCCCTTGATGTCGTTGATGCCTTCGAGGACGACCAGGGTCCGGACACCCGCCCGGGTGAGCGCGTCGGCGTCCAGCCGGGTCAGGGCGTCCGGTCCCCCGGTGCTGTCGAGCAGCAGCCGGTTCCCGGAGATCCCGGCGTTGAGGACGCCGATCCGGAAGGGGCGCAGCCGTTCCGCGAGGCGGTCGGGCCAGCGGTGGTTGGCGCCGAAGGAGGAGCCGTTGCCGTCGGTGAGGGAGTCGCCGAAGGCGACCACGGTGCCGAGGGTCACGCTGCGCACGTCGACGCCGGTGACGTAGTACCAGTTCCCGGTGGTCCCGCTGTACGCGGCCCCGTCCTCGTCGGCGGCCCGGCCGGCGCCGTGCCTGGCGAGGTAGCTGGTCTGGAGCGCGACGCGGTGATAGGTGGCGGGACCGGAGTCGCCCGGGGTCTCGACCGTGACCAGCAGGTCGGCGGCGGCCGGGGCGGCGAGGGACACGGGATCACTGACCAGGTCCTGCCCGACGGGTACGACCGCGGTGCCGGCGCCGCCGAAGGTGGCGCCGCGCATCGACCCGGGTACGGCGTCCGCGCCGGTGCCCTGGCGCAGCGCGACGGTGACCGCGCCGAGGCGGAGCGGTGCGCTGCCGAGCCGGTTGCTGATCCGGACCCGTACGGCGCTGCCTCCGACGCTCAGGTGAACGACATTGCGGTAGGCGGCGCCGGGCACGGCGGGAGCAGTGCCGGAAGGCGCGGTCTCCCAGCTCCCCGCCCAGAGCGAGGGGCCGGATTCGGCACCGGCCCGCCCTGTCGTGCCCATCGCGATCAGCAGCGTCGCGCCGAGGACCCGCCCGACCTTGCCCATCCACACCCGCCCTTCCTGAGGCTCACTGGAGGGGAAGGTGACATACGGATGCCGAGCGGGGCGGCAACTTGACCGGGGGACCACCCGGGTGGCGGAGCGTGTTCCTGACGGAGCGGCGCCGTGGATCTGCGGGCCCCATCCCGACCGCGGGTGGTGTGTGGTTGCTCGCGCCCCGCGACGGAGCCGCGATTCGGCACAGCCCCGCGCCCCTTACGGGGCGCTGTCCTAGCCCGCCGCCACCGTTCCCTCCAGCGTCAGCAGCCGCACCTTTCGGTCAAGTCCCCCCGCATACCCGGTCATCGAACCGTCCGCCCCGATCACCCGATGGCAGGGCCGCACGATCAGCAAGGGGTTGGCCCCGATCGCCCCGCCGACCGCCCGCACCGCCATCCGGGACGCCCCGATCCGCGCGGCGATCTCCCCGTACGTCGTCGTCCCCCCGTACGGAACGGCGTCCAGCGCACCCCACACCCGCTCCCGGAACTCGGTCCCGTGCGCGCTCAACTCCAGCTGGAACTCCTTCAGTTCACCGGCGAAGTAGGCGGCGAGCTGCTCCTCGGCCGCCCGGAAGGGCCCCGCGTCCGCGAGCCACCCCGCCTCGACGCTCCGGCCGCCCTTCTGCCCGGGGACGGACAGGGACGTCAACGCCCCGTCCGTATCGGCCGTCAGGAGCAACTCCCCGACCGGCGAGGCGGTCCGCGTCCAGTACGTGACACCCATCAGTTCCTCAGCTCTCCTTCCATCAGCAGGTGCCGGACGGCGTACGACCGCCAGGGCCGCCAGTCGTCCGGTATGTCCAGGCCGGGCGCGGCCACGTCGGGGTCGCCGAGCGCCCGGAAGCGGATCTCGGCGACGACCGCCGGCTCCAGTCCGGGCAGGGCCCGCAGAGCCGCCTCCGCGTCGTCCCGGTCGGCGCCCGGGTCCAGCCGTACGGTGCCGTCCGCGAGCGCGGCGGCGAGTGTGCCGAGGCGGCCGTCCGGCTCGGCCTCGGCGAGCACGGCGGCCTCCGGGAAGAGGTGGGTGAGGCTGCCGCAGGGCGCCGCCAGCGCCTTGCCGTACCGCTGGACCAGCCGCTCGGCGCAGGCGGCGCCGGCCAGGGCCCGTACGGCGGCCTCGGCCGGATCCGCGGCGCCGGGTGAGCGCAGCCCCGGCCGCGCGGCGACCAGCGGAGCGAGCCGTGGGTCCTCGGCGAGCCGCTCGTCGACGGCGTACGGGTCGGCGTCGAGGTCGAACAGCCGGCGCAGCCGCTGGACGGCGGTGGTCAGGTCGCGTGGGTCGGTGAGGCGCAGCCGGGCGTCGAGCCAGCCGCCGGGATGGGCACCGCCGCCCGCTCCGGCCGTGGCACCGGTCCGTTCCTCGACGGCGATGACGGCATGGCCGTACGGCAGCCGCAGGGTACGGCGGTAGGTGCGGGCGCCGGGGGCGCCGGTGACCTCCTCCACGCCGGGTACGGCCTCGCGTTCCAGCAGGTCGAAGACGGGGCCGGCCTGGTAGGGGCCGCGGTGGGCGAGCCGCAGCGGGATCCCGGCGGCCGGCGAGCCGCGCCGGGCACCCCGGCCGCCGGGCGCCGCCTCGCGCAGTGCGCTCGGGGTCGTGGCGTACACGGTGCGGACGGTGTCGTTGAACTGCCGCACGCTGGCGAATCCGCTCGCGAACGCGATCTCCGTGATCGGCAGCTCGGTGGTCTGCAGCAGCACGCGTGCGGTGTGGGCGCGCTGGGCCCGGGCGAGGGCGACCGGGCCGGCGCCGAGTTCGGCGGTGAGCTGCCGCTGCACCTGGCGGGCGCTGTATCCGAGCCGGTCGGCGAGGCCGCCTACGCCTTCCCGGTCCACGATGCCGTCGCCGATCAGCCGCATGGCCCGGCCGACGACGTCGGCGCGGGCGTTCCACTCGGCGGACCCGGGCACGGCGTCCGGGCGGCACCGGCGGCAGGCCCGGAAGCCGGAGCCCTGCGCGGCGGCCGCGGTGCGGAAGAAGCGGACGTTGTGCCGCTTCGGGGTGACGGCGGGGCAGCTGGGACGGCAGTAGATGCCGGTGGTCCGCACGGCGAAGAAGAACGCACCGTCGAACCGCCCGTCCCGGCTGCGCACCGCCTCGTACCTGGTCTCTTCGTCCATCACCCGTCAAGTGTGGGCGATGCGGAAGGGGTGGGTCTGGCGGAAAACGGACGTGGTGCTACTGCCACCGCCCCCGCTTCGCCTCCATCGCCGCCTTTCCCTCCGCCCCCCTCTTCTTCCAGTCCTTCTTGATCTCGGACCGGAGCCGTGCGTCCGTCTTCGCGACGATCCACTGGTTCTCCCGCATCAGCTTGCGGTAGCTCTCCAGCCGGCGCACGGGCAGCTCCCCGGTCTCCACCGCGAGGCGCACCGCACAGCCCGGTTCGCTCTCGTGCCCGCAGTCGGAGAACCGGCACCCCTTGGCCAACTCCTCGATCTCGGAGAACACCTGCCCGACCCCGGTCCCGGCGTCGAACAGGCCCACGCCGCGCAACCCGGGCGTGTCGATCAGCACGCCCCCGCCCGGCAGCGCCAGCAGGTTGCGGGTGGTCGTGGTGTGGCGTCCCTTGCCGTCGACGTCCCGGGCGGCCCGGACGTCCATGACGTCCTCGCCGACCAGCGCGTTGGCGAGGGTGGACTTGCCCGCGCCGGACTGGCCGAGCAGTACGGACGTACCGGAGCGGACGAGGCTGGCAAGGACGTCCAGGCCGTCCCCCGCCATCGCGCTGACGGTGAGGACCGGCACGCCGGGCGCGCTCGTCTCGACGTCCTGGACCAGATGCGCGAGCGTCACCGGGTCCGGGACCAGGTCGGCCTTGGTGAGCACGACGACCGGCTGGGCCCCGGACTCCCAGGAGAGCGCCAGGAACCGTTCGACGCGGCCGAGGTCGAGTTCGACGGCGAGGGACACCGCGATGATCGCGTGGTCGACGTTGGCCGCGAGGATCTGCCCCTCGGACCGCTTGGAGGAGGTGGAGCGCACGAAGGCGGTACGGCGTGGCAGCAGTGTCCGCACGTACCGCGGATCGCTGCCGTCAGGGTCGACGGCGACCCAGTCCCCCGTGCACACCACCTTCATCGGGTCACGGGGTACGACGAACTCGGTATCGGCACGAATGACGCCTGCCGACGTGATGACATCGCACTGCCCACGGTCGACCCGCACAACACGGCCGGGCAGCAGACCCTGCTCGGCGTGCGGAGCGAACTCGGCGGTCCAGCCTTCGTCCCACCCGTAGGAAGCGAGGGCGTGCCGGCCGTCAGTAGTGGCGGAGGTGTTGAGCGAAGTGTGGAACAAGGGAAACCCTTCGAAGGGTGGCCCCGGCGGCGCGCTCGGCGCGCGGAAGATGTGTGGGTGTCAGCCGGAGACCACAGGGGTGGAAACGATGATGAACTCCTGAATGCGGGCAGCACCCGCCACCGTGACAGTCATCAATGTCCTCACCTCCTGATTCCTCAACGAACCAACGCCGTTCCCTCGGGTCCCTCGGGAACGGAACACGACCGTGCCCAGGAACGAGGAAACCGTAGCCTCGTCCCCGGGCACGGCGCCAGCGATTAACCGCGTCCCGTCAGGCGGTGGCCACCGCGCACTCGCCTCGGTCGGCCTTCATCGGTCCGGCCGCGCTGGGACGGACCTCGAAGTCGAACATCGCGGTAGGTACGTACAGCGAGCAGCAGGCGTTGGGGATGTCGACGATGCCGCTGATACGTCCCTCTATCGGGGAGGAGCCGAGCAGCAGGTAGGCCTGCTCTCCGCTGTAGCCGAACTTCTTGAAGTACTCGACGGCGTTGAGGCAGGCCCGGCGGTAGGCCAGCGTCGCGTCCAGGTAGTAGTTCGTGTCCGTGTCGTGGTCGACGGAGATCCCGATGAAGGTGAGGAACTCCGTGTACCTCGGCTCGACGTTGCCCGGAATGAACACGGGGTTGGTGGAGATGCCGTACGTCTCCATGCCGCCCTTGATCAGGTCGACGTGGAAGTCGATGAACCCGCCCATCTCGATGGCGCCGCAGAAGGTGATCTCTCCGTCGCCCTGGCTGAAGTGCAGGTCGCCTCCGGACAGCTTCGCGTCCTTGACGTGTACGGGGTAGAAGACTCTCGATCCGCGGGTGAAGTTCTTGATGTCGTGGTTGCCTCCGTTCTCGCGCGCCGGCACCGTGCGTGCGCCTTCCGCCGCGATGCGCTTGGCAAGGTCTCCGGTGGCCGTGCCGGCGAGTGCGTTGGTGCTGTCCGGAGGTACGGCCAGCGGCGGAACCCGGTTGGGGTCCGTGTCGATCAGCGCCTGCTCGCGGGCGTTCCAGCGGGCGAGCATCTCGGTGGACGGGGCGGTTCCGAACAGCCCGGGGTGGGTGATCCCGGTGAAGCGGATCCCGGGAAGGTGGCGGGAGACCGCCTGCTGTCCGTGGAAGTCCCATACCGCTTTGTAGGCGTCCGGGAAGTAGTCGGTCAGGAAGCCTCCGCCGTTGGCCTTGGCGAAGATGCCGGTGTAACCCCAGCCCTGACCTGCCGCGTCCCCGGTCTGCTGCGGCACGGGACCGAGGTCGAGGATGTCGACGACGAGCAGGTCACCGGGTTCGGCGCCCTCCACGCCTATCGGGCCGCTGAGCATGTGAGGGATGGTCAAGTCGATGTCGCGCACGTCGTTGGCGGTGTCGTTGTTTCCGACCTGGCAGTCGGTCCAGTCGCGGCACTCCATGCGGAACTCCGCTCCCGGCTTCACCATGGCGACGGTGGGGATGTCCGGGTGCCACCTGTTGTGGCCGGGCACGGCCTGGTCACGCATCGACTTGCTTTGGTCCACACTGAAGACAATCTCAGGCATGAGAACTCCTCGTTTCTGATCCGGTCACGTCGGCGCGCCCACGCCTCCGGCCCGTGGGGCAGCCGAGGACGGCCGGGGCTTTCTATGAGTGCGCGGCCACAGCCCCGCGAATGCCACGACGCCGAAGACCGCCAGCGCGATGGCGATCTCGGTGGGGTGCTTCCAGTAGCCGGAGAGCAGCAGCGCGGCGGGAATCACACCGGTGACCCAGCCTTCGATCGCCGTGACCCAACCGGTATAGACCTTGAGGTCGTCCTTCTTGAGACCGAGCAGCAGGAAGAACAGGAACCACAGGTAGGCCCAGTAGAGCCAGATGACCCCGAAGGGGTAGTCCTTGAGGAGCCGGAAATTGGCGTACGAGTATCCCAGGGCGACAATTGCCACGAACAGCGAGTAGTAGCCGACGCCCGTGCTGTCGAGACCGGCGAGCAGGCCGACACCTACATAGAGGTAGGTGAAGCCGAAGAGGTAGATGCCGGATGCCGCCAGGATCTTCATGGGGTCATCGTTGGCGGTGAAGATGAGGTAAGTCGGCGTCAGTACCTGCAGTGCGCCTATGAAAAGGTTGAACACCGCTCCCGCTCGGGCATCGACCTTCCCGAGCAGCAGCAATCCGTTCATGAAGAGCACCGCACCGACGAAGAGCAGTCCCACGTTTCCCACGGGGACACACCTCCTAAGTCCGCGTGGGGAGTGGAATCGCGTGGCGCCAGGGCCGCCGAGGAGCTGCCGAGGATACGGCTCGGCTCCCGGCCCGCGTTGCGTGATTCCGCATTCCGCACACCGCTGCGGGAACGACTTCGTGTTCCGATGCCGAAACCCGCATGAGACGTTCTGCCTTGCCGACCACCGCCTTCAGAGACGCGGCAGCCGCGAGAGCGCCGGGTGCGGGTGCGACCTTCTGCGGCGCGGCAATTGGGAGACCACTGCCGGGGCCTCACGCGCCTGCTCCTCCAGGACATGGAGGGCCGCGACCGCGTGCGAGGTCTGCGTAAGGCCGGGCGACGAGTACACACGTCTGGCAGCGCCTGTGCAAACAGGGCAGCCATACGCCTTGGGTGCCGTCCCGATCGCCAACTTCACATCGAAGGGCCCGCATCGGCTGCAAAGGTATTCATAGGTTGCCATCAGCAGCCTCCGGATGCCGGTGGACGCTGCCAGACCCGAGTGCGCGCGATGCACACCGACTGGCGCACGCCACAGCGCATTTCCTACCTTCAAGGAGACGTCTCGTAAATCCCGGTGTCAAGTTCCGGACGACCGGGCGTGGACCTTCTCATGACGACCCGATGGCGAGCGCCGCCGCTGCTGCCGCAAGACCCACCGCAATACTCGAAACGGCATACAGCAGGGCTTTGCCGACCTGCCCTATCTCACACAGGTGGATCAACTCGTAACTGAATGTGGAGAATGTCGTATAGGCACCGCAGAAACCGACACCGGCAATGACCACGACCTGCTCCGGCAGTGCGTGCCGTGCGCCGAGACCCACCAGCAGCCCCAGCACGAAAGAGCCGGTCACGTTGATCAGCCAGGTGCCGCGCGGGAACACGCCCGGGCTGCGGTACTGCACGTACTGGCCGAGTACGTAACGCGCGACCGCCCCGACGGCGGCCGCCGCAGCGACGGCGAGCAGGGTGATCACCGTACCCACCAGCCGTGCCGGCGGGCGCGCCCGCGTCGCGCGTCGAGCCGAATGCGCCGGGCGCCTGTCAGCCTGCCGATGACCAGGCCCAGAACGGTGGCGGCCAGGCCGGCGAAGAGGCTCCCGAAAATGTTCAACGCCGCGGCCGCGTAGTGGCCGTGACCCAGCAGGCGATCGGTGTCGACCATCCAGGTCGAGAAGGTGGTGAAGGCGCCGAGGAAGCCGACGGCGGCGAACGGCCGCACGTACCGGGTCGGCGGCCAGATCTCGAGCACATACACGAGCAGCACCGCCAGCACGAACGCCCCGGACACGTTGACGGCGAACGTCGTCCACGGGAACGCCGCCCCCGGGGCGGGGAAGGCCAGCACCAGTGCGTAACGGGCCGTCCCGCCCAGCAGACCGCCGAGCGCGACCGCCGCCAGGACGCCCCCACGCACACGTACGCGGAACGGCTCCCGAACTCCTGTCAAAAGCCACATCGAAATAGCCGCATCCCTGTGCACCGGAACACCTCCCCATTATCCCAGGGGATTGCAGTGCCGGCGCGCACTCGACTAAAATTCAAGATCATCGGTGTTACCCGCTTGCCGGTGCCCTACCTGTTCACAGGAGCAATGGCCCCACCGATGGAGGACGGCCATGGCGAAAATCCTTGCGGTGCTCTACCCGGACCCCGTGGGCGGTTATCCTCCCGACTACGCCCGCGACGAGATCCCCACCATCAGCGGCTATCCGGGCGGTCAGACCGCGCCGACCCCGCAGGCCATCGATTTCACCCCGGGGCACCTCCTCGGCTGCGTCTCAGGAGAACTGGGGCTGCGCCGGTTCCTGGAGGGCCAGGGGCACACCCTCGTCGTCACGAGCGACAAGGAAGGGGCGGACTCCACCCTGGACCGCGAGCTTCCCGACACCGACGTGGTCGTCTCGCAGCCGTTCTGGCCCGCCTACCTGACCGCCGAACGCATCGCCGCGGCCCCCCGGCTCAGACTCGCGATCACCGCGGGGATCGGGTCGGACCACGTCGACCTGCCGAGCGCCATCGACCACGGCATGACCGTGGCCGAGGTGACGTTCAGCAACAGCATCAGCGTGTCGGAGCACGCCGTGATGCAGATTCTCACCCTGGTGCACAACTACATGCCGGCTCACGAGTGGGTGACCGCCAAGAAGGGCTGGAACATCGCCGACAGCGTCTCGCGCGCCTACGACCTCGAAGGCATGGACGTCGGCGTCCTCGGGTCCGGCCGCATCGGCCAGGCGGTACTGCGCCGCCTCAAGCCGTTCGACGTCACGCTGCACTACTGCGACGTGCACCGGCTGGACAAGGAGGTCGAGGAGGAGCTGGAGCTGACCTGGCATCCCGACGCCCGTTCGCTGGCCTCCTCCGTCGACGTGCTCTCGATCCACACTCCGCTGCATCCACAGACACAGAACCTCTTCGACGACGAACTGATCGGGGCCATGAAGCGCGGTTCGTACATCGTCAACACCGCACGGGCGCTCATCGTCAACCGGGATTCCGTGGTGCGGGCCCTCAACAGCGGACAACTGGCCGGTTACGCCGGTGACGTCTGGTACCCGCAGCCGCCACCGCCCGACCATCCCTGGCGCACCATGCCCTACGAGGCGATGACGCCGCACGTGTCCGGGTCGACCCTCTCGGCGCAGGCACGCTACGCGGCCGGTGCGCGGGAGATCCTGGAGTGCTGGCTCGACGGCCGTCCCATCCGCCCGGAGTACCTGATCGTCGAGGGCGGTGGGCTCGCCGGGACGGGAGCGAGCTCCTACACGGTCGCCGGATGACCGGCACGGGCGGGGGTGACGTCCGACGGACAAGAAATCAGCGGCAGATCGAATAGAAGATCCACCAATCCGGCTGTGAGCCGATTCACCCACGGTTTACTGGACGGGCACAGGCGAAACCCTTAGCGTCCATAAATAGATTGTTTTCCACATACAGGGATACCGGCGCCGCGGGTAATCTCTCGTAAGAAAACCAGGCGGACGCCGGGAAGGTGGATCAGTGAGCATGGACGCAGTGTGGGTCCGGGGCGTGACCGGCATTCAGATGCACCACGTGACCGACCTTCAGGATGCCGGCAGGTTTTTGGGCAACGCAGCGATGGCGCTGCGGGCCGCGCACGTACGGACCGGCGCCGACCGGTACTCCGGCATCGCCGCCGAGCTCAAGGCTCTGGTGGAGCGGGTGCGGGAGCTGGAGGACGAGGCGCGGTCGAGCATGCACGAACTGCACTCCACCGACCCCGAGCGGTTCGTCCGCTGCCGGGACGGCCACGAGCCGTGGCCCGGCGAGATCCCGGCAGGATTCATCCCGCGCCACACCTGCAAGGACGAGTGCCTCTACCACGACCGCCAGGTCCTCGACGCCATCATGCAGTGCACCTGCGGCCGACCGCCGTGCCGGGCCTGTGAGATCGGCGGGAAGCTCTGACAAGCGCCGGGGCTCCCGGCGATGATCCACGTCGACGTGCCGCCGAGTCGTGCTAGACTGCTTACGTTGCAGTTGTGGTACCCATAAGCCTATGTGCGCCTGACGGGAATGTATCTCCTGCAGGCGCATTATTTGTTTTCCGGCATCTCCGGATGGGGCCTCTGCCTACGGAACGGAGAAGGTCATGGCACAGGGAACCGTGAAGTGGTTCAACGCCGAAAAGGGTTTCGGCTTCATCGAGCAGGACGGCGGCGGCCCCGACGTCTTCGCCCACTACTCGAACATCGCGTCCCAGGGCTTCCGTGAGCTCCAGGAGGGCCAGCGGGTCTCCTTCGACGTCACGCAGGGCCAGAAGGGCCCGCAGGCGGAGAACATCGTCCCCGCCTGATCGCCGGACGCGTATCCCCTGACCGGGGTCGGCACCGACATGGTGCGGACCCCGGTTTGTGCTGTTTCCAGGAAGGCAGAAAGCTGTATGCCCCGCAGGCCCCAGAAACCGAACCGGCGCGCTTCGTCCCCTACACCGCCCGCGTCCTCACCGAGGGAATTCCGGCTGCCGGAAAGCACGACACCCGCACTTCCCGCAGTCGAGGACTTCGCCGAGCTGGACATGCCGGCGGGACTGCTGAAGACCCTGACCGCGCAAGGCCTCACCATCCCTTTCCCCATCCAGGCCGCCACGCTGCCCAACTCGCTTGCCGGCCGTGACCTGCTGGGACGGGGGCGCACCGGCTCCGGCAAGACCCTCGCGTTCGGTCTCGCGCTCCTGGCCCGCACGGCCGGACTGCGCGCGGAGCCCAAGGCGCCCCTCGCCCTCGTGCTGGTACCCACCCGCGAACTCGCCCAGCAGGTGACGGACGCGCTGACCCCCTACGCGACCGCCGTGAACCTCCGGCTGGCCACCGTGGTCGGCGGGCTGTCCATCACCAAGCAGGCCGGTGTGCTCCGGCGCGGCGCCGAAGTACTCGTGGCGACTCCCGGCAGGCTCAACGACCTCGTGGAACGCGGGGACTGTGCGCTCGGCAGCGTACGCATCACGGTGCTGGACGAAGCCGACCAGATGACCGACATGGGCTTCCTGCCGCAGATCACCAAGCTGATCCAGCAAGCGCGGCCCGACGGACAGCGCTTGCTCTTCTCGGCCACCCTGGACCGCAACATCGACCGCCTGGTGCAGCGGTTCCTGACCGACCCCGTGGTGCACTCCGTGGACCCGTCCGCGGGGGCGGTGACCACCATGGAGCACCACGTGCTCCACGTCCAGGACGAGACCGACAAGAAGGCCGTCACCACGCGCATCGCCGCCCGTGACGGCCGGGTCATCCTCTTCCTCGACAGCAAGAGGTCCGCCGACCGGCTCGCCAAGCAGCTCCTGGCCGTCGGCGTCCGAGCGGCGGCACTGCACGGCGGCCGCTCCCAGCCGCAGCGGAACCGGACGCTGGAACAGTTCAAGAACGGCCAGGTCACCGCGCTGGTGGCGACGAACGTCGCGGCCCGGGGCATACATGTCGAGGACCTCGACCTCGTCGTGAACGTCGATCCCCCCGCCGACCACAAGGACTACCTCCACCGGGGCGGCCGCACGGCCCGCGCCGGCGACTCCGGCAGCGTCGTCACACTGGTCCTGCCCGACCAGAAACGGGACGTCACCCGGCTCATGTCGGATGCGGGCATCCGCCCCCGGACGGCCCGCATCACGTCCAGCGACGCGGAGCTGGTCACCATCACCCGAGCCCGCGAGCCTTCCGGCGTGCCCGTCGTCATCGAGGTCCCGCAGCCGGCGACACCGACGGCATCCCGCCCGGACCGGAAGGCCGGCACCGGGCGCGGCAGGCGGTCCGGCCGCCGCCGGAACGGCGGCGAGCCCGGAGCGGCGACGGGTGCCGCCACCGGGACGGGCGGCCGGGGCTCGGACCGCCGGGCCGCGGCCGGGGCGGCACCGGCTGGTGGCACTTCCGGAACCGGTGGGCGCGGTGCTGTCCGCCGGGCGGGAACCGCCGGGGCCACGGGTGGTGCCGTTGCCGCGGGCAGCCGCGGTTCCGACCGCCGGGCCGCGGCCGGGGCGGCGACCGGCGCTGCCTCCGGCAAGGACTCCCGCGGTTCCCGCCGACGAGCGGCGGCCGGCGGAGCCACAGGCGGCGCTGCCGGCACCGGCGGCCGCGACTCCGGGCGCCGAGGCGGCCGCCGCACCTCAGCCACCTAGGGGCACGGCGTAGGGCCAGTGCCGAGGTCGGCCTCGACGGCGAGGGTTGCCGCCGGATTCCACGGCGACCCGGTCGCCGGTGCAGGGGACGGTGTCGTACCGGGCACGGAATGATTGCGGCATGGGCTTCCCGGCACGACGGCGCCGGGGCTGCGGCAGCATGACGGCCCATGAGCAGAGACCGCTACGTCGACTTCCTGCGCGCGTGGGCCATCGTGCTGGTGGTCCTCGGCCACTGGCTGATCACAGCCCTGGTCCGGGAGCCCGGTGGACAGATCACCGCCCCGGAGCTGTTGGCGACCGTTCCCTGGACCCAGTGGCTGACGCTCGCGTTCCAGATCATGCCGCTGTTCTTCCTGGCCGGGGGCCATGCCGCGGGCGGTTCCTGGCCGCGTGCCCAGGCGGCGGGCGGGACGGCCGCCGGGTGGCTGGGGCGGCGGGCGCTGCGGCTGCTGCTGCCGACGGGCCTCTACAGCGGTCTGGTGCTGCTCGCCGTGGGTGTCTGTTCGACGGCCGGCGTGGACGCGGGCACGCTGTCGCTGGTGGGATGGGCGATGGCCATGCAATTCTGGTTCCTGCCGGTGTATCTGCTGCTCAGCGCCCTGACGCCGCTGATGTACGCGGCACACCGGCGCTGGGGGCTCCTCGTCCCGCCGGTGATGGGGGCGGTTGGCCTGGTAGCCGACGTGCTCGTGGTGACGGTGCACGCGCCGTATGTGGGGCTGCTCGACTACGTGCTCGTGTGGGGTGTCGCCTATCAGCTGGGCTTCTGCTGGCGGGACGGTCTGCTGACCGGGCGCCGGCTCGTGCCGGTCGTGATGGCGGCGGGCGGCGGGGTGGCCTTTGCCGCGCTCGTGGCCCTCGGGCCGTTCCCGGTCAGCCTGATCCTGGTGACCGGGCAGGACCCCAGCAACACCGATCCGCCGTCGGCCGCGATGCTGGCGTGGGTGGTGGCCCAGGTCGGGCTGTGCCTCCTCGCCGCGCCTGCGGTGCGGCGGCTGCTGGACCGCGAGCGGGTGTGGCGTGTGGTCCGCCCGGTGGGGGCGGCCAGCATGACCCTGTATCTGTGGCACATGCTGCCGGTGCTGGTCGTCGCCGCCGTGTTCTACCTGACCGGCCTCGCGCCCGAGCCGGTCCTCGGGTCCGCCGCGTGGTGGGGGCTGCGGATCCCGTGGCTGCTGGTGCTCGGCCTCGTCCTGACCGGCGTCGTGTCCGCGCTCCGGCCCCTGGAACGCGGGCTGGCCGTGCTGTACGAACGGACCGCTCCGGCCGCCGGCCTGCAGCGTGCCTGGCCGCTGTGGCTCGGCCTGGCCGTGGACATCGCCGCTCTGGGCCGCTTTGCCGTGCGGGGCTTCGCGCCCGACGGCCGGCTTCCCGTACTGCCCACCATGGGGCTGGCGTTGGGCACGGCGCTGGTGATGCTGACCCGGTGGACGACGGCACGCCGGCTCGACCGGCCCAGGGCGGCCCGGGCTCCGGACCGGGTGTGAGAGCAGCGGCCTGACGAACGCCGTGACGAGAGACCCCGGCGCGCGGCTCGCCGTTCACCCGGCGGGCAGCGGCTCTCCGGACGCGGTCCGCCCGCCCCGCCGCCACCGGATTCCGCCCGGCCGCCGGACAGGCCCTAGGTGGCGAACGGTCCCGGCAGCTCCCCCGACCCCCGCTGGATCAGCCGGGTCGGCATGACCACCGTGCGCGGTGGAGAGACGTCGCCGTGGATCCGGGCGAACAGCAGGTGTGCCGCGCTGGTCGCGAGTGCCACCGGGTCCTGGGCGATCACGGTGACGGGCGGGGTCAGCCGGTCGGCGAGTGCGAAGTCGTCGAAGGCGATGAACGCGAGGCCGGCGGGGAGGACGGTGAGGGCGCTGAAGGCGAGGATCTCGTTGCCGGCCAGCAGGGCGGTGGGCGGGTCGGGCAGTGCCAGCATCGCGTTGACGGCCCTGGCCGCCTCCGGGCCCGGCCGCAGGCCGTCGCCGATCAGCGCCGGGTCGGCGGCGACACCGGCCGCCGCGAGCGCGGCCAGGTAGCCCCGCCGGCGTTCGCCGAACGTCCAGATCCGCGGTGTTTCGCCGATGTACCCGATCCTGCGGTGGCCGTGTGCCACCAGCCGGCCCACCGCCTCCCGCACCGCGCCGAAGTTGTCGACCACCACGGCGTCCACGTTCAGCCCGGGTGCCGCCCGGTCCACGCAGACGATCTTCGTCCCCTGTGCCTGGGCCGGGCGCAGGAAGCGGTGGCTGCCGGCGGCCGGGGTGAGCATCAGGCCGTCGACGCGGCGGGCGGTGAACGCGGCGATCACCTCGCGTTCCCGGCGCGGGTCGGCGCGGCTGGAGCCGATGAGCATGACGCTGCCGCGCTGCCGGGCGACGTCCTCGGCCGCGGAGGCGACGGCGGCCATGAAGGGGTCGGCGACATCGTCGACCAACAGCCCTATGGTCTGGCTCAGTTCGTGGGCGCGGCGCAACTGGCGTGCCACGTCGTCGCGTTGGTAGCCCAGTTTGCGGACCGCGGCCTCCACCCGCGCCGCGGTCCGCGGGGCGACGGCCGCATCGCCGTTGACGACCCGGGACACCGTCATCGCGCTGACGCCCGCTTCCGCGGCAACGTCCTTCATGGTCGGCCGGGTGGCTGCCACGCCACGTCCTCCACCTGCGTCACGTTTGAGCGTCGACTCGTTAACGTTACCAACTCGACGGCATATCAACAGACGTGCAAGTACGAGGAGTTGGGGAGCCCGACCACACGGTCCGGGAACGGCTGCACCACCCTTGACACCCCGCTGCGAGCGCCCCAAGAATCAGCCAAGCTGTTAACGATACCAACCAGAAGGCACAACATGGCCTCTGCAAGGGAACCACTGCTCACCGCACATGGCGTGGTCAAGCGTTTCGGCCACGTCCAGGCGCTCCAGGGCGCCGATTTCACGGCATACCCCGGCGAGGTCGTCGCCCTCATCGGCGACAACGGCGCCGGCAAGTCCACTCTGGTGAACGTCCTGTCGGGCGTCCTCTCCCCCGACGCCGGCGAAGTCCGCCTGGACGGAGCGCCGGTGCGGTTCTCCGGGCCGATGGACGCACAGCGGCAGGGCGTGGAGACCGTGTACCAGGATCTGTCGCTCGCACCGGATCTCGACGCGGCGGCCAACCTCTATCTCGGCCGGGAGATCGTACGCGGCGGCCTGCTCGGGCGGGTCGGCGTCCTCGACCGGCCCGCGATGCGCCGGGAGGCGGTCAAGGCCTTCGCCGAACTCGGCGTGGAACTGAAGGATGTGACGGCTGCTGTGACAACGTTGTCCGGCGGGCAGCGGCAGTCCGTCGCGGTGGCTCGGGCGGTCGCCTTCGCCAACAAGGTCATCTTCATGGACGAGCCGACCGCCGCCCTGGGGGTGGTCCAGCGCGCCCGGGTCCTGGAGACCGTCCGCAGGGTCGCCGACCGGGGCATCTGCGTGGTTCTGATCAGTCACAACATGCCCGAGGTGCTGTCGGTCGCGGACCGGGTGGAGGTGCTGCGGCTGGGCCGGCGCGTCGCGTCGTACACCGCGGCGGACACCACGATCGAGGAGCTCGTCGGGGCGATGACCGGGTCGCTGGACGGCCCGGACGGGGGCAAGGAAGCGGAGGGCGCACGATGACGGCCGAGAGCGAGAAGGCCCCCGTGGCCGTCGGCAGCCGTGCCGGGGTGCCGGACTGGCTCCGGCGCGCGGCAACGCTCAACGAACTGTGGACCTTTGTGATCCTCCTGGCGCTGGTGGTGTTCTTCACCATCGCGGCGCCGGGCAAGTTCTTCACCACGTACGACATCACCCAGATCGCCGTGAACGCGGCCATCTACCTGGTGCTCGGCGTCGGCATGACGTTCGTGATCATCACGGCGGGCATCGACCTGTCGATCGGGTCGGTGCTGGTGCTGGCCGCGGTGGCGGCGGGCGAGTACAACCTCCATCACGGCGGCCCGGCGTCGGGCTGGGGCACGGTCGCGATCTGCGTCGTGATCGCGCTGGCCGTGGGCACGGCCTGGGGCGCGCTGCAGGGCGTGGTGGTGGCCAGCGGCAAGGTGCCGCCGCTGATCGTGACGCTGGGCGGGCTCGGCGCGGCGCTGGGGATCGCCGAACTCGCCACCGGCGGCCAGGACCCGGCCGGCGCGGCCTCCACGCATCTGCAGAACAGCCTCGGCTTCGGCAAGCTGCTCGGCATCCCGTGGATGGTGATCCTGGCCGCCGTGGTGACCGCGATCTTCGGCGCGGTGCTGGCCGCCACCCGGTTCGGCGACCACACCCTCGCCATCGGGTCGAATCCGACCGCGGTACGGCGGGCGGGTATTCCGGTGGGCCGGCATCTGGTGAAGGTGTACGGCCTGATGGGGCTGCTGGCCGGACTGGGCGCGGTGATGTGGCTGGCCTCGTACGGCACGACGTCGATCGCCGGGCACTCCACCGACAACCTCAAGGTGATCACCGCGGTGGTCCTGGGCGGTACCAGCCTGTTCGGTGGGCGGGGTTCGGTGCTGGGCACGGTGATCGGTGTGTTCATTCCGGCGGTGCTGACCACCGGGCTGATCGTGATCGGCGTCCAGCAGTACTGGCAGGACGTGGCGGTGGGCGTGGTACTGGTCGTGGCCGTCTACATCGACCAGATGCGCAGGAAGACCCGGGAACGCGCATGACGCCGTCAGGCATGACCGCATCGCGGGGCACGGAATCGCACAGGACAACTCGATCGCGCAGGACAACTCGTTCGCGTAGGACAAGGAGAACTCTGTGATGGGGAGCATTCGCAGCAGGCGCGGGTTGCTGGTCGCGGTGGGCACGGTGCTGGCCCTCGGCGCGGCCTCGGCATGCGGTTCGTCGGACGACGGTGGCGGCTCGGGGAGTTCGGGCGGCGCCAAGGGCAAGAAGGTCCGGCTGATCACGGGGGTGAAGAGCGACCCCTTCTACATCACCATGACCTGTGCCGCGCAGCAGGAGGCCAAGGCCAAGGGGATGGACTTCACGGCCGACGGTTCCGCGCAGTGGGACGTGTCGGTGCAGCGCCCGCTCCTCGACTCGGTGGCTGCGGCCCGGCCCGACGGGCTGCTGATCTCACCGGTGGACACCAGCGCGCTGACCCCGTCGCTCAAGCAGATCCAGTCGGCGGGCACCAAGGTGGCGCTGGTGGACACGACGGTGAGCGACGACTCCGTCGGGATCACCCGGATCTCGTCGGACAACGAGAAGGGCGGCCGGGTCGCCGCCGACGCGCTGGCCAAGCTGATGAACGAGAAGGGCTCGGTCATCGTCATCAGCGTCAAACCCGGTGTGTCGACGACGGACGCCCGGATCAAGGGCTTCACCGAGGAGATGGGCAAGTACCCGAATATCAAGGTGCTGCCGACGCTCTACGACAACGACCTGCCGGCCACCGCGGCCTCCCAGATCCAGTCGACGCTCGCCGCCCACCCGGACCTGGGCGGTGCGTTCGCGGGCAACACCAACACCGGTACGGGCATCGCCACCGGGCTAAAGCAGGCCGGCAAGCAGGGCAAGGTGAAGGTGGCCGCGTTCGACGCCGAGCCCGACGAGGTCGCCGCGCTGAAGGCGGGCACCCTCCAGGTGCTGGTCGCCCAGGACCCGGCGGCGATCGGCCGGCAGGCGGTGGACCAGCTCGCCGACGCCTTCGAGGGCAAATCGGTGAGCAAGACGATCGGCACCAACATGGTGGCGATCACGAAGGACAACATGAACGACCCGTCGGTCAGCAAGTACTTCTACAAGTCGCAGTGCTGACACCGGGTCTGACACCGGGTCTGACATGGGGTCTGGCAGGGGTGTCTGACGTGCGTGTCTGACATGCCTGTCCGACACGACCTTCTGACAGACGGTCAGCGGCCGAGTGGACCCGCCCTCTTGGGTCCGCCCGGCCGCCGGTTCGTACCGCCTGTCCGGCTCAACTCGACGAGCAGGAGCCGCCGTTCAGCGTGAAGGCGAACGGCGAGGAGTTCTTGCCGCTCCAGGTGCCGAGGAAGCCGAAGGACAGGGTGCCGTTCGCGGAGACCGACTGGTTGTAGTCGGCGGAGTCGGCGGTGACCCGGCCGCCGCTCTGGCTGACGCTCGCGTCCCACATCTGGGTGACCTTCTGGCCGTCCCGGAAGGACCACTGGACCCGCCAGCCGGACAGGGCCTGGGTGGTGGTGACGGTGACGGTGGCCTGGAAGCCGTCGGTCCACTGGTTGACCAGGTCGTAGGAGACCTGGCAGGTGGCCGCCGCGGGTTCCGTGGGCGAGGGAGCGGGAGCGGCGGAGGCGGTGGAGTTGCCGCCGGTGCTCGCCGTGGCGCTGGAGGTGCCCTGGGGCTCCGGGTCGGGGTTCTTGTCGACCGGCTTGCCCGCGGTGGCCGAGGAGGACGGCGCGGCGGAGGCCGTGGGGGTCGCGGAAGGGTCGGCGGACGGGGACGGCGCGGAGGTGGGGTCGGCGACCGGCTGGCGGTCGTCGTGCGAGGCGGTGGCCGTGTCGTCGCCGGAGCCGCCGCCCATCGGCATCATCGACACGCCGAGCGCCACCAGCGAGATCATGACCGCCGCGCCGAGCAGCCCGTGGCGCAGCACCCGGCCCCGGCCGGTGCCCTCCTTGGGGTCGCCGCCGTCGTGGTCGCCGGTGCCCGGGCGGCCCGCGCCGAGCCGTACCTCGGCCGCACGGCGGCGGCGCTCCAGGTAGGCGAGGCCGCCCCAGCCGATGACCCCACCGGCGAGCGCCGCGGGCAGTCCGCCGCCGTGCAGCCGCAGACAGGCTGCGGCCTCGGCGCACTGCACACAGGTGGCGAGGTGCCGGGAGAGGTCCTCGGGCGTGTCGGCGCCGGCGGACCGGGTGACCGCGTCCAGGAGGCGGGCGTAGCTGCGGCACTCGGCGGCCATCGGCGTGTCGAGGTGCGCGCGATGGCAGCGGTCCCGGAACAGGCCGCGCACCTGCTCCAGTTCCTGGGCGGCGACGGCCGGGTCGATGCCGAGCCGGCGTGCCACCGAGGGCAGCGGCAGCGCCTCCACCTCGGCCAGCCACAGCAGTGAGGCGTCCGCCTCCTGCATGTCGCGCAGGCCGCGCAGGGCGACGGGCCGCTGCAACGGCGGACCCGTAAAACGCGCGGCCTTCTCGGAGTTGAGCCACAGCCTGAGGTCCGGGTCGAGCTTGTGGCCCAGACCTTCGGCCTCCCAACTGGAGGCAGTGGTGCGGACGGCGGTGAGCAACAGCGGGATCATCGGCAGCCGGGCGGCGCGCCGTCCGAGACTGCGGACGGGGGTGAAATCCGTGTCACGGGCCTCACGCATACCGAGGGCGAAGGCCTCGGTGGCCAGTTGATTGGCCGTCAGAGAGCCGGACGTGCACAGGTCGGCGTAGGAGAGCACTGCGTCCCAGCATTCGGAGAACAGCGCTGCCTCGGCGGCGTCCTGGGGGATCGGCAGGTCGGGCATGGGTCTCCTGCATCGAAAGCGAGGTCAACTCACCACATCGGCAATGGAGTTGGGGGGAACCTCGCGGCAGGACCCGAGCTTTTCACGTCTCCTGCACAACTGACAAGCGGCATATTCAAAACCGGTTACCGGTGGTCGTGCCACGGATCCTCCGTGTCACCCGTACCACCGGCCCCCGGCGTCATGTCAACCGCCGTGCTCAGCTGCCCGACCGCGCCTCGGCCACCACCCGCCCCCACCCGTCGAGCGCCCGCACCGGGTGTGCCGACCGCGCGGGATCCTCGCGGTCACCGTACCGGGCGAAAGGAGCGCTGACGGCCGATGCGGGTGCATGGCCGTGGTCGCGGTCCGGGCGGAGAACGTGTTCGTGTCCGCCGTGGCCCACAACTCCGAGCTCCTATACGCACCGCAACCGCGTTCCGACTCAGCGTCCTCGTCAGTCTCTCGCATATCGATGCCCGGGAGGCAAGCGCGGTCGCCGCGAAGGGAGGCGCGGGGAGCCCGGCCGACGCCCCCTGGAACGCCAGGAAGGGCGTCGGCGGTCCGCCTGACGCCCTCCTGTATCCGGAGCCCCCACGGGGGGTACACCTTGGGTCACACCTTCGTAGGTTCCTCCGCCGGAAGACTGTCCATGAAGGAGCTGACGGAGAAGACGGCGTTGCCGGGGCCGGGCGGGCCGTAGCCGGGGGGCGAGGACAGGCCGAAGTCCTCCATCGTCTGACGGTAGGCCTGGAGCAGGCGGATGTGGTACTCCAGCGGGGCGCCCTGCGGATTGGCCTTGCCGAGCGGGGTCGTCGGCTCGGGGCACCAGGTGGTGAAGCGGGGCGTGATGCCGTGCGACATGAAGAAGCGCAGGCCCTCGGTGGTGGACTCGATCGCCTCGTCGACCGTCTTGAACCCGAACGGCTCGGCCATCTCCACACCGGCCACGAAGTTGGGGATCACGTTGCGCGCGCCGAAGACGTCGGCGGAGTCGAGGATCCGCTTGTGCCACTCGTCGCGGCCGACGTAGCGCTCCTTGCCCGGGCAGTACATCTTGAACAGGTACTCGTCCCACACCTCGTAGTTGGGGTGGTAGATCTGCACGCCGTAGTCCTTGAAGCGCTGGACGTCGTCCTTGGGCAGCGCCTGGGCGACGACCTTGCCGATCCAGCGGTTCGGGAAGTGCTCCTCGATGGCCTTGGCGTACATGCCGTAGAAGTCGGCCTCGTCACGGCCCTGGAGCTTGGAGGTGATGGCGCCGCCGGTGAGGGTGTAGGCGGTGGAGGTCTTCGCCGTGTCGTACCGGTCGATGATCTCCAGGGCCTCCAGGACCTCGTCGACGTCCTTCACTCCCGTGTACGGTCGGCCGGCGGCCTTGTGCTGTCGCCAGTTGTGGTTGATGTCGCAGTACTGGCACTCCTCCTTGGCGCCGAAGTACTGGCAGACCCGGAAGACCGTGAGGTAGATCAGGTAGCCCCACTGGATGGTCGGGGCGACCTCCATCACGGACTTCCCGCTGGCGAGCTTGTGCCGGTAGTACTCCGGCATCGGCGGCACCCCGACGTCGGCGATCCGCTTGCCGTCGAGGTAGAGCCCGAGCAGCCCCTCCTCGTCGGCGGCCACGCGGTACGGCGAGGTGGGGTTCACGCGCACGGACACGACGGTCCGGCGCAGGTCATACGGGCCGCCCGTGAGGATGATCTCCTCCGGCGGCCGGCGCAGCGCGGCCTCGCCCAGCTCGGGCAGGGTGCCGTGGTCGAAGGAGAAGATGAAGTACGACTTCGGCTTGACCTCGCCGTTCTCGTTGTCGCTCAGGGCGGACGGGTCGAAGGCGACACCGCCCCGGAGCAGGTCCTCCTTGAAGACGGCTTCCCTCGGTACGTGCGGGAACCTCTCCATCAGATCCTCGACCAGCGCGGTACGGCTGCCCATCCCGTGTCTCCTTCCGACTCAGGCGTTCGACTCCTCACGGTATGCCCCCGCTCGTTCGCCGGCCGTGCCGGGTCCCCTCAGGTCGTGCGATTCGTCCTGGTCAGTGATGTTTCGTCACTCTTCCTCAGCTGCCGCCGGCCCGCCGCGTCGACTCCCGCAGCACCACATGTGTCCCCAGCACCAGGTGCTGCCCGTCCGGCAGGTCGTCGCGGTGCAGGGCGAGGCGGACCGCCGCGCGGCCCAGTTCCTCCTGGGGCACGTGGACCGTGGTGAGCGTCGGGTGGACGTCCCGGGCGACCGGGATGTCGTCGTACCCGGCGACCGCGATGTCGTCGGGGATACGGCGGCCGGACTCGCGCAGGGCCTGGATCACGCCCGCGGCGATCATGTCGGTGGCGGCGAAGACCGCCGTGAACTCCCTTCCGGAGGTGAGGAGTTCGCGGGTCGCCTGGTAGCCGTAGGAGCGGGAGAAGACACCGTCGGTGATCAGGCCGGGGTCGGGGGTGAGGCCGAGGAGTTCATGGGCGCGGGTGTAGCCGGCGATGCGCTGGGCGCTGGTGGAGAGGCCTGGGACGCGGCCGAGGTAGGCGATGCGCCGGTGACCGCCGGAGAGGAGGTGGCTGGTGAGGGCGAAGGCGCCGCCCTCGTTGTCGTAGTCGACGACCGTGGCCGGGACGCCGGGGCCGAGCGGTGGCCGGCCGACCAGGACGAGCCGGGAGCCCGCCCGGTCCAGGGCGTGCGCGAAGTGGGTCATCCGGTCGTGGTACGCCTTGTCCTCCAGGGCGCCGCCCACCACGATCACCGCGTCCGCCCGCTGCTCCCGCATGGTCTCGACGACGGCGAGGATGCGCCGCGGGTCGCCGTGCGTGGTGCAGAGCATGCAGAGCCGGCCCTCCGCCGAGGCCTGCTCCTCGACCCCGCGGGCGATGTGCGCGTAGAAGGGGCCGGTGACGTCGTCGACGACGAAGGCGACCGTCTTGTTGGTGGCGCCGCCGAGCGCGCGGGCGTGCGCGTTGACCACGTAGTCCAGCTCGCGCATCGCCTTCAGGACCTTGGCGCGGGTGGTGGCGGCCACCGGGTAGGTGCCGCCCAGCACCCGGGAGACGGTCGACGCGGAGACCCCGGCCCGTGCGGCCACGTCCCGTACCGTCGAGGCGTCCCCGTTCAGCGCCGGCTGTGTCCGCTTCGCCACCGCTCGGCTCCCTTTCGTCATGTGTTCAGGTCACCCTACGAGACGGCCGTCACGCGGCCCGTTCGAGGACCGAGTGGTCGACCGCGTACCGCAGGCCGTCGCCGGCCAGCAGCCGTTCGGCCTCCGTCACGACGGTGAGCCCGAGCCTGGCCAGCTCGTTGCCCTGCGAGCCGGCGAGGTGCGGGGTGAGGTACGCGTTGGGGAGGTCGAAGAGTGGGGAGCCGGCGGGCAGCGGCTCGGGGTCGGTGACGTCGAGGATCGCGGTCAGGCGGCCGGTGCGCAGCTCCTCGACCAGGGCGTCGTGGTCGACGAGCGAGCCGCGCGCGGTGTTGATCAGTACCGATCCGTCGGGCATCAGGGCGAGTTCGCGGGCGCCGACGAGACGGCGGGTCTCGGGGGTCTGCGGGGCGTGCACGGTGACGATGTCCGAGGTGTGCAGCAGCTCGTCAAGGGGCAGCAGCGGGACGCCGAGCCGTGCGGCCTCCGCCTCGTCGACGTAGGGGTCGGCGAGGCTCACCACCAGGTCGTGGGGGCGCAGGAGTTCGATGAGGCGGCGGCCGATGCGGGAGGCGCCGACGACGCCCACCCGGCGGTGGAAGTTGCCGATGCCGGGGACGATGCCGCCGTAGGGGTAGGTGCGCCGGGTGCGCAGCAGGTCGCGGAAGGCGAAGACGTCCTTTCCGGCGAGGAGGATCATCGCGAGGGTGTACTCGGCGACGGGCAGCGCGTTGGCGGCGGCCGCCGAGGAGACCAGGATGCCGCGCTTCCACACCTCGGGCGTGGTGAAGCCCTTGACCGAGCCGGCCGCGTGCAGCACGGCGCGCAGTGCGGGCGCCGCGTCCAGGGCCGCCGCGTTCAGGGTCGGGCAGCCCCAGCCGGTGACGAGGACCTCGGCGCGGGCGAGCGTCTCCCGGGCCCGGGGATCGGTGAAGTCGTCCACCACCAGAGTGGGATCGATTTCTACGCACGCGCGCAGTCGTGCGAGCACCTCCGGCGGGAAGATGTGCGGCACGTTCTGGGCTGTCATGGCGAACACTGCCTGGGGACGCTCGGGCAAGGAAGTGACCTTCCGGCTCGGTGACGCGCGGATAGCAACCGGTCTCTACCGTAGGTCTCGGCGAATGAGAGGGTCAATGCACACGCACTCTCCGGCGGACGAGCAGCGGGGAGCACAGGGATGGGAAGACAGCGATGACGGATCCGGCGCAGACGGTCACCAACTGGGCGCGCAACATCACGTACACGGCCAAGGAGTTCCACCGCCCGGACTCGCTCGAAGCGCTCCGGTCGCTGGTGGCGGGCGGTACGCGGGTGCGGGTGCTGGGCAGCGGGCACTCCTTCAACCGCATCGCCGACCCTGGTCCGCAGGGCCTGCTGGTCTCGATCGCCGGGCTGCCGCCGGTGATCGAGGTGGACACGGCGGCCCGTACGGTCCGGGTCGCGGGCGGGGTGCGGTACGCGGAACTGGCCCGCGCGGTCGACGCGTACGGTCTGGCGCTGCCCAACATGGCCTCGCTGCCGCACATCTCGGTGGCCGGTTCGGTGGCCACCGGCACGCATGGCTCGGGGGTGGCCAACGGGTCGCTCGCGGCGCCCGTGCGGGAGGTGGAACTGGTCCTCGCCGACGGTTCGACGGCGACGATCGCACGCGGCGACGCCCGCTTCGAGGGTGCCGTGACCTCACTGGGCGCGCTCGGGGTCGTCACCGCGCTCACCCTCGACCTGGAACCGGCCTACGAGGTCGCGCAGACGGTGTACGTCGAGCTGCCGCTGGCGGGGCTGGACTTCGCGGCCGTGTCCGGGGCCGGGTACAGCGTGAGCCTGTTCACCGACTGGCGGGAGCCGGGCTTCCGTCAGGTGTGGGTGAAGCGGCGCACCGACCGGGCCACCGTGGATTTCGGCTGGGCCGCGCCCGCGACGGAGGCGATGCACCCGGTGCCGGGCATGCCGGCGGGCAACTGCACCGAGCAGTTCGGGGTGCCGGGGCCCTGGCACGAGCGGCTGCCGCACTTCCGGGCGGAGTTCACGCCGAGCAGCGGGGACGAGCTGCAGTCGGAGTACCTGCTGCCGAGGCCGGCGGCCGTCGAGGCACTGCACGCGGTCGACGCCGTCCGGCAGGCGGTCGCCCCCGTTCTGCTGACCTGCGAGGTGCGGACGATCGCCGCCGATCCGCAGTGGCTCAGCCCCGCCCACGGCCGGGACTCCGTCGCCCTGCACTTCACCTGGGTCGACGACCTGGCGGCCGTACTGCCCGCCGTGCACCGGCTGGAGGAGGCGCTGGCGCCCTTCGAGCCGCGTCCGCACTGGGGCAAGGTGCACACCGTCCCCGGCGAGGTGCTCCGCCGCCGCTACCCGCGCCTCGACGACTTCCGCGCGCTGGCCAGGAGCCTGGACCCCGAGGGGAAGTTCGCCAATCCCTTCGTGCACGATGCGCTGGCTCTGTGACGGAAACCAATTTCACGGACTTAATAAAGCCCTTTTCCTAATACCTTGTCGAAAGCCTGCCGCAGCCCATAGCGTTGCGCCGTGTGAAGCACACATCACGTGACATCCGCACCGCGAACCGCTACGAGGTGCTGCGGCACATCATCGCCGAGTCTCCCACCTCCCGGCAGGAGCTGGCGTCCGTCACCGGGCTGAGTCTGGCCACGGTCGCCACGCTCGTCGGCGAGCTGCTCGACCTGCGGATGATCACGGAGGTCGGCTTCGAGGACTCGGCGGGCGGCCGGCCCCGGGGACTCGTGGCGGTCAACGCCTCGGGGGGCGCGCTGATCGGCGTCGACATCGCGGAGACGTACGTCCATGTGGAGCTGTTCGACCTCGCGCTGAACGTACTGGCCCGCGCCGAGGAGGACATGCGCCCCGGCGAGCACCGGCCCGAGCAGGTGGTGAGCCATGTCGCCGCCACCGTCGGCTCGGTGGTGGCGCAGGCCGGGGTGGAGGGCGCGCGGGTGCTGGGCGTCGGGGTGAGCGCGCCCGGGCAGGTGGAGCGGGACACGGGCATCGCCGAGTACGCGCCCAACTGGGACTGGCACGACGTGCCGTTGCTCGACCTGCTGTCCGAACACATCGCCTACCCGCTCCACCTGGACAATCCGTTGCGCGCCTGCGCGGTGGCCGAGCAGTGGTTCGGGGCGGCGCGCGGGCGCGGGGACACGGTGGTGGTGAACCTCGGCACCGGGGTCGGCGCCGGGCTCGCCCTCGGCGGCGGACTGCACCGGGGCGTCAGCAACAGCGCCGGGGAGTGGGGGCACACCACGCTCGTCCTGGACGGGCGGCCGTGCCACTGCGGAAACCACGGCTGTGTGGAGACCTATGTCGGCGCGCCCGGCATCATGCTGAACCTGCGCGAGTCGAGCCCGGACAGCCCGCTGCTGCACCCCGATGACCAGACGGCCACGATCGAGGCGCTGGCGCGGGGTGTGGCGGCCGGTGACCCGGTCGCGGTCCAGGTGGTACGCGACACGGCCCGGTACATCGGCGCCGGTGTCGCCAATCTGGTCAACCTGCTCAACCCCGAACTGGTGGTGCTCAGCAGCTGGGTCGCCCGCAGGCTCGGTGAGCCGCTGCTCGGCGAGGTCCGCGAGGCCGTCCGGCGGCATGCGCTCGGGCGGCCGTTCGCCGCCGCCGAGATCGTCCTCTCCCCCATCCCCACCGACCCGGTGTGCCTCGGCGCGGCCACGTTCGCGCTGGAGGGCGCGCTGCGGTCGGTGGGGCAGCGCAACGGGGTGCGCCCGGGCCGCGCCGCGTCCGCCTCCCGGTGATCGATTAGTCCAACTCGCGGGTCCTTTAATCCATTGCCGGGCTCGTCGGCGCTCTGCGACCGTCGTTGCGTATCCGCGGCCGGTCGGCCTCCCGAAACCGGCCGGCCGTACGTCGTGTACGGAACGAGGGGGTCCCCAGCGTGGCCGGAAGCATCGAGGTCCGCGGCCTGTCCCGCACCTTCCACACCACCGTCCGGCGCCCGGGTTTCTCCGGCGCCCTGCGATCCCTGGTCAACCCCGAACGCGTCGAGAAGCACGCGGTCTCCGACATCACCTTCGACGTCGCCCCCGGCGAACTCCTCGCCCTGCTCGGCCCGAACGGCGCGGGCAAGTCGACCACCATCAAGATGCTCACCGGCATCCTCACCCCGAGCTCCGGCCACGCCCGGGTCGCCGGCGTGGTGCCGTACCAGGAGCGGGAGCGCAACGCCCGTAACATCGGGGCGGTGTTCGGGCAGCGCACCCAGCTGTGGTGGGACCTGCCGGTGCGGGAGTCGTTCACGATCCTGCGGGACATCTACGAGGTACCGAAGGCCGAACACGCGGCCCGGCTGCGGGAGTTCGACCAACTTCTTGATCTGTCCTCGTTCTGGGACACCCGGGTCCGGCACCTCTCGCTCGGCCAGCGGGTGCGCTGCGACCTGGCGGCGGCCCTGCTGCACGATCCGCCGGTGGTGTTCCTGGACGAGCCGACCATCGGCATGGACGTGGTGGTGAAGGAGCAGGTCCGCGAGTTCCTGCGGTACCAGGTGGCCGAGCGCGGCCGTACCGTGCTGCTGACCACGCACGACATGACCGAGGTCGAGCGGCTCGCCGAGCGGGTGGTGCTGGTCAACCACGGGCGGCTGGTGCTCGACGGCACCCTGGACGAGATCCGCCGCACCTTCGGCTCGACCTGGCAGGTGCGGGCCACCCTCGCCGACCCGCACACCCCGGTCGGCCCACTGCCGGGCATCACCCTGGTGAGCCGGGACGGCCCCCAGGTGGTGTTCGGCCCGGACGGCCCGGCCGCGCCCACGGTCCACAAGGCGCTGAAGCTGGTCATCGAGCGGTACGAGGTGACGGGCGTGGCGGTGGACGAGGCCGACCTGGAGGACGTCATGCGGGCGGCCTACGTGCAGGCCGAGGCGGTCTGAGATGGCCCTGTCCTACGGCTGGCGGGCCGCCCGGGTCACCCCGCTCGGCGAGCTGTACACCCCGCCCCGGATGACCGGGGTCCTGCTGCGGCTGACCGTGCAGGTGGTGCTGGTGGCCTCGCTGTGGCGTGGCCTGTACGCCCAGTCCGGTACGACCGCGGGTCTCGACCGCGGCCAGGCGGTCACCTACGCGGTGATGGCCGTACTGGCCTCCCGGCTGCGGGAGCTGGACCAGTACGCGGGCCGCGACACGGTCATGCAGCATGTGCACTTCGGCACGATCGTCTACTGGTATCTGCGCCCGATGTCACCCCGGCGCTACCACGCCCTGCGCGCGATCGGCGAGCAACTGTACGGTCTGACGTGGGCGTTGACCGGGTACGTGGTCTGCCTGGCGGCCGGAGTCGTGCAGCCGCCGGGTTCGGCGGCGGTGGCGGGCGTCTTCGTACTCAGCCTCGCCCTGGGCCAGTTGGTCCTCTACCACGTCATGCTCCTCATCGACCAGCTGTGCTTCTGGACGCTGCGGAACACCGCCGCGATGCTGATCCTGGTCTTCGCGCAGAACCTGCTGTCCGGGGTGTACGCGCCGCTGTGGTACTTCCCGCACTGGTTCATCACGCTGAGCTCCCTCCTGCCCTTCCAGGCGACCCTGAGCGTGCCGCTGTCGCTGTACGTGGGCCGCATCCCGCTGTCGGACGCCCCCTTCCAGCTGGGCGTCCAGGCCGCCTGGGTCGTGGCCCTCTACCTGTTCACCCGTTTCGTGTGGCGGCGGGCCGCCCGCCGTGTGATCTCGCAAGGAGGCTGAGGCCGATGAACGCCGTACGGATCATGTGGCGCATCACGCGCCTCAACTTCCGCGCCCAGCTGGAATACCGCACCGAGTTCCTGATGATGATCGCGATCGGCGCGGTCTGGCAGGTGTCGGTGATCGTGTTCGCGACGGTGCTGCTCACCCGGTTCGCCGGGATGGGCGGCTGGGACAGCAGCGACGTCCTGCTGATCCCGGCGACCCGCATGCTGTCGCACGGCCTGTTCGTGCTCCTCCTGGGCCGGGTGCACGGTCTGGGCCGGAGCATCCAGGAGGGCAGGATCGACGCCTATCTCCTGCGCCCGCTGCCCGTCTACCGCCAGGTCCAGCTGGAGTTCTTCCCCACCAACGCGATCGGCGACCTGACGGTGGCGGCCGGCCTGATGGCGGGCGCGCTCGGCCGCAGCGACCTGGACTGGACGGCGGGCCGCATCGGCTACCTGGTCGCGGCGGTCCTGGGCGGGATGCTCCTGGAGGCGGCCCTCTTCACGGTGGTGGCCTGCGCCTCGCTGCGCTACCCGGCCGCCGACTACTGGAGCCGCTGGCTGGAGGAACTCCTCGGCACCTTCGGCAGCTACCCCCTGAACGTCCTCCCCCGCGCGGTCGGCGGCCTCCTCACCTACGGCCTCCCCCTCGCCTTCGTCGCCTACTTCCCGGCGGCGGTCCTCACCGGCCACGGCCACTCGACCGGCGCCCCCTACTGGCTGGCGGCCGGATCCCCGCTCCTCGGTCTGCTCGCCTACCTGGCGTCCCGCCGGCTGTGGCGGTGGGCGCTGGGCCACTACACGGGGGTGAACGGCTGACCGGCGGGCGGGGCCGTCAGCCGAGCAGCACCTCCCCGACCCGCTCCGCGAAGGCGGCCGGGTGTTGCACGGTGCCCAGGTGCCCGCCGGGGAACTCGGCGAAGGCCCCGCCGGTGTACTGGGCAGTGAACTCCGCCGTGCGGTGGAGGAGTTGGTCGCGGGAGTCGGTTCCGGCGGCCACCGTGAGACAGGGCAGGCCGGTCGCCGGCCGGTAGGCGGTGAACGGGCGCAGGACGTGGTCGAGGAAGACCCCGAAGGGCGTCGGTTCGCCGGCGGGCGGGCGGCCGCCCGCCAACTGCCCGATGAGCTCGGCCCGCAGCCGCTCCCCGTCGGGCAGCAGGGTGACGCACGGCGGTTCGTGGGCGATCACGCCCCGCAGCCGCCCGGGGTGGCGGGCCAGCAGGTCGAGGGCGGTGATGCCGCCGGAACTGGTCCCGAGGACGTACGCCGCCCCGTCCTCGCCCGCCACCTTCTCCAGCACGCGGTGGGCGCCCTCGCTCCAGTCCGCCACCCGCTGGTCGGCGACCGGTTCGCCGAGGCGGCCGTGGGCGAGGCCGAGCGGGTCGTACGTCACGACGGTGAAGTGCGGTGCCAGGTGGCCGATCAGCGGGTCCAGGCCCATGGGATGGCCGGCGCCGCCCGGGAGGAGGAGCAGGACGGGTCCGGTGCCGGTGATGTCGTAGTGGAGTTCAGGCATGACGGTCGGTCTCCTCCTGGGGCCAGTTCTCAAGGGCGATGTGCAGGGCGTCGATCGCCCGGTCCCAGGACGCGCGGACGTTCCTGGGGGCGTTGAAGCCGCCGCCCGCCTCCAGGGCGCAGTAGCCGTGGAAGGTGGCGCGCAACAGGCGTACGGCGTCGGTGAGATCGGGTTCGGCGAGGCCGTAGCCGCGCAGCATGCCGTAGGTGATCTCGACGGTGCGGCGCATGGCGGGGTCGCCCGGGTCGACGAGGGCGGGGTCGATCCGGATCTGGGTGGCCGCGTAACGGCCGGGGTGGGCGAGGGCGTAGGCGCGGTAGGCGCCGGCGTAGGCGGCGAGCGCGTCCTTGCCGGAGCGTCCGGCCACGGCGACGGCGATGCGGTCGATCAGCTCGCCGCCCGCGAGCCGTGCGATCCGGTGCCGCAGGTCCTGGAGGCTCCTGACGTGCGAGTAGAGACTCGCGTCCTTCACTCCGAACCGGCGGGCCAGCGCGGACAGCGTGACCTGCTCGAAGCCGGCCTCGTCCGCGAGTTCGGCCGCCGCCGCGACCAGCCGGTCGACGGTGATTCCGGCACGGGCCATGCGCCACCTCCCTAGGCTTTCCAGGCTGAATCCTAGAGGTCCTAGGTTTCGAGGTCCAGGCGATTATCAACGGGACGCAGGCGGCGTAGGGTTTCCAGGACTCGGAAGGGGGAGCCGTGACACGTGAGGCGCGACGGGCGGAGCGGGCGGCGCGCGCCAAGGAGGCGGCGACCGGGCAACCACTGTGGAGACAGCGGGACTTCGGCTTCTTCTGGCTCGCCCAGACGCTGTCCGTGCTCGGTGACTCCTTCAGTCTCGTCGCGCTGCCCCTGCTGGTCCTCCAGGCGACCGGGTCGGTGGCCCGGATGGGCCTGCTCACCGCCGTCGGCGGGGTCGCGATGGTGCTGGCGGCGGTCTTCGCCGGGGTGGTCGTGGACCGGGTCGACCGGCGGAAGCTGCTCATCGCCTGCGACCTGGTCCGTATGGTCCTCTACGGCCTGGTCCCGGTCGTCTGGCTCGCCGGACCGCACCTCTGGCTGCTCTACGTGGTCCTGCCGCTGTGCGAGGCCGTCGGCATGCTCTTCGCCGTCGGATACGTCACCGTCGTACGCGGGCTCGTCGACGTCACCCGGCTCACCGAGGCCAACGGGCGGGTCAACGCCACCGCGGCGGCGGCCGGTGTCCTCGGCCCCCTGGGCGCGGGTCTGATGGCCGCCTGGACGGGGCCGGCCGACGCGGTGGCCGTGGACGCGGCGAGCTATGCCGTGTCGGCCGCCCTCCTGTTCCTGGTCCGGGTCCGGGAGCGCACCGGGGACGACCAGCCGGCCGGGAAGCGGGGCGTGTGGCGCGACCTGCGCACCGGGATCGGCTACCTGGTGCGGCACCCCGTCCTGCGGTCGGTCACCGGGCTGCTGGCCGTCTTCAGCTTCCTCAGCCTCGGCATCAACGACCTGGTCATCTACCACCTCAAGCACGACCTCGGCCACGACGACGGCACGGTGGGCACGGTGCTGGCGATCGGCGCGGTCGGCACGATCACCGGGGCGCTGCTGGTCGCCCGGCTCCGGCGGCGGCTGGGCTTCGGGCCGACCTGGATCGCGTCGATGACGGTGTGCGGGCTGGCCTTCGCCGGGCTCGGCCGGGTGGGTTCGGTGCCCGTGGTGGCCGTCCTGTGCGCGGTCTACCTGGCCTGCGTGGGGGTGGCGGGCACCTGTTCCATGTCCCTGCGCCAGGAGATCACCCCGGAGCCCCTGCTGGGCCGGGTCACCTCCGCCCACTGGACCCTCCAGTACGCGCTGGCCCCGGCCGGCGCCGCCCTTCTCACCTGGGCGGCCGAGCGGTACGGCACCGCCGCCGTGGCCGCCGTCGCCGGTGTCTGCTGCACGCTGACCGGCCTCGCCGCCTTCGGCACCCCGATCAGAAGGGCGGCGCCGGTGCCCGCGACGGCCGCGCCGGAACACGGCAACCTTCCCCGCGTCGGCGACGACCAGGAGGCATGACTTCCGCACCGCGCACCACACGTCACCGCCGCGTCCACGCCTTCCGCAAGCCCGCGATCGGGGCCCTCGCGGCCGCCGGTCTGCTGGCCGGCGCCTGGTACGCCACCGCCGGCGCGGCGACGACCCCCGCTCTCCAGGTCACGTCCACGGCGGTGCGCCTCAGCGCCAAGTACCCCTATCTGTCGGCCGGTTACAACAACACCCGGGAGTGGAACCGGACCGCCACCGCGGTCGCCCCCAACGGCACGATCCGGGTCGCCTGGCCCGCCGCCGACGGCGTCCATGTCACCCCGCTCACGACGGCCGGCAAGCGGTCCGGGGCCGACACGGTCGTCAAGGGCGCCAAGGAGGTCGGCGGCCTGGTCGCCCACAACGACGGCTTCGCGCTGCTCACCCGGGTCTCCGACACCAACAAGTGGAAGGAGACGGCCGCCGCGATCGTCCGCTACACGGGCGGCAGGAAGACCTGGTCCGCCAAGCTCACCGGCACCGCCTCCCACGACACCTCCCCCACCCTCGACGGACAGCTCACCTGGAACGGCTCCAAGTACGGCGCCTACTTCGTGGTGCACGGCGCGGGCGGCTTCGCCGACGGCCACTACGGCGACAAGCTGTCGTACGTCAGCGCCAAGGGCGCCAAGCTCAGCGGCGGTTGGAGCGGACGACTGGCGGTCGGGCCTGTTCGTCTCCACCGGCATCGGCGCCCCGGACGTCGCTCCGGTGGTCCAGCGCGAGCAGTGCTGGGCGGCGTGCAGGGCTATGCCCTCGTTGTGGCTGCACCCCCGCGTTCGCCTCCCGGGGCGCCGCCTCCGCGAAGAAGAACCCGGACGACAGCAGCGGCCGCGGCTGGACGGTCACCCCGAAGACCGCCACCCACCAGGTCGCCGTCGCCTTCCTCAAGAACCGCAACTCCGGCCCCGGCAAGGCCGTGTACCTCACCAGCGCCAAGACCGTAGAGAACGTCAATGTCCACCTCGCTCCCTACGGCAAGGACAAACTCCTGCTCTCCTGGGAGTCGCTGAAGAACACCAAGTGCTCGGCGGGCACCTGCAGCGGCACCTTCACCGGCACGCATCTACGGCTGGTCGACTGGAGCGGCAGGTTCGTCAGCGCCGACAAGGTGGTGAGCGCGCGGATCACCGGTGACATCGCGGTCCTCAAGGACTCCGCCCTCACCTGGGCCTACGCGCCGGCCACCCCGGCCTACGGCACTCCGCTCACCGGGGCGTCCCCGACCACGACGACGCTGCGGATCGCCCGTCTCACGCCGTGACGGGTGCCGCCCCGCCCAGCGCCTCGGCCATCCGGCGCATGACCTCGACGGGCAGCGCCGGATTGTTGGCGGCCTCCTCGGCGGTGTCATGCTGCCGCAGCAGTCGGGTCAGCAGCCTTACCGGCAGGTGAGGGTGGCGGGTGGCCGCGTGTCGGATGTTTTGGTGGGGGTCCTCCAGCAGCCGCGCGGCGGCGACGGCGGACAGCCGGGGGTCGGTCGCGGCTCGGTAACGCACTTCCTCACTGGGGTCGCGGCTGAGCCGTTCCACCAGGTCGGGCGTCGACGCCGGGTCGTCCAGGGCCAGTCGGCGCATGCGCGGGCTCGGGTCGTCCGCGTGGCGGAGGAGGTCGTGGCGGGGGAAGTTGGGGTGGCCGCGGGGGCGGTCGGGGACGCTCAGGCTGCCGGTCCACCACTGCCACACCCGCAGCAGCATGTCGGCGGGCGCGTCGTCGCAGGACTCCGCGAGAAAGAGCTGTACGACCTGGTCCTCGTCGTCGGCGAGGCGGGCGACGACGTCCGGTGGCAGGTGCCGGGCGTGGGCGACGCTTCGGCGGACGAGCGGGTGGCTGGAGGCGGCCAGGCGGCGCATGGCCTCGTGGTCGTCATGGAGCGCCACGACCCACGGGAGTGCGTGGTGGCGGCTCTCCGGATGGAAGTCGATGAGGACCGCCTCGCGTTGCTCCTCGGTGAGGTCGCCCCGGATGGACACCTCCCAGCGCACGCGGGCGTCGGGGTCCTCGGCGAGCAGGGCGACCAGGTCGGGGTCCAGTCGCGGGTTCCTGGCGAGGGAACTGCGCTCGTCCGGTTCCCCGTGCCGTGCCAGGTGTTCCGCGAGACCGCGCTCCAGCCGGCAGCTCTCCAGCACCTCGGTCTTCGGGCGCCGGGACTCGTACACCGAGCGGGGCATCGGGTGGTCCCGGTGGTGCAGCGCCTGGGCCCGCTCGCGTACCGTGCCGTCGGGGTCGGCCAGGAGCGCCGCCCGTGCCGCCGCGTCGAGACGCGGCCAGGCGACCGGGCAGGCCGCCGCCCGCACCTCACCGTCGGGGTCGGTGGTGGCCAAGGCGACCAGCACGGCGGTGGGCAGATCCTTGAGGCGTACGGCCTCGCGGCGCACACGTGCGGACGGATCCGCGGCGAGCCCGCGGCGGGTGCCCTCGGGCAGTTCGGCCTGGCGGTCGGCGGCTATCAGCGTGAGGACCCACCGGTACCGCTCCTCCCGCTCGCCCTCGATCACGCGCACCCACTGCTCGGGGGTGATGTTCAGCTGGACCTCGGCCGCGTGCGACCGGATCTTCCAGTCCGGGTGGGCCAGCATCGCGTCCACGACGTCCTCCGGCATGGCGCCGTACCTGGCGACGTGGGATCTCTCCAGCAGCAGCGGCCGAAGGTCCTTCGGGAAGGCCCGGTTGTACGAGAGACCGCGTGCCCAGGCGTCCAGCAGCTTCTCCGTGGGTCCGGGCCCCCGGAACAGCCCCTCCCAGGCGGCCGCCCGGTCCTCCTCGGTCTCCGCGGCGGCGGCCTGCGCGATCGCCTCCTGCCGCTCCCTGATCCGGTCGACGGCGACCAGCCAGACCGTGTACTCCTCCGTCGTGGCCCCCACCAGGGCGTCCCCGTCCAGGGAGAGCGTCACGAACTCCGGCTGCCCGGGCCGTTCACCGAAGACTCCCGCGAGGTCCCAGGCGTCGGTGAGCCGGACCCGTACCCAGCGCCTGCTCGGATTGCCGGAGAAGTTGACGAGGAACACCCCGTCCCCGTCGAGCAGGCCCGCCTCGGACGCCAACCGGTGCCACTGCGCGTTGAGTTCCGCGACCGAATCGGGCCGGTCGAGCGCGACCTCCACGGTCGGCTCCGCCTCCCACGCGATCACGTACCGCCACGCCACCGACGGCGGCACCACCTCCTCGACACACGGGTCCGCCACCAGCTCCAGCCCGGCCCGCCCCAGCAGTTCGGTCAGTTCGTCTCGCCACCCCATGATCCGCATCATGCCCGACGCGGCTCAGCCCGGCGCGATGTGCTCCACATCCACTCCGTCGCCCTGCCGGCGGACCCGCAGCCCGGGGCCCCCGCTCCACAGCACGGTCAGCTCCTCCGCCCCTTCGGCGCGTACCGTCACCGTCTTCCCCAACGGCTCGGCATCCGCCGCCCCGGTGAGCCGGCTCAGCGCGACGAACAGGGTCGGGTCCTCCCCCGTGACCCCGGTCAGCGCCTCGTCGAGGCCTACGACGGGCAGCAGTTCGGCCCGGAGCCCCTCCCGGGCTGCCCACCCCGTCACCCGTACCGGTGTCCCGGGCGCCGCCCCCGCCACCAGGAAGGCCCGCACCTCCACGGCGCCGCGCACCAGCACGGCACTCGTCACGCGGGCCCCCGAGGCGGCCGTGTGCCGGGAGGCCACCCAGCCCTGCCCGACGCCCAGCGGCACGATGTCCGTCCGGCTCGGATCGCCGCCGACGATGAGACTGTTGTCGTACGACGCCGACGGCTCGGTCACGGTCGAGTAGCCGAGCCGGGTGTAGTAGGGGTCGTAGCGGACGTCCTCGCTGCCGTGGTTGTGGAGGCGGACGACCCCGTCCGAACTCGTGGACTGCAGGAGCCAGTTGGCGGGCGCGATCGGCGTGACCGCGTCGCTGCGCTCGGCCGGGCCCGGTTCCTCCGGGGCCGTCCACACCTCGTGGTCCGGCGGGAGCAGCAGGCCGAGGAAGCCCTTGCTCGCCCAGTACGGGGAGGCTGGGCCCGAATAGCCCTGCAGGACGGCGGAGTCGGGGCCGTGCCAGCCGAGGGTCAGAAGGCCTCGCGCGTCCAGGGCGCCCCGGTCCAGGAAGTACTTCAGCGCTCCGGAGGCCAGCCGTCGGGTCTCCCCGGGGGCCAGGGGCGTACGGCCGGTGAGGGCGCCCAGCCAGAGCGGGGCCGTGGTCGCGAAGCGGTAGGTCAGCGAGCGGCCCTGGTGCATCGGGGCGCCGTCGCCGCCGAACAGCCGTGCGTAGTCGGCGAGATGGCTTTCCAGACGGCCGCCGTACAGGTCGAGCAGCTGCTCGTCGCCGGCCAGCCAGGCGTGCAGCACCGGATAGAGGTGCATCGCCCAGCCGTTGTAGTAGTCGAACTTGCGGCCGTCGCCGTCGGTGTACCAGCCGTCGCCGACGTACCACTCCTCGATGCGGGCCAGGCCGTGGTCGACCGCCTTGTGCGCGGCCTCCGGCTCGTGGCCGACCTCGGCGAGGAAGCCGCCGACCGTCACCGGGAACAACTCCCAGTTGCAGGGCCAGGGTTCGGCGGTCAGCGCGTCGGCGAGCCAGGCCGCGGCACGCTGCTGCACCCCGTCGTCGAGGCGGTCCCACAAAAGGGGGCGGGTCAGGCGCAGGGCGAGGGCGACGGAGGCCGCCTCCACCAGCGGCTGGCCGCGGTCCTCGATGCGCGGCCAGACGCCCGACACACCGGCCGCGAGCCCGTCGGCATACCGCTGGAGCGCGGTCTCGTCCCGGCGGAAGGCCGCGAGGAGCAGGGTGCGGGCGTAGCCCTCCAGGCCGTCGGAGAGGCGCCCCGACCAGCTCTGGTGGTCGCCGGGGAGGTGGTAGAGGGCACGGTCCGGGGTGGCGTACGGCTCGACGGCGGCGAGCAGGGCGTCGGCCGCGGCCTCCCAGTGGGCGCGGGTGTAGCCGGTGCGCGGGCTGGGGCCGCGGTCCTCGGGAGGCAGCTGCATCGGTGCTCTTTCTCGCTCGTACCGGACCTCATGCCCGACCGCGTGCCGGACCTCGTACCGAACCTCGTACCGAACCTCGTGCCGTTTGAACCTGGGGCGCCCCGGTTCCGGTCGGGACGCCCCAGGGGCTCATCCCACCCGCACGGTGCCCCGGGGCACCAGATGCCGGGCGAGCAGTTCGTCACGCACCAGGCCCGCGTAGACGGTGGCTCCGTACGCGGAGGTGTGCGTGTTGTCCTTCTTCTCGTTGTACAGGTACAGCGCCTTGGAGCCCTCCACGCCGAGGGACTCCACGAGCGCCTTGGTCTTCGCCGTGAGGTCGATCAGCGGAACGTCCTCGGCGGCGGCGACCGAGCGGATCACCTCAGGATGATTGACGCCGAGCCCGTTGACCAGAAGCGTGATGTCGTTGTTCAGCGTGCCGTCGGAATTGAACCAGCGGCGCACGATCGGTGTCACCAGTACCGGCCGTCCGCCCTTCTCCCGTACGCCCGCCACCAGCGTCTCCAGATTCGCGCGGTAGGTCACCTCGTCGGTCGTCTTGTCGTTGTGCGCCAGCTGGATCAGGACCAGATCGCCCCGGCCGATCAACGGCTGGACGGTACCCCAGAGTTGAGGATTCTGGAGGTAGGTCGCCGTACTTTCCCCGGAGTCCGCGTAGTTGGCGACCGAGACGCCCCGGCGCAGGAACTGCGGGAGCTGCTGGCCCCAGCCGGAGTACGGGTTGGCGGGCTGGTCGCAGACGGTGGAGTCGCCGACCAGGAAGAGCCGGCGGGCGTGCCGGGCGGCGGTCACCCGGATGCCGGCGAGCGCGGGTGCCGAGCCGCCGATCGCCAGGTCGAGGCCGGGCGTTCCGTCGGGTCCGGTCGGCTCGCCCTCCGGCGTCCGGACGTTCACGGTGAAGCTGCGGGTGACGTGCCGCCCCGCCGCGGCGGGCGTCTCGGGGAGCAGCGAGCGCCGGGTCTCCCCGCTGATGCTGGTGCTGGACGCGGCCGCGCCGCCGAGCCGGACCGTCACGTCGTAGTCGCCCGGCGGGACGTCGAAGTGGCAGGCGCCGGCGGTGCAGTCCGCGAGGGAGAACGGCGGCCGCCGTTCCCGGGCCTGGGCCGGGGAGCCCGCCAGGCCGGTGGCTGCGCTGAGGACGACCGCCGCGGCCACGGCGGCACGGACACCGTTGAAACGTCTCACTCGGGACTCCTCCGTCACGGTGACAGGGCCTGGCGGGGACCGTACCGCCACTCACAAGCGCTTTCTAGACCTTGTACCGATTTCACAAGACTGCCAACCCCGGGAAGGCGAAAGCCCTTTCGCGAAATCGATTCAACTGCCACTCTCACAGTCACCCGCAACCCCGCCCCCCGAAGGAGGCACCCCCATGTCCGGAGTCAACGGGAGACCCCTCGGACGCCGTACCTTCGTCCTCGGCAGCGCGGCCGCCGCCGGTACCGCCGCCCTCACCGGCCCGCTCGCCACCACCGCCGCGGCCGCGAGCTTCGGCTGGTCCGACGACGGCTCCAACTACGTCGTCGACACCGGCGCCAGCCTGGTCTTCAAGGTCAGCAAGACCAACGGCGACCTGACCTCGCTGGTCTACAAGGGCACCGAGTACCAGGGCTACGGCGGCAAGAACTCCCACGTCGAGTCGGGCCTCGGCACCTCCACGGTGACCATCGCCCAGTCCGGCACCACGATCCTGATCTCGGTCGCGTACGGCACGCTGAAGCACTACTACGCGGCCCGCAGCGGCGAGAACAACGTCTACCTGTGGACCAACAAGGCCGACTCGTCGGTCAGCGCCACCCGTTACATCGTGCGCGTCAAGGCCGGCCTGTTCCTCAACGACGAGCCGGACTCCTACACCTACGCGCCCACCGTCATCGAGTCCGCGGACGTCTTCGAGAAGTCCGACGGCCAGACCCGCGCGAAGCACTACTCGAAGCTGCGGGTGATGGACTACGACTACATCGGCTGGACCACCGGCAGCGTCGGCCTGTGGATCGTGCGCAGCAACCACGAGAAGGCCTCCGGCGGCCCGTTCTACCGCTCGCTGCTGCGCCACCAGAGCGCGGACGGCGGCGGGCTGTACGAGATCCTGTACTACGGCGAGAACCAGACCGAGTCGGAGCGTTACGGCCTCCAGGGCCCGTACGTCATCGCCCTCACGGACGGCGGCGCGCCCTCCTCCGCCCTCTACCCGGGCACCCTCACCACCTCGTGGGCGGACTCGCTCGGCATCTCCGGATACGTCGCGGCGAGCGGCCGGGGCAAGGTCGCGGGCGTCGGGATCAGCGGCCGGAACACGGCGTACGCCTATACCGTCGGACTCGCCAACTCCGCCGCCCAGTACTGGGGTTCGGCGCGTGCGTCGGACGGCTACTTCTCCATCGGGGGCGTGCTCCCGGGTACGTACACGCTGACCGTCTTCAAGGGCGAACTGGCCGTGTACACCACGTCGGTGACGGTGACCGCGGGCGGCACGACCACCCTCAACACCATCACCGTCCCGTCCTCCAACGACCCCGGCAACGCCTCCGCGATCTGGCGGATCAACAACTGGGACGGCACGCCGGGCGGGTTCAAGAACGCCGACCTGATGACATACGCCCATCCGTCGGACGTGCGGGCCGCGTCCTGGACCGGGAACGTGGTCATCGGCAGCGGCACGGAGACCTCGGCCTTCCCCTGCTATCTGTGGAAGGACGTCAACAGCGGGATCATCGTCTACTTCAGGCTGACGGCCGCCCAGGCCGCCGCAGCGCACACCCTGCGGATCGGCGTGACGACGGCCTACGCGAACGGCCGGCCCCAGGTCGTCGTCAACGACACCTGGACCTCCGCCGTCCCCTCGCCGCCCACCCAGCCGAGCACCCGGTCGCTGACCGTGGGCTCCTACCGGGGCAACAACCACACGTTCACCTACAGCGTGCCAGCGTCCGCCTGGCTGACGGACACCAGCGCCTACAACACGCTGAAGATCTACGTGGCGAGCGGCTCGGGAACGACGTCCTTCCTCAGCGCCGGCACCTCGATCGACGCGATCGACCTGCTGGCCTGATCCGATCCGGCATCAGGTACCGCGCGTCCACTGCTGGTTCGTGCCGCCGTTGCACGTGTACGTGATGAGGGCGGCCGAGTTGGCGGTGGACGCGCCGTTCACGTCCAGGCACTCACCGCTGGTCCGGGCCTTGATGTTGACGTAGGAGCCGGAGGTGACGACCGACCACTGCTGGGCCGTGGCACCCGTGCAGTCCTCCTGGGTGACGTCGGTGGAGTTCTCCTGGAGGCAGAGCGAACTGCCCCGGCCCATCAGCTCGTAGTAGCCGGTGCCCAGGTCCTTGAACCACCACTTCTGGTTGGTACCGCTGTTGCAGGTGTACTGGCTGATCGCGACGCCCTCCCAGAGGGACTGGTTCGGGACGTCGGCACACTTGGCGCTGTGCCGGGCGATCAGCGTGTTGTAGGTGGCGCCGGTGCCGGAGACCGTCCCGGCGGTCGTGTCGACCGACACCTCCGGGTACCAGGACATCGACATCGTGGTGGTGGTCGGGAAGGTCAACGGCAGCCAGACGTAACGGGAGTCGTTGACGGTGCCGCCGAAGGAGTTGCCCCAGCGGTCGCCCAGGTAGAGGTACGAGGTGCCGGACGTGCCGGCGACCGGGAGGACGTACGCGGTCTGGGAGTTGTAGGCGGTGGAGTCGCCGACGTTGGTGAACGCCGTCCAGGGGCCGGAGAGCGAGGTCGCGGTGGCGTACTGCTGCTGGTTGGCGCTCCAGCCGGTGGCGCCCGAGGTCAGCATGAAGTACACGCCGTTGCGCTTGAAGAGGGCCGGCGCCTCGCGGTGGCCGCCCGCCCAGGGGTTGGCGACCAGGCTCGCGATGGCGGTGTAGTCGGCGGTGAGCCTGTAGATGTGCAGGTCGTAGTTCTCGTTGGCGGCCGAGACCATGTAGGCGGTGCCGTCGGTGTCGACGAACGTCGTGATGTCCCGGGACATGTACTGGCCGAGCGGCTGGAAGCTGCCCTGGTAGGTGTAGGTCCCGTCGACGGTGTCGGAGACGGCGACGGCGGCACGGGCCTCGCTGTAGTCGACGCCGTTCTCCTTGTGCATCCACATGACGAACTTGCCGGTGGCGGCGTTGTAGATGACCTTCGGGCGCTCGATGTAGGCGGTGCCGAGTTCGGAGGCGGAGGACTGGGTGAGGACGTGGTTGCGGAACTCCCAGGTCTTCAGGTCGGTGGAGCGGTAGGCGTCCACGTACTTGAAGGTGTTGTCGGAGTTGCGGTCCTCGCCGAACCAGTAGTAGTACGAGCCGACCTTGATGACCCCGCCGCCGTGGGCGTGGACGATGTTCCCCGAGGTGTCGGTGAACTGTGTGCCGTTGGTGACGGTCTGGGCGGCGGCCGCGGCCGGGCCCGCGGTGGCCAGGGCGCCGATCACCGCCAGACAGAGGGACAGCAGGATCGCGTACGCACGTCTCATCTCACACACGCTCCTTCAGGTTCGAGATCACGAACGGCGGTTGCCATCACGAACGTTGTGATCGCCGAAAAGGTAAGGGTGTGTTACGGACAGGTCAACGGGTCTGACGAGACAAGGGGGAAAGCGATTTCCAACAGATCGCGGCCCGCCCGCGTTTTTCTGTTATCCGGCGCCTTCCACCACGTCTCCGATGACGTGCGCAGCCACCTCCACACCACCGCAGCGGCCGCCGGCGCCCTCGCCGCCCTCCTGGCCTCCGCTCCCCCGGCGTCCGCCGCCGGCCCCCGGGACGTCACCGCCGACGTACTCGCCGACCGGGACGTGACCCTCACCGGCGACACGGTCGTCACCGTGCCGGCCGGGACGACGACGTACGACGGCGTCCTGCACGGCGAGGGCACGCTCACCGTGCGCGGCGGCGGCACGCTGGTCCTCACCAGGGACAGCGACTTCACGCTGCCGACGCCCCGGCAACGGCAGGTCGTGCGCACCCAGGGCGGCAACCACCCGTACACGACGGTCACCCACCCCGACCCGCCCGCGATCACGGTCGCGCGCGGTACCACCCTCCAGTACGGCACGGGCGGCGGCACCGGCCTGATCGGCCACTTCCCGTACAACACCCCCGGCTACCAGCTGAACCAGCTCAACGTCCGGGTCGACGGCACCCTGCGCCTGTCCCTCACCCGCACCTTCAACATCGGCACGATCAGCGGCTCGGGCCTGGTCACCCAGCCCCGCAACATGTGGGGCACCCTCGACCTGGCCGGCACCCACCCCTTCACCGGGGTCATCGACAACGGCACCGGCATGGCCGTCGGACGCCCCGAATACCCGGTGGCGCTCCCCCACGCCCGCGCGATCCTCAACCAGGGCTCCTGGATCATCGACACCCCGCTGAACCAGACCATCACCCTGCGGCAGGACTTCTACCAGCGGGAGTACGGCAGTGACGTCAACGTCCACTCGCGGCCGGGCAGCAAGGTGGTCCTCACCGGCCAGTACAGCTACAGCGACCGGGGCGGCGACACCCACCCGTCGCTCAGCGACCCGGCCCTGAACTGGAAGTCGATCGCACACCAGTTGAACAAGCGGGGCACCAACATCGAGGGGGCCGACGTGCGGTGGGGCGACGGCACCACCCATCGCATCTTCATGCCGGGAACGAAGGACACCGTATACATCAATCTGCACGAGGCCAGTGGGCGTCGATCGCGGCTCACCTTCGACTACGACGGCCCCGTGACGCTGGGCGCCCCGATCGGCGGCGGCCGCTACCACGACACGCTGGCCGCGCCCGGCGCCGGGGACATCGTGATCGCGGGGACGCGCGGCAACGACGTGACCTTCGCGGCAGCCCAGGACTACGACGGTTCGACCACGGTCGAGAAGGGCGCGGTACTGCGCCTGGGTTCGGGCGCGAAGGGCGGCGACGGCTCCCTGCTGACCGGCACCGAGCAGCGCCGGATCGTGAACGACGGCACGCTGTACGTCCGCAACACGTCGGCTCCCGTGACTCTGGAGTACGTGGGCGGCGCGGGGTCACTGGTCCAGTCGGGCACGGCGACGACCACGCTGAGCGGGAGCGCGGTGACGTACACGGGAACGACGACCGTGAGCAGGGGCACGCTGGCGCTGCGGTCCGGAGCGACTCTCGTGCACAGCAAGGCGATCCGGCTCACGTCGGCGACCGCGCGGCTGGACGTGGGCCGGGCCGGCCTGCGGGTCGCCACCGCGCTGTCCGGCAAGGGCACGGTGCGGGGCGCGGTGACCAACGACAGCCTGGTGGCGGGCGGGTTGACGGTGCAGGGCGACTACACCCAGCACAAGCAGGGCGAACTGGTCCTGCGGGACAAGCCGTTGAAGGTGACGGGCCGCCTCACCCTGGCCGGCGCCCTCGACATGTCCGCCGCGGGCAGGTCCCCGGCCGGCCGCATCACGGTGATCGCCCACACCGGCACCGCCCGCACCACCGGGTCCTTCGACGGGCTGCGCGAGGGCGCCGAGGTCAAGCTGGCCGACACGGTGCACCGGATCACCTACCGGGGCGGCGACGGCAACGACGTGGTCCTGGACCCGCGGCCGGTGAAGGCCGCCCCGAGGACCGACAGCGCCGGTGCCCCGTCCACCGCTCCCCCGACGGTGACCACCCGCACCGCCGCCGACTCCTCACAGGCCTTCGGCTGGTGGCCGTACGCCCTGGCCCTCGGCCTCCTCGGCGGCCTGATGGTCCCGGCGGGCCTGCGCACCCGGAAGAAGGGGCGGCGGAGGGGCGGCGGGCGACACGCGGCATGACCCGGGACCGGCACCCGGTCGGCCGCGGGCCCCTGCCGCCGGCCGCCGACGCGGATCGGCCGGCGGCCCTCGACCCGCGCCCCGGGTTGCCGTACTCGTGCCCACGACGCCAGTGGGATCACCAGCGGCGGCGCCACTGCCATGATGGCCACACGACGCCATGACCCGTTTCCCTCCGACGGGGTCCGCACGGCCTCACCCCCTGAAAACGAATGACCGCTCTCCAGGAATCCGGCCTGCTAGGCTCTCGGCCGGAGAGCCAAGACGAACATTCGTTTTTCTTTGAAGAGGGGTGCCCCCATGCCGAAGGTGTCCCAGGAGTACATGGACGCTCGCCGTACCGAGATTCTGGACGCGGCCCGCCGCTGCTTCCTGCGCGACGGATTCCACTCGACGTCGATGCAGGATCTGTTCGCCGAGTCCGGGCTCTCGGCGGGCGCGGTGTACCGGCACTTCGCGAGCAAGGACGAGATGATCCTGGCCATCGCCGAAGAGAACATGGACGAGGTCCTGACCCTGGTCCACACCGTCGCCACGACTCGGCCCAGCGGTTCCGTGGGGGCGGTCGTCGCCGATGTCCTCGACCTCGTGTCGGCCCGGTCCGCGGAACACGACACCGCCAGGCTGGCCGTGCTGGCGTGGTCCGAGGCCCTGCGCAACCCCACGCTGGCGGGACAGTTCAGCACCCTGCTGACCCAGATGCGCTCCGACCTCGCGGAGGTCGTACGGGAGCACCAGGAAAGCGGCGCCCTGCCCGCCGAGGTGACCGCCGAGTCGATCGCCGGTGCGCTGGTCTGCCTCCTGCCCGGCTACATCCTCCAGGTCGCCATGCTCGACCCCACGCTCGTGGAGGGAGTGGGCGAAGCGGTACGGGCCCTGTGGCCGGACCCGGCCACGACCTGACCGACTCCGCCGCCGGACGAGCGAAGCTGTCACAGATCGGGACGCCATTCGGTCAATCACCCCATATGGCGTAAAAGCCGCCAAACAGGCACCTCCCGCATCTAAGGACACGAGTTCGATGGCCAGTACTCACGAGGCGACACTCGGTAAGCAGATGAACACGCGCGAGATATCCGACTCGGCGGTCGCGATGCTCGACGAGCAGGGGACGGTGCTCGGATGGACGCGGGCCGCCGAGCGGCTCGTCGGACACCCCGCCGGGGACGTGGTGGGCCGGTCCGCCGCACTCGTGCTGCCGTCCCCCGAGGAAGCGCCGACGATATCGGCGTTCGTCGAGCGATGCCGCGCCCAGAAGGGCTGGTCGGGCACTACGGCGGTGCGCCACCGGGACGGCCGCACGCTCACCGTCAGCCTGCGGATGTCGATGGTGTGGGGGCAGGACGGAGCGGTCCGGTGGCTCGTGTCCGTGACCGACACCCACAAGCTCTCCCAGGAGGCGACGAACGGATCGGTGCGGGAGTCGCTCCTCACCCGCGCGCCGATCGGCATCGTCGTCAGTGACCCGCAGCTGCGGTGCGCCTGGGTGAACGACACGATGGAGAGCCACGACGGCGTCTCCCGCGACCAACGGCTCGGGCGTCGGGTGACCGACGCGCTGCCCGGTGTCGAGGCCGAAGCACTCGAGGCAGTGCTGCGGCAGGTACTCCGCAGTGGCACCACCAGGGTCCACGAGTTCTGGAGGTGGGTGCCGACGACCTCGCGCCAGGAACGCGTCCTCGCGGCTTCGTTCTTCTGCCTCCTGGACGCCGAAGGCCAGGCGCTGGGGGTGTGTGCCATCAGCGTCGATGTCACCGAGAGCCGGCGGGCGCACGAACGCCTCGCCATTCTCACCGAGGCCGGTACGCGTCTCGGGGGCACCCTGGACGCGATGCAGACCAGCCAGGAACTGGTCGACCTCGCCGTGCCCCTGTTCGCCGACTTCGCCTTCGTCGACCTGGAGCATTCGGTCCTGTCCGGCGAAGGGCCCCCGGTCCGAGTCGGCCCGATCGGCGAGCGCCTCCCCGTCTTGCGGCGGGCCGGTCTGGCCTCGATCCGTCAGGGGGTCCCGGAATCCCCGTGGGGTCGCGGTGAGCCGGTCCCCGTGCCGCCCTCCGCACCCTTCACCGAGGTTCTGCGCACCGGGAGGTCCCATCTGGAGCCGGTCCTGGACACCGCCCCGGGCACCTGGATCGACCAGGACCCGGTACGGGCGCGGAAGATCCACGAGAACGGCATCCACTCCCTGATGGTCGTGCCCATTCGGGCGAGGCAGGTCCTGCTGGGGGTGGCGGTGTTCATCCGCACCGCGAACCCGATGCCGTTCCAGGAGAACGATCTGCTCCTCGCCGAGGAACTCGTCACTCGCGCCGCACTGTCGTTGGACAGTGCTCGCCTGTACGCCCGCGAACACGCCACGGCACTCGCGCTCCAGCGCAACCTGCTCCCGCAGCGCCTGAGGGGCAGCACGGCGGTCGAGACGGCCTCGCGCTATCTGCCCGCCGACCTCGACATAGGTGTCGGGGGCGACTGGTTCGACGTGATCCCACTGTCCGGCGCCCGGGTCGCGCTCGTCGTCGGCGACGTGGTCGGCCACGGCATCAACGCCACCGCTGCCATGGGCCGGCTCCGCACCGCCGTACACATGCTCGCCGAGATGGAGCTGCCCCCGGACGAACTGCTGACCCGCCTCGACGACACGATCCAGCGACTGGGCGAGGGAGCACCCGACACCCCGGGCCAGATGACCGCCGTGATGGGCGCCACCTGTCTGTACGTCGTCTACGACCCGGCCACCCGGAAGTGCGCCATGGCACGGGCCGGGCACCCCCCGCCCGCGATCGTCGACCCGCGGGGCCGGGTCGTCTTCCCCGACCTCCCCGCGGGAACCCCGCTCGGTATCGGGTCGGGGGTCCCTTTCGAGGCTGTGGAGCTGGAACTGCCCGAGGGAAGTCTCCTCGCCCTCTACACCGACGGCCTCATCGAGACCCGCGACCACGACATCGACGCGGGAATGCACCGCCTCGGGACCGCCCTGGCTCAACCGCGGCGCTCCCTGGAAGACCTCTGCACCCGCGCGATGGAGAACGTCCCGGGCCGGGCACCGTCCGACGACGTCACCCTGCTCCTCGTTCGCACCCTCTCCCTCAGCCCGAGCCAGGTCGCCTCCTGGACGCTGCCGTCCGACCGGAGCTCTGTCCGCAGCGCCCGCCACATGGCAGCCCGTCAGCTGGCCGAATGGGGCCTGGACGACCTTGAGGACGCCACGGAGCTGATCGTCAGCGAACTGGTCACCAACGCCGTCCGCCACAGCACCGGCCCGATCGGTCTGCGACTGATCCAGCATCAAGCCCTGACCTGCGAGGTGTTCGACACCAGCGACTGCCTCCCGCGGCCGCGTCGCGCACACCCCACCGACGAGGACGGCCGCGGTCTCTTCCTGGTCGCCCAGCTGTCGCGCAGATGGGACTCCCGGCCGGTGTCGGGCGGCAAGGTCGTCTGGTCCGAACAGGACCTCGGCCCGGCTCACACCCGCGGGCCCGCGGCCCGCCGCCCGCACCACAGGAGCGGAATCGCCCGGGGACGGCAGTGGATCGAAGCTATCTTCGGCACCCGCAGAAGGCCGACCACAGCCCTGGACAGCACGGGGGCCGGGCACCCGGCGGAGCGTCCGCCCGAACCGGCCTGCGCGTGTACGACCCGGCCGGGGTGACGGACGGCGAGTCCGCGGGCTCAGGACCCCGGTCGCCGTGTGAAGTGCGGTCTGTTCATGCAGTGGACGCACTCGCTCCGTCCGTCACCGGGTCGACTAGCGTCGAAGGCATGACCAGCGACAACTCCCCCAGCCTCGCCGACGCCCTCACCACCGGGACGGTCGTACTCGACGGCGGTATGTCCAACCAGCTGGCCTCCGCCGGTCACGACCTGAGCGACGAGCTGTGGTCGGCACGGCTGCTGGCCGACCGGCCCGACGCGGTCCGCGACGCGCACCTCGCGTACTTCAGGGCGGGCGCGGACGTCGCGATCACCGCCAGCTACCAGGCCACCTTCGAGGGCTTCGCCAAGCGCGGGATCCCGCACGAAGAGGCCGCCCGGCTGCTCGCGCTGAGCGTGGAGCTGGGGCGGGACGCGGTACGGCGGGCGCGGGTGGAGGGGATCGTACGGCCGCTGTGGGTGGCCGCCTCGGTCGGGCCGTACGGGGCGATGCTCGCGGACGGCTCCGAGTACCGGGGGCGGTACGGGCTGAGCGCCGACGAACTGGAGCGGTTTCATCGGCCGCGCCTCGAGGTGCTGGCCGGGGCGGGGCCGGACGTGCTCGCGCTGGAGACCGTGCCGGACGCGGAGGAGGCGGCGGCGCTGCTGCGGGCGGTGCGGGGCCTTGGGGTGCCGGCCTGGCTGTCCTACAGCGTGGCGGGTGGGCGGACTCGGGCGGGGCAGCCGCTGGCGGAGGCGTTCGCCCTGGCCGCCGATGTGGACGAGGTGATCGCGGTGGGCGTGAACTGCTGTGCGCCCGAGGAGGTGCCCGGGGCGGTCGAGGTGGCGGCGCGGGTCACCGGGAAGCCGGTGGTCGTCTATCCCAACAGCGGGGAGGTGTGGGACGCGGAGGCCCGGGCGTGGACGGGGCGGTCGCTGTTCGACACCGGGCAGGTGGAGGGGTGGCGGGATGCGGGGGCTCGGTTGATCGGGGGGTGCTGTCGGGTGGGGCCGGAGGCGATCGCCGGGATTTCGCGGGTGGTGTGAGAGCGAATTGATACTGTCCCGCGCCCCCGAAGGGGCACTAATGTCCCCGTGGGAACCGGTTGCCGGTTCTGGAGGGTGGGGAATTGACCAGGAAAAGCGGGGAAGACGGGCGGAGCACCATCCGTGATGTCGCCGCCCGTGCCGGTGTGTCCGCCTCCACCGTCTCCCGGGTCCTCGCCGGCGACTACCCCGTCAGCACCGCCACCCGTACGCGCGTCCTGCGGGCCGTCCGGGAGATGGACTACGTCGCCGACGCCCGTGCCAAGGCGGTGGCCGGGGCCGGTACGCCCACGCTCGCCTTCGTGCTGGAGGACATCACCGGGCCCTCGTTCGCGCACATGGCGCACGGGGTGGAGCGGGAGGCGGCCCGGCTCGGGCATCTGAGCCTGGTGTGCAGCACCGACGGTGATGTCGGGCGTGAGCTGGAGTTCATCGGGATGATGCGAGCCCAGCGGGCCGCCGCCGTGATTCTCGTGGGCGGGGCGGCGGACACGCCCGAGTACCGGGAGCGGACCCGCCGTACCGCCGACTCGCTGGCCTCGGCCGGTTCCCGGCTCGTGCTGTGCGGGCGGCCGCCGCTCGGGCCCGGCGCGCCGGTCACGGTCATCGAGTACGACAACGAGGGCGGCGCCCATGCCCTGGTGGCCCATGTGCTCGCACAGGGCCATCGGCGGGTGCTGTTCCTCGGCGGGAAGCCGGACCACACGACGGCGATGGGGCGCGAGCGCGGCTATCTCGCCGCGCACCGGGCCCGGGGTCTGGAATCCGACCCCGCTCTGCTGCTGTACGGCGACTTCACCCGGGACTCCGGGCACCGGCTGATGCGGCAGGCGCTCGCCCGGCAGCTGGAGTTCAGCGCCGTGGTCGCCGCCACCGACATGGTGGCGGCGGGTGCGCTGACCGCCCTGCACGAGGCGGGACTCGAGGTGCCGGGGGACGTGTCGGTGGCCGGGTACGACGACATCCCCTTCGCCCGTGATCTGCATCCGGCCCTCACCACCGTGCACGTGCCCTACGAGGAGCTGGGGCGGCTCGCCGTGCGGACCGCGCTCGGGCACGGCGGAGAGTCGGCCGACGAGCATCTGCTCCTCGGCACGCATGTGGTCGTACGGGACTCAGTGGCGGCGTACGGCGGCCATTGAGCGGCGCAGCCGGCGTACGGCCAGGGCCAGTTCGGCGGTCCGTTCGGGCTGCGGCAGAGCGGTGGGTGTCCAGACGGCGAACTCGCGGTCCCGGGGGCCGGACACCGTGTGGGGTTCGCCGTCGCCGAGGACGCGGACCGGGTGGGTGTCGTCCCAGGGCTGCCAGCCGGGGTCGCCGGTGGTGGCGAAGCGGACCCAGGCGCCGTGCATCTCGTCGGCCAGCTGCCGCGGGGCGCCCTCGCCGGCCAGCCGGGCCGCGTCGGGGCCGTCCCCGGTGTCGAAGACGAAGCCCAGCTCCAGGGCGTGGCAGGCGCCGAGCCGGGGGCGGTTGGAGGGCCAGGCGAACTCGTAGAGGTACGACGAGCCCGGGCGGGCCTCGGCCAGCCGGTGCAGCGGGCGGCGGAGCAGGTGGTCGGTGACCATCTGGCCGACGGTCTCGGCGGGGCCGGCCTCGGGGTGCAGGGCGCGGTAGCCGCGCGGCACCTCGTGGCCGACGTGGCAGCGGGCCATGGCGCCGGCGAGGGCGACCGGGCCGAGCCGGTCGACGTGGTCGAGCAGGCCGCCGGGGACCAGCCAGAGCCGGTACTCGTCGCGGGTCCAGCCCATGAGGAGGTCGACGCCGTGGGCCGCGTCGCCGTCGAGAAGGGCCTGCAGGGGGTCGCGCGGGACCAGGTCGCCGTCGACGACGATGCCGAAGGCGGGGCCGCCCAGGACCGGGCTGCTCAGCCGGCCGACCTCGGCCTGGGTGCGCAGCAGCAGTTCGCGGTCGACCTCGGCGAAGGCCTGGGCGGTGGCGGGGATCCGCAGGCGGTTGGCCATCCGGCGGACCATGCGCCGGACCTTGTCACGCTCCGCGGCCTCGGGCGGGCCGCTCTGCAGCACGGCCCGGCGGATCAGGCCCTGGGCCTGGGGTGCGGCGAGCAGGGCGCCGGCGCTGATCGCGCCGGCGGACTGGCCGCAGAGGGTGATGCGGTCCGGGTCGCCGCCGAAGCCGGCGATGGTGTCGTGGACCCAGCGCAGGGCGGCGAGTTGGTCGCGCAGGCCGGGGTTGTGCGGGGTGTCGGGGAACAGGCCGTAGCCCTCGATCCCCAGCCGGTAGTTGACCGAGACGAAGACCACCCCGTCACGGGCGAACGTATGACCGTCGTACACGGGTACGGCGGACGAGCCCCTGGTCAGGGCGCCGCCGTGCAGCCAGAGCAGGACCGGGAGCCGGGCGCCGTGGCCCGGCTCCGGGGTCCACACGTTGAGGTTGAGGCAGTCGTCGCCGGGGATCACGGGGTCGGACAGATACTGCGCGAACGCCTCCGAGTACGGCGGTTTGGGCGCCGTCGGCCCGAAGGCGCCCGCGTCCCGGACACCGTCCCAGGGTTCGGGCGGCACGGGCGGACGGAACCGGTGTGCCCCGAAGGGCGGGGCGGCGTAGGGGATGCCGCGGAACACCGCGACCGCGTTCTCCCACCTGCCGCGCACCGCCCCGAACGGGGTGCCGGCCACGGGGTCCTTGAGGTCCGTCCGGTCTGCCGTCATCCGCCACCAGCTCCTCCCGCCGCGCGTGCCTCAACGCCGGTACGACCAGAGCACCACATTCGCTCCCGGTATTCCGGCACCCACGGCGTTCGGGTGGCCGCGCGCGGCTACTTGGCGTACATCAGGGTGCCGAAGCCGAGCTGGTCGTACCCGCCGCTGTCGGAGCCGTAGTCCCCGCCGCCGCCCTCGGGGGCGACCAGGTTGTAGTACATGGCGGAGATGTACTTGTCGTCGAGGTTGACGCGCCGGTTGTAGTGGAAGTGGAGCATCGCCCACACCGGGCGGATCTGGCCGCGCGAGGCGGCGGAGATCACCGTCTGGGACGACTGGGCGCAGCTCTGCCCGGTGCCCCAGGTGTAGGTGGTGAAGGGCACGTCGCTGCCAGAGTTGTACTTCGCGACGTACTGGGCGGCCTTCATGAAGCGACGGCTGTCGTACGAGTACAGGTCGTCGCCCTGGTTCCAGGCCATCTCGCAGATCGCGCCCATCTGGCCCATGCCCAGGACGGTGTGGCCCTGGTCGCGGCCGGACTCCTGCCACTGGCCCAGCGCGTAGCCGTCGGAGTCGGTGTACAGGTAGGGCACGGCGTGCGCGATCGAGCCGTTGCCGGCGCCGGACTTGAAGTACGTGACGGCCTGGTCGTACTTGGCCTTGTCCTCGTTGAGGATGCCGATGGCGAGGACGGCGGCCATGTTGCACAGGTCCCAGTTGGCCCAGTAGTTGGTGATGCAGGCGTCGTTGTGGTTGGTCAGGAAGCTGTTGTTGAGCGGGTAGAAGACGTCTGCGAGCATCGCCTGCGCCGCGGCGAGGTCGAAGCCGGCGTAGTCGCGCATCAGCTCGCACGCGTTGGCGAACTGCCAGCCGTAGAGGCCTGCGGCGAGGAACCGGTCGGCGTTTCCGGTGACCGATGTCAGCGTCCTCGACCAGGCGTTGAGGATGTTCGCGGCGCAGACGGCGTTGGCCTCGGTGCCGCCGACCTTCCAGCGCAGGGCGTTCTGGTAGGCGGCGGCGATGTCGTTGTAGAGCAGGCTGTAGTTCTGCCCGTCGCCGCCGCGGATGATCGTGGCGGTCGCCCGGTTGGTCCAGGTCGACTGGGAGTGGGAGTTGGCGGTCAGTCTGTTCCATCCGGACAGCCAGGGGTCGGTGCCGGCGGCGACCCGCACCTTGGCGCGGTTGATGTCTCCGGCGTTGTGGAGCATGCCGGGGTGGGTGAAGGTGGCCGGCGCCGCGTCGGCCACCCGGGGGGCGGTGACCGAGGCGGCGACGGCGAGTGCGGCGGCGGACTTCAGGACACTGCGGCGGCTCAGTCCGCTGGTGTCCGGTCGGGGTTGTTCGCGGCGGCTCATCGCGATGGTTCTCCTTCGGTGGGGGGAGCTCAGGTGAGTGCGACACTCACCTCTTCGAACTGCGTGGTGCCGAGGGCCTGCGGGGTGCGCGAGCACACCACCAGACCCACGTGGTAGGGGGCGTCGCCGAAGGCGGGGATCGTGCCCGTGGCGAGCGGGCTCCAGGTGACGCCGTCATCGGCGGAGACGGCGGCGGCGAAGGCGGTCCCGGTGCGCTTCAGCCGCAGCAGCAGGGGCAGTCGGACGGTGGTGGTCCCGGTGAAGGCGGAGGCTCCGGCGACGGTCGGGCGCAGCATCAGCTGGGCGCTGGTCCCGCCGGTGACGATCACGCCGGCCGCCTGGTCGAACGGCGACAGCGACTTGGTCATGAGGAGCCCCACCCGGTCGGCGGTGGCCCCGGAGCGGGAGACGAGCCGGGCGGTGAGTTCGCAGTCGCCGGTGACCTGACGTCGTACGAACTGCCCGGTCATGCCCTGTGAGTTGACGTTGAGGTCGGCTCCGGCGCCGCGCACGGTGAAGGTGCCGTCGGCGTAGGCCGCGTCGCCCGGGGTGAGGACGGCGACGACGCCGAGGGTGCCGTACGCACTGCGGTCGAGGACCACGTCACCGAGGTCGCCGCCGGTCCAGGGCTCGGGGAGGGCCGGGACGACGGCGGCCGTGGGTGCGGTGGCCGTGGTGACGGCGGGCATCACCGCGCCGGCGGACGCCGAACGCGGCCCGCGGCCCGCGCAGTTGGTCTTGGCCACGGCGTAGTGGTACGTCGTCCCGGAGGTACCGCTCCCGTCCGTGTACCGCAGCCGGGTGCCGAAGCCGACCGCGCCCGCGTCCCGGGCGAGGGTCCGGTACGGCCCGTGCGCGGCGGGGGCGCGCAGCACGGTGTAGCGGGCCGACGGGTCCGGGTCGGTCCAGGCCAGCTCGACCCCGTCGGAGCCGGCGACGGCGAGCAGATCGGTGGCCCGGCGGACCGGGCGCGGCACCCGCCACCCCGCGCCGCCCCGGGACACCACACTGACGTTGTCGAAGGCGCCCGTGCCGGTCTCGGCGTACTCCGCGTCGACGCCCAGGCAGGAAGTGAGGACGAGCCCGGCGTACGCGGTACGCGGCAGCTCGCACACGGTCGACCCCACCTCGGTCCACCGCACCCCGTCCGCCGAGATCGCCCCGGTGCAGCGGTCCCCCTCCCGGGTCACCCGCACCCAGTACGGCGCCCGCAGCCGATAGCCGTCTCCCGCTCCCTCGACGTACGGGGCCGCCAGCGGGGTCGCCGACTCGGGCAGCGTGCCCAGGTCGGAGATCGGGAAGCCGGCGCCGGTGGTGATGGCCTGCTGCTGGCTGGGCGGCACCGGGGTGCTCCCGGTCGCGGAGATCCCGGCACCGGCCGCCGGGCGCACGCTCCACACCCCGCTCCAGGTGTGCAGGGGCAGACCCTGGATCAGCGTCGAGGCATGGGCGTCGGACGGGTCGAGCGAGGCCCTGAGGGTGACGCCGATCTTGGCGTACTGCGAGCTGAGCGGCCAGACGATCCGCGCGGTGACACTGCCGTCGCCGTGCAGCGGGAGGTGGACGAGGCGGTAGGTGGCCGCGGTGCCGCTCGCCTCCAGCACGAACCGTTCACCGTCGAAGCGCGCCGACCCGGGGATCCGTACGGCGCCCAGGTCCCGGGTCCGCCAGGGCCGCGGGAGCCCGGCGGTCGCCGGGACGACGGCCGAAGTCCCGCTTCTCCCGAGGGAGTTGGCGGCGACGACCGAGTAGTAGTACGTCCGGCCCGGGCGTACCCCTCCGTCGCTGTACGACGGCGACCGGACCTCGGCAAGCCGCTCATGGGGACCGTCGGGGTGCTCGGCGCGCCGCACCTCGTAGCGCGTCGCGCCCGCCGACGGCAGCCAGGACACCGTGACCGCGTGCTCGTCGCCGTCCGCCGTGAGGCCCGCCGGCGGGGTCGGCACGGCCGGGGCGGGGGCCGCGGCGCCCGCGTAGGCGAAGGTACCCCAGCCCGGCAGGTCGTCGTTGCCGCCCTCGACGATCCGGGTGCCGCCGGTGCCGCGGAAGACGGCGGCCTCCGTGTGGGGCGCGGCGAGGCCGCGGACCCCCGCGTAGTGGGCGTAGTACATCTCGTAGACCGGGGGCAGGGTGCCTCGGGAGATCGCCGAGACGGCCGTCTTGACGTACTTGCCGGTGCGGTCCAGGTCCGGGGTGAAGGGGACGTCGTCGCCGAGGTTGTAGCGGGCCGCGTACTCCGCGTTGCCGAGGATGCGGTTGCCGTCGTAGCCCCACAGATCGACGCCCTGGTTCCAGGCGACCTGGGCCGCGTCGCCCATCAGGCCCACCGCCAGCTGTTCGTGGCCCTGGTCGCGGCCGGACTCCTGGCCCTGACCGGCGTCGGTGACCACGCGGTGGCGGACGCTGCCGTTGCCCGCGCCGGCGGCGGCGAAGCGCAGGGCGTCCTCGAAGAGGGTGCGTTCCTCGCAGAACACGCCGATGGCCAGAATGGTCTGAAGGGCCGTCAGGTCCCAGTTGCCGTTGGCGTAGGGCATGTAGCCGGAGACGGCCGGATACCAGACGTCGAGGAAGGAGGCCGCGCAGCGGGCGATGTCGGCGTCCGCCCAGCCGTCGTAGCCGGTGTGGCGCAGGAGTTCGGCCGCGTTGGCGAACTTGAAGCCCTGCAGGCCCGCGCCGAGCGGGCCGTCGGCACCGGTGACGACGGTGAGGGAGCCCGACCAGGCGTTGAGGATGTCGCGGGCCTTGTCGGCGTGCGCGCGGTCGCCGGTGACGGCCCAGAGCAGGGCGTTCTGGTAGGCGGCGGCCGAGTCGGCGACGGCCTGGTTCTGGAAGTTGGCGGGGCCGCGGCCCCAGGAGGTGATCTGGCCGGTGTTCTGCACGGAGTACGTGCTCTGCGAGCGGACGTGGGCGGCGAGGGCGAGATAGCCGTCGTGGACGGGCGGTTGTCCGCCGTCGACCGCGGATCGCATGCGGGCCAGGTCCTCAGCCGTGTGCAGGATGCCGGGGTGGGTGAAGGCGAAGCCCGGAAGGTCGCCCGCCGCCCCGGCCGCGGGCACGAACAGCGTGTTCGTGCCCGCGGCGAGCAGCAGCGCGCCGGAGGACTTCAGCAGGGAGCGGCGGCTGAGCGGGCTCACTGGGCGGCCGCCTCCGCCTCGGCGGTCGTGATGAACTTCAGGTTCGTCACGTGCTCGTTGGAGAACCACTGGATGGTGTCGGTGGTGTAGTACCAGCTCGGCTTCTTCATCGAGTCGGCGATGACGACCCCGTTGATCACCAGGTTCTCGAAGGTGACGTTCGTGATGGCGTGGCCGGCGTCGTAGCCGAGGAGGAGCGACGGTTCGGCGTGGGTGCCGGTGTAGGTGAGGTTCTTGACGTAGACGTCCTCGATGCCGCGGCCGACCGAGGTGTTGTACTTCGTGTTGTACATGACCTTCATGTAGATGACCTGGCCCCAGCGGAAGTCCTCGATCCGGACGTCCTCGATGCGCACGTTCCTGATCAGGTTGGAGTCGCCGGGGTTGAGGGCGATGCAGCCCTGGTAGTTCATCTGGGGTTCGCGGTGGTCGAGGATGTCGAGGTTCCTGATGACAAGGTTCTCGATCGTCTCCGGGGCGTCGGTGTTGCCGTGCGTGCCGATGTTGATCGGGTGGGCGACGTCGGCCCACAGCGAGCAGTTCTGCACGGTGATGTTCCGGGTGTCGCCGTAGTAGTCCCAGCGGTGGGCGTAGATGGCGATGCAGTCGTCGGAGTTGCGCAGGAAGCAGCCGTCGAGGACGACGTCGCTGGAGGAGAAGATGTCGATGCCGTCGCCGTTGCCGCGGGAGCTGAAGCCGCGCACTTTCTTGATGTGGACGCTCTTGGCCTCGCCGAGGGTGGTGATGTAGCCGCCCGGGTTCATGATGATGACGTCCTCGACCCGGATGTGCTTGCTGCCCTCGCAGAGCACGCCCCCGCCCGGACCGGCCCAGATCATGCCGTGGCCCTTGAGGGCGGCCTTCTCGACGTCCTTGAAGTAGACGGTCGCCTTGAGGACGGCGCCGCCGGCCAGGTAGACGGTCTTGCCGCTGGGGACGGTGAGGACGCCGCCGGTGACGGTCTGCACGCCGGGGCCGAAGTAGATGACGTCGGGGTCGTCGGCGGCCGGCGGGCGGTGCTCGACGCGGTTGGTGATGATGTGCAGGCAGTCGAAGATCTCGTCGTTGATCTGGACGACCAGGTCCTTCGGCTCGTCGAGGGTGAACCGCAGCGTGTCGCCGAGGAGTTCGGGCGTGATGCCGTACGAGTCCGGTCTCACCCGGGCCTTGGTGGTGCCGCCCTTGAGGTAGGTCACCTCGACTTCGACGGAGCCCCGGAAGTCGAAGTAGACCAGGGAGGAGTTGTAGACCTTGCCGGAGCCGGTGGCCGGGTTGATCTCCTCGAACTGTGGGCGGTAGATGTCCAGCGTCTGCCAGTCTCCGTCGGGGGCGGTGCGCACCCGCACCTGGAAGCTGGTGTTGGTCGGTACGGCGGACGGGCGGGGGTAGGTGACGAGCCTCCGTGCGGAGTTGCGGGCGTCCGCGTGGGCCGCTCCGGCGGTCAGCCCGCCGGACAGCCCCGCGGCGAGCGCGGTGACTCCGGCCGCTTGCAGGGCGGTACGGCGTGAGAAGGGTGCGTTCATCTCTGACTCCTTGCAACAGGTCGGCGGTGCGGGCTACTTGAGGCCGGACGTCGACAGGCCGGCGACGAAGCCGCGCTGGGCGACGAGGAAGACCAGCAGGATGGGGAGGACGTACATCACGGACGCGGCGGCCTGGAGGTTGGTGATGGGGGTGCCGGCCGAGGAGACGTAGGTGGTCATCACGGCGACGGCGAGGGTGGAGCGGTCGGTGGACAGCAGGAGTTGCGGCGCGATGTAGTCGCCCCAGGTCCAGGTGAAGGCGATGACGAAGCTCGCGGAGAGCACCGGCCAGGACTGCGGCAGGAAGATCCGCCAGAACATCCCGGCGTATCCGCAGCCGTCGACGATGGCCGCCTCCTCCAGTTCGCGGGGCAGTCCTGCGAAGAACTGCCGGAAGAGGAAGACCAGGTAGGGGGCGGAGGACAGGCCCCACAGCACCCAGGGCCAGTAGGTGTCGACCATGCCGAGCTTGGCGAAGATCAGGTAGGTCGGCAGCAGGGTGATCATCTGGGGCAGCATCATCGAGCCGATGAGGATGCCGAACAGGGTCTTCCTGCCGGGTGCGGTCAGCCGGGCGAAGCCGAAGCCGACCCAGGCGGAGCTGAGGGTGACGAGGGTCGCGTAGATCGTCGCGATGATCAGGGAGTTGCGGGCGTAGCCGAGGAAGTCGATGAGCTGGTAGGCGTCGGCGAAGTTGTGCCACTGGACGTGGGTGGGCAGCCAGTGCACGGGGGCGGCGGCCAGTTCGGCCGGGGCCTTGAGGCCGGTGAGGACCAGCCAGCCGAACGGGCCGAGGAACAGGCCGGTGACGACGACCAGGACCGTGTAGAGGACGAGCCGGTTGACGCGTATCCGCGGCCGGGCCGGGGACTTGGGGGTCACGCTGGTGGCGGTCACTTCTTCGCCTCCGGGTCGACGTTGTAGAACACCACGCCGGAGGTGAACCTGAAGATGAGTCCGGTCGCGATGAGGATCAGGACGAAGAGCACCCACAGCAGTGCGGAGGCGTATCCGTAGCGGCCGAGCGCGAAGTACTCCGAGAACACGTGGATCATGTACGTGTAGTTGGACTGCGGGATCGTGGTGAGGCCGCCCGTGGTGGCGATGGGGGCCAGCAGCATCGGCATGATGGTCTGCACCGAGGCGATCACCCCGGTCACGGTCTGGAAGAGCAGCACCGGCGACAGCAGCGGCACGGTGATGCTGCGGAAGGTCCGCCAGGCACTCGCCCCGTCGATGCGGGCCGCCTCGTGGAGTTCGCGGGGGACGTCCTGGAGCCCCGCCAACGAGATGATCATGATGTTGCCGGCGGCCCAGAGGACCGTCATGACGAGGACGTAGCGGGCGTAGGGGTCGGCCAGCCAGCCGATCGCGTCGAAGCCGAAGAAGGTCAGGACGCCGTTGGCGGCACCGGAGTTCTGGTCGAAGAGGTTCTTGAAGGCGATGCCCGCGCCCACCGGGGGCACCACGGCCGGCAGATAGAGCAGGGTGCGGAAGATACCGCGTCCCCTGATCGGCCGGTTGACCAGAACGGCGAGTGCGAGCCCGGCGGTGATCGACAGCGGCACCGAGAGAAGCGCGAACAGGCCCGCCCGGCCCAGGGCGTCCCACGTCGTCGAATCGCCGATCAGCTCGCGGTAGTTGCCGAGGCCGACGTAGTGCCAGTTCGGGGAGATGCCGTCGTACGTGGTGAAGCTCAGCCACAGCGCGTAGGCCATCGGGGTGATGGTCAGCAGCGCGAACCCGATGATCCACGGGGAGGTGAACATGTAGAACGCGCGGTGCCTGCGGACCGTCATCGAGGGCCCGGTGCGCTCGGCGGACCCGGCCCGGCCGGCACCCGCGGTCGTACTCGCCCGGCCGGCGACGGATGAGACCTGATTGACCGTCATCCCGCCTGCTCCTTTCCGCGCTTGAGCTGCTGGTTGATGGCCGAGTTCAGGCGTCCGGCAACGGTGTCGACGGAGATCCCGCCCGTCATCGCGGGCGTGGCGACCTGGTTGAAGAGCGCCTCGAAGGCGTCCCCCGAGATGTAGGGCGACAGGGAGACCACCGAGAAGTGCCGGAGCTCGTTCTCCTGCGCCCTCAAGGTCCGTTTCTGGTACTCCTCCTTGGCCGGCATCAGCGGTCGCAGGGACTTCAGGGTGGGGATGCCCCAGCCACTGGAGGCGCGCGCCTTGGCCGGTGCCTCGCCGAAGAACCACTCGAAGACCCGCCATGCGGCATCCTTGTGCTTCGCCTTCCGCGGCATCCACAGGCCGGTGCCGCCCTGGCAGGCGCTGATGCGCGGACCGCCCGCGAAGACGGGGGCCGGAGCGAGCCGCGAGACCTGCGCCAGCTTCTTGTCGGTGCCGATCATGCCGCCCATCCAGTAGCCGGAGTTCGACATGGCCAGCCGTCCGGCCTGGTAGGTCGGCCCGTCCCAGCCGTTGGGGTCGGGCAGCACCGGGCTGGGCCCGACCTTGAGCCTGCAGTAGTCGAGGTACCAGGCCAGCGCCTTGCGGGCCTCGGGGGTGGTGAAGTCGACCTGGGAGAAGTCGTCGCTGAAGAGGCTGCCGCCGGCGGAGGCGGTCATGGTCGCCATGAGGGTGAGCTTGACCAGGCCGTTGTAGCTGCCGCCGAAGACGGTCGTCTGGCCCTTGGAGCGCTGCGCGAGCCGCTGGGCGTCGTCCAGCCACTCGTCGAAGGTGACGGGCTCGGTCTCCGACGGGTAGGTGACGCTCTTCTTGTCGAAGGCGGCGGTGTTGAACCAGAACATCGAGTCCTGGGAGAAGTCCTTCGCCATGCCGTAACGGGGACCCTTGCCCTGGACCTTGCCGTCGTAGCGCCACAGGTCGTTGACGGGGTCCAGGTCGTCGAGCCTGAGAACGCCGCTGCCGGCGAAGTAGTCGTCCAGCTCCTGCATCACGTCCCGGGCCGCGAAGTACGCCGCGTCCACGGCACCGACACCGCGCACCAGGTCCGGCGGGTTGCCGCTGGTGAGCATCGCGATCAGCTTGGTGATGTCGTAGTCCACCCGCTTGATCGTGACGCCGGTTTCCTTCTTGGCCTGCTTGACCAGGTCGGGGCTGAGGTCGTCGGGCTTGACCATCATGGTGACGGTCTCGCCCGAGCCGCTCACCCCCGTGGACACCTGGAGCGCACAGCCGCCGAGCGACGCCGCTCCGGCCGCGGCACCCGCCGCCGACAGGGCGAGAAACCGGCGCCGGCTGACCGGGGCACGGGCGTGCGTCTGCATGAACTACCCACTCTCTGGAAGGAGGTGACGAGTGTCGGCTCTGGTTGGCAACCGGTTGCTATGAGCGGTGAGGGGAGCTTCAACCCGTACGGGGGCATCGTCAAGGGGGGTGACGAACTTTCGAAAACCGTTCGGCGGCAACCGGTTGCTCTTGTGTACCGGTTGCTGTTCACGAGCCGTTCGGCCGACCGCACATCGAAAGATTCCGACTCATACCCCTTGCTGGGAGCGGCCGGCCCGTCCTACCGTCTCGTGGAAACCGGTTTCTAAGGCACTGCCGAGCCGCCGCCCTCCTCGCCGAGAGCGCCCACCTCCGAAGGAACACGGTCTGATGAACTCCACCAGGTTGGTCCGCGCCGCGATCGCGGGCCTCGCACTGACGGGTCTGCTCTCCGCCTGCGGCGGATCGGGCTCCGGCTCCGGCGGCTCCGACTCGGCCGCCGGCCCGGTCACGCTGCCCTTCTGGGGCTGGGCGAACGGCCAGGAGGCCGTGGTGAAGGCGTTCAACGCCTCCCACAAGGACGTCCAGCTGAAGTACACGAAGGTGACCGACCAGCTGACCATGCAGAAGCAGCTCACCAACGCGGTGAAGGCGGGCAACGCGCCCTGCCTGGTGCAGAACACCGCCGAGTACGTGACGAGCTGGGTCGCCCAGGGCGCCCTCGCCGACATCACGAAGTACGTCGACCCGGCGAAGGAGAAGTTCAACCCGGGCTCCTGGGCGGCCGCCCAGGTACAGGGCAGGCTCTACGGCGTCCCCACCAGCTCCTCGCCGAACTTCACCGTCTACCGCACCGACATCTTCCAGAAGTACGGCCTCAAGGCCCCCACCACCTGGGACGAGTTCATCGCGGCCGGCAAGGTGCTGAAGAAGCAAGGCATCAAGATCACCAACTATGCCGGCGAGGACCCCAGCACCCTCGAAGTGCTCGCCATGCAGGCCGGCGCCCACTGGTACACGATCGACGGCGACTCCTGGAAGGTCGACTTCCAGGACGCGGGCACCCTGAAGGCCGCCGACGTGATCCAGCAGATCATCGACAACGACCTCGACTCCAAGCTGTCGTTCGCCGACTACGCGGCCGTGCAGCGGAACTACGACAACGGCTCCACCGCGACCCGGCAGATCTCCACCTGGCAGATGGCCGGCATGGTGCAGAACTTCACCAAGTCCTTCGGCAAGTGGGCCCTCTCCCCCTGGCCCGCCTTCGCCGGCGAGGCCGCGAAGACCCCGGCCGGCACCAACCTCACCGGCAGCGTCACCCTCGTCACCAAGCAGTGCGCTCACCAACAGCAGGCCGCCGAGGCCGCGTTGTGGATGTCGACCGATCCCGGCGCGGTGAAGACGATGGCGAGCCCGACCACCGGCAACGGGGTGATGCCCGCGCTGGCCGACAGCAGCGCCTACGTCGACGAGGCGATCTCGCAGAAACTGCTCGGCCCGAACTACGCCCCGGCGAAGAAGGTCGTCACCGACAGCCTGGCCGACGTCACCACCGACTGGACCTTCGGCCCCGACTGGACGGCCATGTTCACCGAGCTGCAGAACGGCTGGGCGAAGGTGGTCAGCAAGCAGCAGAAGGTCACCGACCTCCTCGCCCATATGCAGGAGTGGACGGTGGGCGACCTGAAGTCCCGCGGCATCAGCGTCAAGGGCTGAGGCGGTCACCCGGATGGTCCGCTCCCAGCGCTGGAAGGGCGCCGCCTTCACGGTGCCCTTCCAGCTCGGCTTCGTCTTCCTCTACCTGATCCCGGTCGGGTACGCCGTCTACGAGTCGCTGTACCGCTCCCAGTCCTCCGGCCTCGGCCTCGGCGGCACCACCGACGAGTTCTCCGGCCTGGCCAACTACCGTCAGGGTCTGACGGATTCGGCGTTCCTCGACTCCGTGTTCCGCGTCATCCTGTTCGCCTGCGTGCAGATCCCGGTGATGCTGCTGGTCAGCCTGCTCCTCGCACTGTTCCTGGACGCGCTCGCGTCCCGGACGGCCGGCCGCTTCCGGGTGCTGCTGCTGGTGCCGTACATGATCCCCGGGGTGGTCGCGGCGATCGTCTGGATCAACCTCTACAGCCCGGACGTCGGCCCGCTCACCCCGCTGGGCAAGGCGTTCGGACTGTCCTGGAACTTCTTCGCGCCGTCGATGGTGTGGCCGTCCATCGGCAACCTGCTGACCTGGCACGGCATCGGCTACAACATGGTGATCATCTACGCGGCGCTGCAAGGTGTGCCCCGCGAACTCTTCGAGGCGGCCCGGCTGGACGGCGCCTCGGAGCGCCGTATCGCTCTCAGCATCAAAGTCCCCTACGTGCGGGGGGCGTTGGTCCTCACCGGCATGCTGTCGATCATCCAGATGCTGCAGATCTTCAACGAGCCGGCCCTGTTCCGCAACGTCACCCCCCAGACGGTGAGCGACAGCTTCACGCCGATCATGGTGATCTACAACCAGGCGTTCAACGCGGGCAACTACCACTACGCGGCCGCCCTCTCGGTGCTGCTGGCCCTGATCCTCGGCGTCGCCTCCTTCCTCTTCTACCGGCTGACCGCGAAGGAGGCCGACTGATGGCACTCACCGAGGAGCGCACCCGCACGAACCCGGTCCGCCGCATCACCATGCCCGATCCGGCCTCCCGCTCCCGGGGCGGCCAGCGCTTCCTCCTCCTCGGCCTGATCCTGGCCGGCACCTACAGCCTCTTCCCGGTCTGGTGGCTGCTGGTCGCCGCGACCAAGGACCGCACCGCCCTCTACCAGAGCAACGGCCTCTGGTTCTCCGGCTGGCACCTGTGGGACAACCTGCACCAGCTGTTCACCTACGAGGACGGCATCTTCCTGCGCTGGACCGCCAACTCCTTCCTCTACGCCGGGGTCGGCTCACTCGGCGGCACGCTCATCGCCCTCGCCACGGGCTACGGCCTGGCCCGTTTCCAGTTCCCGGGCCGGGGCCTGGTGTTCGCCTGCGTGGTCGGCTCCTTCCTGGTCCCCATCGCCCTGCTCACCCTCCCCCTCTACCTCCTCTTCTCGAAGATCGGCCTGGTGGACACGCCCTGGGCGATGCTGATCCCCTGTCTGATCAACCCGTTCAGCGTCTACCTCGCCAAGGTCTACACGGAGGCCACGGTTCCCTTCGAACTCCTGGAGGCCGCCCGGATCGACGGAGCGGGCGAGCTGCGCATCTTCTTCTCGATCGTCCTGCGCATGATGACGACGGGCGGGGCCACGGTCTTCCTGCTGGCCTTCGTCAACACCTGGAACGCCTTCTTCCTCCCCCTCACCATGCTGCGCGGCGAGGAGAACTGGACCCTGAACCTGGGCCTGTACAACTGGTCCGGCAAGCGGCTCGAATCCGGGGTCGACCTGACCGGCCTGGTCCTCACCGGCGCCCTGCTCTCCATCGTCCCGATGGCCGTCATGATGATCGCGATGCGCCGCTACTGGCGCACCGGCGTCACCCTGGGAGCCCTCAAGTGACCGTGCTCCACAACCCGGTGATCCGCGGCTTCGCCCCCGACCCCTCCCTGGTCCGGGCCGGCGACTGGTACTACCTGGCGACCAGTTCCTTCGAGTGGTTCCCGACGATCCCGATCCACCGCTCCCGCGACCTGGCCCACTGGGAGTACGCGGGCCATGTCGAAGGCGCGGCCCCCGGCGACTCCCTGGCCGGCGTCCCCGACTCGGGCGGCATCTGGGCCCCGTCCCTGAGCTGGGACGGCGAGCGCTTCTGGGTGGTCTACTCGATCGTCCGCTCGGTCGGCACCCCGTACTTCGACGCGGACACCTACGTCAGTACGGCCACGGAGGTGTCCGGCCCCTGGAGCCCCCCGCGCCGCATCCCGAGCCACGGCTTCGACCCCGCGCTCCACCACGAGAACGGCCACCTCTGGCTCCTCAACCTCCAGAACGACCACCGCCCGGGCGGCCGGCGCTTCGCGGGCATCGTCGCGACGGATCTGGACCGGGAGACCCTCACCCCCGTCTCCCCCACCCGACTCCTTCTCCAGCACGACCGGTTGATCGAGGGACCGAAGCTGCTGGAGCGGGACGGCTGGTACCTGCTGGTGCTGGCGGAGGGCGGGACAGGGTTCGAGCACGGGGTGCGGGTGGCCCGCGGCAGGAATCTCACAGGCCCGTACGAGCTGGACGAACGCCCACTGCTGACGGCACGGGACGACCCCGAGTGGCCGTTGCAGAAGGCGGGACACGCGGAGTTGGTGGAGACGCCGGAGGGCGACTGGTTCCTCAGCCACCTGACGGCACGCCCTCTGAAGACGTCGAAGGGCCTACGGTGCCCACTGGGCCGCGAGACGGCGATCCAGGCGGTGACCTGGGACGCGGAGGGCTGGCCGAGACTCCGGCACGGGGATCACCGTCCGGCGGTCACAGTGAAGATGCCTCAGCACGAGCGCCCCTTCAGGGGCGCGGGGAACTGCGCGACCGGCCCCCACCCACCCGCACCCGACAACGCACCCCCCTACTACACCCTCCGCTCCCCAGCAGCCCCCTCCTGGATAGACCCCACCACCCGCCCCGGCTGGCTGCGCCTCCGCGGCCACCACGGCCCCGACTCCCTCTGGTCCCACCACCTCCTGGCCCGCCGCATCACCGAGCACCACACCGAAGCCCAGGTCACCCTCCACGCGACCCCGTCCACCTTCACCCAGTCCGCCGGCCTGCTCCTCTGGTACAACACCTCGGCCTACTACGCCCTGGACCTCACCTGGGCCGAGCCGGACGGCGAAGCACAACACGGCCAGCAGTGGCGGAACACGGGCCGAACCGTGCTCGCCCTGACCACCCGGGACGAGAACGAAACCCGCCGCGCAGCCGTACAGGAAGTCGACGCGGACAGACCCCTCAGCCTCGGCGTCACCGTCGACCGCACCGAAGCCCAGTTCTGGCACCTCCGCGAAGACACTCGCCACCCCATCGGCCCACCCCTCGACTTCACCCGTCTCTCCGACGACCACGGCTCCCGTCTCCGCTTCACCGGCGCCATGGCCGCGATCCACGCCGTGGACCTCGTCGACGCCTCCTTCACCGCCGACTTCACCGATTTCCGAGTCACCTGCACACCCGCCTGATCCGACCTCCCCTGTTCGAAGTTTCGAAAGTCCCGCTGTGGACGATCCCGTGAATTCCCAGGTCTTCACGCCGAGTTGACGCACACCTATCGTAGGAAGCGCTTACTTCACGGCTGGCACGCAGACCGCGGAAGTGGCGTTGGTCGCAACTTTCGTCACTTTCGTTGGCCCAACGGCGGGCCGGAGAGGCGGTTCCCCATGGTTCGTGCCGGGGGTACGAGCGTGGCGGCGGCCGGGCCGACGCTGGCGGTGGTGGCCCGCGAAGCCGGCGTCTCCGTACCGACCGCGTCGAAGGTGGTCAACGGTCGTGACGACGTGGCCCCCGAGACCCGCCGCCGGGTCACCGAGGCCCTCGAACGGCTCGGCTATGTCCGCAGACCGCGGTTCGACGTGGCGAAGGCCCCCGCCCTGATCGACCTGGTCGTGCACGCGCTGGACAGCTCGTGGTCGGGCGCGGTGCTGCACGGGGTGGAGGAGGCGGCCTACGAGGCCGGTCTCGAGGTCGTGGTGTCGGCGGCGCTGACCCGGACGCGGGCCGGCCGCCCGGAGCGCGGCTGGCTGGACAAGCTCACCGCGCGCGGCTCCTCCGGGGTGCTGTTCAACCTGGCCGAGCTGACCCAGTCGCAGTACGCCTGGCTGGACCACCACCGCATCCCGTACGTGCTGCTCGACCCCGTCCAGGAACCCCCGGCGGGAGTCGTGTCGGTGGGGGCCGCGAACTGGCAGGGCGGGGTGTCCGCGACCGAGCATCTGCTCTCGCTCGGCCATGAGCGGATCGCGGTGATCGCCGGCAACCGGCGCAGGATGTGCAGTGGCGCCCGGGTGGCCGGCTACCGTTCGGCGCTCGCCTCGGCCGGGCTGCGCCATCGCGGCGAGTACGTCCGGCACGCGAGCTTCGACGAGGGCACGGCCCGGCATCGTATGCACGAGCTGCTCGACCTGCCGGAGCCGCCGACCGCCGTGTTCGTCTGCTCGGACCGGATGGCGCTCGGGGGGTACACGGCGCTGGCCGAGCGCGGGCTGCGGGTGCCGGACGACATCAGCGTGGTCGGCTTCGACGATCTGCCCGAGGCGCGCTGGGGCACCCCGGCACTGACCACGGTCCGCCAGCCGCTCGCGGAGATGGCGGCGACCGCGCTGCGGCTGCTGGTACGGCTGATGCACGGGGACCGTCCGGAGGGCACCCGGACCGAGTTGTCGACACGGCTGGTGGAGCGGGCGAGTACGGCCGCCCCGCCGGCCCGTTCGGCCGCACGAGGGTGACCGGAGCCCCTTCAAGATCGTTTCCAGTGCATGAATCTCACCCTGCGCACCGCGGCGGCCTGTGCCCTGGCGGCGGCCGCCGTGACCGCGGTCCTGGGCAGCGCCCAGGCCACCACCCGTACCGTCGCCCCGGCCCAGCACCACGCCAGGGTGGCCGCGCCGACCGACGAGCACGACCCGAAGGAGGATGTGGAGCTGGACGAGAACGGCCGCCCGGACCTGACCGAGGACTGAGGCGGAGCGCCCCGTCAGGCGCGCTGGGGGTACCCCCGGCCGAAGGCTGGGGGAGAACTGCGCGACCAGTCACCACGGTCCCGCAGTTCCCCACCGGCCGGTCTTTCAGTCGTCGTCCCGAAGAGGCTCACCGAGCAACGCCTGGATCGCGTCCACGGCGCTGCCGTCGTGGTCGCTGCCGGCCGTACCCCTCCCGGCCTGGATGTTCGCCGTGCGGTCCACCTCCAGGATGGAGTCCGCGTTGGAGTTGTCGATCACGGTGATCAGACTCCCGGCCGCGTACGCGGGAACCGCGGCCGCGCCGAGCAGCACCGCCGCGACCGCCACAGTCGTCGGTAACCGCCTCACACGCCCACGCCCTCGGGCTCGTCGAGCCGTTCCCGGGCGATGTTGCGTTCCAGCAGGGTGGTGGACGCCTTGACCCCGACGCCACCGGCCGCGTCCACCTCGGGCAGCCGGCCGTCCGCCGCCTTGAGCTCGCCGAGCGCGCTCTCCATGGCCTCGTGCGCGGCGAACAGACAGGGAGTGGAGTAGATGGCGACGTCGACACCGAGTTCGTCCAGTTCGGTGAGCGAGAGCCGGGGTGACTTGCCGCCGCCGATCTGGTTGAAGAGCAGCGGCTTGTCGCCGACGACCTTGCGGATGCGGCGGATCCACTCCTCGCTGCGGACCCCGTCGACGAGGATCACGTCGGCGTCGGTGGCGGCCAGCCGCTCGGCGCGGTGCAGGATGTCGTGCTCGTCGGTGGCGTCCGTACGGGCCACGACGAGCAGGTCCTGTCGGGTCGCCAGGACCTTCTCCAGCTTGTCCAGGTACTCCTCCAGGGGCAGTACCTGCTTGCCGTCGGCGTGCCCGCAGCGGCGGGGCCGCTTCTGGTCCTCCAGGATCACCCCGGAGGCGCCGATCCGCTCCAGGCCCTCGACGACATGGCAGGCGACCTCGGGGTCGACATACCCGTCGTCGATGTCGACGAGGAGATGGTGGTGCGGGAACGCACCCCGCAGCCGCTGGACGAAGGCCACCATGTCGGGCCAGGCGATGAATCCGATGTCCGGCAGTCCGTAGTACGACGCGGCGAAGCCGAAGCCGGAGACGAACATCCCGTCGTAGTGTTTGGCCGCGATCGATGCCGAGTACATGTCATACACGCCGATCAACGGGGTGGTCCCCGGTCCGGCGATCTGTTCGCGCAGCTTCTTCCCGTAACTCAAGGTCCGGCTCCTCCTGTGGGTGGGTGGCGCGGCGGCTCGATGGCCTCCGCGTCTCGACGCCCTTTGCCAAGACAAGAGCATGTCTAGGTACGCACGTGACTATCTCCGTGCGCGAGCTTTACTCACCCCAATGGCGGATCGGGTTCACCGGAGAAACGTCACTGGCCGAGCCGGGCGGCCCAGGCCAGACCCCCGTGCAGATGGGCCAGGAAGGCCGGATCCCGGTACGCCTCCCGGGCGTGCCCCAGTGCCGTGTAGAACACCCGTCCGGCCCCCTGCTCGCGGCACCAGGCCAGTGGATGGTCGTCCCCCATCGCGCCGCCGTCGTACGACGACTCGTCGGCACGCAGCAGCACCCGTACCCGGCCGCGCGGGTTGTCCCGGAAGTCGTACCACTCGTCGGTGAAGTCCCAGACGGCGGGCAGCTGCCGGGTCGCCGGATGGTCGTGGTCCTCGACGAGCGCCCGGCCGGGCTGGTACTCCGGGTGGCGGTCGAAGCGGGCGCCGAGGAGTTCGCCGTAGTAGGGCCAGTCGTACTCGGTGCAGGCCGCCGCGTGCACGCCGGCGAAGCCGCCGCCCGCCTCGACGTGGGCGGCCAGCCGGGAGCGGCCCGCCGGGGTCAGGATCTCGCCGCTGGTGGAGAGGAAGACGACGGCCGCGTACCCGTCCAGCGGCTGTTCGAGGGCGGCCGGGTCCTCGGTGGCGTCGACGTCGAAATCGGTGAACTCCCGTACGGCGGCGACGGCGTCGGGGATCGAGTCGTGGCGGTAGCCGGTGGTGCGGGTGTGCAGGAGCAGTCGAGGGGCCATGGCCGCATGGTCGCCCGTGGCCGGCGACGGTTTCAAAGGCCGGGCGTCGGCACGCTGTTGTCGGGGGCGCCGTCGCCGTTGGACGGCAGGTCGCCGCGCTGCACCGGCTGGTCGTCGGTGAAGGCCGGGTCGGGTGTGGGCAGCAGGGCGTCGAGCTCGTCGGCGGAGGGACGGTGGATCGCGCGCACCGCCTTGCCCAGCACGGCGTCGGAGACGCCGCCCTCGCCTTCGAGCCACACCACGCAGTCCTTCTCCGTCACCTCGTACTTGTGCTGCCCGGCGTAGCGCAGGTGGTCGGTGTAGAGATGGATGACGGCGCCGGTCCTGTCCGCGTACGAGGCGGAGAATCCGTCGTCGCCCTGCACGCCGACGGACTGCTGGGCGAGGGTGAAGCCCGGGGCCTCGGTGACATAGACCAGCGCCGGGTCCATGCCCAACGCTTTCGCCTTGGCGGCGAGTTCGGCCGGGTCGGCGGGCGAGCCGGAGGCCCCGGAGTCCGCCTTCTCGGTACCGCATCCGGTGAGCAGGGCGGCGGCGAGGAGCAGGGGCGGCAGAACGCGCACGGCACGGATCATGCACCCATCGTGCCGCACAGGCGTTCCACAGGCATCGGGTTTTCCGGTCGCCTCTCCGCTCGCGGTGTCCGCGACCGTCCCGGATCCGCGGGGAGCCGTGGTCTTCGGCCGAGTGTCCGTTTCCTTCAAGACCGGCGCTCGGCCCTCCGCCTACGGTGACGCCATGACTCCACGATTCGCCGTGATCGGTCTGGTCGCCTCCGACCTGACCGCGTCCCTCGCCTTCTACCGTCGCCTGGGCCTGGACTTCCCGCCCGGCGCCGAGGAACAGCCTCATGTCGAGGCCGAGTTGCCCGGCGGGCTCACCCTCGCGCTGGACACCGAGGAGACGGTCCGCTCCTTCCACCCGGCCTGGCGCCCGCCGGCCGGCGGCGGCCGTACGGGCCTCGCCTTCCGCTGCGGGTCGCCCGCCGAGGTGGACGCGGTCTACGAGGACCTGGTCGGCGCCGGGTACCACGGCGAGCTCAAGCCGTGGGACGCCTTCTGGGGCCAGCGGTACGCCACCGTCCACGACCCCGACGGCAACGGCGTCGACCTGTTCGCCCCGCTACCCGACTAGCTCGGTCAGCGGCAGCCCGGCCAACTCCCGCACCTCACGGGAGAGATGGGGCTGATCCGCGTAACCCGCCCGGACCGCGGTCTCGGCGAGCGGCACCCCGCCCCGGGCGAGCGAGAGGGCCCGCTGCAGCCGGAGCACCCGGGCGAGCGTCTTGGGACCGTAGCCGAACGCGGCGCGACTGCGCCGGTGCAGCCGGCGGGCGCCGAGGCCCAGTTCGTCGGCGGTGGCCGCCACCGGGCGCCCTGCGTCCAGCGCCTCGACGAGCCGCCGCAGCGACGGGTCGGGCGGCCCCGCCCGCTCCAGGGCGATCTGCTCCAGCGCCGCGGCGGGATCACCGGCGGCAGCGACCCGGGCGCGCAGCCGCCGTACGACGGAGGCCGGCCAGAGGTCGCTCAGCTCCACCCGCCGGTCGAGCAGTTCGTACGCCGGCACGCCGAGGACGGCGGGCGCGGTACCGGGGTAGAAACGGAGGCCCACCCACACGCCTTGGGCGCCCTCGGTGACGTAGGCGTGCGCATCGGGCCCGGCGACCAGCAGCCGCCCCTCGTGCCAGAGCAGATCCATACACCCGTCGGGCAGCACGCGCCCGGTGCCGCCCTCGTCCGGCCTTTTCATCCAGACGACCGCACCGGAGACCCGAGACGCCCGTTCCTTGTACATATAGGCCAGCGTAGACGCGCCCGTCAGGAGCGCGGGGCTGTGTGAGATACGCCGACCTCACCGCGCCCCTTCAGGGGCGCGGGGCTGTGTTCGACATGCGGCTGCCGCCGCGTGGGCGCGATCAGCCACGGCGAACCCGCACCCCGCCGGCCACGCGAACCCCCACGGCGAACCCGGCTCCGGCCCTCACGCCTCCGGCTTGCGCGGCGGATGGCTGCTCTTCACATGCGTGCGCAACCGGGCCGTGACGTCCTCGGGCGGCAGGAAGCGGGACCAGCGCTCCGGGAACTCGGAGGGCATGTCGGGATCGTCGGGGTCGACCTCGCGGGCCGCGGCCGCGCGGGCGACGTACTCGGCGACCTGGGCCTCCCGCAGCCGTTCGTTGGCCGCGCGGGCCGCGGCCGTGGCGGCGGCCGGCCAGACCCGGTCGATCGCGGCGTTCACGGCGGCGCCGACCAGCACGGCGAAGGCCGACACACCGATCCACAGGAGCACGGCGACGGACGCGGCGAGCGAGCCGTAGATCGTCGCGCCCTCGATGGTGTTGGTCAGGTAGATGCGCAGCAGGAAGCTGCCGAGGACCCACATGGCCAGGGCGACCAGGGCGCCCGGCACGTCCTCGATCCACGGCGAGCGCACCGGCACGGAGACGTGGTACAGCGTGGTCAGGAAGACGATGGACAGGACCATCACGACCGGCCAGTACAGGACCTGTACGACCGTCTCCGACCACGGCACGATCCGGACCACCGCGTCCGGCCCGGCCACCATCAGCGGCAGCGCCACCGAGCCGATCAGCAGGGCCGCGATGAAGAGCAGGAAGGACACCACCCGGGTCTTCACGATGCCCCGGACGCCGTCGAGGCCGTACATCACGGTGATCGTGTCGATGAAGACGTTCACCGCGCGGGAGCCCGACCACAGGGCGAACAGGAAGCCGATGGAGATCACGTCGGGGCGGCCGCCCCGCATCACGTCGTGCAGGATCGGCTCGGCGATCTCCTTGACGCCCTTGTCCGACAGGACGGTGCGGGAGGCGTCCAGGAGGTTGGCCTCCAGGCTGGCGATGGTGTCGGCGCCGGTCCAGTCGTCGACGTAGCCGAGCAGCCCGATGAGGCTGAGCAGCAGCGGCGGCACGGAGAGCAGGGTGAAGAAGGCGGCCTCGGCGGCGAGGCCGAGGATGCGGTACTCCATGCAGGAATTGACGGTGTCCTTGAGCAGCAGCCAGGCCGTCCTGCGCTTGGAGACGTTCCGGTAGAGGGCCCTGGCCCGGTGGAGCCGGCCGGAGGGCCGCTCGGGGGTATCGCTTGCTGGCTGCACGCCCTAACGGTATCCGCCGTCCGGGGCCGTACTCATCTTCCGGGGGCCTGAAGCGATCTTCCGGAACCCGGCGGCACCTTGCGGCGCGACCGGGGGTACCGCCGTGTCACGCTGGAGACCACCGCCGTCGCCCCGGGTAGGTTCGCAGACATGGCAGGCACCACCACCCATACCGTGACCAACCAGCCGCCCCCGCTGGCCGGATACGACCTCTTCGCCGCCGACCGCGCCCTTGTCGAGGCCGTGGCCCGGCACACCGGCCCGGAGCTGCTGGACGAGGTCCGTGCCGAGCTGTCGTCGATCGGCGTCTCGGCCGGTTCGGCGCAGGTGCAGGAGTGGGGGGTGCAGGCCAACGAGCACCCGCCGCGGCTGCGCACCCACGACCGCTACGGCCATCGTGTCGACGAGGTCGAGTTCCATCCCGCCTGGCACCGGCTGCTCGGCAAGGGCGTGGGCGCGGGCCTGACCACCGGCTGGGTACGGCCGTCCGGGCACGTCCGGCGGGCGGCCGCCTTCCTGGTCTGGACCCAGGTCGAGGCCGGCAACTGCTGCCCGCTGTCGATGACGAACGCGGCGGTGCCCGCGCTGCGCGCCGACCCGGAGCTGGCCGCCACCTGGGAGCCGCTGCTGACGTCCGTGATCTACGACCGTGAGCTGCGGCCCGCCGACCGGAAGGCCGGCGCCCTCTTCGGCATGGGCATGACGGAGAAGCAGGGCGGCAGCGACGTACGCGCGAACACGACCAGCGCCGTCCCGCTCGCCGAGTCCGGGACGTACACGCTCACCGGACACAAGTGGTTCTGCTCGGCTCCGATGTCGGACGGCTTCCTGGTGCTGGGCCAGGCGCCGGACGGACTGACCTGCTTCCTGGTACCGCGCGTCCTGGCGGACGGCACCCGCAACGTCTTCCTCCTCCAGCGCCTCAAGGACAAGCTCGGCAACCGGTCGAACGCGTCGGGCGAGGTCGAGTTCGACGGCACCTGGGCGCGGCGCGTGGGCGAGGAGGGGCGCGGGGTGCGGACCATCATCGAGATGGTCGCCGCGACCCGGCTCGACTGCGTGCTGGGCTCGGCGGGGCTGATGCGGCAGGCGGTGGCGCAGGCCGTGCACCACTGCACGTACCGCGAGGCGTTCGGCGGGAAGCTCGCCGACAAGCCGCTGATGCGCAACGTCCTGGCCGACCTCGCGATCGAGTCGGAGGCCGCGACGACGCTCGCGCTCCGGCTGGCCGCCGCCTACGACGACGGGAGCGAGTCCGAACGGGCCCTGCTGCGGCTGGCGTTGCCGGCCGCCAAGTACTGGGTGACCAAGCGCTGCCCGCCGGTCGCCGTGGAGGCCGCCGAGTGCCTGGGCGGCAACGGCTACGTGGAGGAGTCGGGGCTGCCCCGGCTGGTGCGCGAGTCACCGCTGAACTCGGTCTGGGAGGGCGCGGGGAACGTCCAGGCACTGGACGTCCTGCGGGCGTTGCAACGCGAGCCGGCGGCGCTGGACGCCTACCTCCAGGAGATCGGCCGCGCCCACGGCGCCGACCACCGCCTGGACCGCGCGGTCAAAGACCTCTTCTCCGAACTGGCCGACCTGGAGGGCATGGAGGCCAGGGCCCGACGCCTCGTGGAACGCCTGGCGACGGTCCTGCAGGGCTCCCTGCTGGCCCGCTTCGCACCCCCGGAGGTGGCCGACGCCTTCTGCGCGTCAAGGCTGGGCCACGACTGGGGTTCATCCTTCGGCACGCTGCCGAAGGGCCTGGACCTGGCAGCGGTGACGGAACGAGCAAGGGTGCCCATCCCTGCCTGAAGGGGCGCGGGGGTGGTGCTGCGCCGACACGGCACCACCCCCGCTTCGGCCCATGTCAGGCCATGACGCCGTAGCGTCGGCTCAATTTTCGGCCACCCCCGGTCCGTTCACCAGGGTTGCAAGGGGTTGCAACATATCGGCGTCTGTGAGCGGACTGTGTGCCTCGGGCACTGGAAAACGGCAGTATGAGACGCGCAGTCGGACCGGAAACCGCCGCCCGGACGGCTTGACAAGACTCTTCCATGCCTTTTTGCGAGGACTGTCCGGGAGGACCTCAGTGGGGAACCCGCCGATGGACGTGGCGCGACTGGCCGCGGTGGACGCGGCGCAGGCGGCGCGGTTACTGAGCGAGCTGCGCGAGGCCAGACTCGCCGGACAGCGTGGGCGGATCGCGCCCCGGCCGGTGATCGAGCAGTCCTGGGGGCGGACGCTGCGCAGCGGTGTCAACCCCGACCACAACCTCCGTTCGGGACTGCTGTCCGCCGACGAAGTCCGGCGCAGACGTGAGGAGTCACCGCTCAGGGACGTACTGCCGGTGTTGCGGGAGGGGTTGCTTTCGGTCGCGGACGTCGCCCGGCACATCATGGTGGTGGCCGACGCCGACGGCAGGGTGCTGTGGCGCGAGGGTTCCTCGCCGGTGCTGCGCAAGGCGGACGGCCTCGGCTTCGCACCCGGCGCCGACTGGCGGGAAGACGTCGTGGGCACCAACGGGGTCGGCACCCCGGCGGTGGTGCGGCGTCCCGTCCAGGTCTTCGCCGCCGAGCACTTCGTCCGCTCGCTCAGCTCCTGGACGTGTTCCGGCGCCCCCATCTCCGACCCCCGGGACGGCAGGCTGCTCGGTGTGGTGGACGTCAGCGGTCCGCTGGAGAGCATGCATCCGGCCACCCTGGCCTGGGTGAACTCGGTGGCGAAGCTCGCCGAGGCCCGGCTGCGGGAGCTGCATCTGGACGCGCTGGAGCGGCTGCGCGCGGTCGCGGCGCCGGTGCTGGCCCGGCTGGGCGGGCGGGCGCTGGTGGTGGACGCCGACGGCTGGACGGCGGCGGTCACCGGCATGCCGTATCCACAGCGGCTCGCGCTGCCCAAGCCCCTTTCGCCGGGCCGCCGCTGGCTGCCGGCGCTCGGGCTGTGCTCGGTGGAGCCGCTGGCCGGGGGCTGGCTGCTGCGGGCGGTGGACGATCCGGCACCGGCGGGCGGCGGCCGGCTGGTGCTCGACCTGGCCAGGCCGCGCCGGCCCTCGGTGACGGTGGGCGGCGGCACCTGCTCCTGGTCCCGGGAACTGAGCCCCCGGCACGCCGAGTTGCTGTATCTGCTGGCGGTACGACGTGCCGGGCGGAGCGCGGCCGGGCTGGCCGAGGACGTCTTCGGGGACGCCTCACGGACGGTGACCGTGCGCGCCGAGATGTCCAGGATCCGGCGCTATCTGGGGGCGCTGCTCGAACACCGGCCCTATCGCTTCCGGGAGGACGCGGAGATCGAGGTGCTGCTCCCCGCCGACCCGCACGACCTGCTGCCCTGCTCGACCGCCCCGGCGGTGACGGCGGGCCGAGGGCCTGACCCCCGGTCCAGGTGAAGGCTCGCACCACGGGGCTCATTTAACGCATCAGGGGCATAAGGTGACGTATCTTCCGCATATTTACGGGGTCTTCGCGGTACGGCCGCCCCGACTGCCGTAGCATCCGGGTGCGGGCTTCCCCAGCTGCTCCTCGGTCAACGTACGGACCATGGGGCGCAGTTGACCCGCCTCGGGAGGAGACATGAAGCATCGCGGCAGACACCGGCGGCGCAGGCGGGGCACGGCACTGCGCGCGGCCCTGGCCGGGGCCGCGCTGGCGCTCACCGCGACCGCCACGATCGTCAGCGCCTCGCAGGCCACGGTCGCCGAGAACCCGGGCGCGCTGAAGCCGCTGACCTCCGCCGCCGACACCGCGCCGCTACAGCTCCAGGAACACCTCGTGCCACGCCGCTCGCTGGACCGGCTCGCGTCGGCGATGGGCGGGACCGTCGGGGTCGCCGACGTCCTGGCGGACGCCGACCACAGCCTGCGCGAGGCGGCCGACTGCGACTCCGACGACCGGGACTCGCTGCCGGCCACGCCGGCGGCCACCGAGGCGTACTGCTGGGACCCCACCGACACCCTCACCGACGACTGGCGGCCGGCCTCGGTGACCACCTCCTCCGACGCGGATGACGACGGCCTGTGGGGCGCCAACCGGGTCGTCCTGGCCGGCTGGACGCACAGCACCTCCAGCGGCCCCGCCGCCTCCCGGGGCCTGGCCAGGGTCGCGGTCGTGAACGAGAACGACCCGGCGCACCCCTCCTACTCCTGGGTCCTGCTGACCGTGCCCAGCGCCGACGGCCGAACCTACCGGGGGCTGACCTCGGAGATCTCCGGCATGGCCTGGTACGAGGACAAGCTGCTGGTCACCACCACTCCAGGCAGCGCCGACGCGCTCTACGTCTACGACCTCAACCGCATCCAGCGCACCTCGGTGCTGACCGACGCGGTCGGCCGGGTGCCCGGCGGCTGGTCGGCCGACGGCTTCCGGTACGTGATGCCCGCCGTGGGCTCGTACCGGTACACCGCCGGAGCCTGTTCCGCGGCCGGCGCGCCCTGTCCGAGCGCGCTCTCGGTGGACCGCGGGACGGCCCCGGACAGCCTGGTCCTCGGCGAGTGGACACCCGCCGGCAGCGATCAGCGGGCCCGGCTGTGGCGGTACGCGTTCGACGAGAACCCGAAGCACGCCGGATCGCTCGCCACCGACGCCGCCGGCCGGGCGGACGCGGTCGAGGCGTACCGGACCGGGGCTTCCGAGATCCGGGGCGTCCTGTCGTACCGGCCGCCGGGCGCGACCTCCTCCGAGTGGTACGTCGGCCACCTCCCCGGCGCCATGGACGGGCACGGCAGCCTGTGGCGGCAGGACACCGAGGGCGCGCAGGCGGCCCGCTGCGGCTCGGACGCCTCGCACCGCTGCTGGGGCGAGAGCACCGGCTCGCTCTCCTACGCCCCCGACACGGGCGAGGTGTGGTCGGTCACGGACCGCATGCTGTTCTCGGTGCCGCTGCGCTCGATCGACGCGTCGCTCGGATAACGGCTGTCGACACGTCCGGGGCCGGGATGATTGCCTGGCCCCATGAGCAGCATCGTCGTGACCACCTGGTACCTGGAGCAGACGTCCCCGGCCGACCTACTCCCCGCCGCCGCCCCTGACGGTGACGCGGTCAGCATCGTCCGCGCCGAGGTTCCCTCCCCCGAGTTCAGCCGTTTCCTGTACGCCTCGGTCGGCGGCGACATCACCTGGACCGACCGGCTGAGCTGGAGCCACGCCCGGTGGCAGGAGTATCTGGAACGGCCGGGTACGGAGACCTGGGTGGCCTACGACCGGGGAACCCCGGCGGGCTATATCGAGCTCGCCCCGGAGGACGACGGAGGCGTGGAGATCGCCTACTTCGGCCTGGTCCCGGCGTTCCGGGGCCGCCGCATCGGCGGTCACCTGCTCTCGTACGGCGCCGCGCGCGCCTGGGACCTCGCGGAGCGGTGGGCCGGGCGGCCGCCGACGAAGCGGGTGTGGGTGCACACGTGCAGTCTGGACGGCGAGCACGCGATGGCGAACTATCAGCGGCGGGGGTTCCAGCTCTTCGACACGAAGACCGAGGAGGAGCCGGCCGTCCCGGCGCCGGGACCGTGGCCGGGGGCGCACGCCGAGGCGTGACGCACACCACCCTGTCTCAGTATTCAGAATAGATCCGTCCGAATCGCGGACGATGGTGGACTGCCCCGAGATCCGCGTGACACGCTTCCGTCATGTCTGGAACTGGAATCGCCTTGGTGAGTCGGCGGCACGTCGACCTCGGCCGCATGTCCAGCGCCATCTGTCCGGCGGGCTGAGAGCACAGCACCGCCGCCCTCTCCTGTCCAGACCTTCCTTGCGCAGTGTCGCGCAGATATGCCCCCGTGCGCCCGTACGCGCAGGTAAGAGCCGCTTCCCCGCCTGTCCCGAAGGACGTATTCACCATGGCCGCCACCCCGCAGAACCCTGCCGCCTCCGCGCCCCGCCGCAAGGTGAGTCGTCACCGCGGTGAGGGTCAGTGGGCTATGGGTCACTTCACCCCGCTCAACGGCAACGAACAGTTCAAGAAGGACGACGACGGTCTCAATGTGCGGACACGCATTGAGACGATCTACTCCAAGCGCGGCTTCGACTCGATCGACCCCAACGACCTGCGCGGACGTATGCGCTGGTGGGGCCTGTACACGCAGCGCAAGCCCGGCATCGACGGCGGCAAGACCGCCATCCTGGAGCCGGAGGAGCTGGACGACAAGTACTTCATGCTGCGCGTGCGGATCGACGGCGGCCGCCTCACCACCCGGCAGCTGCGGGTGATCGGCGAGATCTCGCAGGAGTTCGCGCGGGGCAGCGCGGACGTCACCGACCGGCAGAACATCCAGCTGCACTGGATCCGCATCGAGGACGTCCCGGAGATCTGGAACCGTCTCGAGGCCGTCGGCCTGTCCACCACCGAGGCGTGCGGCGACACCCCGCGTGTCGTCATCGGCTCGCCGGTCGCGGGCATCGCCGAGGACGAGATCATCGACGGCAGCTGGGCGATCGACGAGATCAACCGGCGGTTCATCGGCAGCAAGGAGTTCTCCAACCTGCCGCGCAAGTTCAAGTCCGCGATCTCCGGCTCGCCGCTGCTGGACGTGGTGCACGAGATCAACGACATCGCCTTCGTCGGCGTCGAGCACCCCGAGCACGGCCCCGGCTTCGACCTGTGGGTCGGCGGCGGTCTGTCCACCAACCCGAAGATCGGCGTCCGGCTCGGCGCCTGGGTGCCGCTGACCGAGGTCCCGGACGTCTGGGCCGGTGTCATCGGCATCTTCCGGGACTACGGCTACCGGCGGCTGCGCACCCGCGCCCGGCTGAAGTTCCTGGTCGCCGACTGGGGCGCGGAGAAGTTCCGCCAGATCCTGGAGGACGAGTACCTCGAGCGGAAGCTCGTCGACGGCCCCGCGCCGGCCGAGCCCCTGCAGCGCTGGCGCGACCACGTCGGCGTGCACCGGCAGCAGGACGGCAACTTCTACGTCGGGTTCGCCCCGCGCGTCGGCCGCGTGGACGGCACCACCCTGGCGAAGATCGCCGACCTCGCCGAGGCGCACGGCTCGGGCCGGGTACGCACCACGGTCGAGCAGAAGATGATCGTCCTCGATGTCGTGGAGGACCAGGTCGACTCGCTGGTCGAGGCCCTGGAGGCGCTGGACCTGACCGCCAAGCCGTCCCCGTTCCGGCGCGGCACCATGGCCTGCACCGGCATCGAGTACTGCAAGCTCGCCATCGTCGAGACGAAGGCGCGGGGCTCCGCGCTCATCGACGAGCTGGAGCGCCGGCTGCCCGACTTCGACGAACCGCTGACCATCAACCTCAACGGCTGTCCGAACGCCTGCGCCCGCATCCAGGTCGCGGACATCGGTCTCAAGGGCCAGCTGGTCCTCGACGACCGGGGCGAGCAGGTCGAGGGCTTCCAGGTCCACCTGGGCGGCGCGCTGGGTCTGGAGGCCGGTTTCGGCCGCAAGGTCCGCGGCCTCAAGGTGACCTCGGAGGAACTGCCGGACTACGTCGAGCGGGTGCTCAAGCGTTTCCAGGCGGAGCGCGAGGACGGCGAGCGCTTCGCCGCCTGGGCGTCCCGCGCCAGTGAGGAGTCCCTCTCATGAGCGAGCGGGCCGCCCCCTTCTACTGCCCCTACTGCGGCGACGAGGACCTGCGTCCGAACGAGCAGGGCCACGGTGCCTGGGAATGCGCGGCCTGCAACCGCGCATTCCAGCTGAAGTTCCTCGGGCTGCTCGCCCGGGGGCTGAAGCACTCCGAAAGCGGAGGGGAACAGATATGACCACAGCTCAGGAAGACCGCACCACCGGCGAATTGAAGGCGCTGGCCGAGCAGGCCGGCCGCGATCTCGAAGACGCCTCCGCCCTGGAGATCCTCCAGTGGGCGGTGGACACCTTCGGCAAGGGCTTCTGCGTGACCTCCTCCATGGAGGACGCGGTGGTGGCCCATCTGGCGTCCCGCGTCCAGAAGGGCGTGGACGTCGTCTTCCTCGACACCGGCTACCACTTCCCGGAGACCATCGGCACCCGGGACGCGGTCGAGGCCGTGATGGACGTCAACGTCATCACCCTCACCCCGCGCCAGACCGTCGCCGAGCAGGACGCCGAGTACGGCCCCAAGCTGCACGACCGCGATCCCGACCTGTGCTGCAAGCTCCGCAAGGTGCAGCCGCTGGAGCAGGGCCTGACGAAGTACGCCGCCTGGGCGACCGGGCTGCGCCGCGACGAGTCCCCGACCCGGGCGAACACCCCGGTCGTCGGCTGGGACGAGAAGCGCCAGAAGGTCAAGATCTCCCCGATCGCCCGCTGGACCCAGGACGACGTGGACGACTACGTCGCCGAACACGGCGTGCTGACCAACCCCCTGCTGATGGACGGCTACGCCTCCGTCGGCTGCGCCCCCTGCACCCGCCGGGTGCTGGAGGGCGAGGACGCCCGCGCCGGCCGCTGGGCGGGGCGCGCCAAGACCGAGTGCGGACTGCACGGATGACGACCATCGGGCTTTCGACGACCCATTCGACGACCCATTCGACGACCCATTCGACGAAGCAGGAGAACAACGTGACGACCGGAGCCACCGTCTGGCTCACGGGTCTGCCGAGTGCCGGCAAGACCACCATCGCGTACGAGCTGGCCGGCCTGCTGCGGGCCGACGGCCACCTCGTGGAGGTGCTCGACGGCGACGAGATCCGCGAGTTCATCTCGGCGGGCCTCGGCTTCAGCCGCGAGGACCGGCACACCAACGTGCAGCGCATCGGCTTCGTCGCCGAACTCCTGGCACGCAACGGCGTCAAGGCCCTCGTCCCGGTGATCGCCCCCTACGCCGACAGCCGCGATGCGGTGCGCAAGCGCCACGAGGAGAACGGCACCGCGTACGTCGAGGTGCATGTGGCGACCCCGGTCGAGGTGTGCTCCGTACGCGATGTGAAGGGTCTGTACGCCAAGCAGGCCGCCGGTGAGCTGAGTGGGCTGACCGGCGTCGACGATCCCTACGAGGAGCCCGAGACGCCCGATCTGCGGATCGAGTCGCAGCACCAGACCGTGCAGGAGTCCGCGGCGTCCGTGCACGCCCTGCTGAGCGGGAAGGGACTGGCATGACGACGACCGTGGCGGCTCACGGGGAGGGCACGGACACCCCGTACGCCCTGTCCCACCTGGACGCGCTGGAGTCCGAGGCGGTCCACATCTTCCGCGAGGTGGCGGGCGAGTTCGAACGGCCGGTGATCCTGTTCTCCGGCGGCAAGGACTCCATCGTCATGCTGCATCTGGCGCTCAAGGCGTTCGCGCCCGCGCCGGTCCCCTTCTCCCTGCTGCATGTGGACACGGGACACAACTTCCCCGAGGTCCTTGAGTATCGGGACCGTGTGGTGGCCGCACATGGGCTGCGCCTCCATGTGGCCTCCGTACAGGACTACATCGACCGGGGTGTGCTCAAGGAGCGCCCGGACGGCACCCGTAACCCGCTGCAGACGCTACCGCTGACGGAGAAGATCCAGAGCGAGAAGTTCGACGCGGTGTTCGGCGGCGGCCGCCGGGACGAGGAGAAGGCCCGCGCCAAGGAGCGGGTGTTCTCGCTGCGGGACGAGTTCTCGCAGTGGGACCCACGCCGCCAGCGCCCCGAGCTGTGGAACCTCTACAACGGGCGGCACGCCCCCGGCGAGCACGTCCGGGTCTTCCCGCTCTCCAACTGGACCGAGCTGGACGTCTGGCAGTACATCGCCCGCGAGGGCATCGAGCTGCCGCAGATCTACTTCGCGCACGAGCGCGAGGTGTTCCGGCGGGGCGGGATGTGGCTGACGGCGGGTGAGTGGGGCGGCCCCCGCGAGAACGAGACCGTCGAGAAGCGGCAGGTGCGCTACCGGACCGTCGGTGACATGTCCTGCACGGGCGCCGTCGACTCCGACGCCGGCACGCTGGAGGCCGTGATCACCGAGATCGCCGCCTCCCGGCTCACCGAGCGCGGCGCCACCCGGGCCGACGACAAGCTCTCCGAGGCCGCGATGGAAGACCGCAAGCGCGAGGGGTACTTCTAGAGATGAGCACGACCACCACGGAACTCGGCCTGACCGAGACCACCCTGCTGCGTTTCGCGACCGCCGGCTCGGTCGACGACGGCAAGTCCACCCTCGTCGGACGGCTGCTGCACGACTCCAAGTCGGTCCTCACCGACCAGCTGGAGGCAGTGGAGCGCGCCTCGGCCTCGCGCGGGCAGGACGCGCCCGACCTGGCGCTGCTGACCGACGGGCTGCGGGCCGAGCGCGAGCAGGGCATCACCATCGACGTGGCCTACCGTTACTTCGCCACGCCCAGGCGGCGGTTCATCCTCGCCGACACGCCCGGCCATGTGCAGTACACCCGCAACATGGTGACGGGTGCCTCCACCGCCGAGCTGACCGTGGTCCTGGTCGACGCCCGCAACGGGGTCGTGGAACAGACCCGGCGGCACGCCGCCATCGCCGCCCTGCTGCGCGTCCCGCACGTCGTCCTCGCCGTCAACAAGATGGACCTGGTCGACTACCAGGAGGCGGTCTTCGCCGGGATCGCCGAGGAGTTCACGGCGTACGCGACCGAGCTGGGCGTCCCCGAGGTCACCGCGATCCCGATCTCGGCGCTGGTCGGCGACAACGTCGTGGAGCCGTCCGCCAACATGGACTGGTACGGCGGCCCGACCGTCCTGGAGCACCTGGAGACCGTCCCGGTCAGCCACGACCTGGCGCACTGCCACGCCCGGCTGCCCGTGCAGTACGTGATCCGCCCGCAGACCGCCGACCACCCGGACTACCGGGGCTACGCCGGCCAGATCGCCGCCGGTACCTTCCACGTCGGCGAGCCGGTCACGGTCCTGCCGTCCGGTCGTACGACCACGATCTCGGGCATCGACCTGCTCGGCAAGCCGGTCGACTCGGCCTGGACGACCCAGTCGGTGACCCTCCTGCTCACCGACGACATCGACGTCTCGCGCGGCGACCTGATCGTGCCGACGAAGGACGCGCCGGAGACCACCCAGGAGGTCGAGGCGACCGTCTGCCACGTGGCCGACCAGCCGCTGACGGTCGGGCACCGGGTGCTGCTCAAGCACGGCACCCGCACGGTCAAGGCGATCGTCAAGGACATCCCGTCCCGGCTCACGCTCGACGACCTGTCCCTGCACCCGCACCCGGGACAGCTCGTCGCCAACGACATCGGCCGGGTGAAGATCCGTACCGCCGAGCCGCTGCCGGTCGACTCCTACGCCGACTCGCGCCGCACCGGCTCGTTCATCCTGATCGACCCCGCCGACGGCACCACGCTCACCGCGGGCATGGTCGGCGAGTCGTTCGCCTCCCCCGAGCCCGTCAAGGACGAGACCGACGACGACGGCTGGGACTTCTGACATGACGATGACCGACGTCTACTCGACGTTCGCGAAGGAGGGCGGCCGCGTCGGCAGCGGCGACCTCGGGAGCGGGCAGGGCGGGGTGGCGCGATGTGCGTGCTGACGTACGCGCACTGCCTGCGCGCCCCGGCCCCCCACCCGACGTCCCGGATGCGACGAAGACCTGCCGACCTCCCGGCCACGACCTGAAAGACCGTGACCAGCCGGGCCAACGAGAGGAAAGCCTCCCGTGCCTGCCAACCGCTCCAAGCTCCTGCGCCGCGGCATAGCCGCGCTCGCCGCACTCCCCTTGCTCACGCTCGCCGCCTGCGGGTACGGGTCGGACTCCGACAAGAGCGACACCACCAAGGTCGCCGCCGGGGCCAAGAAGATCGAAGGCCTCGACACCGTCAAGATCGGCTACTTCGGCAACCTGACCCACGCGACCGCGCTGGTCGGCAACCAGAAGGGCTTCTTCCAGAAGGAGCTCGGCGCCACCAAGGCCAAGTACGCGATCTTCAACGCGGGCCCGTCCGAGATCGAGGCGCTCAACTCGGGCTCCATCGACATCGGCTGGATCGGCCCCTCCCCGGCGATCAACGGCTACACCAAGTCCAACGGCACCGACCTGAAGATCATCGGTGGTTCGGCGTCCGGCGGCGTGAAGCTGGTCGTCAACCCGAAGAAGATCAAGTCCCTGAAGGACGTCAAGGGCAAGAAGATCGCGACGCCTCAGCTGGGCAACACGCAGGACGTGGCGTTCCTCAACTGGATCGCCGACCAGGGCTGGAAGGTCGACGCGCAGAGCGGCAAGGGTGACGTCACCGTCGTCCGCACCGACAACAAGATCACCCCGGACGCCTTCAAGGCCGGTTCCATCGACGGTGCCTGGGTGCCGGAGCCGACCGCGTCCAAGCTGGTCGCCGAGGGCGGCAAGGTGCTGCTCGACGAGTCCACGCTGTGGCCCGACAAGAAGTTCGTGATCACGAACATCATCGTGTCGCAGAAGTTCCTCAAGGCGCACCCGAAGGTCGTCGAGGCCGTGCTGAAGGGCTCGGTCGAGACCAACAAGTGGATCAACGCCAACCCCGACCAGGCGAAGGCCGCCGCGAACAAGCAGCTGGAGGTCGACTCCGGCAAGGCGCTGCCCGACGACGTCCTGGACCCGGCCTGGAAGTCGATCCAGTTCACCGACGACCCGCTGGCCTCCACCCTCAACACCGAGGCCGAGCACGCCGTCAAGGCCGGTCTGCTCTCCGACCCGCTGCTGAAGAACATCTACGACCTGACGATCCTCAACAAGATCCTCAAGTCCGAGGGCACGAGCACGGTCGACGCCGCCGGTCTCGGCAGCAGCTGACGCCGGTCCCGACGAGATCCCAGGAGGTGACGACCATGGCCACGACCACGACACTCGCCAAGGCCGACGAGTCGGTCGAGTACGCGGCACGCCTTGAGCATGTCTCGAAGTCCTTCGCGACTCCGGGCGGGCAGCAGCTCGTCCTGGACGACATCACCATCGATGTCGCGCCGGGCGAGTTCGTCACCCTCCTGGGGGCCTCGGGCTGCGGCAAGTCCACGCTGCTGAACCTGGTGGCGGGGCTCGACCAGCCCTCGGCGGGTTCCATCGCGACGGACGGGCGGCCCGCCCTGATGTTCCAGGAGCACGCCCTCTTCCCGTGGCTGACCGCGGGCAAGAACATCGAACTCGCCCTGAGGCTCAGGGGGGTTCCCAAGAACGACCGCCGCGCCAAGACCGAGCAGCTGCTCGAACTGGTCCGGCTGAAGGGCGCGTACGACAAGCGCGTCCACGAACTGTCCGGCGGGATGCGCCAGCGGGCCGCACTGGCCCGCGCGCTCGCCCAGGAGAGCAGACTGCTGCTGATGGACGAGCCGTTCTCGGCCCTGGACGCCATCACCAGGGACGTGCTGCACGACGAGCTGACCCGGATCTGGGAGGAGACCGGGGTCTCCGTCCTGTTCGTCACGCACAACGTGCGCGAGGCGGTGCGGCTCGCCCAGCGGGTGATCCTGCTGTCGTCCCGGCCGGGCCGGATAGCGCGCGAGTGGGAGGTCGGCATCCCGCAGCCGCGCCGGATCGAGGACGCGCCCGTGGCCGAACTGTCCCTTGAGATCACCGATGTACTGCGTGGGGAGATCCGCCGTCATGGCCAGCAGTGAGACGAAGACGCCGGGGACGGCCGCGACGGTCGGCGGCGAGCTGGCCGGCATCGAGGCGGGTCTGGACGCGCTGGAGATCGCCGTCACCGGCCGGACGCCCTTCCGCCACACCTTCACCAGCAAGATCCTGCCCCCGATCATCGCGCTCGCCGTGGTCCTCGTGGTCTGGACGCTCCTCGTCCCGGTCGTCGACGACCCGTCGAAGCTGCCCTCACCGGCGGCGGTGGGCGACGCCTTCAAGGACGCCTGGCTCAAGGGCGACCTGCTCGGCTACATCTGGACCAGTGTCAGCCGCGGCCTCCTCGGGTTCCTCTTCGCGCTGGTTATCGGCACCCCGCTGGGTCTGCTGGTGGCCCGGGTGAAGTTCGTGCGCGCGGCCATCGGCCCGATCCTGTCCGGCCTCCAGTCGCTGCCGTCGGTGGCCTGGGTGCCGCCGGCCGTGATCTGGCTGGGCCTGAACAACTCGATGATGTACGCGGTGATCCTGCTCGGCGCGGTCCCCTCCATCGCCAACGGCCTGGTCTCCGGTGTCGACCAGGTGCCGCCGCTCTTCCTGCGGGCAGGGCGCACGATGGGCGCGACCGGCGTCAAGGGCATCTGGCACGTCGTGCTGCCGGCCGCCATGCCCGGCTATGTGGCGGGTCTGAAGCAGGGCTGGGCGTTCTCCTGGCGCTCGCTGATGGCGGCGGAGATCATCGCGAGCTTCCCCGATCTCGGTGTGGGCCTCGGCCAGCTCCTGGAGAACGCGCGCACCGCCAGCGACATGGCCATGGTGTTCGAGGCCATCATCCTGATCCTGTTCGTCGGCATCGCGATCGACCTGCTGATCTTCAGCCCGCTGGAGCGGTGGGTGCTGCGCAGCCGCGGTCTGCTGGTGAAGAGCTGAGGTAGCGCATGCGCAAGCCGGTCCGCCCCGTCCTCGTGGTGATCGCCCACGGCAGCCGCGATCCGCGGCACGCGGCGACCGTGCACGCCCTGGTACGGCGGGTACGGTCGCTGCGGCCCGGGCTGCGCGTGGAGACCGGCTTCCTGGACTTCAACATCCCCTCGGTGCACGGGGTGCTGGAGTCCCTGGCGGCGGAAGGCGTCCGCGATGTCGTGGCTCTCCCCCTGCTGCTCACCCGCGCCTTCCACGCGAAGGCGGACATCCCGGCCGTACTGCGGGAAGCGCCGGCCCGGCTGCGGATCCGGCAGGCCGAGGTGCTCGGCCCGTCCCCGCTGCTCCTGGCGGCCCTCGAACGGCGGCTGTACGAGGCGGGGCTGACCCCCGCCGACAAGTCCTCGACCGGGGTCGTGCTGGCCTCGGCGGGGTCCAGCGACCCGGAGGCGATCGCGGTGATCGCAGAAATCGCGCGGGAGTGGCGGCACACCGGTTGGTGCGCCGTGCGGCCCGCGTTCGCCTCCGCATCCCTCCCCCGCACCGAGGACGCGGTACGGGAACTGCGCGAGCTCGGCTGTGCCCGGGTGGCGGTGGCTCCGTACGTCCTCGCCCCCGGCTTCCTGCCCGACCGGATCGCGCGGGGCGCGGCGGAGGCGGACGTGCTGGCCGAGGTGCTCGGCCCGGCGCCGGAGGTGGCGCGGGTCCTGCTGGCACGGTACGACGCGGCCCGTACCCCCGCCCTGACGGCCGTGGGGGCCTGAACCGTCCGGCGTCCGGTCCGAGAGGCACCCTCGGGGTTCGCGGTCCGGCGCTCCCCTGTGACGTCGGACCGCGAACGGCCGGCCCGCGGCGGGGCTCTCACGAGCGGCACTGCCGTGGCCGGCTCTTATTTCTGCGCCGCGGTCCGCGAACGTGTCACACCTGGGGCTTTACCGGTTCAGTTTCCCAAAGACTTGTCCCTGTTGGGCAGTTGATCAGGCCCGGCCGGTGGCGGTAGGCCCTGCACCCCGCGCCGGGAAGAGGCCGCTCAGCGCTCCTGGACGGACGTGACAGCCTCGTCGGCGAGGCGGGCGAGCTCCCCGACCGGCATCGAGCCGGGCGTCCGGCGCTCGCGCGCGAACGTGTTGGCGAGGTGCTGCAGGAGGTCGTTGAGCGGGGTGGGGACGCCGTGCAGGCGGCCCAGCAGCGCGATCTCGCCGTTGAGGTAGTCGGCCTCGATGGTGCCGGTACCCCGGCTGAGGGACTGCCAGGAGGAGCCGCCGCCGCGCGGGGCGCCGTCCAGCGGGACCAGGTCCACCTTGTGGCCGCGCAGCGCCCGCTGCTCCTCGGCGCTCGCGTACGCGATCCCGGCGGCGTCGAGCACGGCCTCGCCCTCGGTCCGCACCCGCTGGAACAGGGTCACGGCCGCGTCGTCGGCGATGGGCCCGGCGACGGCCTCCAGCGCGTTGCCGAGGTTGGACAGCAGCTTGGCGTACTGCCAGCGCGCCACGTCGGGCACGACCGGTGCCTCGAAGTGCGACTTCTCCAGGTCGGCGGCGACCAGCCGGGCGGTCGCGTCGGTGCCGTGCGGATACCGGCCCAGGTGCAGCATGCCGGTGAGCGGGGCGCCGCCGGCGGAGACGACGCCCGGTTCGAGGTAGGTCGACGGCAGCCAGACGCAGACGCCGTAGACGTGCCGGAAGACGCGCAGGGCGAGGCGCTGGCCCTCCACGCCGTTCTGGGCGCAGAACAGGGGCAGGCGCTCCGCCACCGTGCCGCCGCCCGCGACGGGGGCCGGCCCCCAGGTCCCCAGGGCGGTCACGGTGTCCTGTGTCTTGACGGCGAGGACGAGTACGTCGTCCGCCCGCAGCTCGCCCAGCTCCCCGGGCCCGGTGACGGCCGGCAGCCGGTACGTGTACTCGCCGTCCGGCACCTTCAGCCGCAGCCCGCCGTCCCGCAGCGCCGCGTGGTGCGCGCCCCGCGCCACCAGCACGGCCTCGTGCCCCGATCCCGCGAGCCGCCCGCCGATCGCACCGCCGACGGCCCCTGCCCCGATGATGATGTAGCGCATGGGAGGAGCCTCGCACAGGCGTTGACCCTGCCCCTGGGGCAGGGTCGAGGGTGAGCGCATGGACAGCTACCTGGAACAGACGCCGTACAGCGATCCCGGAGACCTGGACACGAGCCGGTTGCCGACCGATCCCGGTGAACTCGCCCGGCTGGTCCGGGGGCTGATCATCCACCGCTTCGAGGGCGACCGCCTCGGGTACGGGATCCCGGCGGAGCGGCTGCACCACGACGGCGAGCTCCGGTACGCCTCCGGGATCCTGCGGATCCTGCGCGAGCGCTCGGGCGCACCGCTCACCGAACCGAGGGCGTACGGGGAGCGGTTCGTCGGGACGTGCCGGGACTTCGCCCTGCTGCACGTGTCCCTGCTGCGGGCGACGGGCACCCCGGCCCGGGTGCGCGGGGGCTTCGGCACGTACTTCGTCGACGGCTTCCACGAGGATCACTGGATCACCGAGTACCGGCTGCCGGACGGGAGTTGGCGGCTGGCCGACCCGCAGGTCGTGGATCAGGGCCACGACCTGGACTTCGACCCGCTGGACGTGGCGCGGGACCGGTTCGTCGTGGCCGGCGACGCCTGGCGGGCCGTCCGCGGGGGCACGGCCGATCCCGGGACCTTCGGGCTCTGGGGGGACGACGGCCTGCGGGGCGCCTGGTTCGTCCGGCACAGCCTCGTCCTCGACCTGGCCTGCCGCAACGGCGTCGAGACGCTGCCGTGGGACGGCTGGCTCCCGCTGGCCGGTGTCGAGGAGCCGGAGGCGGCGCTCTCCGACGACGACCTGGCCCTCCTCGACGCGGTCGCCGCCTGCGGCGAGGACGAGGCCCGCCGCCTGTACGCCGACCCGCGTCTGACCGCACCCCGCGAGATCCTGTCGCGGGCCCCCTTCCTCGGCCTGCGGACGGTCACGCTCCCGGGGCGGTGAGCTCCACCAGCTTGACGACCGTGTTCCAGTTCCGGGTGGTGGCGATCAGCCCCTTGTTGATCCGCGGCCGGGACAGCGCCTCCGCCAGCTTGGAGCGGCCGAGCCCGTCCGGGGCGTACAGGTACAGCGCGCGGTCGCCCAGCCGGAACTCCTCGGGGAGGTGGGCGGCGGGGTCCAGGCCCGCGAACCGCTCCGGGGTGACCGGCGCGGAGAAGTAGGTGACGTGCAGCTGCCTGGCCTCCAGCTCGGCGGCCGGGAACGGACAGGCCTCGGCGATCGCCCTCAGATAGGCGTGGTCGCGGACGAGCACGTCGACGGAGAAGCCGAACCGTTCCTCGATCGCCTCGGTCAGCTGCGCGGCCAGCGACTCGGCGTCCCCGTGGGCGGCGGCGAAGACGGCCTGCCCGCTCTGGAGGTAGGTCCCCACGGAGTCGTGCCCCAGACCGGTCATGAGCGCCCGCAGCTCGGCCATCGGGAGCTTCCTCCTGCCGCCCACGTTGATCCCGCGCAGCAGTGCCGCATACATCGTCATTCGAACACCTTAGAACGGCCGTCGTGCCCCGTGGGGGTGGGCACGACGGCCGTGCCGGGCATGCCGGACTGCCCGAAACTCTGGCCGATCGGACCGCCCCGGATCAACTCCTACACGCACCTGTGACTTGTTCAACAAGGTTCTGTAATCACAAAGCGGATCCGCGTCGTCGGAAGGGACACCCCTGATCAACACCCCCGAGATGGGTCGATAGATGTAAGGGCCCGACATCCTCCCAGGCGATGAGAGCCGGCCGTCGTACTTCACCGGGCAGCACGAGGAGTCGGTCTTATCCGGCCCATACCTTCGAATCGAACGAAGGAAGTCGTGAAGAAATCGTGGCGGCCGGGGCCGTCACCGCACACGAGGGGGCAATCCCGTCATGGGGAACGGAGACACGCGGGTGCGGGGCCTGGCCGCCCGGGCCGGCGGCTGGAGCGCCCGGCACCGCTGGGCCGCCGTCGGCATATGGGTACTGTTCGTCGTCCTGGCGATGGGACTCGGCTCGGCGGCCGGCCGGGTCGACGTCGACGAGAGCGACCAGCTCAAGGGTGAGACCCACACCGCAGCGAAGATCATCGACGACGCGGGGATCAAGGAACCGGCCACGGAGACGGTCCTGCTCCAGTCCAGGGATCCGTCGGTCAGGGCCACGGACGCCGAGTTCAGGTCCGCCGTCGCGGACGTCGTCAAGGCGGTCGACGGCACCGGCAAGGTCACGGACATCACCAGCCCGTACAACACCGGGACGATCTCGAAGGACGGCCGCAGCGCACTGGTCCAGTTCGACATGCGCGGCGACGCGGAGACCGCCGCCGACCGGGTCGGGCCGGTGCTGGACGCGGTGGCCGGGGTGCAGAAGGCGCACGGCACGCTGCGGATCGCGGAGATCGGCGGCGCCAGCATGGACAAGCAGTACGGCGACGCCTTCGGCAAGGACTTCAAGCGGGCCGAGTACTCCGCCGTGCCGGTGGCCTTCGGCATCCTGCTGATCGCCTTCGGCGCACTGGTGGCCGCGCTGCTGCCGGTCGGCCTGGCGATCACCGCGATCCTGGCGACGATGGGCCTGATGGGCCTGGTCAGCCATCTGCAGCCGATGAGTGACACCGCCAACTCCGTGATGCTGCTGGTCGGCATGGCCGTCGGCGTGGACTACTGCCTGTTCTACCTGCGCCGGGAGCGCGAGGAACGGGAGGCCGGCCGGGACGCGGACGCGGCGCTGCGGATCGCCGCCGCCACCAGCGGCCGGGCCATCATCGTCTCCGGCGTCACGGTCTGCGTGGCGATGGCGGGCATGCTGTTCACCGGCCTCGCCGAGTTCGAGGCGATGGGCCTGGCATCCCTGATGGTCGTCGCGGTCGCCATGGTCGGCTCGGTGACCGTCCTGCCCGCGCTGCTCTCCCTGCTGGGCCACCGGGTGGAGAAGGGTCGTATACCGTTCCTGCGCCGCCGCCAGCGCGCGCACGGCCCTTCCGAGAGCCGCTTCTGGACCGCCGTGCTGCGGGGCGTGCTCGCCAGGCCGCTGGTCTCCGTGCTCGTCGCGGCCGGCGCGCTGCTCGCGGTCGCCGCACCCGCCCTCGGCATGAAGACCTCGCAGCTCACCCTGGACCAGGAGTTCGGCGGCTCGCTGCCGATCGTGCAGACCTACGACCGGGTCAACCAGGCCTTCCCCGGCGGCTCCCAGCCGGCCGAGGTGGTCGTCAAGGCGAAGGACATCAACGCCCCCGAGGTCAAGCAGGCGCTGACCGACTTCCGGGAGCAGGCGATCAGTTCGGGTGCCTCGCGCGGCCCGGTCGACATCAGGCTGCACGACGCCCAGAACGTGGCGCTGATCTCCGTACCGCTGGTCGGCGGCTCCGACCTGGACAAGGCCGGCCAGAGCCTGGACAAGCTGCGCGACCAGGTACGGCCCGCCACGCTCGGCAAGGTCGACGGGGTGCAGGCGCCGGTGACCGGGAACGTCGCGGGCAACGAGGACTTCAACGACCAGCTGATGGGCTCGGTCGTCCCGGTCTTCGCCTTCGTGGTCGTCTTCGCCTTCCTCCTCATGCTGCTGTCGTTCCGCTCGCTGACGGTCGCGATCACCTCGATCCTGCTCAACCTGCTGTCGGTGGGCGCCGCCTACGGCATCCTGGTCGCCGTCTTCCAGCACGGCTGGGGTGCCTCACTGGTGGGCGCGGAGGGCGTCGGCGCGATCGTCAGCTGGCTGCCGCTGTTCCTCTTCGTGATCCTGTTCGGCCTGTCGATGGACTACCACGTGTTCGTGGTCTCCCGGATCCGCGAGGCCCGGCTGCGCGGCCGGTCCACCAGGGACGCGATCCAGCACGGGGTGGTCACCACGGCCGGGGTCGTCACCAGCGCCGCCGTCATCATGGTCGCCGTGTTCGCGATCTTCGGCACGCTGTCCATGCAGTCCATGAAGCAGATGGGCGTGGGCCTGGCGGCCGCGGTCCTCATCGACGCCACGCTCATCCGGGGTGTGCTGCTCCCGGCGGTGATGGCCCTGCTCGGCGAGCGCAACTGGTACCTGCCCCGCTGGCTGCACTGGCTGCCGGACCTGACCCACGACGAGTCGCCGGAGCCGGTGGCGCCGCCGGTGACCCGGGGCGAGCCGGACCGGCTGCCGGTCTGAGTGCCGGGTAACGCCCTCTGACACAGGGCCCGTCGGTCTCCGGGGGAGCCGACGGGCCCTGTTCGCCGCCTACGGGTGCTCAGCGCTGGTAGCGGGCGAGGACCAGGTTGCCGTCCTTCTCCAGGCGGTGGCGGAGTTCGTCGAGGCCGATGGCGCCGCTGTAGTACGACTGGAGGGCGGGGGTGGCCACCTTGTCCTTCCACTCCGGGTAGCCGCGGACCGTCTGGGCGGGGGCCGGGCTGAGTCGGCCGGCCAGGGCGGTGCCGGTGGCCCAGCCGTACCTGGCGGTGTGCAGGGCCGGGTCCTTCAGTGCCTGGGTGCCGGTGGGCAGCATCCAGTCGCCGAGGGCGAGCCGGACCATGTTCTTCGGCCGGAGCAGGAAGTCGATGAACTCGGCCGCCTCCTTCTTGTGGTGACTGTCCTCGGCGACGGACAGCGTCTGCGGGCTGACGCCCTGGGCGAGCCCGTCGGCGCCGGCCGGGGCGGGCAGCACCTCCCAGTCGAAGCCCTTCGGCGCCTGCTGGACGATCTGCTGCCGGTAGGAGAAGCCGAGCGGGACCATCGCGTACTTGCCGCCGAAGAAGCCCGGCAGGGTGTCCGAGCCGCCGCTGCCCAGCGTGGAGCCGGGTGCGCTGTGGTCGACGTCGACCTGGTCGTGGACGGTGCGGGGCACGACCTGGTCGGCGGCCTCGAAACGCACGGTCACCCTGCCGTCCGCGCCCCGGTGGAAGAGCTGTCCGCCCGCCGACAGGGAGAGGTTGAGGGTGGCGGAGACGGGCTCCTTGAGCGGCCAGGCGACGCCGTACCTGCCGTCGCCGCTGAGCTCCTTGGTGACCTGCCTGAACTCCGTCCAGCTCCAGGGCTGTTCGGGCGTCGGTATCCGCACTCCGGCCTTCGCGAGCCAGGTGGTGTTGGCGATCAGCACCCGCGGCTCCTGGAGGAACGGCACGCCGTAGATGCCGTCGCCGAAGGTCGCCGCCTGCCAGCTCCGCCGCGGTATGTCGGACTTGAGCCGGGCGGGCAGCAGGCCGGTCAGGTCGGCGAGGTAGCCGCCGTAGGCGAAGTCGGCGAGGTCGTCGGAGGCGTCGTGGATGATGTCCGGGGCCTCACCGCCCTCGAAGGAGGTGAGCAGCTGGTCGTGGACGCTGTCCCAACTGCCCTGCACGTACTCGACCCTGACGTCCGGATGGGTGGCGTTCCACTCCTTCACCAGCTCCTTGTTGGCGGCGACCGAATCCTCCTGCCAGGCCAGGGACTGGAAGCGGAGGGTGATCGGACCGCCCTTCCGAGCGGCTCCCGAGCATCCCCCGAGCAGCAGGAGGAAGGCGACGACGAGTGCCGTGGTGGTCCTGGTCCGCATCAGCTCTTCACCGCCCCGGTGAGCATCCCGCCGGTGATCCGCCGCTGGACGAGTGCGAAGACGACCAGCGAGGGCAGCGTGGCCAGGAAGGCGGCCGCGGCGAGGGGGCCCAGGTCGGCCACGCCCTCCGCACCGATGAAGTGGGTGAGGACGACCGGCAGGGTCTGTTTCTCCGGTGTCTTCAGCAGCACCAGCGCGAAGAAGAACTCGTTCCACGCGGTGACGAAGGCGAACAGCCCGGTCGCCACGATCCCGGGAGCCAGCAGCGGTGCCGTCACCGACACCAGCGTCCGCAGCCGCCCGGCCCCGTCCACGGCCGCCGCCTCCTCCAGTTCGACGGGGACCGCCCGGACGTAGCCGACGAGCATCCACAGCGCGAACGGCAGCGCCCACACCACGTACACCATCACCAGCCCGAACAGGGAGTCGATCAGCCGCAGGTTCTTCAGCACCAGGAACAGCGGGATGATCACCAGCACGAACGGGAAGGCCTGGCTGACCATCACCCATCCGGTGGCCGCCCGGGACAGCGCCCCGCGCCGCCGGGCCATGACGTACGCCATCGGAGTCGCGAGCAGTACGGCGATCAGACCGGCGCCGAGCGCGGCGAGCAGGGAGTTGAGGCCGGCGCGCAGCAGGGGCTGTTCGTCGAAGGCCTGGCGGAAGTTGGCCAGGGTCGGGTGCCGGGGGATCCAGGTGGGGTGCAGACTGCCCAGCTCGGTGGGCGACTTGAAGGCCGTGGAGAGCAGCCAGAGCAGCGGGAAGGCCAGGAAGACGAGGTAGCCGAGCAGGGCGGCGTACTGGGCGACACGGGCGCCGGTGCGGGTCCTCACGCGTCCTCGCCTCCCCGCAGCCGGCCCGCCAGGAAGACGGCCAGCAGCACCGCGATCACCGCGACCATCACACAGCCCATCGCCGCCGCGTAGCCGAACTGCCCGTAGCGGAAGGCCTCTTCGTAGGCGAAGAGCATCGGCAGCCGGGTCTTGCCGCCGGGGCCGCCGTTGGTCAGGACGTAGACCAGGGCGAAGGAGTTGAAGTTCCAGATGAGGTTGAGCGCGGTGATGGCCAGGGCTACGGGTCTGAGGGCGGGCCAGGTGACCGTGCGGAAGCGGCGCCAGGCGCCCGCGCCGTCCACGGCCGCCGCCTCGTGCAGTTCGCGCGGGGTGTTCTGCAGGCCGGCCAGCAGGGCGACCGTGGTCTGCGGCAGCCCGGCCCAGACGCCGACGACGATCACGGCGGGCAGGGCGGTGCCGAGGCCGCTCAGCCAGTCCCGGCCGCCGCCGAGGCCGAGGTCGCGCAGGGTCTCGTTGAGGATCCCCGCGTCCGGGTTGTAGACCAGCCGCCACATGATCCCGACCACGACCTCGGGCATCGCCCAGGGCACGATCGCCAGGGCGCGGGCCAGCCAGCGCAGCCGTAACTCCTGGTTGAGGAGGAGGGCCAAGCCGAGGGCGAGCAGGAACTGGGGCACGGTCACCCCGGCGGCCCAGACCAGGCCGATCCGGAACGACTCCCAGAAGAGCGTGTCGTGCAGGAGGTCCTGGAAGTTGAGGCCGCCGATCCACCGGGTGGCCGCGGTCCGGCCGGACTGGGCGTCGGTGAACGCCAGCAGGATCCCGTAGAGCAGCGGGCCGACGCTCAGGACGAGGATCGGGATCAAGGCGGGCAGGACCAGGAACCAGGCGCCGTGGCCGGTCAGGCGTGCGGCGGCCGGTCGCCGCACGGTGGCCACGTTCGTCGCCAATGCCACGTCATCCCCCTTTGCGCGGCCCGGTCGGACCCGGTCATGGTCGTGAAGGCAGGTGGTCTCGTCAAGGCACCGCGCACGCGCCGCGACCTCCGTGGATGCGAGACTGGCCGGCGGATGGCGAGAAGAGGGCGCCGTGTGCACCCGCACAGCCGCGGGGGCGCGCGGGCACCGGGAACGGACGCGGAGGCGGACGATGGACGAGGTCAGGGCGCGGGATGTACTGGCCGCGGCGGGTGTGCTGCCCGGTGCGGCGGCTGACGCCCCGCTCCTCGCCCTGGGCGAGAACGCGGTGTTCGCCGCCGGGGACCTGGTGGTGAAGGTCGGCCGGGACGCCGAGCTCCTTGACCGGGCCCGGCGTGAGCTGGAGATCGCCGGATGGCTGGCGGAGGCCGGTGTCCCGGCCGTACGGGCCGCCGAGCCGAAGGCCCGGCTCGTGGACGGCCACCCGGTGACCGTGTGGCACCGGCTGGCGGATCCGGTACGGCCGGCCGAGCCACGCGATCTGGCCGAACTGCTGCGGATCGTGCACGCACTGCCCGCTCCTCCTTTCCCGTTGCCGCCCCGCGAGCTGCTGGGCGGTGTGGAGCGCTGGCTGCGGCTCGCCGGGGACGCGATCGACCCCGCCGACGCGGCGTATCTGCGCGAACGCCGGGACGGCTTCGCGGCGGCCGCGGCCGCGGTGACGCCGCGGCTGGCTCCGGGACCGATCCACGGGGACGCGTTGCCCCGCAACGTGCACGTCGGTCCGGACGGACCGGTGCTGGTCGACCTGGAGACCTTCTCGTCCGACCTGCGCGAGCACGACCTGGTGGTCATGGCGCTCTCCCGCGACCGGTACGGCTTGCCGGCCGGGGCCTACGACTCGTTCGTCGAGACCTACGGGTGGGACGTGCGGGAGTGGGAGGGGTGCGGAGTGCTGCGGGGCGCCCGGGAGACGGCCAGCTGCGCGTGGGTCGCCCAGCACGCCCCGAGCAACCCGAAGGCGCTCACGGAGTTCGAGCGGCGGGTGGCGTCGCTGCGGGAGGGCGACGAGTCGGTGCGCTGGTATCCCTTCTGAGCCCGGCTGTCGCGAAGCCCGCTGCCGAGCCCGCCGCTGAGTCTCAGACCGCCTCGGCCAGCTCCCGCAGCGGCCACGCCCCGTCCACCACCGCGTCGGCCTCTCCCTTGCGGCGCAGAAAGCTCTGGAAGTCCGCCGCCCACTCCGCGTACCACTCCACCTGGCGCCGGTGCAGCTCCGCCGGACCCAGCGCCGCGATCTTCGGGTGGCGGTCGGCTATGGCCCCGGCCAGGCGGGCCGCGGCCAGGGCGTCGGCCGACGCGTTGTGGGCGGCGACGAGGGTGATGCCGTACTCGGCGCAGACCGCTTCGAGGTTGCGCTTGCCGCGGCGGTAGCGGTCGACCCAGCGGTCGATGGTGTACGGGTCGATGACCGGTGCGGGGTCGAGGCCGCCGAGGCGGTCGGAGAGCGACGGCAGGCCGTGCCGGCGCAGCTCCGCGGAGAGCAGGGTGAGGTCGAACGTCGCGTTGTAGGCGACGACCGGGACGCCCGTCTTCCAGTACCCGGTGAGGACGTCCGCGAGGGCGTCGGCGACCTGGTCGGCGGGCCGGCCCTCGGCCGCCGCCCGTTCGTTGCTGATCCCGTGCACGGCCACCGCCTCGGCCGGGATCTCCACGCCCGGATCCGCCAGCCACTCGCGGCGGCCCAGCTCCTGCCCGGCCCTGACCTCGATCACGGCGCCCGTGACGATGCGCGCCTCGCGCGGATCCGTACCCGTCGTCTCCAGATCGAAGCCGATCAGGAGCTCTTGGTGCCAGCCCATGGGCGGTCCCCCTTCTTGGTGGTACTTTCCCCCAGTGGTCTCCACCCTCGCATGCGCCACTGACAATCAGAGGACCGCGTTCCGCTTGCCGCCGCGCCCGCCTCAGGACACAGGGCGCGAATCCGCCCAAGCCATTTCGAACTCCTCGCGGTAGGTCGGGAAGAGCCCCGCTTCCAGGACATCGTCCGACTTGACCACCTTGTCGCCGTTGCGCAGGACCAGCACCGGCGACTCCATGCCCCGCGCCCCACGCAGGTAGGACTGGACGATCGCGACACCGTCGGCGCCGTCGCCGTCCACCAGGTAGGCGGAGAAGCGGGGGGTGTCGTCGTACACCTGGATCTCGAAGGCGCCGGGGTCGCGCAGCCGGGAGCGGACCCGGCGCATGTGGAGGATGTTCATCTCGACCGAGCGGGAGAGTTCGCCCCGTTTCATCCCGAGTTCGCGCTCGCGGCGCTTGATCGCGCTGGAGGCGGGGTTGAGAAAGAGCAGCCGGACCCGGCAGCCGGTCTCGGCGAGCCGGACCAGGCGGCGGCCGGAGAAGTTCTGCACGAGCAGGTTGAGGCCGATGCCGATGGCGTCCAGCCGGCGGGCGCCGCCGAAGAGGTCCTCGGCCGGGAACTGGCGCATGAGCCGGACCCGGTCGGGGTGGACGGCGACGACGTCCGCGTAGCGGTCGCCCACCAGGTCCTCCACCGCGTCCACCGGCAGCCGGCGCGCGGAGGGCACGTCACCGCCGGTGCCGAGCATCTCCAGGAGCCGGGCGGAGGCCCGTTCGGCCTGGTTGAGGACGGCCTCGGAGAGCGCGCGGTTGCGGGAGACGACGTTGCGGGTCACCTCCAGCTCGTCGAGAGCGAGTTCGACGTCCCGGCGTTCGTCGAAGTACGGCTCGAAGCAGGGCCAGTGCTGCACCATCAGCTCGCGCAGCTGCGGCAGCGTCAGGAAGCTGATCACGTTGTCGTCGGCCGGGTCCAGCAGGTAGCCCTTGCGACGGCTGACCTCGCGGACCGCGACGGCCCGCTGGACCCACTCCTGACCGGCGGGACCGGCCGCGGCGACCACCCACTCGTCGCCGTGGACGGGTTCGTAGATGGGACGCAGCACGGCGGCCACGACCGCCCGCAGCCGCTGTTCGACGAGGTTCAGCCAGATGTAGGCACGGCCTGCTCGCTGGGCGCGCGTACGCACCTCCAGCCAGGCGTCGGCGTCCCAGTCCAGCTCCGGACCGATGGAGCCCGAGGCGTCCATCGGCCGGGCCAGGGACACCGCGCCGGGCGGGACGTCTGTGGAGTTCCCCTCGTGACCCTCGTCACCAGGGGGCAGCTCCAGGCCTCCCGAGCCCACCCGTGCACCGCCTTCCGCTCCCCCGAGCTCTCCCTGTGCCAACGATCAAGGAAGGGTACTCCGGGAGCGGTCGGCGGTGCAGCAGGATGGACAGGTCGTTTCTCAACTACCGTTTCCGGGCTGTCCGTTCTGATCAGCGAGGGCGGCCGGAGTGAGCGGATTCATAGCGGTGACGTCGCGCGGGGCGAGGGAGAAGCCCTGCCAGTGGACCGGCATGGGCTGCTGGTCCTCGTCGCGCGCGATGTGGTGGAAGCCGACGTTCACCCAGACCACGGGGTTGGTGAGGGTCTGTCCGTTCACCCACTGGTCGACGGTCTTGGGATGGCCGTTGGCGCAGCCCGGGTTGTTGCTGGCGAACAGCTCGCACTTGTCGTACTGGGTGAAGTAGACGTCGTGCTTGGTGAAGCCGTGCCCCGGGTACTTGTTGGTGGCGCCCTGGACGATCTCGTACGAACGGGCGTGCCCGTCCTTGTTCTTGCCGGCCGTGCTGACCACCCGCCACCAGCGCATGTTCTTGGAGTCACCGGCGAGTTCCTTGGTGACGTTGGTGCGGGTGGTCTTGTTGCTGGGCGCCTGCTGGCCGTGCGCGGGTGCGCTGACCACCGAGTCGTACTGCTCGATGCGGCTCTTGGAGGAGCCGTCGAGGTCGAAGTCCAGCTTCCAGAACACGTTGTGGGCGTGGCTGGTCGCGTAGGCGTGGGCGCCCTTGCCGATCGGCCAGCCGCGGCCGTCCCCCGAGTCGTAGTCGCCCGGCGAGAGGCTGCCGGTGGCGCCGACGTTCATGTTGATCGTGCCGTCGTCCTGGAACCGCCACTCGGTCATGTACTCGTACCAGCCGACCTTGTTGACGGTGTAGACCAGCAGGTCCTTGCCCTGCGCCTGGTACACCTTGTTGCCGGTGTCGGCCTGCATCCGGTACGCGTGGCCGCGCGAACGGGTGGTGGTGCACAGGCCGTTGACGTTCGGGTGGGCCGGGTCCCAGGCGTCGGGGACCTTGACGGTCTTGATGGTGCCGCCCGGGCACTCGGCCGCGGCGAGCGGCACCAGGCCCTGGGCGAAGCCGAAGCCGGTCAGGTCGTCGTACTCGACGCTGCCGTCGTCGTAGGGGACGTCGATCTGACCGAGGCGGGCGCTGGAGAGCACCTTGATGGGCGCCGACTCGCCCTTGGGCTGGTAGGAGATGTGCTCCAGGACCAGCCCGGCCTTGCTGTCGTAGCGCCAGCACATCCGCCAGGTGGTACCGGTGGAGAGCTTCTGCTCGATCCGGTAGGCGGCGGAGCAGTCGGCGGCGGGCGCGGCGGCCTGCTTGGGCTGGGCGGCGGCGGGCCCGGCCGCGGTGGTCGCGCCGGCGGCCAGCGCGGCCACGGACAGGCCCACGGCGGCCGTCCGGCGGGCGCGGCGGATTCTGTTCGGGTGCATGACGAAGTGACTCCTCGTGCGGGAGATGCAGTCGAAAAGGAGAGGGAGTTCGGGAAAGGCGAACGGGACCGGCTCAGCCGCCGAGCTTCACGACCTTGCGCGCGCTCAGGTCGACGATCAGGGAACGGGCGTCGATCCAGGGCCCGTTCTTGACCTTCGGGAAGAGCCGCACGCAGCGGTGTTCGCCGCACTTGTCGAGCGCGGCCGGCTGGGCGCCCGGAGTGGCGCGGTAGACCGCGCTGTTGAGCAGCAGCTGCTGCTCCGGGGAGGTGAGGTCCTCGCCCGTGGCGTCCTTGAAGTCCGCCTTCAGGCCTGCGCCGAGCGGGTCGGCGACGAGCAGCTGGAGTGCCTCGACGTTCTCGTCGTGGCTGAGCGGCGGCTGGACACCCTGCCGGGTGGTGGTCTGCTCGACCTTGCCGGTGTCGAGGTTGACGGTCCGGGTGACGAGGCTGTCGTCCCGGTAGTCGTAGAACGTCACGTCCGCGCGCCGTGGCGCGTTCGTGGCATCCAGTTCGTCCGCGTTCGGCTCGGCCAGGTCGACGCTGATCCGCTGCGGGCCGCGCCGGCCCTCGACGTTCTCCCCGGCGTTGAACATCTGCTTGGTCAGAGCGAGTTGTTCGACGCGCTTGGTCTCGTCGTCGGTCAGCGGGTCGCTGCCCGTGCCCTTCTTGCCCTCGGCCGGCGCCTGTTCCACCACGCCCGGCTTGACGGCGTCCGTGCCCTGTCCCGCCTGCTGCGCGGCGACCGAGCCGGTCCCGTCGCTCCCTTCCGAGTCGTCAGCCCCGGCCGTACCCGGCAGGGTGATCCCGACCATCACGGCGGTCCCCGCAACCGCCAGGCCCGCACCGGCCACCACTTTGCCCAGATGGCGGTGCACTATCTTGCGCACATCTTCCCCCTACTCCCCCTTGGTCACAGGGAGTACGTGTTTGCCCCACTGGTTCGGCACACTTCGCCACATGGGTCGCTGTGTGCACTGGTCGCCGGGTAAGAGGGGTGTAAGTCACCTGGGGTTCCATTACTTTCGGGCAGACTCATGACCAAGGCGCCCCCGCGCGCAATGCACACCTGGAAGAGTCGACTTCATGCAGGTCTGGCCTGGAGAGGCGTATCCGCTCGGTGCCACGTACGACGGCGCCGGGACCAACTTCGCGGTGTTCACGGAGACCGCGGACCGAGTGGAGCTGTGTCTGCTGCACGACGACGGCTCCGAGACGGCGGTGGAGCTGCGCGAGAGCGACGCCTTCGTCCGGCACGCGTACCTGCCGGGGGTGATGCCCGGGCAGCGCTACGGCTTCCGGGTGCACGGCCCGTACGATCCCGGACGCGGGCTGCGCTGCAACTCGGCGAAGCTGCTGCTCGACCCCTACGCGAAGGCGGTCAGCGGGTCGGTGCGCTGGGGCGAGGAGGTGTACGGCTACCACTTCGGCGACCCCGACAAGCGCAACGACCTGGACTCGGCCCCGCACACCATGACCTCGGTGGTGATCAACCCGTACTTCGACTGGGGCGACGACCGGCGGCCGCGCACCGAGTACCACCACACGGTGATCTACGAGGCCCATGTGAAGGGCCTGACCATGCGCCACCCGGGCCTGCCCGAGGAGCTGCGCGGCACCTACGCGGGCCTCGCGCACCCGGCCGTCATCGACCACCTGACGGAGCTGGGCGTCACGGCGCTGGAGCTGATGCCGGTCCACCAGTTCGTGAACGACCACCGGCTGGTCGACATGGGCCTGAACAACTACTGGGGCTACAACACGATCGGTTTCTTCGCCCCGCACAACGCGTACGCCTCCTGGGGCGACCGCGGGCAGCAGGTCCTGGAGTTCAAGTCGGCGGTCCGGGCGCTGCACGAGGCCGGGATCGAGGTGATCCTGGACGTCGTCTACAACCACACCGCGGAGGGCAACCACCTGGGTCCGACGCTGTCCTTCCGGGGCCTGGACAACCCGTCGTACTACCGGCTGACCGACGACCCCCGCTACTACATGGACACGACCGGCACCGGGAACTCCCTGCTGATGCGGTCCCCGCACGTCCTCCAGATGATCATGGACTCGCTGCGGTACTGGGTCACCGAGATGCACGTCGACGGCTTCCGTTTCGACCTCGCGGCCACGCTGGCGAGGCAGTTTCATGAGGTGGACCGCCTTTCGTCGTTCTTCGACCTGGTGCAGCAGGACCCGGTGGTCTCCCAGGTGAAGCTGATCGCCGAGCCCTGGGACGTGGGCGAGGGCGGCTACCAGGTGGGCAACTTCCCGCCGCTGTGGACCGAGTGGAACGGCAAGTACCGCGACACCGTGCGCGACCTGTGGCGCGGCGAGCCGCGCGCGCTCGCGGAGTTCGCGTCCCGGCTGACCGGTTCCTCCGACCTCTACCAGGACGACGGCCGCCGCCCGCTGGCCTCCATCAACTTCGTGACCTGCCACGACGGGTTCACCCTGCACGACCTCGTGTCGTACAACGACAAGCACAACGCGGCCAACGGCGAGGACAACCGGGACGGCGAGAGCCACAACCGCTCCTGGAACTGCGGGGTCGAGGGACACACCGACGACCCCGGGATCCTCGAACTGCGCGAGCGGCAGATGCGCAACTTCGTCGCCACGCTGATGCTCTCCCAGGGTGTGCCGATGATCAGCCACGGTGACGAGTTCGCGCGCACCCAGCAGGGCAACAACAACGCGTACTGCCAGGACAACGAGGTGTCCTGGGTGGACTGGCCGGCCCCCGAGGACGACAGCGGCCTGCTGGCCTTCACATGCGCGATGGCGCGGCTGCGCAAGGAGCACCCGGTCTTCCGGCGCCGCCGCTTCTTCCACGGCCGCCCGGTGGAGGGCACCCACGACGAGCTCTCCGACATCGCCTGGTTCACCCCGGAGGGCCATGAGATGGCCCAGCAGGACTGGGGGTCGGCACAGGCGTCGGCCCTGACGGTGTTCCTCAACGGCAACGCGATCTCGGAACCGGGCACCCGCGGGGAGCGGATCGCCGACGACTCCTTCCTGCTGATGTTCAACGCGTCACCGGATCCTCTGGAGTTCCTGGTGCCGATCAACCACGGCCGGCAGTGGGAGGCGGTGGTGGACACGGCACGCGCGGAGCCGGTGCCACCCGGGCCGAAGGTGGACGGCGGGGCACGCCTGACGTTGATGGGGCGGAGCCTGACCGTTCTGAAGAGGCCGGCGTAGGGATGCGCTCCCGCACAAGGGCCGTTGTCCGGGTACGGGCCGGTGGGGGCCGGTCGCGCCCACGCGGCGGAGCCGCACATGGATACAGCCCCGCGCCCCCTCCGGGCGCGACACCGCACCCGGTGACAGAGAAGTCGACGGATCGGGTACGTACGTTTGCATGACTGCTGAGCGAATCACCGCGGCCTTTCCGACAGCCACCTACCGCCTCCAGCTCCAGCCCGGCTTCCCCTTCCCGGCCGCCGAAGCCGCCGTGCCGTACCTCGCCTCGCTCGGTGTCTCCCACCTGCACCTCTCCCCCGTCCTGGAGGCCGTGCCGGGCTCCACGCACGGCTACGACGTCGTCGACCACGCGCGCGTGCGTGCGGAACTCGGCGGCGAGGAGGGGCTGCGCGCACTCGCGCGAACCGCGCGGGAGCACGGTCTCGGTCTGGTCGTGGACATCGTGCCGAACCACATGGCCATGTCCCCCCGGCACAACCACGCCTTGTGGGAGGTACTGCGGGAGGGCCCCAGCTCGCCCTACGCGCGCTGGTTCGACGTCGACTGGGAGGCGCAGGGCGGGCAGCTGCTGGTGCCGGTGCTCGGCGGGCCGGTCGGCGAGGTGCTCGGGCAGCTCGCGGTCGACGGCGACGTGCTGCGCTATCACGAGCACGCCTTCCCGCTCCGGGAGGGCACCGCGGACCTGCCGCTGCCGGAGTTGCTGGACGCCCAGTGGTACCGCCCGGTGTGGTGGCGGCTGGCCCGGACCGAGCTGAACTACCGGCGGTTCTTCAGCATCTCGGAGCTGATCGGGGTGCGGGTGGAGGACCCGGAGGTGTTCGAGGCCACCCATGCCAAGATCCTCCAGCTGCTGCGCGAGGGGGTGGTGGACGGACTGCGCGTCGACCATCCCGACGGGCTCGCCGACCCGGACGGCTATCTCGCCCGGCTGCACGAGGCGACCGGCGGGCGCTGGACGGTCGTGGAGAAGATCCTGGCCGACGGCGAGCGGCTGCCGGCCGGCTGGCCGGTCGCGGGGACCACCGGGTACGACGCGCTGCGGCAGGTGGACGGCCTGTTCACGGATCCAGTCGGCGCCGGTGAACTGCTGGACGGCTACCGGCGGTTCGCGGCCCCGCAGACGGACCGCGGCGGCGACTGGGCGGCGACCGTGCGGCGGGCGGCGTACAAGGTGCTCACGCACGAGCTGGCGACCGAGACGGACCGGCTGACCCGGGCGGCCACGCGCGCGTGCGCGACCTCGCCGGACCCCGCGCTGCGCGACCGGGCGCCCTGGGCGTTGCGCATCGCCCTGGAGGAGCTGCTGGTGCGGATGCGGGTGTACCGGCCCTACACCTCAGGTGACGCGGCCGCCGTGGTCACCGAGCGGGCGGCCGAGGAGGCGAGGTCGGCCTTCGTGGTGCCCGAGGAGGGCGGGGCGGTGGACGTGGTGCGCGGGCTGCTGCTGGCGGGTGGCGACGGTGCCGGGCCCGCGGAGTTCCGGACGCGGTTCGCGCAGACCTCCTCGGCGCTGCGGGCCAAGTCCGTGGAGGACACGGCGTTCTACCGCTATGTGCCGCTGCTGTCCGCGACCGAGGTGGGCGGTGCTCCGGGCAGCCCGGGCGTCTCCCCCGACGGTTTCCACGCGTACTGCGCGCGCGTGCAGCGCGACTGGCCGCTCACCGGGACGGTGGTGACGACGCACGACACCAAGCGCAGCGCCGACGTGCGGGCGGCGCTGGCCGTGCTGACGGAGTGCTCGGAGCGCTGGGCGGACGTGCTGACCGAGGTGACCCGGGACGGGGCGGGCGTACCGGACGCGCAGCTGGCGTGGGCGGCCTGGCAGACGGTGTTCGGGCTCGGCCCGGCGGCCCCGGAGCGGGTGCAGGGGGCGCTGCTGAAGCATGTGCGGGAGGCGGGCCTGTACACGAGCTGGACGGAGCAGGAGCCGCCGTACGAGGAGGCGGTGGCCTCGTTCGTCGCGGCGGGTCCGTGCGGGGCGCCAGGAGAGCGGGTGGCGGCCTTCCGGGCCTCGCTGGCGGCGCACGTCCGGGCGAACGTCCTCGGCACGGCTCTGGTCCATCTGACGATGCCGGGTGTGCCGGACGTCTACCAGGGCACGGAGGGGGAGTTCCGGGCGCTGGTGGACCCGGACAACCGGCGGCCGGTCTCCTTCCCGCCCGAGCACCCGGGCGAGAAGGACGCGGTGACGGCGGCGGCGCTGCGGCTGCGGGCGCGCCGCCCGGGCGTCTTCGGCGCTACGGCGACGTACGCGCCGCTGACGGCCGAGGGCCCGGCCGCGGCGCACTGCCTGGCGTTCGCGCGCTCCGGCGATGTGGTCACGGCGGTGACCCGGCTGTCGCTGCGGCTGGCCGCGGCGGGCGGCTGGCGGGACACGGTGCTGCCGCTGCCGCCGGGGCGGTGGGCGGACGTGCTGGCGCCGGAGCGCGAGTTCACGGGGCACGCGCGCGTGGCCGAGCTTTTCGAGGGGCTGCCGGTGGCGCTGCTGGAGCGCGTGGTCGGCGGGGGCGACGAAAACGACGGGCACTGAGGGCACTGAGGGCACTGAGGGCACTGAGGGTCATATTCACTCGTACGGGTGAAGATGGGGGCGGGTCGGGGGGTTGCCGAAACTCGCCGGGCGCCTGCCGCGTCCGTTAAAGGCGCGCGGAGCCGTTCCGCGCCCCGAAATGGCTTCGCACCCCCGTCGGCGTCAATCGCCTTGCCGGCCGACGACTCATGCACCTGGGCGCCCCCTGGAGCCTCCCCCGGGAGGTTCTTGACAGTTCACCTATGCCGTGCGGGACTGGGGAATGCGAAGCCGGGCGGACAAGTCGGGGGTGAGTCTCCTGCCGGAGCTGCGTTACCCCAGTGTTCCCGAACTGGTCGCGACCGCCCGGGCGTTGGCCGCTCACCGGCCCGGCCTGTGCACGTTGCGGCAGATCGGCGTCTCCCGCGCGGGCAGACCCCTGCACCTGCTGTCCGTCGGTCACGCCCGCCGGGCGGTGCTGGTGGTCGCGGGTGCCCACGCCAACGAGCCGACCGGGGGCGGCACCCTTCAGGTGCTCGCCGAACGGGTGCTGAAACAGCGGGACCTACGGGCGGAGACCTCCTGGCACTTCCTGCTGTGCGCGGACCCGGACGGGGCGAGCCTGCACGTCACCCCGGCACCGCGCAGCCTGCTCGACTACCACCACGGCTTCTACCGCCCGGCGGGCCCCGAGCAGCCGGAGTGGTCGCCGTCGGTGCTGCCCCCGGACCGGCTGCCGCCCGAGACCGTGGCCCTGCTCGGGGTGATCGACGAGCTGCGCCCCTACCTCCAGGTGACCCTGCACGGCACCGATCTGGGCGGCAGCTGGGTGCAGTTGACGAAGGACGTGCCCGGGCTCGCCGAACCGTTCGCCAAGTCGGCGGCGGAGCTGCACATCCCGGTGGAGACGGGTGCCTCGGACGCCGCGGGCTGGCCGGCGTCCGGTCCCGGGGTCCGGGTGATGCCGGGTCCGGGGTCGGGGGTGGCGTACCCGAGCATGCCGGACGACGCACGGCACAGCACCTGGTACCACGCGCACCGCTACGGCGGTCTGACGGCGGTGGTCGAGGTGCCGATGTGGGCGAGCGACCTGGTCGACGACCCGGCGCCGCATCCGGCGCCGGCCGCGGCTATGCGGCGGCTGGCGAGCCGGCTGCTGCGGGACTCGCGGGAGGTGGAGCGGGTGCTGACCGAGGCGCTGCCCCGGCTGGACGGCCTCCTGGACGGGCCGCTGCTGCGGGCGGCCCGCTGGGCGCTGGGGCTGATTCCCGGGCTGGCCGAGGACTGGATCCGACGGCCGCCGATCGACAGCACGATGGCGTACGTCGGCAGCGTGGACGCCTTCGGGCGGCGGCTGCCGTTGCGGGCGGCGTCGATGCTGCTGCGGGTGCTGCGGGAGGCGGACGACCGTGCGGTGCCGCGGCTGGAAGAGCTGGTGGCCTCCTGGTGCGACGCCTACGGGGAGCGCTTCCAAGCCCGCTGGGTGCCGTTGGAGCGCCAGGTGGAGCATCAGTCCCGGACGGTGCTGGCGGCCGCGCGGCACGCCCGTGAGCGGGCGGCGTGAGGAGCTGGGAGCGGTCCGGTGGGAGCACACCCCGGGGGCCGCACGCCGCCCTCGGGGTCAGCTGTCGAGGGCGAAGACCGGTCCGGTACGGGCCGCCATCTGGCAGGAGTTCGAGAAGGTCTCGTGGTACTCGATCGGCCGGCCGTTCCACTGCCCGTGGGCCTGCGCGGTCACGGGGGCGTAGACCATCGGGCACATGGCGTCCTTGATCGGGGCGATGCGCGCGATGTCACCGCCCACCGTGTCGAGTTCGGCGCAGGCCTCGGCCGCGCGGGAGTGCCCCTGGGGCGGGTCGCACAGCAGCAGCGTGCCGGGCGTGTCGCCGGACCGGCTGTCGCCCTTGGCGACGGTCAGGTACAGGTAGTCGCCACCGTCGGTGGTGCCGGGCGCGGCCTGGGCCGGGCCGGCGGCGAGGAGGACGGCGGCCGCCAGCAGGGCACCGCGGACCGCTGTCGCTCTGATCAGAGAGGTCATTCCCGGTGCATCGGCACGGCGGCCCCGGCACCCCAGTCCGACTCACCCGAACGAGCACGCACGCGCGCGTGGCGGAGTGCGAGTTCGAAAGCGCTCAGGACCACACGTGTCTGGTACTCGGCCTGGCGTGCGACCGGGATCCAGCGCGCGCCGAACGCCTCGTGGAAGTCCGCGCACCAGGTGTCGATCAGGCGGTCCAGGTCGGGCAGGGCCCCGGCCGGGTCGTGGCCGGTGCCCCGCAGCAGCCGGTGCAGCAGCCCGGCGGTGCGCAGGACCAGCCGGCGCCCGGCGATCCCCAGCGCGGCCAGATGGGCGGTGCTGAGCGGGGGCAACGGGCGGACGCTGCCGGCGTCGGTACCGGGGTCCCAGGCGTCGGCGAGGCCCGGGCAGACCAGCAGGTAGTCGTCGACCGGCGCGAGCAGCCGGGCCGCGTCCGGCGCGCCGGACAACTGGGGCCGGATCCGGGCCAGGACGCCCTCCAGGAGGCCGGTGTCGTGCCGCAGGGTGTGGCTGACGGCTCGCAGCGCGGCGTCCCGGTCGGCGGGCGGTGCGCTGTCCTGGACGGCGGCCACGCCCCACATGGGCGCCTCGACGATGGCGGTGACGGTGCCGTGCCGGTGCGGATGGAACCAGGTGGACTCGACGGCCGCCTCGGTGATGGCGGCGGCCAGGTCGCCCCGGCGGGGCGGCGGCACCCGGTAGACGGCCGGGCCCAGGGTGGGCCAGTACAGGGTGTCGTAGGCGCCGAGTTCGCGGGGGATGCCGAGCCGGTTCGCGGTGTGCGCGAGGCGTTGGGCGAGGCCCGGCAGGTCATCGGTGAGCTCGACGAAGCCGCCGCCGACGTCCACGCCGTGCAGCGAGCACTGGAGGAAGGGCCGCAGCTCGTCCTGGAGGTCCAGCAGTGCCCGGGTCTCGGGCAGCGCGGCGGCGTCGGCCCCGTCGGGCAGCCATTCGGGCTGCTCCAAAAAGCCGGGCCGGAAGAAGTTCCGGAAGTAGTGGCCCAGCGTGTACGGCCCGGCCAGCCAGCCCTCGTTGCGGCGCGAGCCGTCCGGGTCCAGGCACAGCAGCAGGTTCCAGGTGACGTCGGCGTCCTCGGTCAGCCGGGGGTCGGCCAGGACCCGTTCGGCGAGGCGGAGCACGGTGGCGCCGCCGACGGGTTCGTTGGCGTGCGGGCCGGCCACGACGAGGGCGTGCCGGCTGCCGTGACCGATCGAAAGCAGCCACAGCGGAGTGCCCGCGCGGGAGGTGCCGATCCGGTGCAGCCGGGCGTCCCGGGGGTGGTTGGCGACCAGTGCGGCCGCGCGCGAGGACAGCTCGTCCACGGACGGAAAGCGGTGGAGGGGCGGCAGGGCACACCTCCACGATGCTGTGCCGTCGGTTCACATGATGTGCATGGAGTACGCACAGTCAGTCACGACTTGGGGGGTACGTCAACACCGTGGTGGACAAACGTTTTTCAGCCACCTGGGAGAAGGTGCGAAGTCAGTGGGCCGAGAGCCGGAAGCACACCCGGCCGAAGCCGATCTGGTCGCCCTCACTGACGACGGCGGCGCCGATCACCCGGCGTCCGTTCACGGTCGTGCCGTTGGTGGAGCCGAGGTCCCTGAGCACCCACAGGCCGCCCTGCCGGCGGAGTTCGGCGTGCACCCGGGAGACCGTCTCGTGGTTGAGCCGCAGCCCGTTGGCGGGGTCGCGGCCGATGCGCAGCGGGTGACCGGTGCCGGGGTGCGGGAGCAGCAACTTGGGCAGCCGCTCGGCCTGCCAGGCCCGGCGCAGCCGCACCGTGAACCCGGAGACGGCCTCGACGGTGCCGAGGAGCACGCGCGCGAAACGGCTCTCCTGGGGCAGGTCGGCGGTGAGTACGGCGAGTTCGTCCATGCGGCGGGCGGCGAGCGCCAGCTCCATACGGCGCACGAACGTGTCGTGCGACAGCCGTCCCATGGCGACGCCGTCACGCAGCACACTCAGCGCCTTCTCGCGCTCCGCGTCGGACAGCCGCGCGGGATAGGTGTTGAACTCGAAGGACGACGTCACGCTGCCGATTCTGGGTCAGTGAACCCCGGGTGTCCAGAAAACGGGGAAACGGCCGTCACGCGCGCGTACGTACGGCGACACCCGTCGGCAAAGCCGGGATTCAAAGCGGATTGATCTCTTTTCACGGCACGATGGACGGACTACCTCACGATGAGCCAGACGAAGGGGAACCGTCCGTGCAGTTCGAGGTGTGGGCACCGCAGGCAGACCGTGTGACGCTTCATTGCGACGGCGCCGCACGCGCGTTGGAGCGTGATCCGCGGCGGCCGGGCTGGTGGGCCGGGGAGGCGGACGCCGAGGACGGCACGCGGTACGGGTTCGCGCTGGACGACGGCCCCGTGCTGCCCGACCCGCGCTCGCGCCGCCAGCCGGACGGACCGGACGGGCTCAGCGCGGTCGTCGACCACGGGCGGTACGAGTGGCAGGCCGCGTGGCAGGGACGCGCGCTGCCGGGCGCGGTGCTCTACGAGCTGCACGTGGGCACGTACACCCCCGAGGGCACCCTGGACGCCGCCGCCGGACGCCTGGACCATCTGAAGGAACTGGGCGTCACCCACGTGGAGTTGATGCCGCTCTGCCCGTTCCCGGGCCGGCACGGCTGGGGGTACGAGGGGGTCTCCCTGTGGGCGGTGCACGAGCCGTACGGCGGACCCGAGGCGCTGAAGCGCTTTGTCGACCGGGCGCACGGACTCGGGCTCGGTGTCGTCCTGGACGTCGTCCACAACCACCTCGGCCCGTCGGGCAATTACCTGCCCGCGTTCGGGCCGTACTTCACGGAGACGCACCACACGCCCTGGGGCGCGGCGGTCAACCTGGACGCGCCCGGTTCCGACGAGGTGCGCGCCTACCTGGTGGGCAGTGCGCTGGCCTGGCTGGGCGACTACCGGATCGACGGGCTGCGCCTGGACGCGGTGCACGCGCTGTGCGACACCCGCGCGTGCCACTTCCTGGAGGAGCTGTCGTCGGCCGTGGCCGGCCTGGCGGCCGAGTCGGCCCGGCCGCTGTTCCTCGTCGGCGAGTCCGACCTGAACGACCCACGGCTCATCACCGCACGCGCGGAGCACGGGCTCGGCCTGGACGCGCAGTGGAACGACGACTTCCACCACGCCCTGCACACCGCGCTGACCGGGGAGTCCCAGGGCTACTACGCCGACTTCGCGCGCGCCCCCCTCGCCGCCGTCGCCAGGACCCTCACCAACGGCTACTTCCACGACGGCACCTACTCCAGCTTCCGGGGCCGCCACCACGGCCGGCCGCTGGACCGCGCGCGGGTGGCCGGGCACCGGCTGCTCGGCTACGCCCAGACCCACGACCAGATCGGCAACCGCGCCCAGGGCGACCGGCTTTCGGCCACCCTCTCCCCCGGCCTGCTGGCCTGCGCGGCCGCACTGACGCTCACGGCGCCCTTCACGCCGATGCTGTTCATGGGCGAGGAGTGGGCGGCGGGCACCCCCTGGCAGTTCTTCACCGACCACACGGACCCGGATCTGGCGGAGGCCGTACGGCGCGGCAGGCGACGGGAGTTCGCGGCGCACGGATGGGCCGAGGAGGACGTACCCGATCCGCAGGACCCGGCGACCCGGGAGCGGTCCTGCCTGGACTGGTCGGAGCCGGAACGCGAGCCGCACGCGCGCGTGCTGGCCTGGTACCGCCGGCTGCTCGCCCTGCGCCGCGAGCAGCCGGACCTCACCGACCCCGACCTCGCCGACACCAAGGTGGCGTACGACGAGGAGGCCCGCTGGCTGGCGTTCCGGCGCGGTGACCTGCGGGTCGCCGTGAACCTGGGCAAGGAGCCGGCCGCGATCCCGCTGGGCACCGCCCGGGCGGAGGTCCTGGCCGCGTGGGACACCGTGACGGCACCGGACGCGAACGGGCTGCTGCGGGTGCCGGGCGAGTCCTGCGTGGTACTGACCCAGGCCTGAGCACGCGCGTATCGCCGTACGGGGTGCGCGCGCGTGGCTGGGACACGCCTACGGCCGCACGCGCGCGTGCCCTACGTCTCCTCGTCCGTGTCGTCCTCCCGGAGGTCCGACACGCGCTCCAGCAGGATCGCCTCCCAGGCGCGCCGGAGTTGGGTGCGCAGCAGGGGCAGCGGGCTGTCGTCGCGGCCTTCGAGGCGGTCGGTGAGGCGGATGACGGTGTCGCAGCGGGCGAGCCACAGGCCGCGCAGGCAGGGGCGGGCGCCGTAGCCGGCGAGGGTGGCCGCGCGGACGGCCGCGCCGGAGCCGACCGCGAGGGCGAGCCCGGCGATGTCCTCGGCGGGGTCGCCCACCGCCGCCTCGGTCCAGTCGAGGACCCCGCGCACCCTGCCGTCGGCGCTGACCACCAGGTGCTCGCCCTTGAGGTCGTGGTGGACCAGCACGGCCGTACCGGCCTGGGCGGCGAGCTGGGCGGCGCCCGGTGAGGTGAAGTGCAGCAGGGGTGCGGGGTCGAACTCGTCGGCGACTGCCAGGCGTTCGGCGGCGGGCACGGCCATCCGGCGCAGCGCCTCCAGGGAGCGCGGCGGGGTGCGCGGCACGCCGAGCGTCTCGGCCTGCCGTACCGGCACCTCGCGCAGCCCGGTGAGCAGCCCGGCCAGATCGGCCTCGCCGACCGCGGAGACGTCGTGCTCCTCGGCCGTACCCCCGGGAATCGCGGTGTCCAGCGTGTAGGTCAGTCCCGGCGCCCACTCCCCGTGCGTGACGCCGGCCGGGACGGCGACGGGCAGGTGCGGGCGCACCAGGTCGCGCAGGCGCAGTTCGCGGCGCTGGCGCGCGGCGGCCTCGCGGTCGGGAGCGAGGCGCAGCACATAACGCGTGCCGACCCACCAGGTGGAGTGCTCACCGCCCGCCGCGACGGGCCGGATGTCGGGGCCCGGGGTTCCGGTCGCGCTCTCTTTGAGCAGCGAACGGACCAGTCGGCGGACGGTGTCCGCGGTGGGTGTCGGTGCCTGGGTCATGGATCGCGCCGTCGCCGTTCGGGGTGGGGTAGGGCGAGAGGATACGCCCGGGGCCGGGTCGGTCAGCCCACTATGACCATCTCGCGGGTGGTGTTGTTGAAACGAAGCCCGCCCTCCTCGGTCACCGTGACGATGTCCTCGATCCGCACTCCGAAGCGGCCGGGCAGATAGATGCCGGGCTCCACGGAGAAGCACATCCCGGGCACCAGCGGCTGCTCCTCGCCCTCGATCATGTACGGCGGCTCGTGCGTGGTGACGCCGATGCCGTGGCCGGTGCGGTGGATGAAGTACTCGCCGTACCCGGCGTCGGTGATGACGGCGCGGGCGGCCCGGTCGACCTCCTGGCAGGCTGCACCGGGGCGTACGGCCCAAAAGCCGGCCTCCTGGGCGGCGCGCACGATGTCGTGCACCTCGCGTTCCTCGGCGGTCGGCGGGCCCACGTGCACCGTTCGGGTGGTGTCGGAGCCGTAGCCGTCCTTGAGGCCGCCGAAGTCGAGGACGACCATGTCGCCGTCCTGGATGACGCGGTCGCCGACCTCGTGGTGCGGGTTGGCGCCGTTGGGTCCTGAGCCGACGATGGTGAAGTCGACCTGGTCGTGGCCGAAGCGGCGCAGCAGGTCGGCGAGGTCGTGGCCGACGTCGGACTCGCGGCGGCCGGCGAAGGGAACCTTCCGGATCTCCTCGAACGTGGCGTCGGCAGCCGCCCCGGCGGCGGCGAGGAGTTCGAGCTCGGCCGCGTCCTTCACGGCGCGGAGCATGGGCAGCGCGTCGGTGAGGGAGGCGTAGGAGGTGTCGGGGAGGGTCTTCTGCAGGCCCAGCAGGTGCATGGCCCAGGCGTTGTCGCTGATCCCGAACCGGCCGTCCTTGGCGAGCAGGCCGGCGGTGACGGCGTAGGGGTCGATGCCGTCGGTCCAGTCCCGCAGGGTCAGGGCGGCCGAGCCGTCGGCCTTCTCGGCGTCTGGGGCCTCCAGGGTGGGGACGACCAGCACGGGGTCCTTGCCGGGGGTCAGGACGAGGAGGGTGAGCCGTTCGGTGACCGCGGTGGGGGTGTAGCCGGTGAGCCACACCATGTCGGGGCCCGGGGCGATCAGGAGGCCGGCGAGTCCGGCGTCGGCCGCGGTGTGCGCCGCGCGCGTCATGCGGAACCTGTAGTCGTCGGCGGTGAAGGGCGCGCCGGGTGCGGTGCCGGTCATCCAGGGCCTCCTTGCGCGGGTGAGGGGGCAGTAGTGGCCTCGGCATGCATCCTGCCGGGTGCGGCGTGGCCGCGCGAGCCGGTTTGGGCAGAGCCGCCGTCGTGGGTCGCGGTGGTGCCGCCGGTGCGGGTGTTCTCAGGTGACGACGCCCGGCACCACCGTCAGCTGCTGGTAGCCCCCGCTCTCGTGGCGCACCGTGAGCCTGGCCTCCTTGCCCGGGCTGGCCTCGGTCACCGCTCGGACCAGGTCGGCGGCGCTGTCGATGCGCCGGTCGCCGAGCTGGAGCAGTACGTCGCCCCGGACCAGCCCCGCGGTATAGCCCGGCCCCGGCACATGGACGCCCACCACCACCGCGCCCACCTTCTCGGCGTCCACGGCCTCCACACCCAGGGTCGCGACGGCCGTCCGCGAGGGGCCGGCGGTGGCGGACGGAGTGGGCCGGGTCGGCGTCGGTGGGGTGTGGCGCTGCAGTTCGGCCAGTCTGCTCATGCCGATCACCGTGGCGCCGACGGTGCCGATGCCGACCCCGCACAGCACCAGGACCGTGCCGACGATCAGGCCGAAGAGCAGGGACCTGATCCGCCGGCCGCGCCGGCGCGCGGCGTGCGGGTGCCGGGCCGGGCCGGGTTCGGGGTCGTCCCGGCGTTCCTGACCCGGGTTCGGCTTGGGACGCAAAGCGGTCTGTTCCATGGTTCGCCTCCAGCCGCAGCTCTACCCGGCGCACGCGGGCGCGACGAGACACGAACGAGTGAGACTGCTCCTGGGTCAGGGGCGGGAAGTCTCAGCTCCCACCTGCACCTTGGGCCGCGCCGGGAAGGCTTGCCGCCAGGTCCGCCGCCGCCCCTGCGGGTGTCCCGCCGTACACCAGTTCCACCCGGTGGACGAGCCGGAGCGCGGTGACCGGGATGTCGTCACGGGTACGGCCGGGCGCGCCGGGGTCCTGTTCGAGGGCGGCGATCTGCTGGGATACGTGGCGTCAGCCCACGGGGAGCGCCGGGGCGAACGGTGGGCGGTCCGGCAGGAAGCCGTGGGCCCGGCGGGCCAGGTGGTCCGCCTTGTAGCGGTCGACCCGTTGGTGCCAGTTCAGGATTCCGGCCATCCAGTTCTGCAGATCGCGGACATAGCCGTCCATGGCCGCACGGGCCTCGGCCGACAGCGCGAAGTCGTCGTACACGACCGGGAGTTCATTGCCGACGACATGCTCGAACTGCTGCATCCGCTGGGTCATCAGGTCGTGCACGACCCGGAGCGCGGTCGGGTAGTCGACGCCGAAGAAGTTCTGGACGACGAGGATCGCGTTGTGGAACTCGCCCTCGTACTGGATCTCCTTCTGGTAGGAGAAGACGTCGTTGACGAGCATGCCGTAGTCGATGGCGGCGTTCTCCAGGGAGCGGACCGGGCCGCTGCGGTAGACCTCCGCGGGGATCGCGGGGCCCTGGCCGCGGCGGGCCAGGCTCAGGGTGAGGTCGGAGCCGAAGGTGGCCCGGCGCATCTCCAGGAAGTCGACGGGGTCGGGGATGCGGTGCTGGAGCTGGTTGGACATCTCCCAGAGCCAGCTCTCGGTCATGCTGTCGACGGACTGCCGGAGAGCGAGCCGGTCTTCGGGGTTCATCCCGGCGGTCGTGCGGGCCCACAGGTCGATCAGGCCGCGCTCCATGCCGGTGGCCGGCACGGGGACGGGCTCGTCGGCGAGGGGCATGCAGGCGGAGAGCCGGGCCGTCGCGAGCCGGGCGCCGGCCAGGTCCCGCCGGGTGCCGAAGACCAGGGGGTAGTAGTCGTCCGCGTAGGTGCCCCAGGCCAGCCAGTGGGCGCTGAGGTCGAGTTCCTCGGGGGTGGCGTCCGGGTCGAGGCCGGCGGCGCAGAGCACCAGGTCGGAGGCGGCGAGTTTGTCCTCGTCCCAGACGCCCTCGGCGAGCATGCCGGTGCCGTGCATCCAGGCGGTCAGCCGGGGGCGGGCGGCGTCGAGGTGCGGGCAGAGCTCGACCTCGTAGGGCATGTGGAAGTCGGGCAGGAGGGAGGGCCCGACCTGCTGGAAGGGCACATGGGAGTAGGCCCGCAAGCGCTCCGCGGCGGCCGCGGCGAGCAGCGCCCCGACGTCGGCGGCGGAGGTGCCGGGCCCGGTGAGGTGCTGCCAGGGGGAGGACCGGGTGGTGCCCTGGTTCATGTAGCGGCTGGACCGCAGGTGCCATTCGTGGCCGCCGGACTGCCAGTCCTGCAGCCCCTTGGTGTAGGCGGCGATCGCGGCTCCCTGGTCGGGGGTGAGGCCCTTCTCGGCGGCCAGGGCGGGCACCTCGGTGAGGGCGGTGTGCTCGAACTGGTGCAGGCGGGAGGTGAGGATGTCGTTGACCGTGTCGGCGGCCTCCTGGGTGGTGCAGTCGAAGAAGGTCTCCAGGACCAGCACGCCGTTGCTGTTCTCGCCCTCGTCCTCCACCTCGCGCTGGTAGGAGAACAGGTCGTTGCGCAGGTGGACGGCGTCGGCGAAGGTCTCCATCAGCACCCGCAGCGGCCGCGTCCCGGCGGCGGCCGCGGGCACCTCGGCCGTCGCGTACTCGACGAGCCCGGCCGACCAGGGGGCGCCGCCGACCTTGCGGCGCATCTCGATGTACTCGACGGGGTTGGCGATCCGCCCCTCGTTGATGTTGGCCAGCTCCCACATCGACTCGTTCAGCAGATGCTCGGTGGCGACCGAGAAGCGGCGGCGCCAGTCGACCGACATCGACGGCACCGTGCGCGCCCACAGGTCGGCGAGGCCCGCCTCGACCGGGTTCTGCGGCTCCGGCACGGGCGTCGCGGGGTCGAGCGGCATGAACAGCGGGAGCCGGTCGAGATGGGCCTTGCCGGCGGCGCGGTCCTGGGTGCGCTTGTACATGTCGAGGAAGTGGTCGTCGAAGAAGAACACCCACACGTACCAGTCGGTGATCAGCGACAGGGCGGGGCCGTCACAGTCCGGGTGGGTGTAGCTGCACAGCAGGCCGTAGTCGTGCGCCTCCAGGTCGGCCTGCGTCCAGATCCCGGAACCCTCCAGCATGCCCATCCCACGGGCCCACTCGGTGGAATGGGCCCGGGCCTCCTCCAGGTGCGGGTTGAGCCGCGCGGGATACGGCATGTAGAAGTGCGGGAGTTCGAACGGCTGCGTCATGGCCGGGGCCCTACCCGTGGGCTCCAACGCCCATCCACCGCAGGGCACATGATCACACCATCGCGTGAACCGGTGCGGAATCCGGGAACTTCGACAGACCCGTGTGGCGTCCGCCGGTCACTCCTCGCGCCCCGGCCCGGCCGGCGGGCTCAACCGGCGGCCGCGCCGAACCACTTGGGCAGCACACCGGACAACTCCCGCTGGTCCTCGCCGGCCCACACCACATGGCCGTCCGGCCGCAGCAGCACGGCGGGCACGTCCAGTTCCTCGCCGACGTCGACGACGTGGTCGACCCGGTCGGCCCAGCCCACCGCCGAGAGCCGGCCGGTCTGGTCGAGCAGCAGTCCCCGGCCGCCGTGCATCAGCGAGTAGAGACGCCCCCGCTTCAGCTGGATGTCCCGGAGCCGCCGGCCGAGGAGCTCGTGCCCCTCGCCGAAGTCGTAGCGGACGGAGACCGCGGAGATCTTCTCGATGAGATACCGGTTCACCTCTTCGAAGCCCATCAGTTCCGTCACCAGCCGGCGCACCGCCCGCGCACCCGGTTCGGCGGACAGCAGTTCGGTCTGCGCACGGGTGTTGTCGAGCACGGCGGCGGCCACCGGGCGCCGTTCGCCGTGGTAGCTGTCCAGCAGCCCCTCCGGCGCCCAGCCACGCACCTCGGCGGCCAGTTTCCAGCCGAGGTTGAACGCGTCCTGGACACCGAGGTTGAGCCCCTGACCGCCGGTCGGCGGGTGGATGTGCGCCGCGTCACCGGCCAGCAGCACCCGGCCGTCCCGGTAGCGCTCGGCCAGCCGGGTGGCGTCGCCGAAGCGGGAGATCCAGCGCGGGGAGTGCACCCCGAGGTCGGTACCGGCGAACTCCCGCAGCCGCTGCCTGAACTCCTCAAGGGTCGGCGGGACCCTGCGCCGCTCGGACACCTCCGCCGCGGGCACGATGACGCGGTACACGCCGTTCTCGCGGGGCATGACACCGAACCGCACAGTGGTCCGGCGGACTTCGGCCACCACGGCGGCCAGTTCCGCCGGCGGCAGGCCCACCTCCAGCTCGGCCAGCCAGGTCTCGCTCCGGGCCGGTTCGCCGGGGAAGCCGACGCCGAGCAGCCCGCGCACCGTGCTGCGGCCGCCGTCGCAGCCGACGAGGTACCGCGCGCGCAGCCGCCCTCCCGCGTCTGTGGGGGTGCCCGCATCGGCGAGTTCGACGGTCACCCCGTCCTCGTCCTGGCTCAGTCCGGCCAGTTCACAGCCGCGCCGGATCTCGGCGCCGAGTTGCCCGGCGTGTTCGGCCAGCAGACGCTCGGTGGTGGTCTGCGGAATGCCGAGGACATAGGAGTGCGCGGTGTCCAGCCGGTCGGGCCACGGCGCGGGAATGCCGGCGAAGAAACCGGGGGCCGCGAACTTCTGGCCGAGCGCGAGAAAACGCTCCAGCAATCCGCGCTGGTCCAATACCTCGACGCTGCGCGCATGCAGGCCGAGCGCGCGGGACTGGCCGGTCGGCACCGCCTCCTTCTCCAGCACGAGCACCCGCACACCGTGCAGCCGCAGTTCGCTCGCCAGCATCAGTCCCGTGGGCCCGCCGCCGGCAATGATCACATCGAGCATCAAAATCCCCCATAGAAAAAGAAAGGCACGCACACGTCACGGATCACTGATTTCCGCAGGTACGGGCTTCGGCCCGAGATTCTGCAACACCGACCGGGCCTTGCCGCAAGGCCCCCCGTGCGCTATACGTTGAGAGTGGCAAGGAGCGGAAGAACTCCTTGTCTCTGCTTTTCTGCCGGTGCTTTCCGCCGGTCGCTTCCGCGGCCCGCTCCGGACGGGCGTCCTCCCCCGAAGGTTTCACAGGGCATCCTTTAGGCTGCCGCTGTTGGTCCATTCGCCGGATCAACGGATCAGGGGGCGGGGGCCGATGAACAACGCGACCGGGGTGTTCCAACCACTGCAGGCGGACGATCCGCCGATGGTGGCCGGTTACCGTCTCGCCGCGCGGCTCGGCGCGGGCGGCATGGGCCGGGTCTATCTGTCGCACACACGAGGCGGCCGGCCGGTGGCGATCAAGGTGGTGCGGCCGGAGCTGGCCGACGATCCGGACTTCCGGCGCCGGTTCCGCAGGGAGATCACCGCGGCCCGCCGGGTCCGGGGCGCGTACACCGCCGAACTCATCGACGCCGACGCGGACGGCGTACCGCCCTGGCTGGCCACGCTGTACGTGCCCGGGCCCGCCCTCTCCGACGTCGTCGCGCGGCGCGGACCGCTGCCGCAGCCGGCAGTGCTGTGGCTGATGGCGGGGGTGGCCGAGGCGCTCCAGGCCATCCATGGCGCGGGCATCGTGCACCGGGATCTGAAGCCGTCGAACGTGCTGCTGGCCTCGGACGGCCCGCGCGTGATCGACTTCGGTATCTCGCTGGCCGCCGACGCCACCTTCCACACCGCGACGGGCACCGCCATCGGCACGCCCTCGTTCATGGCACCCGAACAGGCGTCCGGGGGCGAGGTCACCCCGGCGACCGATGTCTTCGCACTCGGCCAGACGGCGGCGTTCGCAGCGCTCGGCGAGCCGCTGTACGGAGACGGCCCGGCGGTCAACGTGCTGTACCGGATCGTGCACGCGAAGCCCGATCTCAGCCTGCTGCCCGAGGAGCTGCGTCCGCTGATCGCCCGCTGTCTGGACGCCGATCCGGAGCGGCGGGCCACCCTGGCGGAGATCGTCGAGTGGTGCCGGGTGCGGCTGGGACCGGACGCCGACGCGGGCGCGGGGCCGGCCGTGTGGCAGGAGCTGACCGGCCCGGAGGTGACGGTTCCGGCGCCGGTCGCCGACCCCACCTGGGCCTACCCGGTCCCGCCGGGCACGAGGCCGCTGCCGACGCCGCCGGCGGGGCAGCCGATGAGCCGCCGCCGTAAGGCGCTGATAGCGGCCGCCGCCGTGACGTCGGTCGTGCTGATGATGACGGCCGTGGTGCTGATCGTCAGGGACACGGACAGGTGGGTCCGCCAGCGGGTCGAGGCGGAGTCCTCGTCCAGCACATCGGGTTCGACGGTGTCCGGCAAGGGCGGCGCCGTCTCCTCGGGCGGTACGGCCCGGGCGTCGTCGTCCCCGAGCGCGTCACCGTCGCCGCACACGGTGACCTACCCCTTCCCCGGCGAGTTTCTCGACGAGAAGAACTCCCTCGACATCGATGCGCAGGCCGAGCGCAAGGACCGCAAGGGCGACGTCCGCTTCGGGTGCGCCAAGGACGGCTGCTCGCTGGAGAGCCGGACCAGCGTGCTCGTCGACGTGCTGGGAGACCCGCGCGGCTCCCTGGAGGTGTGCCGTCAACTGCTCGGCGACGCCACCAGCCACAGCATCCCGCTGGCCGCGGTGGCGGCCGGAAGCGAGATCTGCGCCAAGGACCGCGACGGCGACATCGCCCTGTTCGTGGTCCAGGTGAAGTCGGACGCGCTGCCGGACAGCGGGGGCAGCTTCCTGATGGCGGACCTGACGGTCTGGCAGACGGGCTAGGCCCGGTCCCCCTGCCGGCTGGTCCCCCACTTCGTCAACGGCATCAAGTCGCCGCCGATGTCCCCGCGTTGACCTGGATCAGGGCGTGGGTGCCGGCCGTGCGCCAGCGCTGCCCCTCGGCCGCGTCCAGGGCCGCCTCGGTGTCCGCCGCCAGGCCGGTGATCACGTCGGACTTGAGGGTGCGCAACGCGGCCACCGGACCCGGGAACCAGGCGGTGACCTCGGCGAAGGGGGTGGTCGGCGGCCAGAGCCGATCGCCCACGAGGCGGCGGTAGTTGAGGTCGCCCTTGAAGATCGTGAGGGCGGCGGAGGCGAACTCGGCGCGCAGGTCCCCGGGCATCTCGGTGTACGGCAGCGGGGCGCAGGAGAAGGGGTGGGCGCGCACGGTGAGCCGGCCGTCCGACAGCGCCGACCAGAGGATGCGGCCGTACCCGGCGGCCGCACCGGGCGCGGCGGTGAGCCTGCGCAGGGCGTCGAGCACGTCGGCGGTCGTGGCGTCGGAGACGTAGTAGGGGTACGGCTTGATGTGCAGGACCGCGTCCGCGATGCGCCCGGTGTCCAGGAGGTGGGCGATCAGCAGCAGGTCGGGGACGAGTTCACGGCCCGCGTTGTCGGCGACGAGGCACAGGGTGCCGCCCCGGAGCAGCCGCCACAGGTCGGCGCTGTCGTCGGCGACCAGGGCGGAGACGGCCTCGCCGGACTCGGCGGAGAGGCGGAATCCCAGGTCGGCGCGGTTGCCCCAGAGGGAGCCGTGCAGCAGGGCCTGGTCCGGGTCGCCGCCGAGGTCGTCCAGCGCGGCCAGTTCCTCGTCGGTCTCCTTGGCGTCCAGCTCGGCGAGCTTGAACGGGCGGAACGGGTCGATGCCCTGCCAGGGGCCGGGGCCGAAGTAGCCGACGGCGTCCAGGAGCCGGCGGTAGAAGTAGCTCTCGGACCACAGCCACGGCACGTCGAACCAGGACCGGCCGGCGTAGGTGTCCAGGCCCCAGTCGCGCCAGCCGCTCGCGTCGCCGGGCAGGGGTTCGATGACGCCTTCGGTGCAGTTGTGCAGCAGCGCGTCGAGGGCACGGTGCTGTTCGGGGCCGTACGGGAAGGCGTCGCGCACCTGGCGGATGATCGCGGGGTGCCGTTCGGCCAGCACGCTGTGCGGGAACGGGCCGGTGGAGCCGAGGATCACGGGTGCGGCGGCGGAGTCGGGCATGGGCGTCACGCTATCGCGCGGGATGCCCGGCTCCGCCGAACCGGCGGTGCCGGTCACGCCGTTCTGATCTCGCGCTCCAGCTGGGTGGCGAGGGTCATGTAACGGGCGCGACGGTGCACCGGGACCAGGCCACGGATCATCAGGTACCACATCTCCGCGACCCTGCGCGGCAGTCGTCCCACCGGCTCCAGGTTGCGGCCGGCCACCCGGGTGCCGACGAAGAAGCAGACCAGTGAGTGGGCGACCGCGCCGATGTCGATGTCCGGGTGGACGTCGGACTCCTTGACCGCGCCCTGGAGTTTGCGCGTGGCGAACTCCAGGCCCTCCGTGAACGGATGCCGCAGCGGCGGCCGTACGGTGACGTCCGCGGTGGCGAGGCGCAGTCCGGCGCGCGGGATCGGGCCGTCGACGGAGAGCCGGGCGATCGCGAACGTGGTGCGCATCAGGGCCTCCAGCGAGGAGTACCCCCGGCTGTCCAACTCCTTCACCAACTGGCTGGAGGTGCGGGACTGGAGCTCCATGATGGCGTGCGCCAGGTCCTCCTTGGCGGCGAAGTGGAAGTAGAGCGCCCCCTTGGTGACCTTCGCGTGTTCGACGATCTCACTCAGACTGGTGGATTCATAGCCACGCCGGTCGAAGAGGTCGGCGGCGGCCGTGATGATCGTGGCACGGGTCTGCTCCGCGCGTAACTGCCTCGCCATCGACTCAACACTCCTCACGGCTCCAAACCGACGGGGCATGCGGTTTGTTTTTTACCCCGTGCACACGATAGCTCACCGTGCGGGAACAGGAGGCAACCTGTGCGGACCTGGTGACGGACACGTGCAAGTCGTGGGCGCGGCCTCGCGATCGGCGGCCACACTGCACAAACGCACGAGACCAGAACGCGCCACTCCCTCGTGTCGGTGCCGGTTTCCGAAGGCGATGCGGGCGGCCGGGCGCACATCGCGATCACCACGATACGAGCCGGACGGTTGGTTCTCAATGACGCCCGCGCAGTCCGCAAATGGGACGACCCGGTCGGCGCCCCACACACCGCCCTGCCCTGTGATCAACCGCAGTGAACAGTACGCGCCCGCATCCCGTACTCACCTCAGCAGACCCCGTACCCGCGCCTGCCTAGGAGACGTCCCGATGACCCGGACGACCGCCCGTCTGACGGGAGCCGCCGTCGCGGCTCCGCTGCTGCTCCTGTCGTGGGCGGCGGGCTCCGCCCAGGCGCACGGCGCACCCACCGACCCGGTCAGCCGGGTCTACGCCTGCTCCCCCAGCGGCGGCAGCGCGGCCACGGGGGCCTGCAAGGCGGCGATCGCGGCGAGCGGGCAGAACTTCGTGGCGTGGGACAACCTGCGGGTGGCGGGGGTCAACGGCCGTGACCGGCAGGTGATTCCGGACGGCAGGTTGTGCAGCGGCAACCTCCCGGCGTACAAGGGGCTCGACCTGGCGCGCGCGGACTGGCCCGCGACCCGGCTGACCCCGGGCGCCCGGATGACGATGACGTACGCCTCGACGATCGCGCACGCCGGCACGTTCAAGCTGTACCTGACGCGGCAGGGGTACGACCCGACGAAGCCGCTGACGTGGTCCGAGCTGCCCGCGCAGCCGTTCGCCGAGTTCAAGGACCCGGCGCTGACGAACGGGGCGTACCACTTCACAGCGAAGCTGCCGGCCGACCGGACGGGCCGTCAGATGCTGTACACGATCTGGCAGAACAGCAGCACGACGGACACCTACTACTCGTGTTCCGACGTGGTGTTCACGGCGAAGAAGGGCAGTGGGACGACGGCGAGCGCGCGGCCGCGGGCGAGTGCCACGCCGACTCCGAGCGCCTCCCAGAGCCCGACTCCCACCGCTTCGAAGAGTGTTGCCGTCCCGACTCGGCAGACGGCGGCGGCCCCGGTCTCCCCAAAGACCGGAACCACCGCCGCCGACAGCACTCCGGTGGCCTCCGACACGAGCTCGGGTTCGGGCCCGTCGGCGCCACTGCTGGCGGGCGGCGCCGCCGCGGTGCTGGTGCTCACCGGGGGCGCCGCCCTTGCGTTGCGTCTGCGTCGACGCTAACAGCCTGTGTAAAACGGTCAGTTGACGAAGACGGCGGCGCCGTTGTCGCTGACCGGGGCGTACTTGGCGGTGAAGTAGCCGGCGGAGGGGCAGAGGATGGAGCCGGAGGACTTCGTGAACGCCTGGCTGCTGAAGGCGAGGCTGTTGTCGCTGTTGGAGCTCGTACCGGACAGGCTCGGGGCCTGGTAGACGCAGGTGATGCTGCCCAGCAGGGTGGTCAGCTTCACCGTGGTCTGGATGGTCGAGCCGCTCGGCGGGGTGACCGCGACCGTGCCGTCCGAGGAGACCGCGGTGGTGTACGGCAGGTTGTCGACCGTGATGCTGGTGACGCCGGTCACGCCGGTCACGTTGCTGGTGCAGCTGCTGAAGGTCTGCGCCGTGGCCGACTCGGTGGCGGTGCCGGAGGCGGCCGGGTTGTCGGTGACCGTCGCGGTGAAGGTCGAGGCCGCACAGGTGATGCCGCTGGTGCTGGTGGCGCTGGAGTAGAGGGTGGCGGTGGTGCCGCTGGCCAGCGACGCGCTGAGGGTGTCGCCGACCGCGACGGCGGTGCCGCCGGCGCTGCCGGTGGTGAGCACGGCGCCGTCGGCGGAGGCGGGCACGGTGGCCGCGACCGAGAGGGCGACGACGGTACCGGCGAGGGCGAGGAGGGATCGCGTACGCATGCGGGTTGCCTCTTTCCTTGGGGGACTTGCGTGAGGTGGGGAGAGGTGGGGTTCAGGGCGGGCGCGTATGCGCCGCCAGCCGTTGCCGGCCCGTGACGCCTTCTCCGTACGTGACGGACCGACAACGGCAGCCGTGCCGGACACCGGCCGAAAGCCTGGGGGGGTTAGGCCTCCGGCCGGGCCGGTTGTGGGCGTTCGGGCACGGCCCCTGGGGGGAAGCGACCGTGCCGACGCCATGAGCGGAGCGGTGATCGAAGAGGCCGGGAAGCGGCCGATGCCGCTCGGCGGATCCGGCGCCACGGATCCGAAAGAGACCAGGGAGAGTTGTAGACCTGATCAACCGTCAACGTCAAGGCCGATCAAGGGAGTTGGCAAACCGATCAAGGGAATACGAGGTCGGAACACAATTGACGCATATTCAACACCCTTTTTTCACAACTGCCTTGACCCCTTAAAGTAACCGCCGGTAACTTGCGGCATGGCTACTGCTGCGTAACGAGAAAGCCCTTGCGTCCGCCGGGAGTTGTGAGGAGGCGTGCGCGGCAGCCGCTGTCCGCGCCAGGACAACGTGCCACTGAAGCCCAACCCGCGTGACTTGATGCATGGGAGCAGACATGGCCTCGTCCCCGGACGTTCCGTCCGCCGACAACACGCCTGAGAACCCGGGAAGCGGTTCTCTTTCCGACACACCAGACACCGCCGGGGACACCGGAGGGGGACAGAGACGGGGACGGGTCCGCGGGCGCCGTGCCGCCATGATGGCCATCCCGGCCACCCTGGCCGTCGCCGGCCTCGCGGTCCTGACCGCCCAGGGGGCGCTGGGGGTGACGCTCTACATCTCCGGCATGCCCTTCACGGTCACCGCCAAGTCGCTGGACGGTACCGGCTTCGAGCAGTTCGGCGGGCTCGACACCATGGCCGACGGCAGCCCGAACGCCGGTGACACCGGCGGCCAGGTACTGGTCGTCACCTCCGCGATCAAGAAGGCGACTCTGGACAGCCTGTGCCAGAGCGTCGACCTGGGCGGCACCAACCTGCTCATCAAGGCGGGCAGCGGCTCGTCGAAGGTGCAGGCGACCGATCTGACCACCGACTCGACCCTGCTGACGGGCGACGCGTCCTTCAACAACATCGAGATCGGCAACGACGCGAGCACCCTCACCAAGGCCGGAGTCAAGGGACCTCTGGGCGTCTTCAGCCAGCAGGCCGACACCGTGCACATCGACAACCTGCGGCAGACGAACTACAAGACCACCGCTGGGACGTTCACGCTTCCCGGCCTGAAGCTCAGCTTCAGCGACACGGGTTGCTGATGTCCGGCACAGACACTCCACATGAGGGGTGGCGGCCCGCCTTCCGCGGTTGGCGGGCCCGTCGGCCGTTCTGGGGCGCGCTGCTGCTGACCCTGGGGGGCGGGTGGATCCTGCTCACCGAGAAGGCCTCGCTGAAGGTCGTCATACATGTCGGCATGCAGGGCGTGGCGGGCTATCTGCTGCCGGTGGTGATGGTGGTGTGCGGCCTGCTGGCCCTCTTCAGCCCCTCGCAGCGACTCTTCTACTCCGTCGTCGGGATCCTGTGCTCCCTGGGCAGCTGGGTCACCTCCAACCTGGGCGGTTTCTTCGTCGGCCTCGCCCTCGGGGCCGTCGGCAGCTGCATGATCTTCGGCTGGCTGCCGGACCAGGAGCCGCGCGTGAGCCGACGGCAGCGGAAGAAAAAGGCGCGGGCGACGGACGCCGTGCAGGCGCAGTGAACGTGTGAAAGGCAGCCTCCGCACCCTCTCCGCCGACCGGCGGCGGGGGTACGGAGGCTGCCTTTTGTGCGCAGCGACCTACCTGGACTCGACACCGGTCGAGGATGGGATGGGCATCATCCAGCTGCACAGGTGATGCCCGAGCCCACTCGCCTCGATCACTGCTGTGCCGGCACGAGGGTGTGACGCTCCGGCCAGGCCGGCAGCCAGTCCACGGCAATCCGTCCGGTGAGTGCCTGGCGCAGCCATTCCAGCAGCGTCAGATCCGACTCGTACCAATCCGCCCAGTTGCGCCGGAAGGCCGCGACGGTCCACCGGCCGTCACCCCGGTCGACCAGGAACAGCTGGTCGCCCTCGACCGTGTTCCCCCACAGCAGCATGCCGCCTTTTGTGGGGAGCACCTCCCCCGGCACGAAGGGGCTGCGCTCCATTCTCGGCCCCATCCTCGCGGCGTACGACTGAAGCGTCCGTGGGCCGCAGACAAAGAGGAAGTCCGAGATCGTTGCGTCCCCGTAGGTACGACCGAAGTCCACGTACTCCTCGGGAAGCGCCACCCCCCATTCCCGCTGCAGGGCGTCGAAGGTACCGGCAGCCCGTTGCGGAGGCAGGCCGAGAACGGGGGTGAGGACATCTACGGCTGACACGGCAATGGCCTTTCTCTGTGCGTCTCTCTGTGCGTCTCTCTGTACATCTACGTGCAACGGGCACCGCCCGTGGGCGTGTTCTCGATGACACACTCCAGGTCGGTGGTGCCGAAGGCGACGAAGTGCACCTCGGTCGGAATCGGCGAGGACGGATTTCCGTACACCGGTGTCACTTCCACGAACTCGTGCCCGCCTCCCCGGATGGCTTTCAGCACAGGAGCCTCCGCATAGTCGAACATGTCCTGGTTGGCGGTCTGGTACATGGGGACGAAGTTCCGGGTGTCCTTGTTGGACCCGCCGAACGCGTACCCGATGAGATGTCCTCTGGCGCGGTTGTCGCTCGGCAGGGTCGTCAGTCCCGGCAGCCCGAACCTGAGGTTCGGTCTCGGTGGTGGTGTGTAGTCGGACTTGTCGAGGTTGGCGAACGCTCCGGTGGCCACGCACTCACCCGCCTGCAGATGGCGTGGCAGGTAGACGATGTTGCCCTTGCTGTTGAATCCCGCCCCTGTGTCACAGCGGTCGTCGCGCCTGGTGCCGGTGCCGTCGCCCAGTCCGCCGCTGTCGGCCGTGGCGGTGCCGGTGTCCTCCGCCGCGGACGAGCTGGTCGCGTCGTGCGCCGCCGCGGCGGCCGGGTCCTCGTCCGGGGTGGTGCCGATGACCGGGGTGGTGTTGATGCCGCCGAGGTTCTGGTTCTTGGGGCGGGTGGGGACGCCGTGGGCGCCGCAGTCGTCGGCCGCCGAGGCGGCCAGGACGAGACCGAAGAGGAGTTCCTCCGCACTGGCGGAAGCGAGTTCCTCCCAGATGACGTCGCCGACCGCTTCCAGTCCCCCGGCGGCGGCACCCCCGCTCGCGGAGCTCGCGGCGCCGTAGCCGTAGGACAGCGCCCCTCCGAGAGCGACTCCGTAGTACAGGGACGAGTTACCCCCGGACGAGCCGTGCGAGCCGTAGGAACCGGACGAGTTGCCGTACGAGACGTCGTACGAGTCCGAGCCCGAACCGTGGCCGCCCGAATGACCCGACGGCTCCCAGTTCATGGCGTCGTTGAACTCGTTCTCGAACTGCCGCTCCTGCTCGGCGATCTGCTGCTGAAGGGCCTGCGCGTCGGCCTTGTTGCGGGCCATCTCACGGGCGTTCTCGCGCTCCCAGGCCCTGTGCTGGTCCTGGGAGTACTTCTCCATCCGGTCCCAGGCGCCCGCCTGCCACTGCTTGAGCCAGGCCTGCTGCGCCTCGTAGGCCTCCTCCTGGGCCTTGATGTCGTCGCTGGTGCAGGCGTCGTGACCGGAGGTGTCGGTGGCGTCGAGCGGGTCGTCGTTGCCGTACGCGTACGGGTTGGCGTTGACGGCCGGGGTGGGCGGGTTGCTCACCGTGTCGGCGCTGGTGAAGTCGCCGTTGGCCGGGTTGTACCAGCGGGCGGCGGCGTTGACGTAGCCCGTCCCCGGGTCGGTCCAGCCGGACTGGAAGCCGAGGTCGGTCCCGCTGCCGCTGGTGGCGGTGGGCGTGCCGTAGGGGTCGTAGGCGGTGGAGCCGGTGAGCGCCGAGCCGGTGGCGGTGAAGGTGGCGGTCACGTCGTCATGCGCGTCGGTCAGGGCCAGCCGTGCGGAGGTGCCGTCCGCCGCGCTCACCGCCAGCAGGCCGTCGTCCGCGCCGCGGGCGAAGTCCTGGGTGCCGTCGGACACGGCGTTGTTCGTGCCGTCGGTGTAGCTGAAGGTGTGCGTGGAGCCGCCGGAGGTGGCTGTGGCCGGCCGGCCCAGGCCGTCGTAGGTGTAGCCGCCGCCCGCGCTGGTGGCGGTCAACTGGTCGAAGGCGTCGGAGGTGTACGTGGTGGTGGAGCCGCCCGAGGTGACGCTCGACGTCGTGCCCCGCGCGGTGTAGCCGTACGTCGTGGTGTTCGAGCCGGACGTGACGGACGTCAGTTCGTTGCGGGCGTTGTACATGGCCGTGCTCGAACCGGCGCTGGTGCGGTTGCCGTTGGCGTCGTAGCCGTAGGCGGTGGTCGAGGAGCCGGTGGTGGCGGACTTCAGGCGGCCCGCGTAGTCGTAGTCGTAGGTGCTGGTGCCGGAGCCCGCCGTGCCGGTGGTGGTCCGGGTGGCCATCTGGCCGTCGGGGTTGTACGTGTACGCCACCGACGCCTCCGTCGTCCCGGAGGGGGTCTTCAGGACGTCGGAGGTGAGCTGGTGCAGCGCGTTGTAGTCGTAGCCGCGGGTGGCGCCGTTCGTGCCGTAGGCGACGGTCTTGGGCTGCCCGAGCTTGGTGTAGGTCAGGGTCGCCGTGGTGCCGGTCAGCGAGTCGGTCTCGCTGTTGACCCGCTCGTCGGCGTCGTAGCCGAAGGCGGCGGTGCCGGTGGCGTCGGTGCGGCTGCTGATTCCGCCGTTGGCGTCGTAGGCGTAGTTCGCCGTGCCGCTGGGACCGCTCAGGGTGAGGACGAGTCCTCGGTCGTCGTAGGCGAACGTGTCCGTGCCGGTCGGTGCGGAGACGGAGGTGAGGCGGCCGTCGCCGTCATAGCCGAAGGCACGGCTCGCGGTGGTGCCTTCGGCGCCGCTGCCGGCCTCCGCCGTCAGCATGCCGTTGTCGTCGTAGGACTCGGTGAGCTTGACCCCGCCGGGGCGGGTGATGGTGTGCTCGTGGCCGTCGGCGTCGTAGGAGAACGTCGTGGTGCGGTCGGCGGCCGAGGTGAGACCGGTGACGCTGGGGGCGACGCTGGTCTCCTGCCCGCCCAGCGCGTTGTAGGTGTAGTAGGTCGCGTTCTTGTCGGCGTCGGTGTAACGGGTCTCGTTGCCCGCGGCGTCGTAACCGAAGGAGGTCGTGATCGAGGTGGTGGCGTCGACCGGCTGGGTCTGGCCGGAGATCCGGTTCAGGGCGTCGTAGGTGGTGGTGCTGGTGTGCTGCCGGGGGTCGGTGGCGGAGGTCTGGTTGCCCGCGGCGTCGTAGCCGTACGAGGTCGAGGCGAGGGTGACGCCGTTCGCGTCGAGCTGCACCATGGAGACCAGCCGCTCGGCCTGGTCGTAGCTCTCGGTGGCGGCCGTGGAGTCGGCTGCCGTGGTTCTGACGACCTGGCCGGCGACGTCATAGGTGTACGAGGTGGTGTTGCCCAGCGGGTCCGTGGCGGTGCTGATCTCGCCGAGGGCGTCGTAGCCCGCGGTCGCGGTGTTGTGGAGCGGGTCCTCGATCGAGGTGAGGTCGCCCAGGCCGTCGTAGCCGTACTTCGTGGTGTAGGCCGCCGGGGCGGGCCTGCGCTCCACCTGGGTGCTGGTGGCCTCGCGGCCGAGCGCGTCGTACGTCGCCTCGGTCCTGGCGCCGGTCGGGTCGGTGGTGTTGAGGACCTCGCCGTCGGTGTCGTAGCCGACGTGGGTGACCAGGCCGCCGGGCAGGGTCTGCTGGACGCGGTCGCCGAGCTGGTCGTAGACGTACGACGCCGTGTGGTTCAGCGGGTCGGTCTCGGTGTGTACCTGGCCGAGCGCGTCGTACGTGTACGAGGTGGTCGGGGTGACCGTGCCGGAGCCGTCCGGCGGGGTGTACGCCGGCTGGGAGACGGCCTGGACACGGCCGTCGAGGTCGTAGGTGGTGGTGACGATGTTCCCGTCGGCGTCGTCGGTCTCGACCGGTTCGCCGAAGGTGTCGTAGCCCGACGTCGCGACGGCCACGGTCTGCTGGGCCGCGCCCCCGCCGGTCTCGGTGCTGACGGGCGGCGAGGAGGTGGTGGTGAGCCGGCCGTCCTCGTCGTAGGCGTAGGTGGTGGTGTACGCGGACGCGGTGGCGCCGGAGGCGTTGCCGCGTGCGTCGGTCATCGTGACCGGCAGGCCCCGCTGGTCATAGGTCCAGGTGGTGGTCAGCGGCGCGGAGCCCGCGGTGCCGGCCGAGGTGTGCAGCGTGGCGACCTCGGCGGCGGACAGGACGCGGTTGTACGTCTGGACCTTGCTGACCGAGCCGTTGAAGTACTGGGCGGCGGCGCCTGCCGTGTATCCCCGGCCGATGACGAAGGGCCCGGAGCTCGCGATGGGCGTGGTGTCCGTCGCCGTGTTCTGGGCGGTGCCGTTGACGTAGAGCGTCATCTTGCCGCTGCTCGCGTCGTACGTGCCGACCAGGTGGGTCCAGGTGTTGAGGGTGGGGGCGGCGGTGGAGGTGGCGCCCGCGAGGGTCGGGGACGCGACGTCGGTGGTGGCCCGGTCGAACGCCCACCGGCCCGCGGTCGGGTTGTAGTCGAGCGAGAACCCGGCGGCCTGGGTGCCCTGCTGGGCCAGGACCGTCTGCCAGGTGCCGGTCGGGGTGGTGGTGATCTTCGCCCAGGCGGACACCGAGAAGCTCTTGGCGGTGTCGACCACCGGGCCGCCGGTGGCGATCTGCCCGGCGCCGGCGAAGACGGCGGAGCCGCTGTTCTCCGTCGACCAGCTCGTCGAGGCGTTCAGCGTGCCGGGGTTCCCGGCGCCGGAGTGGTCGCCGGCGGACGGGTTCTCACCGTCGTCCAGCTTCCACCAGCCCGCCGCGCCCACCGTGACCGGGGACTCGCCGGTGGTGGTGGACGAGGAGTAGAGCTGGCCGATCTCGACGGGCTTGAGTTCGCGCCCGTAGAGCTGGACGTCCCGGACCCGGCCCGCGAACCAGTTGACCGAGGCGCCGGCCGCCTTGCCCCGGCCGATCGCCACGCCCACCGTGCTGGCCATCGGCGTGGGGTCGGTCACCAGCGTGCAGTTGAGGCAGTTGCCGCTGACCTCGACGTCGTTGACGTACAGGCTCAGGTTCCCGAGCGCGTCCATGACGCCGACCAGGTGGGTCCAGGTGCCGGCGGTGGCGGGAGTGGGGTCGCTGGCCACGTAGTTGGTGGCCGTGGTGGTGTCGTTGCTCGCCCGGACGAAGGCCCAGGACTTCGTGGTGTGGTTGTACTCGAGCTGGAAGGCGCTGTTCTGGGCGCCCTGCTGGCTGACGACCGTGAAGTCCTTCGTGGTGCTGGTGGCGCTCAGGTAGGCCCACGCCGAGACGGAGAAGCCCTTGGTGGTGTCGACGACGGGTGTGCCGCTGGTGAGGACGGCGCCGGAAGTGCCGTTGAACGACGTGTAGTTGCTGCCGGGCGGCCCCCAGGAGGTACCGGTGGACGGCGTGCCGGTGAAGCCGTTGCCGGAGGAGTCGGCGGCGGTGACCGCGCCCTCGTCGAGCGGCCAGTAGCCGGTCGGTCCCGTGGTGTCGGTCCGTACGGACTGGGCGGTCCGGTTCCCGGCGGCGTCGTAGGAGTAGCCGATCTGCCGGGTCTGGCCGCCGCCGGTGAGGATGCGGGACAGGACGTTGTCGTCCGGGTCGAAGGTGTTGACGGTGATCCGGTTGACGCCGGACGGGTCGGCCACGGTCCTGGTGGTCCGGTCGGCGGCGTCCACGGTGTACTGGGTCTGTTTGAGGCAGGCGGTTCCGGACCAGACGTCGCACTCCCACGTCATGTTGCCGGCGGCGTCGTAGTCGTAGGCCTTGGTGGTGGTTGCGACGGCGGTGCCGGAGGCGTCGGTCTGGGACTGGAGCAGGTTGTCGTCGAAGTAGCTGTAGGCGGTGGTCCGGCCCATGGAGTCGGTGACGGACGCGAGCCGCCCCGCCGGGTCGTAGGCCCGGGACTCCACGACGAGGTCGGTCGGGTCGGAGGGGGCGGTCGGGTCGCCGGTCCAGCCGAGCAGGGTGGCGGTGAGCAGCTGACCGGTCGCCGAGTAGGCGTAGCGGTAGGCGGTGCCGGCCGGGTTCGTCTCGGTCGTCTTCCGGCCGAAGCTGTCGTACGTGTACCCGGTGACCTGGCCGGCCGGGTCGGTGACGGTCTTGACGCGGTCGTTGTCGTCGTACCCGTAGGCGGTGGCGCGGGTGGCGTCGTGGCCGGTGGTGTCGGCGGTCGACGTGCCGGTCAGGTCGCCGTCCGCGTCGTACGTGTAGGTCGTCTTCGGGGTGTGGGTGACGCCCCGGACCGCGTCGGTGGTCGCCGGACCGGTCTCGGTGAGGGTCCGGCCCAGCGGGTCGTAGGTGTACTTGGTCTGCACGCCACCGGTCGGCGGGCCGGCGGAAGGGAACGTCACCGGGTAGGTGTCGGAGCCGGCCACCTTGGTGGTGAGGTGGCCGAGGGCGTCGTGCAGGTAGTAGGTGATCCGGCCGGACGGGTCCGTCTCGCTGCAGACCTGTCCGAGGTCGTCGGTGCCGCAGTAGTGGTAGCGGGTGACCTTGCCGCTCGGGTCGGTGATCGTGGCGAGCATCCCGTACACCTCGGTGTACGGGACGCCGTAGCCGTCCGTGAAGGTCTCGTTGTCGTTGTAGTACGTGTACCTGGTCGTCCGGCCGCCCGGGTGGTCCGATGTCGGAGGCGTGGTGACGGTGGCCAGGGCGCCGAACGGGGTGTAGGTGTAGGCCGTCCGGTAGGCCGGGTTGGCGGTGCCGGTCGCGCCGGAGCGGGCGTCGGCCGCGTAGAGGACCTTGCCGTTCAGCGGGTCCATCGGGTCGGCGGCGTTGGTGTGGTAGCTGAAGTACGAGGTCTGGCAGGAGTTCGCCTGACGGCAGGTCGTCGTCGCCAGGACGTTGCCGTACGCGTCGTGCTGACGGCTGGTGGAGTGCCCGTCGGGGTCGGTGACGGCGTCCTGGAAGCCGAGGGAGTCGTAGGCGTACGTCGTCCGGCCGCCGCCCGCGTCGGTGATGGCGGTGGTGCGGTTTCCGTTCGACGGGTCGAAGGCGTACGTCTCGGTGTGCTGCGCGGGGTCGGTGACCGTCAGCGTGGTCGACGGCATGAGCAGGGTGGCCGAGCCCTTGGCCTTGTACAGCCCGAGCGCGGCTTCCACGCTGCTCTGGCCGAGGTCGGTCTGGTAGACGCCGACCTGGCCGATCTCGCCGTTGAAGTAGCCCTGCGCGTTGGCGGGCGGCTTCGGCCAGGAGCCGGCGACGTATCCGGCGCCGACGCTCACCGTGGTCTCGCCCCAGGTCTTCACCTGGCCCGCGATGGTCTTGCCGGTGCGCGTGGCCTGGCTCTGTCCGTCGAGCCACAGGGTCTGGCCGGTGCCGCTCGCGGTCATCACGACCATGTGCCAGTTGCCGTCGTTGACCGCCGCCTTGGAGGCCATCGGGGAGAGGCTGCCGTCCCAGAACTGGCCGTGCAGCAGGCCGTCCGTGCCGATGTAGAGGGCCGGGGTGTAGCTGGTGGGCACCGAGCCGATCGGGGCGTTCTGGTACGAGAGGAGGACGCCGCCCGCCTGCTTGGTGTTGAACCAGAGGGCGACGGAGGCGTTTCCGCTGCTGTCGTCGAGGGCTCCGGCGGGCAGGGACAGGGAGGAGTCGGTGCCGTTGAAGCCGGCCGCGGAGTCCCCGCCGGGGCCGAAGATACCGGGTTCGCCGAGCATGACGTCGTTGTAGATGCCGTCGGACGCGCCGCCGGCCGGGAGGTCGACGCCGTACTGGTCGGCGGCGGTGAGGCCGGCCGACTCGGTCATCGGGTAGTCGTGGGCGGGCCGCGTGCCGCGGACGGCGCCGTAGTAGTAGTCGTTGCTGCCGGTGGTGACCGGGGTGGCCAACTGGTAGGTGCCGCCGTCGGCGTCGGTGACCGTGGACGCGCGGTCGGTCAGCGCGTCGTAGCCGACGGCGAGCGCGGTCTTCCCGGAGGGCAGGGTGGTGCCGGTCAGTTCGCGGGCGGCGAGGGTGGCGGAGGCGTACTCCTGCTGCACGGCGGGCAGGCCGAGCGGGTGCTGGAGGAAGGAGACGTCCTCGATCTGGCCGTTGAACCAGCCCAGGGCGTTGGCCGAGGGGATCGACGGCCAGGAGCCAGCGAGTTCGCCCGCGCCGACGGTGGTGTAGGGCCAGGCTCCGAAGCTGATGGTGCTGCCGGTGAGGGTGGCGACCTTGGTGCCGTCCAGATACAGGGTCTGGTCGGTACGGGCGCCGGACAGCACCGCGTAGTGCCACTTGCCGTCGTTCACGGCGTTGGGCGAGGCCATCGGCGCCGCGTGCCCGTTCCAGAACTCGGCGTGGAGCTTGCCGTCGGTGCCGATGTACATCGAGGGGACGTAGCCGGAGGTGACGGAGGTACCAGGCTTTCCGCTCTGGTACGAGAAGAGTGTCCCGCCCGCCTGCGTGGTCTTGAACCACATGCCGACCGCGAGGTTGCTGCTGTTGGCCGGCAGGTTGTCGGGCAGTGCCAGGTATGAGCTGGTGCCGTTGAAGGAGGCCGCGGTGGCGGGGGTGCCGGCCAGCGGGCCCGCCTGGCCGAACGTGATGTTGGCTGCGGTGGCGTCGGTGGTGCCCTCGTTGGCGACGACGCCGTCCTTGGCGGTGGCCGAGCCGGCCGCGTCGCCGAGCCGCCAGTAGTCCGTGGGGTTGGAGTCCAGGACCATCGAGGCGAAGTGCGATCCGGAGCCTGCGCCCGAGGTGTAGCTGTAGTGGGTGCAGGCCGTCGCGGTGGTGCTGCTGGTGGCGGGCGGGCAGACCGAGGTGAGGTCGCCGGCGGAGTCGTAGCCGTACGTCCACGGGTTGAGGGTGGTCGCGAACAGGCCCGGCTTGGCGGTGACCTTGTCGACGTGCGGGACGTTCTTGACGGTGCCGTCCGAGGCGGTGACCTGCTGGACGCCCCAGGCGAGCTGGAGCGTGACGGGCATGTCCGCCGAGTTGTGGTCGCCGTCGTTGTATCCGTTGTCCTGGCTCAGGTTGTAGCCGACCCCCGTCGGCTCCTCGGGCTTGATGGTGCTGCCGTCCGGAAGGGTGAGGGTGACGGGCAGCCACTGGACGTCCAGGCCGTGACCATCGCGGTTGCCGTACTGGGTCAGGCCCCAGTAGGTCTGGCCGGTGACCGGATCGGTGTTCTGGTCCTGGAAGAAGTAACGCGTGCCCGACTTCTCCGTCAGCATGAAGCCGGAGGTGCCGTACCCGCCCGCCGGTGCGGACAGGACGGCGTAGTCGCCGGCCGGCGGGCTGTAGGTGCCGTCGCCGTTCGCTCCGAACCGTTCCTGCCGGCCGTCCGCCAGGGTGATCACGACGTTGCCCGAACCGTCCGCGTCCTCGGTGGCCCGCATGTCCAGGAGCGACGACCAGCCGGCGCCGAACGCCTTGAAGACACCGGGGTCGAGGCTGTTGTACGTCCGCTGGACGCTGAGCGTCGGGCTGTCGGACGGGCCCGGAACGGTCGCGTCGGTGGTCTGCGTCGAGTAGTCGCCCAGCTGCGGGTCGACGCCCTTGACGGTGGCGTCGTACGGGGCCGCGCCGAGATGCGCGGTGACCAGCGGCTGGGGCGCGGCCGGAATGGTGAAGTAGTCGGGCGCGGACCACAGCGAGGCGGCGTTGCCGTCGCTGACCTGTGCGGTCCAGTAGAACGTCTTGCCGTAGGCGAGCTTGCCCGACGGGACGGTCCACACCGGTGTGGTCAGCGAACCCGAGGAGGCCAGCGCGGTCGTCGAGCCGTTGGCGTAGACGTTGAACGAGTAACTGAGCGCGGTGCCCGGGTAGTTGTCCGGGTCGTGCGCGGTCACGGCCAGCGTCGGGGTGAGGCTGAACACCGAGCCGTTGTTGCCCGGGGTGAACGTGTCGACGATCGGCGGGTTGTTGACCACCGGCAGGGAGTAACAGGTCTGCGGGACCCCGTAGGTGGAGAAGAGCGTCCCGTTGTAGGACATGTCCCAGCAGATCAGGTAGGTCTGCCCGGCGGTGAGCGCGGGGATCGACGCGGTGACGGTGACCGGTTTGTTGGGTGCGACGGTGGACGGCATGACGGCCGGGGTCGCGGCGGGGCTGGTGAGCAGGGTGCGGGTGGTGCCGGAGACCGTGTAGAGCTGGTACGAGAGCTTGTAGCCGTTGGTCGGGGTCCAGGTGGCCGTACCGCGGTTCTGCACGGTGACCTTGCCCCAGCCGGGCTGGTTGTTCCACGGCGAGGCGTAGCTCACCTCGGAGTAGGAGGCTCCGGCGCCGTTGGGGGTGTACTCGATCGCCAGGTAGGGGTCGTCGGCGTAGAACTCCTTGGCCGCGGCGGCGGTACTGGCCGCGGTGAGCGCGAGCCCGTAGTTCGGCGCCCAGCCGTGGGCCCAGTTCATGACCGTCTTGGTGTCGAGGGAGATGCCCTCCCACTGGCGGCCGTTGGAGCAGTCGGTGCCGGCCGCGAAGGAGGCGCTGCCGGTCTGGGCCCCGTAGGCCGGGCCCGGGTAGGTGTTGATCTTCGCGGGGTCCCAGGAGGCGCTGACCGGGAAGACGTTCACCGCCTGGGCGGAGCACGTGCCGGAGGTGTCCAGGCCGGAGAACTCGGTGTCCAGCCAGAGCGTCGAGTTGACGATGTAGTCGTTGGCGAACTGGGTGCCGAAGCCGCTGAACTGGAGGAACGAGTTGTAGTCGTGGCTCTGGTACTTCCCGACGTACAGCTGCCCGTTGCCGTTGAAGTTCTGGGTGACGCCGGACTCGACGTAGGTCGAGGAGCTGGCGTTGCCCTGCCCGGTCGGGTTGCCCGCGGCGGCCGCCGTCCGGTAGGAGGCCGCGGAGGCCGCTTCCGGGGTGGCGGTGCGGGTGCCGGTGGTGGCGGTGATGCGCGCCCAGGTGCCGTCGGATTTACGGTAGTTGACCGGGTGGGTGTGGATCTGGGCGGTGTAGGTGCCGTCGGCGTTCTTGAAGACGGTCGTGGTGGCGGTGTCGAGCTTGGGCTGCTCCACGCTGGTGGACGCGACAAAGCCCCGAGGCTTCTTCGTCGCCGGTGCGGTGACGGGCTTCGGGGCTTTGCGGATCCGGCTGCCGGAGTTCACCGGGTCGCTCTCGGCGCCGTGGGCCTGGTACGCCCCCACCGCGCCCTTGGCCCGGCCGGGCTCGGAGCTGGGCAGCGCGGTCCCGGCTCTGCTCCTGGTCGCCGAGGCCGGGACCGCGTGCTTCTTGCCTGCCGCGGTGCCGGTCTGCTGTGCCGGGGTGGCGGGGCTGGCCGCCGCTCTCGGTAAGGCCTGGGCGGTCTGGCCGCCCTGTACGCCGATCAGCGCGGCGACCGCCACGAACGCCGTCGCTCTCAGTGCCACCGGCACATGCCGGACGGATCTCCACAAGCGGCCCACTGTTGTTGCCCCCCAGCGATGTACAACATCCAACTACAGACAGCCGGACCTTCTATCAGCGAGACGACGACCCGGGACAGCCCTACATCCCGGGCCATTGGCATCAAAGACCGGCATTGCGCACCAAGGTTGACCAGTACATTGCAAGCCCGTGTGGCTTTCCTGGCCAACTCCAGGGCCACACTTGCCAGTTGGAGAGGGAGGCTCCTCTCACGGGACGTCAGAGGGCTGCGGGGGCAGATGGGACTGGGACAGTCGGGCGCGCTACGAGCCTGCGCATACGCCGGCCTGCCACTGCTGCTCCTCCTGGCCGCCGCACCTCCGGCCACCGCGCGGCAGTCCGCCGCGCCCACTCCCCTCGGCTCCGAATGGCCGCTGGACGCCGAGCACTTCGACGCCTCCCGGATCTGGCGGCTCAGCCAGGGGGCCGGCGTCACGGTCGCGGTGGTCGACACCGGGGTGAACGCCCGTCACCCCGATCTGGCGGGCCGGGTCCTGCCCGGTACCGACGTCACCGGCCAGGCCGCCGACGGCCGGGTCGACGTCTCGTCGGAGTCCCACGGCACCTCGGTCGCCGGGGTCATCGTGGGCAGCGGAGGCTCCGGCCGGGGAATGGCCGGGCTGGCCCCCCGGGCGACCGTCCTGCCCGTCCGCGTCAGCGCCGAGGAGGCGGCGGATCCGCTCGCCCTGGCCAAGGGCATCGTGTACGCCGCCGACCACGGGGCCTCGGTCATCAACATCTCGATGGTGACCACCGCCGCCGACCCGCAGATCCGCGACGCCGTCGCCTATGCGCGCCGGCACGACATCGTCGTGGTCGCGGCGGCGGGCAACAGCGGCCGGACGGGAGACCCGGTGACCTATCCGGCCGCGTTCCCCGGCGTGGTCGCCGTCTCCGGCACCACCCGCGACGGCGGCTCCTGGGCCGCCGGCGAGTCCGGTTCCTACATCGCGCTGGCGGCTCCGGCGGTGGACATCTACTCGACGAGGAACAGCGGCGGCTATCTCACCAAGGACGGAACCAGCTATTCCGCTCCCTATGTCTCCGCGGCCGCCGCACTGCTGCGTGCCGCGCACCCGTCGGAGAGCGCCGGGCAGATCATCGCCCGGCTCATCGGCACCGCCGACCGCCCCGACGGGGGTTCCGGCCGTGACGACCGCTTCGGCTACGGCATCGTCGACCCACTGAAGGCCCTGAGCGCGCCGACCCCGGCAGCCGACGCCGATCCACTGCCCACCGCCACCGGGGACGGCGCCCCGAAAGCAGCCGACACGACGGGGGGCGTTCCCGGCGGAACCGTCGCGGTCATCGGCGCCACCGCGGGGGTGATCGCCGCCGGGGCGGGCGGCCTCCTCGTCCGCCGCCGCTCCCGTCGTCGCACGTGATCCACAGGAGGAACCCGATCAGCATGCGGCTCCCGGCTCTCACCGCGCGCCCCGTCCACCGCTTCGCCGGTCTCGTCCGCGGCCACCCGGTCGTCGCGGCGGCCACGGCCGTCGTCCTCCTGGCGGTCCTGTCGCTCACCGCGCTGCTCACCGGAGACCGGAGCGACCGGCCCCGGGCCGCCAACGTCTCCCGCAACTTCCGGGCCTGTCTGCTCGTCTCGCCCGCGGGCGCCACAGACGCCCGGCTCAGCCAGGTGTCCTGGCAGGGCATGCAGGACGCGGCGCGCTCCGGCGGGGTCAACGCCCAGCGTTTCCCGACCCCCACCATCGACGCCGAGGACGCGCTCCCGTACTTCAACGGCGCCGTGCAGCATCACTGCGAGCTGATCGTCACCGTCGGCACCGGCATGAAAGCCGCGACCGAGGCCGCGGCGCACGCCAACCCGCACCAGGAGTTCGTGATCATCGGCGCCACCTCGGCACGTCCGCACATCTCGGCCATCGCCGCGCCCGACGACCCCGGGAAGGAAGAAGCCGGGAAGGAACTGGCCGAGAAGGTCAGCGCCTTCATCGCCGACCGGCGCTGACCGTCCGGAGCCGGTCCCGCAGCGCCCTGGCGGCGGGTCCGACGTGGCCGTCCGCGCGCCGGACCAGGGCGATCCGGAGACTACCCGCGGAGGACGGGATCAGGAGGCGTCAGCTTGTCGTGACGGTCGGCTCGGTGGCCTTCCCGGGCTCCGGCTGCGCCGGCGCCGCGGGTGCCGCCGTGTCGTCCGTCTTCATCGCCTTCGCCTCGCTCTTGAGGATGCGCATCGACTTGCCCAGGGCCCGGGCGGTGTCGGGCAGCTTCCGGGAGCCGAAGAGCACGATGAAGACGATCGCGACGACCAGCAGATGCCAGGGTTCGAGTCCGTTGCGGAGCATGACCGCCCCCTCCCTTTCTCACGTTGTTCCGTGCCGACGGAGGGTGCTTCACGCGCCCGGCCGAGCAGCGACGATTGCCACATTGCGCAACTGTACAACCCGGGCTGGGAGGCGGTGTCCTGACACGGCCCCTGATCGCTACGGCCGGCGCCGGTCGTGGCGCGCCCGCACCGCCCTCAGGGCCAGGGCGTACAGCGCCAGGACGGCGGCGAGCAGCAGCGGGGAGGCGGGCGGCAGCCCGGTCATGCCGAGGGCCGCGCCCAGGGGGCTGGGCGGGAACAGCAGGCCGACGGCGGCGAGCGCGACGGCGGCCCGGCCGACGGGCCCGGGCCGGGTGCCGCCGCGCAGCAGGAACATCACCAGCGCCTGGGTGAGGAGGTTCTCGGTGAACCAGGCCGAGTGGAAGACGGCCTGGTCGTCGAGGGCGTCGGGGCCGCGCAGGGCGAGCGCGAGCACGCCGAAGGTGGCGAGGTCGGCGATCGCGTTGAGCACGCCGAAGCCGGTGATGAACCGCAGGAAGGCGCGCGGTCGCAGCACGGTCGGGCGGCGCAGTGCCGCCGGGCCGGGGCGGTCGTGGGCGAACGCGAGCTGGGCGGCGTCGAAGCAGAGGTTCTGGACGAGCACCTGGACCGGGAGCATCGGCAGGAAGGGGAGCAGCAGGCCGGCACAGAGCATCGCGATGACGTTGCCGAGGTTGGAGGAGAGGGTGACCCGCAGATAGGAGGCGATGTTGGCGCTGCTGTGCCGGCCGGCGGTGACGGCGTGCCCGATCGCGCCGAGGTCCTTCTCGGCGAGCACGACGTCGGCGGTCTCGCGGGCGAGGTCCACGGCCGTGCGGGGCGCGATCCCGACGTCGGCCGCGCGCAGGGCGGGGATGTCGTTGACGCCGTCGCCGAGGAAGCCGACGGTGTGCCCGGCGGCGCGCAGCCCGCTGACGATGCGGGCCTTGTCCTCGGGAGTGCAGCGGGCGACGACGCCGGCGCCCAGGTCGAGGGGATCACCGGCCACGGTCACCCGCGCCACGTCCAGGCCGAGGTCCCGGCAGGTGCGGGCGGCCGTGGCGGGGTGGTCGCCGGTGAGGACGCGGACGGTGATGCCGAGGCCGGTGAGGCCGCGCAGGGCCTCGGCGGCGCCGGGGGCGAGGGCGTCCCGGAAGGTGACCAGCCCCCGGAAGGTGAGGCCGTGTTCGTCGGCGGCCGTGTAGGGGCGGGTGCGGGCGGGCGCTTCGGCGGTGGCGACGGCGAGCACGCGTAGTCCGGCGCCGGCCTCGCGGGCGGCGAGGGCGAGGTGGCGCCGGCGTTCGGCGGGGTCGAGGTCGCAGCGGTCCAGTACGTCCTCGACGGCGCCCTTGGTGACGAGGACATGGGTGCCGAGGCGGCCGGCGACGACGGCGGTGGCGGTGCGCCGCCCGGGGTCGAAGGGGACCGCGCCGATGCCGTCGTGGTCCTCGCCCACCGGTCCGGCCACGGTGAGCAGGGCCTCGTCCAGGGCGTCGGCGGCGGGCAGTTCGGCGAGCTGGAGGGTCCACCAGGCGCCGACGGCCGCCCAGCGCAGCACCTCCGGGTCGTCCTGCCCGTCGGGCCCGAGGGCGCGTTCGACGACGGGGCGGTCCTGGGTGAGGGTGCCGGTCTTGTCGAGGCAGAGGACGTCGACCGCGCCGAGGTCGTGCAGCGCGGGCAGCCGTCGTACGACGACCCGGTGGGTGCGGGCAAGGAGGGCGGCGGCCCGGGCCAGGCAGGTGGTGACGATCACCGGGAGCATCTCGGGGGTGAGCCCGACGGCGACCGCGACCGCGAAGGGCAGCGTCTCCAGACCCCGGCCGCGCAGCGCGGCGTTGGCCATGAGGACCAGCGGCGGGGTGAGCAGCATGAACCGGATCAGCACCCAGGAGATGCCGTGCACGGACCGGTCGAAGGCGCTCGCCGCCCGCCGCCCGCCCGCCGCGTTCTGCGCGGCGGCGAACCGGGTCCGCTCTCCCGTCGCCACCACGACCGCCGTGGCACTGCCCGAGGCGACCCCGCTGCCCTGGAAACACAGGTACGGCTCCTGGAAGGGACCCGCGTCGGCCGGGCCGCCCGCGTCGGGGACCTCGGCGGCGGCCTTGGCGACGGGCGCCGACTCGCCGGTGAGCACGGCCTGGTGCACGGTCAGCCCACGGGCGCGCAGCAGTCGTACGTCGGCCGGGACCAGGTCGCCGGGGCCGAGCCGTACGACATCGCCCGGGACCAGCTCGGCGACCGGGACCTCCCGGGCCCGCGGTTCCGTCCCGGTCCCGGTGCGGCGGAGCACGGTGGCGGTGCCGGCGACGAGGTCGCGCAGGGCGGCCAGGGAGCGGTCGGCGCGGTGTTCGCCGGCGGCGCGCAGCCCGCAGCTGACCGCGACCAGGGCGAGGATCACGACGGCCGTGCCCCAGGAGGCGACGGCGGCGGAGACCAGGCCGAGGGTGAGCAGGACGGCGGTGAAGGGGTCGCGCAGGGCCAGGGCGCAGCGCAGCGGCCAGGAGGCGGTGTGCGGAAGGGGCGGGGTGTTCTCCCCGGCTTCGGCGAGCCGGGCCGCGGCCTCGGCCTCGGTCAGCCCGCGCGGTCCCGTGTCCAGCCGGCGCAGCACCTGCAGCGCGGTGGCGGCCTCGCCCTCAGAGACCACGGAGATGGCGAGGGGCCGGGAGTTCGGCGCCGGTGGTGCGGGCGGTGAGGCGGCCGACGAGGAGGCGTACGACGTCGACCACGTCCGGGTCGTCCACCAGGTACACCTGGCGGCGGCCCTCCCGGCGGGAGCGGACGAGGCCGGCCAGCTTCAGCTTGGTGAGGTGCTGGCTGACGGCGGGCAGCGCACCGCCGACCCGCTCGGCGAGGCCGGTGACATCGCTCTCGCCCTGCGCCAGCGCCCAGACGATGTGCAGCCGGGCGGGCGAGGCGAGCAGCCCGAAGGCCGCGGCCGCCTCCGTGAGCACGTCCGCGGAGGGGTCGTCGTAGCCGCTGCCGGGCGGTGTCGCCACTGTCGTACTCCTCCTGTCCACCGCGTCGAGGGGACCGTTCCGGATCGAAGGGACAGTCTAGGACGCGGGAACTTCTCGCCCGCCGCGTCAGTTTCTACGTTGTTGTAGAAGTAAATTCTTGGGCAAGCAGGACTCTTGGCAAGCACATACCGACCGAGGAGTGAGTGCGCATGGCTCTGTGGGACCGCATCAAGGACTCCGCGACGCAGATGCAGACCCAGCTCGTGGCGAAGAAGAACGACTTGAAGAGCGGTGCGTTCCGCGACGCGAGCATGGCGATGTGCGCGCTCGTGGCCGCTGCCGACGGCACCATCGATCCGGCGGAGCGGCAGCGGGTCGCCCAGCTCATCGCCACCAACGAGGTGCTGCAGAACTTCCCGGCGGACGATCTGCGCCGGCGTTTCGAGGAGAACCTGAACAAGCTGACCGCCGACTTCGCCTTCGGCAAGGTGAGCGTGCTCCAGGAGGTCGCCAAGGCGAAGAAGAAGCCGGCCGAGGCGCGTGCCGTCATCCAGATCGGCATCGTGATCGGCGGCGCGGACGGCGACTTCGACAAGACCGAGCAGGCCGTGGTCCGCGAGGCCTGCTTCACCCTCGACCTGCCGCCGCACGAGTTCGACCTCTGACCGTCCGCCAGGTGTGAGGGGTGGGGCGCGCCCGACGCCTCGGCCGCGCCCCCACCCCCGCCCGCACACTGTCGGACCTGCGGCTGTGTCCTTGCCACCGAGGCGTCGACCCTCGGGCAGGGAGACCCCCGCATCTCACAATTCGGCCAGCGCCGGGAGCAGTTCCGTCGCGATGGTCACGTCGCTCGTCAGCGCGCGGTCCTCCGTGTCCGCCGGCAACGCTGCCGCCGCCACCCTGAAAGCAGGCACCGCCGGCTCCACCGGCCCGAGCCGCAACGCCCGCACCGCCACCACCAGTTCGCAGGCCAGTACCACCTTGTAGGCCTCCGCGGCCCGTTCCGCCTGTTTCACCGCCTGGCCCGCGAAGGTCGCCGCCTCCTCCAGGCCGTGGGAGAGGACCGCGTGGCCGGCCGAGGCCGGGGTCGCGGACGAACGGACCTCCGCCAGGGCCGAGTTGGCCGTGTACTCCAGGATCATCGTGCCGGAGCTGCTCGCCGGGCCCGTGGCCAGGAACCCGGGAAGGCCGGTGAGGTCGGCGCGGCCCAGGGCCTGGAGGCGGGCCGCGGAGAGCTGGGCGGTCCCCAGGAGGGCGAGGTCGAGGCCGTCCAGGGCCAGGGCGAGCGGCGCCACGAAGAAGCCGCCGTGGTGGTAGACGCGGCCGTCGGGGGCCAGTACGGGGTTCTCCGTGGGGCAGTTGATCTCCGTCTCGATGATCCGGCGGAGGGTGTCGGCGGCCTCCAGGGCCGCGCCGTGGACCTGGGGGAAGGCGCGGAAGGCGTAGGGGTCCTGGACGCGCCGGCCGGTGGTGAGGGGGTGGTCGGGTATCGCGAGGAGGCGTCGTGTCTCGGCCGCCGCCCGGGCCGGGCCGGGGTAGGGGCGCAGGGCGTGCACCTGGGGCGCGTAGGCCTCCGGCGAGCCGGAGACGGCGGCCAGGGAGAGCGCGGCCACCGCGTGCGTGGCCCGCAGCAGCACGTCCAGGTCGTGGCAGGCCAGCGCGGCCCGGCCCAGTGCGAGGGCGTTGCTGCTCAGGAGGGCGAGCGAGTCGCCGGGGCGGAGGGTGACCGGCGTGGGCAGTTCGGCGTCGGGGGACGTGGTGAGCCAGGGGCGTTCGCCGATCAGGGTCAGGCCGGTCTGGGCGAGGGCGGTCAGGTCGCCGGTGCCCACACCGCCGTACTCGTTGATCGCGGGGTACACGCCGAGACGGAGCGCCTCGGTCAGGGCGGTGACGAACGAGGGGTGGATGCCGGAGCCGGCGGCCAGGAGCTGGTTCGCACGGACCGCCAGCAGGGCACGGGCCCGGCGCGGCGGGAGCAGGGGGCCGGCGCCGCCGGCGTGGCTGCGCAGCAGGCGCAGGGTGTGGCCGGCCGCGTCCGACGGGTCGACCGCGATCGAGCGCTGGGCGCCCACCCCGGTGCCACGGCCGTACCAAAGGCCCTGCCCGGCGAGGTCCTCGGCCGTCTCGTGGGCGCGGCCGACCCGGTCGAGCGCCTCGGGCGGTACGACCGGGTCGGCGACGGCGCCGGCCAGCCGGACGAGTCCGGGCAGGCCGAGGCCGTTGCCGTCGAGCACGACACAGGAGCGCGCGGGCACCTGTCTCGGTACGTCGCTGGTGCTGTCCAAGGGAGATCGGGCGCGGGTGCGGTCAGCTGCTGAGGCCGACCTTCTTCAGCCAGGCCTGGGCCACGTCCAGCGGGTCCTTGTTGTCCGACTGCACCTGCGTGTCCAGGTCCAGCAGGGCCGCCGTGTCGAGCTTGGCGGAGACCGCGTTGAGGGCGTCGGTGGCCGTCTGGTTCAGGGCGCTCTTGTAGACCAGGGGCTGGACGTTCTCGAAACCGAAGAGGTTCTCCGGGTCCTGGAGGACGACGAACTTCTCCTTGGAGATGGTCGGGTCCGTGCTGAAGATGTCGCCGGCCTGCACCGCGTTCTTCGTCAGGGCGGCCTCTGTGAGCGGGCCGCCCGCGTCCAGCGCCTTGAAGGACTTGAACTCCAGCCCGTACACGGACTTCAGGCCGACCAGGCCCTGCTGGCGGGTCTGGAACTCCGGCGAGGCGCCGATGACCAGGTCCTTGGCGATGCTCTTGAGGTCGGCTATGGAGGACTTCTCGGTGAGGTTGTACTTGGCGGCGGTCTCCGCGTTGACCGTCACCGTGTCCTTGTCCTGCGCCTCCGCCGGGTCCAGCAGCGTCAGCTTGGAGTCGAGCTTGGCCTCGACGGCCTTGGTGGTCTCCTCGACGGTCTTCGGGGTGGCCTTGGGGTCGAGGTAGGCGAGCAGGGCACCGTTGTACTCGGGCAGGACCGAGATGGAGCCGTTCTTGAGCAGACCATACGTCGTCTCACGACTGCCGATGTTCGGCTTGTAAGTGACCTTGATGCCCTTGGCCTTGAGTGCTTCGCCGTAGATGTCGGCGAGCAGGGTGCTCTCGGCGAAGTTGTTGGAGCCGACGACGACGGTGTCCCCGCTCGCCTTGCTGTCGGACAGCGGGTCGGACTTGCCGTCGTCGGAGGAGGAACAGCCCGCCAGCAGGGCCGTCGTCGCGGCGAGCGCGACCGCCGCCACGCCTCGGTATGTCCGGATTGACCTGCTGGGAAGGGTGTTGGAAGTCACGGTTGCCGTTCCGGGAGCTGTGGGCAGAAGGGTGGGGGTGTTGCGAACCGCATGGGGTTGTTGCGAACCACTCCGCACGATCCAATCCAGCCGGTTCTCGGTCAGTCAAGTATCTCCGGGTCACCGATTGGCTTCGATCCGTGGCCAGTTGTGGACGGAGAGCGGTCTCTTTGTAACGGATTCTTGATAAAGAGCAAGCGGAATCGCGCTTCAAGAACGCTGTAGTCTCACCGCAGTTGATATCGGTCACAGCGGTGCACGGGGCCCGCTACTCGGTGTCGTTCCGCAACAGCTCGGGGTGAAGACGCCCCCCACAGTCGAGACACCCTCATGAAGGAGGCCCGGTGTCCACGAACCAGGTGGACGCGCCCGTCCGGCCCGCCCAGGCGCGGGGTGGGATACGGGGTTTCGCCGACCGTTGGCCCTTCCGGCGCAAGCTGAACCTGCTGGTCGGTGTACCGCTCGCCGTCATCGCCGTGCTGCTCGCCTATGTCTTCACCGATCTGGTGCAGCAGTCCACCAGCGCGGAGGACGCGGCACAGATGGTCCGGGACAGCACCCAGGTGGCGCGGCTCGTGGACAAGGTCGAGGCGGAGCACCAGCAGGCGATCCTGCTCTCCGCGCGCTACGAGGCCGGGGACGACACCCCCTCGCGGGCCCCCTACCGCGCGGCCCAGAAAGCGGTGACCGACCAGCTCCGGACGGTCCGTGACGCCTTCGGCGACCGGCTGCCGGACACCGAGTCGGACGCCCTGCGGCAGGTCGAGGGCCTGTCCAGTCTGCGCGAGTCCGTCGAGCAGGCATACCTGCCGGCGGACAACATCGACCCGGCGTACAGCAACGCGTCCAACGACCTGATCGACGGCCTCGGTCTGGACCGCAACACCAACCTCGCCGCCACCTTCACCGGCAACCTGCTGGACTCGCTGCTGCGCGCCGACGCCGCCCACGGCGCCTTCGAGACCAACGTGCTCGCGGCCACCACCGGGGACACCAACGCGCTGATCGAGTTCACCAACGCGGTCGGCGCCTACGACCTGTACCAGCACCAGGCCCAGCGCTTCACCCGGTTCGCCACCGAGGGGCAGGCGGCCCAGCTGGCCTCCGTCGAGCACACCAAGGTCCAGGGCAGGATCGCCGAGTCCTACGCCGAGCTGCAGATCGACCCGAGCAGGCTGGAGGCGGGCAGCCAGGAGGACATCCGGCGGGCGGTCAAGGACGCGCTGACCGACTACCCGGACTATCTCAACCAGGCCACCGCCCGGCTGAACATCACCGCCTCGCTCATCGGCCAGATCGCCGACCGGGCCGACGCCAGCGCCGAATCGGCCAAGTGGCGCGCCATCTACCTGCTGAACGGCACCCTGCTCGGCTTCGTCCTGTGGATCACCCTCGCCGCGCTGGTGCGCCGCTCGGTGATCCGCCCGGTGCAGGCCCTGACCGGAGTCGCGCACGAGGTCGCCGAGGTGGCGGGCCGCGAACTCGCCCGGGTCGCCGACGACGACACCGAGGACGACAGCCCGCCCCGGCTGCGGGACATGCCGGTCACCGCCCGCGACGAGATCGGTGACCTGGCCGAGGCGTTCAACCAGGTGCAGACCACGGCCGCGGCCCTCCTCGAACGCCAGGTGCTCAGCCGCCGCAACACCGCCGAGATGTTCGGCAACGTCGGCCGCCGGGTCAGCAACCTGACCACCCGCCAGCTCGCCTTCATCGACGCGGTGGAGCGCGCGGAGACCGACCCGGCCCTCCTCGAACGCCTCTACTCCATCGACCACATCGCCGTCCGCCTGCGCCGCAACGCCGACAGCCTGATGCTGCTGGCCGGCATCCGCGAGACGGTGCTGTCCTCCGGGCCCACCCCGCTGTCCAACGTGGTCCGGGCCGCACTCGGCCAGATCGAGGGCTACCAGCGGGTACGGCTGTACGCCGGCACGGACGCCATGATCGAGCCGGACATCATCGGCGACCTCACGCTGATGGTGGCCGAACTCCTGGAGAACGCGGTGTCGTTCTCCCCGGAGGGCAGCCCGGTGGAGGTGACCGTGCGCACCGGCGACCACGGCGCGCACATCGTTGTCACCGACCACGGCCTGGGCATGAGCGCCGAGCGGCTGGCCGAGGAGAACGCCCGGCTGATCCGCCGTGAGCGCCTCGACCTGGTGCCGACCAAGGTGCTCGGCCTGTTCGTGGTGGGTGCGCTGGCCCGGCGCTGGGAGATCGGCGTCGAGCTGACCCGGACTCCGGGCGGCGGTGTCACCGCCGAGGTGACGCTGCCCTCCCGGCTGTTGCTGACGATGAGCGCGGTGGCCGACACCGCCGGCACCCCGCTCGCCGTGGAACCGACGGCGCCGGCCGAACCGACCGGGCCGACCGCCGCCGCCTCGGTCCCGGCCGCCGCCGAGCTTGAGGGCCCGCTCCCCCGCCGGGTACCGCGCCGCGAACCGGCCGCCGAGGCACCGGCCGCACCGGCCCCGCTGATCCCGGCCGCCCGCACCGGCGAACCCCCGGCGGACTCCGCCGACGGAGCGCGCCCGCTGCGCCGCCGGGTACGCGGCGCGACCCTCCGCACCACCGTCGGCGCCGCCCAGACCCTCGCCCAGCCAGCGCGCAACCGCGACGCCGAAGCCGAGCGGGACGCGCTGGAGGAGTTCGAGGCGGCGGTGGAGCGCGCCCGGCGCGAGAGCGACACCGGAAGCCACGAGCGGCCCGCGCCGCGCCCCGAGACCAACCCGCCGCACCACCAGATCCACCTTCCGGAAGGAGCCGAGCAGTGAGCACGTCGACAGGTGACACCCCGACGGGCGGCGCCGCCACGCCGACCGACCTGCAGGCGGCCGCAGCCGACTTCACCTGGCTGCTGAACCGCTTCGCGACCGAGACAGCCGGCGTGGTGGACGCGATCGCCGTGTCCTCCGACGGTCTGCTGATCGCCGTGTCGGAGCTGCGTGAACGCGCGCACTCCGAACGGCTGGCGGCGATCGTCTCCGGCATCACCAGCCTGGCCGCCGGCGCCTCCGGCAACTACGGCCTCGGCGGCCTCAACAAGGTCATCATCGATCTGGAGGGCGGCCATGTCATCGTCTCCGCGATCGGCAGCGGCGCCGTGCTCGGCGTGGTCGCGGACAACGAGGCCAAGCTCGGCAACATCGCCTACGAGATGACGCTGTTCGCCAACCGGGCCGGTTCCGCGCTCAGTCCGCAGCTGGTCCTGGAGCTGAAGAACAGCGTCGGCGTCCCACAGACGCGCTGACCGGCGGAGCCGGTCGAGAGAGGAAGACACAGCCATGGCGGACGGCTTCCCGCCCCCGGGCCTGGACCCGGTCGGTCCCGCCCCCGCCGTACGGCCGTTCCTGGTCACCGCCGGCCGGGTGGCGGACAGCGCCTCCGGACCGGCGATGCCCGTCGAGACCCAGGTGGTGGCGACCACCGCCGGACTCGACGCGCTCGCCCGGCTCTCCTTCGAGCAGCACGACATCGTCGCCGCGTGCCGGATTCCGCAGTCGCTCGCGGAACTGGCGGCCCGGCTGCGGCTGCACCTGAACGTGGTCCGGGTGCTCGCCGAAGACCTGCGCGAGGCGGGGCAGCTGACCGTGCATGTGCCCGACTTCGAAGCCACCCACGACTCGTCCGTCCTGCGCAGGGTTATCGACGGCCTGCGGGCCATCCCAGACTCCCGAGGGGTACTCCGTGACACCGACTGACTCGCTGACCCGGGGGACCGGGCGTACGGCCGTCCGGCCGCCGCTGCCGGTGAAGATGGTCATCGCGGGCGGTTTCGGCGTGGGCAAGACCACCGCCGTCGGCTCGATCTCGGAGATCGAGCCGCTGACCACCGAGGCGTCGATCACCGAGGTCGCGGCGGGCGTGGACGACCTGACGCTCACCCCGCGCAAGACGACCACGACCGTGGCGATGGACTTCGGCTGCATCACCATCGACCCGACGCTGAAGCTGTATCTGTTCGGCACGCCCGGGCAAGAACGGTTCGGCTTCATGTGGGACGACATCGTCGAGGGGGCGCTCGGCGGGCTCGTGATCGTGGACACGCGGCGGCTCGACGACTGCTATGCGGCGGTCGACTACTTCGAGCACCGCGGGATTCCGTTCGCCATCGCCATCAACGCGTTCGACGGGCATGTCGAGCACACGCTGGACGAGGTGCGGTGGGCGTTGGACGTCGCCGAGGGGACTCCGCTGGTCGTCTTCGACGCGCGGGAACGGGGTTCGGTGCGGGACGCGCTGCTTGTTGTGCTGGAGCTGGCGCTGGCTCGGCGTGAGGGGTAGTGCGGTGGGTGGGGAACTACGGGCCCGCCGCGTGGGGCTGGTCGCGCCCACGCGGCGGTAGCCGCACATTCAATACAGCCCCGCGCCCCTGACTTAGCCGCTCCGCCGTACGCCAGGAGACACCGTAAGTCTCTGTACCGCCCAGAAGATGCCCAACGTGGCCAAGGCCATCGCCGCCACCAGGGTGGCTCCGCCCACGACCTTCTCGTAGTTCTTCTGGTAGAGGCCGTCGATGATGTAGCGGCCCAGGCCGCCCAGGCTGACGTACGCCGCGATCGTCGCCGTCGAGACGATCTGGATGGCCGCCGAGCGCAGGCCGCTGAGGATCAGCGGGAGGGCGACCGGGAGTTCGACCTGGAAGAGGACGCGTGCCTCCGGCATGCCCATGCCGCGCGCCGCGTCCACCGGGGACGGATCGACCGAGCGCATCGCCTCGTAGGTCGTGACCAGGATCGGCGGTACGGCGAGGATCACCAGCGGGATCATCACCGGCAGCATGCCGAAGCCGAGCCAGATGAACATCAGGACCAGCAGGCCGAAGCTGGGCAGGGCCCGGCCGGCCGTGGCGATCAGCGCGAGGGTGTTGCCGCCACGCCCGTAGTGGCCGGTGATCAGGCCGATGGGCAGGCCGATGACGGCCGCGTAGGCGAGCGCCTTCAGCGAGTACTGGATGTGCTCCCACAGGCGGGTGGGGATGCCGTCGTAGCCGTGCCAGTGCGAACTGTCGCTGAAGAAGGCGTGGATGAAGTTGAGGACGTTCACCGGGTGCTCTCCTTCGGCATCCAGGGCGTCAGCACACGGCGCAGGAGGACGAGGAGGGCGTCCGCCAGGATCGCCAGCACGGCCGTCGTCACCACGGAGTTCACCGCCAGCTCGGGGCGGTGGTAGATGTTGGCGTCGTTGAGCAGGTTGCCGAGGGCGCCCTGGTTGCCGATCAGCATGCCGACGCTGACCAGGGAGATGCTGGAGACGGTGGCCACCCGCAGGCCCGCGATGATCGCGGGGACGGCGATCGGCAACTGCACCTGGAAGTAACGGCGTACGGGGCCGAGGCCCATGGCGGTGGCGGCGGCGAGGGTCTCGGCCGGGACCGAGCGGACGCCGTCCACGATCGCCGGGACCAGGACCACCAGGCTGTACACCGCGAGCGGGATCATCACCGTCGTCTCGGTCTGGCCGGTGTAGTCGATGAGGACGACGAAGAAGGCCAGGGAGGGGATCGCGTACAGGATCGTGGTCACGCCCAGGACCGGCGGGTACAGCCAGCGGAAGCGCACACAGAGCTGGGCGATCGGAAGGGACACCACCAGCCCGGCCAGCACCGGGATGAGGGCCTCGCGCAGATGGAGGCCGATCAGCCCGAAGTAGGTGCTCTGGAGGTCGCTCGGGATGTCGAAGAAGCCGCTCATCCCCCGACCTTCGTGTGGTCGCGGCCCTCGGCGTGGGCGGTGCGGATCGCGGCGCCGATGACCTGCTGGGAGACGACGCCGACCGCGCGTCCCTCGCCGTCCACGGCCACCGCCCAGCCGGTCGGCGAGAGCACCGAGCCGTCGAGGGCGGCGCGCAGCGAGTCCCTGCCGGGCACGAACGGCCGCCCGTACGGCAGCAGCCGCTCCGGGTCGATCGAGCCGGCGGTGAGGGCGCTCGGCTCGCCCCAGCCCAGCGGCCTGCCGTCCAGGTCCGTCACGAGGAGATAGGGGGCGTCCGTCGCGGTGCGGGCGCCGAGCTTGGTGGCGTCGGCGTCGACCGGGACGATCGGGGCGGTCTGCAGCGCGAGGTCAGCGGAGGGGAAGAAGGACAGCCGGCGGATGCCCCGGTCGGCGCCGAGGAAGTCCTCGACGAAGGCGTCGGCGGGGTCGGTGAGCAGTTCGGCGGGCGGGGCGAACTGGGCGAGGTGACCGCCGGTGCGCATCACGGCGACCATCGTGCCGATTTTGATCGCCTCGTCGATGTCATGGGTGACGAAGACGATGGTCTTGCCCAACTCGTCCTGGATGCGCAGGAGTTCGTCCTGGAGGCCCTTGCGGACCACCGGGTCCACGGCGGAGAACGGCTCGTCCATCAGCAGCACGGGCGGGTCGGCGGCGAGCGCCCGGGCCACGCCGACGCGCTGCTGCTGGCCGCCGGAGAGCTGGTACGGGTAGCGCTTGGCGAGGGCCGGGTCCAGACCCACCCGGTCCATCAGCTCGGCCGCGCGGGCACGCGCCTTCTGCTTGTTCCAGCCGAGCAGCCGGGGCACCGTGGCGATGTTGTCGATGATCGTGCGGTGCTGGAAGAGACCGGCGTTCTGGATGACGTAACCCATCGACCGGCGCAGGGTGTTGACCGGCTGCGCCTGGATGTCGGCGCCGTCGAGGAGGATACGGCCCTCGCTGGGCTCGACCATCCGGTTGATCATCCGCAGGGTCGTCGTCTTGCCGCAGCCCGAGGGGCCGACGAAGACGGTGATCGAGCGGTCCGGTATCTCCAGGGAGAGTCGGTCGACGGCGACCGTACCGTCCGGGTACCGCTTGGTGACTGAATCTATCCGTATCAAAACGCCGAATGCCCTTCGGGTTTGGCTGAGACTGCCCAGTTTTCGACCACGGTCGCCGTGGTGCAGGCCGTTGCGGGGAGAGTCTAGACCGCAAGTGTTTCAGTACTTTGGCGACTGATTGTTTGTCTTCACCGCGGACCGGCCGATCCTCTCACCGAGACCGCGGATCCGGGGACAAGAGGCGAAACGGTATGCCAGGTTGTGACCCATGACGAACCGGTTGCTGCCCGTACGGGTCGGTGAGGTGGAACTCCTGGTGGAAACGGTGCCGGTGGCCGGCTCCGAGCCCACCTCTCGGCTGGGGGACGCGGAACGCAGGGTGGTGGACTCGTTCGACCACGCGCGGGACGCGGTGGTGGAGATAGCGGCCTCCGCCGCCGAGGCGGTACGCCGGCTGCGCGAGCGGGCGGCGGCACCCGAGTCCGTCGAGATCGAATTCGGGCTGAAGTTCTCGGCCCAGGGCAGCATCATCGTGGCCGGCACCTCCGGCGAGGCCTCACTGGTGGTACGGATGAGCTACCGCGCCCCGGGCGAGCCGGAGGACGGGTGAGCGGCCCGGCGCATCGCCCCGGGGTGCCCGGCAGTCTGGGCCGCGTCCTGCTGCGCGACGGCCTCGCGGTCGGCACCTGCTTCCAGGTGGCGCCGTCCGTGCTCCTCACCGCCTGGCACGTGCTGGACGGGCTCGGCTGCGGGCTGGTGGGCCGCGAGGTGCTGACGGACGCGCTGGACGGCACGGGAGCCGAGGGTGCCACCACCGTGATCGCCGTGGACGCCGAGCGCGACCTGGCCGTGCTGCGCCGCACCGAACCCCTCGCCGACTCGGTCCCCGGCTGGGCCCCGACCGACGAGGTCCCGCTCCTCACCGACGTGGTCGTGCGCGGTGTCGCCGAGATCGACGACCACGGCAGGCGCTACGACTACGTGCACGCCACCGGCCTGTGGCAGGGCGGCACCGTCCGCGACGGGGTACGGATGGGCCGTCTGTCCTCCCCCGACGTGATGCGCGGCATGAGCGGCGCGCCGGTCGTCCGGCTCACCGACGGCACGGTGCTCGGCGTCGTGACGGCCCGCTACAACAGCGCCGACAACTGGCTGCGCGACTCGGTCTGGGTCGCCCGCACCGAGGACTTCACCCGCCTGCTGGAACAGACCGCGCACATCCCGGTACGGCGCCGGCTCGCGCTCGGCGACACGGTGGGCACCTTCCTGTCGGCGAACGGCGCTCGGCCGCTCGCGGTCGGCGGCGCGTCCGTGGACACCGTGGGTCCGGTGGAGGCGGCCCGCGAGGCCGCCCTCGCCCTCGTCGCGCTCGACGACGCCTGCCAGGGCCGGGGCGGCCTCGGGGAAGTGGCGGAGCTGCTCGTCTCCCGGGCGTGCGGGACCGGTTGGGACCCGGCCACCGTCACGGAACTGCGCAGGGTGCTGCGGTACCGCGGCCTGGACCCCCGGGTGCTGCTGCCCCGGCTGCCCGAGCACCCCGAGGCCGTGGAGCGCTGGACACGGGAACTGCCCGGCGCGCAACCGGGCGAGGATCAGCCCGTCCACGCCGCCCGGGCCTTCCTCGCGCGGCTGCGCCAGGTGCTCGCCGAGGAACTGGCGGCGGACGGGCTGCTCGCGGACCTGTCCACCGCGTGCCGCCGCTTCCTGCGCGAGGCCCTCACAGACGGTACCGCGATCCCGCTCTCGGCTTTCCTCGACGCCCTGGCCCGCCAACTGTCGCCGATGCGCTCGGCCTCGGTGGACGTGATGCTCCGCAGCTCCGTTGCCACCGCCGCCCCGGGCCCGCACACCGGTGGCGGGGAACTGCCCGGCTCCGCCGCCGGGCCCGCCCCGGGCCGGCCCGAACTCTCCGCCGTGGCCGCCCAGATGTGCCGTCTGCCCGACCAGGACCCGTGCGTCGCCGGACGCGAGGACCTGGTGGCCGGCGTGGTCACCGCCGTGGACCGGCGCATGACACGCCAGGGATCGGCGACCGCCTTCCTCTACGGCCAGCCGGGAGTCGGCACCTCGGTGGTGGCCGTGGAGGCGGCCCGCAGGCTCGCCCCCGCGTTTCCCGGCGGGGTCCTCCACATCGATCTGCACGGACTGGTGCCCGACGCCCGGCTCAACACCCGTACCGTGGTCCGTATCGTCGCCGAGGCGCTCGGCGTCGACGTCGGCGCGGAGGCGATGGACGACACCCGGCTGCTCGCCACCCTCGCCGCGGGGCTGCGCGACCGGCGGGTCCTGCTCGTCCTCGACAACGCCCTGGACGCCGCCCACGCGAGACCCTTCGTGACCGCACCGGCCGGTTGCGCGGTCCTGGTGACCTCCCGCGACCGGCAGCAGGACTACGCGAACCCGGGGCTCGTCTTCGAAATCGGACCGCTGGACCGCGAGGCGTCGGTGGCCGTCCTCACCCGGTGCGCGGAAGGCCGTCCGCCCGAGGTGACCGGCGCGACGGCGGCACTGCACCGGCTGGCCCACCTGTGCGCGGACGTCCCGCTCGCCCTGCGCATCGTCGGCGCCCGCCTCGCCGCCCCGTCCGGACCGCCGCCGGACTACCTCGTACAGCTCCTGGAGGAGGAGTCGGCCCGACTGGAGGGACTCAGCTACGGCGACCGGGCCGTACGGCTGGCGATCCGGCTCAGCCACGACGCGCTGGAGCCGCCGGCCCGCCGCGCGCTGCGCCTGATCACCGCCGTACCGGGCGCCGCCGTCACCGGGGCGGAACTCGGCCACTGTCTGCGGGCTCCCGCCGTACGGCAGGAACTCCTGCTCAACCGTCTGGTGGACCGCAGCCTCGCCCGCCAGGACGTGGTGCGCGTGCCCGCCGGAGCGCTGCTGGCCACCTTCCGGTTGTTCGACCTGGTCCGGCTGTTCGCCCGGGAACGTCTGGAGCAGGAGGAGACCCCCGAGGCGGTCCGCGCCTTCCAGCAGGCCTCCGTCTCCTATCTCAACGACCGGCTGAGAGAGATCACCGACCAGCAGCACGGGGCCCAGCTCTCGGGCGAACTGGACCCCACCCGCTTCCACGCGGCCCAGCGGCTGGCCCGGGACCACGACTGGCTGGACCTCGCCACGGACCTCACCATCGGCCTGCACGTCCTGTACACCGCGCGCCGGGAACTCGACGCCATCGTCGATGTCACCGACGACCGGGTCGCCCTCCATCTGCGCCGGAACCAGCCCGAAAGGGCAGTCGAGGCCTGTCTGTCGACCACCGCGACCCTGCGCAAGGCGGGCGCGCTCGTACTCGCCGCCGAGACCGCGCGCCGGGCCGCCGCCCTCGCGAGCGAGCACGGGCTGTCCGAGGAGATCGCCAAGGCCGAGTTCCAGCTCAGCCTGGTGCTGTGGGACCAGGAGAAGTGGCCGGAGGCGCTCGCCGCCGGGAAGACCGCGGTGACCACCCTCACCGCGGCGGGCCGGGAGGCGGGCGCGGTTCCGCTCGCGATCAACAACTACCGTATCGCCCGCCGCATGTCCGACACCAGGACGGCCGTACGCTGGGCCCGCCGGGCGGTGGAGCTGGCCGACCGGTGGGGAACGGCCGAACTGCGCGCCATGGCCAGGAACGCGAACGGCGTCGCCGAGGACGATGCGGGCCATCACGCGTCCGCCCTCGATCTGTACCGGCGCGCCGCCGAGTTGTGGAAGGACATCGGCCATCTCGGCAACGCGGCGAACGACTGCGACAACGCCTCCCGCATGGCCTTCTCCCTCGGCGACCGCACCACCGCGGTGCGGCTGCTGACGGAGGCCGTCGACCTGTGGAAGCAGGACGGCTCGCACGTCCGCGCTCTGGAGGGTCTCGTCGACCTGAGCTCCCTGTACGCCCGTCAGACCGATCACGCCAAGGCCGTCGACACCCTCGACCGCGCCCGGACCCTGATCACGAAGGAAGCCGCCACCGCGCCTGCCCCGCTGCGCGCCGAGGTGGCCGTACGCCTGTCGGCCGCCCGGCTGTTCGAGGGCGGGCCGTACGACGCCCCGCCGGCCCCGGAGGACGACGAGCCCGAGAAGGAGCAGATCCACGCGGCCCGGGACGCCGTCGCCCGCCATCGGGAGGGAACGCTCACACTGCGCAAGGCCCGTGAGAAGGCCGCCGCCCTGTTGACCGTCCGCGCCCTGAACCTGGCCCCCCGCAACGGCCCCTGGGTGTACCAGGAGTTGGGCGAGGAGTCGCCCGACCGCACCGCGCTGGAGGGCTGACGGAGCGAACCCTGGGCCTCCGCACGGTGCCCTCTGTGCGCGACCTGTGAGTTCCCTGATTCTCATTCCCCGCTCAGTGAAGCCTCACGACCGCCCCAGACAGCGCCCCGATCGTCATGGTCATGAACGAAACGAACGCGGGAGGCGTCCGGCGCCGGTCGGTCGAGATCGTGGTGCCGGTGTACAACGAGGCCCATGTCCTCGCCGACAGCATCGGCCGTCTCCACGCATACCTCGAGGACTCCTTCCCGTTCCCGTTCCGCATCACGATCGCGGACAACGCGAGCACGGACGCCACCTGGACGGTGGCGACCGACCTGACCCTGCACCTGCCGCACGTCCACGGACGGCGGCTGGAACTCAAGGGCCGGGGCCGTGCCCTGAAGCACGTGTGGAGCAGGTCCACCGCCGACGTCGTCGCCTACATGGACGTCGACCTCTCGACCGGGCTGGAAGGCTTCCTGCCCCTGGTCGCGCCCCTCCTCTCCGGGCACAGCGACCTCGCCATCGGCAGCCGGCTGCACCCGCAGTCGGCGGTGGTGCGCGGCCCGAAGCGGGAGTTCGTCTCGCGCTCCTACAACCTGCTGCTCAAAGCAGGCCTCGGCGCCCGCTTCTCGGACGCGCAGTGCGGCTTCAAGGCCGTGCGCACCGAGTTGTTCCGGGCGCTCGCCCCGCACATCGAGGACACCGCCTGGTTCTTCGACACCGAACTGCTGGTGCTCGCCCAGCGCAACGGGCTGCGCGTACACGAGGTCCCGGTCGACTGGGTCGACGACCCCGACAGCCGGGTCGACATCGTCCGCACCGCCGTCGACGACCTCAAGGGCATGGGCCGGATGTTCCGGGCCACCGTCACCGGCCGCACCCGCGTCCCCGCCGTACCCCGCCGTACCACTGTCCCGCAGAACGTCGCGGTCCTGCCCACCGGGGCGGCCACCGCCACCGACTCCCTGGAGTACGCGTCATGACGACCCTCGCCCCGCCGCCCGCCCCGGTCCAGGACGGCCGGCACCGGTCCGCCGCCCCACCGGTCTCCCGCGCCAGAAGGCTGTTCATGGGCGCCCCCGAGGACCCGCGCTGGGCCCGCCCCGCCCTGTGGGCGATCCTGCTGCTGGCCACCGCCCTGTACGCCTGGAACCTCTCCTCAGTCACCGGCAACACCTTCTACAACGCGGCCGTCTACTCCGGCACCAAGAGCTGGAAGGCGTTCTTCTTCGGCGCCCTGGACTCCGGCAGTTTCATCACCGTCGACAAACCCCCCTTCGCCCTCTGGGTGATGGGCCTGTCCGCCCGCGTCCTCGGCTACGGCACCTGGCAGTTGATGCTGCCGATGGTCGCCGTCGGCGTCGGCTCGGTGGCCCTGCTGTACCGGCTGGTGAAGCGGGACTTCGGGGTCGTGGCGGCCACCATCGCCGCGCTGGTGCTGACCCTGACGCCCATCACCGTCGCCATCAACCGCGACACCAACCCCGACCCGGTCCTGGTCTTCCTGATGCTGCTCGGCGCGGCCGCGCTGCTGAAGGCCGTACGCACCGGCAGGCTGCTGCCGCTGGTGTGGTCGGCGGTGGCGATCGGCTTCGCGTTCAACACCAAGATGATGCAGGCGTACGTCGTGCTGCCGGCGTTCTTCCTGGTCTACCTGTGGGCCACGAACGCGTCACTGGGCAGGCGCATCCGCAACCTCGCCGTCGCGACGGTCGCGCTGATCGTGAGCAGCGCCTGGTGGATGGTGGTCGTCGACCTGATCCCGGCCTCCGACCGGCCCTACATCGGCGGCTCCACCGACAACACGGTCTGGGACCTGGTCATCGGCTACAACGGCTTCGGCCGGATCTTCGGCGCGAGTTCTTCGGTGGGCTCGGCCGGCAACGGTGCCAGCTTCGGCGGCAGTTCGGGTCTGTACCGGATGTTCAACGACATCATGGGCGGCCAGATCTCCTGGCTGATCCCGTTCGCCGCGATCGCCCTCGTCGGCGGCCTGGTGCTGCGCGGCCGGGCGCCGCGCACCGACGCCCGGCGGGCCGCGCTGATGCTGTAGGGCGGCTGGTTCGTCCTGCACTTCCTGACCTTCTCCCTGGCCGAGGGCACCTTCCACCCGTACTACGTCACCGCGATGGCCCCCGGGATCGCAGCCGTGGCCGGCGCGGGCGGGGTCATGCTGTACGACGCCTTCCGCGACGGTTCGGCGGCGATGGGGGTCCCCCCGCGCGAGCGCATTCGAGCGTGGGGGAGGGGCTGGGTGCTCCCGGCGGCCGTCGGCCTCAGCACCGTCTGGGCGGTCGTCCTGCTCCAGCGGGTCTCCGGCTCCGGCACGGCGTACACGGTCGCCGAGGTGGTGGCCGCGCTGGGCGGTGCGCTGGCGGTGGCCGGGCTGCTGGTCGGGCGGTTCATGCGGCGGCAGAGGCTGATGGGCTTCGCGGCGCTCGCGGCGATCGTCGCCCTGCTCGCCGGGCCGGCCGCGTACTCCGTCTCGGCGGCCACGACCGCGAGCACCAACGGCACCAACCCGACGGCCGGCCCCAACACCGGTGGCGGCATGGGCGGCGGTGGCCAGCGGCCGAGCGGCAGCGCACCGAGCGGGACCAAGAGCGGCACCGCCCCGAGCGGCTCCGGCGGGCAGTCCATGGGGCAGCCGCCGACCGGGACGGGAAGCACCGGCACCAGCACCGACTCCAGCAGTCAGTCGCAGTCCGGCCGGACCGCCGGAGGCATGGGCGGCGGCACCCAGGTCAGCTCCGCGATGATCACGTACCTCAAGAAGCACCAGGACGGCGCCACCTGGCTGGTGGCCGTGGCCACCGACCAGACGGCCTCCTCGGTCATCCTGGAGTCCGGTCAGCCCGTCATCTCCATGGGCGGCTGGTCCGGCAGCGACGACGCGATGACCCTCGCCAAGCTCAAGAGCCTGGTGAAGGCGGGCAAGCTGCACTACATCGTGGTCAGCAGCGACGGCGGCCAGGGCACGAACTCGGAGATCGCGACCTGGGTGAAGAAGCACGGCAGCGCGGTGAGCGCGTACAGCGGCCTGTACCGCCTGGACACGTCCGACGTCAGCTGACCCCCTCCCCCGGAAGCGGGCGGGCCGCCGGTGTTCCCTGCCGGCGGCCCGCCCGTGTCGAGAAACCGTGTCACCCACGCACCGGCCCGCACGACCGACCAGGAGCGAACGGCGGCCCTGGACGCGGTCGGAGAGTCCGTCACGCGTATCGCGGCGGAGCTCCCCTCCCCCGTCCGCTGAACCGCCGGGGCGCGTCAGGCGGCCGCCGACGGCTCCCCCGCGACCGGGAAGCCCGCCGTCCGCAGTACCTGCCGGCCGGTGTCCACGGCGAACACCTCGCAGCCCGGGCGGGCAGCGGCCCACTCGACGCCCTCGGCGCCCATCGCGAACGCGGCCGTGGCCACGGAGTCCGCCTCGGTCAGCGAGGAGGCGACGACCGTCAGGCTGAGCAGCCCGGTCGCCGGACGCCCCGTGCGGCCGTCGATGATGTGGTCGCCGCGCTCGTAGCGGGCGGACGTGGCGACCGCCCCGTCGGTGAGTTCGAGGACCGTGCACACCTGGTCGGCGTGCTCGGGGTGCCGTACCCCCACCCGCCAGGGCCCGCCGGAGGCGACCACGTCACCACCGGCGTTCAGCACGAACCGCCGCGCCCCGGCGGCCGACAGCAGGTACGCCGCCCGCTGCACCGACCAGCCCTTGACCACCGCGCACGGGTCGAGGCCCCGCCCCGGCAGCCGTACGTCGAACGCGCCGCCGGTCGCCAGCCGGTACTCCTCGCACAGCGCGAGCACCTCGGCGAGGTCCGGGCTCACCTCGGTCCCGGAGAGTTCGCCCCGGTCGAGCCGGGAGACCTCGCTGTCCGGCCTGAACGGGCTGAACCGCTCGTCGACCTCGCGCAGCCAGGCGAAGACGACGTCCGCCGCGCTCTCCGGGACGTCCTGGTCGTCGATCCGCAGGGAGACCGGGAAGCCCATGACGTGTTCGACTCGGCGCACGGTCAGCCCTTCGCGTCGATCGCGGCCTGGAGGGACTCCCGGTAGCCGTCACTGGTGATCGTCGCGCCGGACACGGTGTCGATGTCCGCGCTCTGTGCCTTCAGCGTCTCCGAGATCAGCACCGGCACCGCGGCCGTCGTCTGCGGATGGTCGGGCTGCTGGAGCATCCGCACCGCGGTGATCTTGTCGCCGTCGAAGGTCACCTGCACCTGGACGGGACCCTTGTCGGTGTTGACGGTGCTGCCCTTGACGACCGTGCCCGAAGCGCCGGTCGCGGAGGTGGACGGGGTCGTGACGGGCTGCTCGGCGGTGGCGGTCGTCGTACCGCCGACGGACGGCTCGTAGCGCCAGACGGGGATCAGGCCCGCGATGCTCAGGGCGACGACAGGTATGGCTCGCTTCACGATGTCTCTCTCATCCCGCCAGGCTGAAACGCTCGAAGTGGATCTGCGGCTTGGGCACGCCCAGGTCTCCCAGGCTGCGCAGCACCGCGTTCATCATCGGCGGCGGGCCGCACAGGAAGACGTCCCGGTCGGCGATGTCCGGCACCAGCTGGATCAGCTCGCGCGCGGCCAGCTTGTCGGGGACCGGCGGGCCGGTGACCAGGTGCAGTTCGGCGCCCTTGGCGACGGCGAGGTCGCGCAGTTCGCCGTAGAGGACGGCGTCCCGGTCGGTGGCGACGCGGTAGAGGACGACCGCGTGGCCTTCGAGGTCCTCCAGGAGGGCGCGGATGGGGGTGACGCCGACGCCGCCCGCGATCAGCAGGGACTCGGTCTTCCGGCGGTGCAGGGTGGTGAAGGCGCCGTAGGGGCCCTCGGCGAAGACCCGGGTGCCGACCTTCAGGTGGCGCAGGGCGGCGCTGCCGTCGCCGGCGGCCTTGGCGGTCAGGCGCAGGGTGCGGCCGTCGGGGGCGGCGGAGAGGGAGAAGGGGTTCGCCTGCCACCAGCGGTCCTTCGTGAGGAACCGCCACAGGAAGAACTGGCCGGCCTGCGCGCCCAGTTTGTCGAGGTCACGGCCGGTGACATGGACCGAGACCACGTTGTCCGACTCGGGGACGACGGCGGAGACCCGGAACTGGTGGCGGTAGTTGCGCCACAGGGGCAGGACCAGCCGGCCCAGGGCCACCGAGCCGAGCGCGACGCCCCACACCGCGTACCAGTACGCCGTCGCGGCGGACGACGCCGTGAAGGTCGTACCGACCGCGACCTGGTGACTGAAGGCGAGCACCACGGCCACATACGTGTAAAGGTGGACGAAGTGCCAGGTCTCGTAGGCGAGCCGGCGGCGGGCGTAGCGGGCCGAGACGGCGCCGACCACGAGGATGATGCCGAAGGCGACGACGGCGCGGAGCACGCCCTCGGTCGTCTCGGCGAGGTCGACGATCTCGCCGATCGGGCCGACGCCGGCGCCGTCGGCGTAGCCGAAGCTGATGAAGACGGCGTGCCCGAGCAGCGTCCACAGCAGGGCGAAGCCGGTCCAGCGGTGCCAGGAGGTCAGCCGGTCCATGCCGATCCGGCGGTCCAGCCAGGGCAGCCGGGCGACCAGCACCAGCTGGAAGGCCATGACGAGGGCGCCGTACAGGCCGAGGAAGCGGCCGATGACGACCAGGGCGTTGGAGGCGAAGCCCGCCTGGGCGAAGAAGTAGGCGACCACGGCCGCGTTCACGGCGAGCACGGCGTACAGGCCCGTGCGGGCCACCACCCTGGGGCGTATCGCCGTGGGGGGCGCAGGGGGCGATTGGACGGTCGTCACGGGTCGGCAGCTCCTTGATCGGGTCCTGGGAGTCGAGCTTCACCCGTCCCTGCTGTCGTTTTCCTGTCTGGCTGCTTTCAACTGGTTATCGATGTGTTCTCTGTGTGGGCACGGGTCTGGCGCCCACCGCCCGGTGGCGCAGTATGAGCGGGTGGAAAAAGTACGACTCCTCGTCGTGGACGACGACCCGCCGATCGCCGACCTGGTCGCGACGGTCGCACGGTACGAGGGCTGGGAGGCGGTCACCGCGTACTCCGGTGAGGACGCGCTGGCCCGGGCCGCCGAGTTCCGGCCGGACATCGTCGTGCTCGATCTGATGCTGCCCGACCTCGACGGCTTCGGCGTCCTCGACCGGCTGCGGCGCTCCGGGACGATGGTGCCGGTGGTGTTCCTCACGGCCCGTGACGGGGTCGCCGACCGGGTCGCGGGGCTGACCCGGGGCGGGGACGACTACCTGGTCAAGCCGTTCGCGGTGGAGGAGCTGATGGCCCGGCTGCGCACGGTGCTGCGGCGCAGCGCGGGACCCGGCTTCCAGCGCTCGGTCCTCCAGGTCGCCGACCTGACGATGGACGAGGACACCCGTGAGGTCCGGCGCGGCGAGCGGCTGTTCTCGCTGACCCCGACCGAGTTCGAGGTGCTGCGCTATCTGATGCGCAAGTCGCCGACCGTCCTCACCAAGGCGCAGATCCTGGACCACGTGTGGGAGTATGGCTTCGGCGGCCGCTCGAACGTGGTGGAGCTGGTGGTCAGCCGGCTGCGCCGCAAGCTGGACGAGGCCGGCGGGGAACCGCTGATCCACACCGTGCGCGGTTTCGGGTACGTCGTCCGGCAGCAGGCGGCCGAATGATCCGGCGGCTGTGGCGCTCGTACCGGAACATGCGCCTGGGCACCCGGCTGGCGCTGGGGCTGGGGGCGCTGGCCCTGGTGGTGTTCGCGGTCGTCGGCTCGGCCCTGACCATGTACATGCGGGACTACCTGTCGGCCCAGCTGGACGACCAGCTGGGGCTGGCCCAGGTGGCCCAGTCCAAGAGCATCGCGCAGCACGGCACTCTCCAGGGCAAGAAGTACTACCACTGGTACTACGCCGTGTACGACGTCTCACACGGCACCCCGGTGCTGCGCAAGCCCGAGGAGACCAGTGACCTGCCCGCGGACATCGGCGACCTCACCTCGGTGGCGAAGGCGCAGATCGTCGCGGGCACGGAGGTGCTGCGGACCAAGGACCTGACCGGCGAGGGCGAGTACCGGCTGCGCGGCTGCGAGGTGGAGCCGGGGGTGGTGCTGGTCAGCGGCGCGCCGATGGACAGCATGGACGACACGGTCCGGCAGCTGGTCACGGTCCAGGTGGTGGCCTTCGGGCTGGCGCTGCTGGCCCTTGTGGTGTTCGGCCGCCGGCTGCTGCGGCACGGCCTGGAACCGCTGAACGACATGGCGCACACCGCCCATGGCATCGCCTCGCACAATCTGACGGAGTCGGCGGCCCGGCTGCCGCTGCGCGCGGCCAAACGGGGCGGCGGCCCCGAGGTCGAGGAGCTGCGCACCGCGTTCAACACGATGCTCGAACACATCGACCACTCCCTCGCCGTCCGCGCGGAGGCCGAGCAGCGGCTGCGCCGCTTCGTCGCGGACGCCTCGCACGAGCTGCGCACCCCGCTGATGTCGGTGCGCGGCTACGCCGACCTCTTCCAGTACGCGGCCGCCAACGCCCCCGCGGAACGCGACAAGCACCTGGCCCGGCTGCGCGCCGAGGCGGCCCGGATGGGCATCCTCCTCGACGACCTGCTGCTCCTGGCCCGTCTGGACGCGGCCGAGGTGGAGACACCGCTGCGGCTGGAGGACGCCGACCTGGCGGAGCTGGTGCGGGAGGCCGCGGACGCCTTCCGGGCGGCGCACTCCGACCATCCGCTGACGGTGACCGTCGGTCCCGACCCGGTCCCGCTCCGCCTGGACCCGGTCCGTATCCGCCAGGTGCTGGACAACCTCCTCACCAACGCCGCAGTCCACACGCCCACCGGCACCCCGGTGTCGGTGACGGTGACTACGGCCCCCGGCTCGGCGTCGGTGAGCGTCACCGACCGGGGTCCCGGCATTCCGTCCGCCGACCGGGCCCGGGTCTTCGACCGCTTCTACCGCGTCGACAAGGCCCGCAGCCGCGACCGCGGCGGCAGCGGCCTCGGCCTGTCGGTGGCCCGGGCCCTGGTGGAGGCACACGGCGGCACCATCGGGCTGGGCGACCGCCCGGACGGCACCACCGTGTTCACACTGACGTTGCCCAGGTAGCCCACGGCGGCCCGGAGCGGGGCAGCGGCGGCGCGGGCAGCCGGCGCCGAGGCCCCGTATCGGCTCGGCGTCACCGTCCGGCGCCAACAACCGGATCCCGGGCGGTACTTGCCGCGGCGCGTCCTTCAGGCCGGCGTCGTCCCCGGGCGCACCGTCACAGGCCCGGCGCCCTCTCCTCCTCCGGGACGTAGGTGAAGCCGCCCTGGCGGGGGTGCGAGCGGGCCGCCAGGACCGCTACGTCGTCCTCGGCGTTGCGGGCGTCGAGGCGGGTGAGGATGGACTCCAGCAGGCCGTCCACGCCGACGGCCGGGCTGAAGTGCAGGTCCGCGAGGCGGCTCAGGGAGCGGTCGATGTCCTCGCCGCGGTGTTCCACCAGTCCGTCCGTGAAGAGGACGAGAGCGTGGTCGGGGTCGAACTGGTGGGTGGCCGATTCGTAGCCCCCGAAGCCGGTGCCGAGCGGCGGGCCCACCGGGACCGGCAGGAGGGAGGTCCGGCCGTCCCCGGTGATCATGGCGGGCGGAAGGTGGCCGGCGCTGGAAAGGGTGACCTGACGGCGGCTCGGGTCGACGCGCACCAGCAGACAGGTGGCGGGTCTGCGGTCCGCCTCGTGGGCGGCGATGGCGTCCATCTGGCGCAGCACCCGGTGCGGGGGCAGCTCGGAGGAGGCGATGTACCGGAGCGAGGACCGGTAGGCGTTCATGTCGACGGCGGCCTCCAGGCCGTGGCCCATCACGTCGCCGACGACGAGCAGGGTGCGGCCGAAGTGCAGCCGTACCGTCTCGCACCAGTCGCCGCCGACCAGCACCCGGCCGCCGGCCGGGAGGTAGCGGATCGACACGTCCAGGTTGGGATGCGGCCGGCCTGGCTCGGACAGCAGGGCGCGTTGCAGGTCACCGGCGGTCCGGTTGACGTGCTCGTACTCGCGGGCGTGCCGGATGTGGGAGGCGGCGCGTTCGGCCAGGAGGGCGAGCAGCTCGGCCTCCGCACGGACGAAGGCCATCCCCTCGCGGGCGCAGACCAGTACGCCGTACTGGTCGGAGCCGCTGGTCAGGGGCACGCACACGGCCGGACGGGTGCGGCTGCCGGCCGGGCGGGACAACCAGGGGTCCGTCCAGTGGTCGGCCGCCGGGGAGCCCGCGTCCCGGGCCACCGCGGTGGCCCAGCGGGCGTCGGGCAGCATGTCGGCGTCGCCGGTGATCGCCTCGTAGCCGGAGACGGTCTCGCCCACCCGCCGCATCACGGCAGCCCCGCCGCCGGTCAGCCGGACCGCCGCCCGGCACAGTTCCGTGCAGGTCGTGGACTCGTCGAGGGTGGTGCCGATGCCGGCCGCGGCCGCCCGCAGCACCCTGAAGGGCGCGGAGGGGTCGGCGCCCGCGACGGGCCCGTTCACTGACCCCGGGCCGTCGGCGGACGCGGGTCCCCTGCGGGACTGGAACCATCGCGCGACACCCAACACCCTCACAGAATCTCAAACAGCGCCCCTGGGGGCACCAGCCATCGGCGCCGCACGGCCTGCGGAGGTGGTGCGGCCGGGCGGCGGGAGCTCCGGCCGCCGCGCCGTCGGCGGCGGGGCGCGCTCACACCCGGGGAGTTCGGATCCGGTGTGCGAGCGGGCCACGGACGGATCCGGCGCGCGGGCTCCCCGCGCCCTGGACGGATCCGGTGTGCGGGCCCGCCGGGCCTCGGACGGGCTCAGCGGCCCGGCACACCGGTTACGCCCGAACGGCGGGCCCGGGAGGGCGGGTCCCCCGCGGATCCGCCGGCGGCGCTCAGGCCGTAGCCGTTGCCGAGGGCCTTCGGGGTGAGATGGCCGGGCCGGAAGGGGTGTCAGGCCTCGCCGGGCGTCCAGGCCGCGACCAGGTCCAGCAGGCCGGGGAAGCGCGCGTTCAGGTCGTCGACGCGGACATGGCTGCGGCGCTCCAGGCCGTACTGGCGCTGCCGGGTGACACCGGCCTCGCGCAGGGCCTTGAAGTGGTGGGTCAGCGAGGACTTGGGGCGGTCGAACCCGAACCATCCGCAGGTGTGGTCGTACTGCTCCGAGTCCAGCAGCAGCTTCTGCACGATCCGCAGCCGCAGCGGGTCGCTCAGCGCCCCGAGCACCGTCTCCAGGCGCAGGTCCGCCACCGCCGGCTCGGGCAGCGGCTCGGGCAGGTCCGCGGGGAGCGGCAGCACCTTGAAGTCCGGCACCCGTACGGACGCCGGACGCGCCGTGGAAGGCATAGGCAACTCCTCATGACCCGAATCCTATGTACGACTCCAATCGTACTGCATGCTATGTTCGAGAAAACTCGTACTGCACCAGCAGGAGGTACCTGTCATGTCGGAGAGTCGAACCGCGCCCGTGCGGGGGGTGGGTGAGCGGGAGGCCGCGGCCGGCGAGCCTTCGGGACCGGCCGCCTCCCCCGCTCCCACCTGGTGGGTATGGCTGGCCGCCTGGCCGGTGACGGCGGTCTTCATCCTGTCCAACGCGGCGACGCCGCTGTACGTGATGTGGCAGCGTGAGATCGGGTTCTCCAAGGGGACCCTGACCGTGATCTTCGCCTTCTACATCGTCGGCCTGCTCGGGTCGCTGCTGGTCTCCGGCGTCGTCTCCGACCGGCTCGGCCGCAAGACGGTCCTGCTGCCCGCCCTGGGGCTGGCGCTGGCCGCCTGTGTCATCTTCGCGACCGCGTCCAGCGTGGCCGCGCTGATCGTGGCCAGGCTGTTCACCGGTATCGCCGTCGGCGCGGTGGTCTCCGCGGGCATGGCCGCCGTGACGGACGTGGCCGGCGGGCACCGCAAGCGGCTCGCGGCCCTGCTCGCCTCCTGCGCGATGGTCTTCGGGGCCGGCCTCGGGCCGCTCCTCGCTGGCGTCCTGTCCGAGACCGTGGCCGGTCCCACCGTCACCGTCTTCGTGGTGGAGATGGCGTTGCTCGCCACCGCGATCCTCGCCGTGCTGCGCATGCCGGTGCGCCGCCCCGCCGCACCCGCCAAGGGCGCGTGGATCCGGGTGCCCGGCGTCCCGCACGGCAACGGCCTGCAACTCACCCTCGGCATCGCGGTGTTCGCGCCCGGCATCACCGCGACGTCCTTCGTGCTCTCGCTCGGCCCTTCGCTGCTGTCCGGCCTGCTCGGCACCACCAGCCGGATCGTCGCCGGGGCCATGGCGTTCGCGATGTTCCTGGCCGCCACCGGGGTGCAGTTCGCCGTGCAGAAGCTGCCCCGGCGCACCATCCTGACCGCCGGCGCGGTCAGCACCACGCTCAGCATGGTCGCGCTCGCCACCGCCGTGCACACCTCGTCGGTCGCCGTGCTGATCGCCTCCGCGCTGCTGGCCGGTGCCGGCCAGGGCATGGGACAGCTCGGCGGTCTCTCGCTGCTCAACCACAGCGTCCCGGCGCAGCGGCTCGCCGAGGCCAACGCGGCGCTCAACGTGGGCGGTTACGTCCCGGCGGGCCTGCTGCCGGTCTCGGCCGGCTACCTCAGCGACGCGATCGGACTGACCAACGGCGCCACCGTGTTCGCCGTCGTCCTGATGGCCCTCGCCGTCATCGGCGGCCTGGTGGTCCTCGCCTCCCGGAACCGGGTCGCCGAGCCCGCGTGACCGGCCGACCCCCGCACACCCCCACCCCCGGGGGGGGGGGGGGCCGCCCCCCCCCCGGCCCCCCCCCCCCCCCCCCCCCCCCCCCCCCCCCCCCCCCCCCCCCCCCCCCCCCCCCCCCCCCCCCCCCCCCCCCCCCCCCCCCCGCCCCCCCCCCCCCCCCCCGCCCCCCCGGGGGGGGGGGGGGCGGCCCCCCCCCCCCCCCCGGGGGGGGCGCCCCCCCCCCCCCCCCCCCCCCCGCCGCCGTGTTCGGGCATCCCGGCTGCCCGCTCTCACCCCTCGCCCGGCAGCCGCGCAGGTCCGAGGCGGGCACCGCGACCGGCAAACGGGCACACCCGGGCAGTATCGGGCCCGCAACAGACCTGGTCAGCCTCGCACACCCGCTGTAGAACTTGCTGCATGGCCCGAACGGGCAGTTCCACAGGGAAGTGGGTGACGAGATGAGCACGTGGACGGCGGAAGAACGCCAGCGCGAGATCGTGCGGGCCGCGCGCGTCACCGGCTCGGTCGACGTCACCGCTCTCGCCGCCACCCTGGGCGTGGCCAAGGAAACCATCCGGCGGGACCTGCGCGCCCTGGAGGACCACGGCCTGGTCCGCCGTACCCACGGGGGCGCGTATCCCGTCGAGAGCGCCGGTTTCGAGACCACGCTCGCCTTCCGTTCGACCAGCCACGTCCCGGAGAAGCGGCGGATCGCGTCGGCCGCCGCCGAGCTGCTGGGCGACGCCGAGACCGTCTTCGTCGACGAGGGCTTCACCCCGCAGCTCATCGCCGAGGCACTGCCGACGGACCGGCCACTGACCGTGGTCACCGCGTCACTGCCGGTCGCGGGCGCGCTCGCCGAGACCGAGAACATGTCGGTGCTGCTGCTCGGCGGACGGGTGCGGGCCGGCACGCTGGCGACCGTCGACCACTGGACGACGAAGATGCTCGCCGGCTTCGTTCTCGATCTCGCCTACATTGGAGCCAACGGCATCTCGCGCGAGCACGGCCTGACCACCCCCGACCCCGCCGTCAGCGAGGTCAAGGCACAGGCCGTGCGCGCCGCCCGCCGGACGGTCTTCGCGGGCGTGCACACCAAGTTCGGAGCCGTCAGCTTCTGCCGCTTCACCGAGGTCGGCGCCCTGGAGGCGATCGTGACGAGCACCCTTCTTCCGGCCGCCGAGGCCCACCGCTACGCCCTGCTGGGCCCGCAGGTCATCAGGGTCTGACACACCGACGACACACCCACGCCCTTCCCGAAGGGCTCTTCCACACCCCGCAATGCCCCATATATCACGATTCCTCCAGGAGCGATCCATGCGAACCCCGAGCCGACGGAGGCCGCGAGTCACACTCGCCATGGCCGCCGCAGGGACGCTGCTCGCCCCGCTGCTCTCCGGCTGCTGGGTCGGTGCGGGCGGGTCCGGTTCCGGCGGCGATTCGATCAACGTGCTGATGGTCAACAACCCCCAGATGACGGAACTCCAGAAGCTCGCCCCGCGCTTCACCAAGGAGACCGGCATCAAGGTCAACTTCACCGTCCTGCCCGAGAACGACGTCCGCGACAAGATCAGCCAGGACTTCGCCAACCAGGCCGGCCAGTACGACGTGGCCACCCTGTCCAACTACGAGATACCGATCTACGCCCGCAACGGCTGGCTGCACGAGATGGACTCCTACGTCGCCAAGGACCCCGGCTTCGACGAGAAGGACATCCTCCAGCCGATGCGCGAGTCCCTGACCGCCGACGACGGCAAGCTCTACGGCCAGCCCTTCTACGGCGAGTCGTCGTTCCTGATGTACCGCAAGGACGTCTTCGCGGCGAAGGGCCTGACGATGCCCGCGCACCCCACCTGGCAGCAGGTCGCCGACCTCGCCGCCAAAGTGGACGGCGCCCAGTCCGGCATGCGCGGCATCTGTCTGCGCGGCCTGCCCGGCTGGGGCGAGCTGATGGCACCGCTGACCACGGTCGTGAACACCTACGGGGGCACCTGGTTCGACAAGGACTGGAAGGCCCAGCTGACCGGGTCCGGCTTCGAGAAGGCGACGAAGTTCTATGTCGATCTCGTCCGCAAGCACGGCGAGTCCGGCGCCCCCCAGTCCGGCTTCGCCGAGTGCCTCAACAACATGACCCAGGGCAAGGTCGCCATGTGGTACGACGCCACCTCCGCGGCCGGCCTCCTGGAAGCGAACGACTCCCCGGTCAAGGGCAAGCTCGGCTACGCCCCCGCGCCCGTCGAGCAGACCAAGTCCGCCGGCTGGCTCTACACCTGGGCCTGGGGCATCCAGAAGGCCTCCCGCAACCCGGACAAGGCCTGGAAGTTCGTGTCCTGGGCGTCCAGCAAGCAGTACGAGGAACTGGTCGGACAGACCAGCGGCTGGTCCAACGTCCCGGCGGGCAAGCGGGCGTCGACGTACACGAACCCGGACTACGTCAAGTCGGCCGCCGCGTTCCAGGAGATGACCAAGGAGGCCATCGAGAGCGCCCGCCCGAACGACCCCGGCGTCCAGCCCCGCCCCGCGCCCGGCATCCAGTTCGTCGACATCCCCGAGTTCACCGATCTCGGCACCAAGGTCTCCCAGGAGATCAGTTCGGCCATCGCCGGACGACAGTCCGTCGACTCGGCCCTGAAGAAGTCCCAGCAGCTCGCCGAGAAGATCTCCAAGGAGTACGAGGGACGATGACCGCGACGACAGCCCCCTACCCAGCGACACCCGTACGCGCCACGCGGCCGCCCTCCGCCCGCCTGCGCGCCTGGGCCACCCGGGCCCCCCTCCTGCCCGCCCTGGTCTTCATGATCGTCGTGACCCAGCTGCCGTTCGTGGCCACGGTGGTCATCTCCTTCTTCGACTGGAACGCCCTCTATCCGAAGGCCCGGCACTTCGCCGGCGTCGACAACTACCGCCAGGTCCTGACCGACGCCGACCTGCGCCACTCGGTGTGGACGACGGTGCTGCTCACCGTGACCGTGGTCCTGGTCAGCCTGGTCCTCGGCCTCGCCCTTGCGCTGCTCCTGAACAACAGGTTCCGCGGCCGGGGCGTCGTCCGCACCCTGCTGATCGCCCCCTTCCTGGTGGTCCCGGTGGCCGCCGCCCTGCTCTGGAAGCACGTCCTCTACAACCCCGAATACGGCCTGCTCAACGGCCTGTTGCACTACGTCGGCGGGCCGCAGCCCGACTGGATCTCCAGCACCCCGCTGCTGGCGGTCGAGGCCGCCCTGGTGTGGCAGTGGACGCCGTTCATGATGCTGATCCTGCTCGCCGGGCTGCAGAGCCGTGACCCCGAGCAGATCGAGGCCGCCCGGGTGGACGGCGCGAGCGACTGGCAGGTCTTCCGCTATCTCACGCTCCCGCACCTGCGCCGCTATCTCGAACTCGGCGCCCTGCTGGGCAGCATCTACATCGTCCAGAACTTCGACGCGGTCTTCACGATCACGTCCGGCGGCCTGGGCACCGCCAACCTCCCCTACACCGTGTACCAGAGCTTCTACCAGGCCCACGAGAACGGCCTCGCCTCGGCCGCCGGCGTCCTGGTCGTCATCGGCTCGATCATCATCGCGACCTTCGCCCTGCGCGTGGTGTCGTCCCTGTTCCGAGAGGAGGCGTCCCGCGCATGAGCAGCCTCGCCCTACACGTCAGGAAGCACCGGGGCCGCAGCGTCGGGCTGGTGGCCTGGCTGGTCGGCATCGTCTTCTTCTTCCCCATCGCCTGGATGGCGCTGACGTCCTTCCACTCCGAGGCGGACGCGGCGACCAACCCGCCCTCCTTCGGCGCCGCCCTCACCCTGGACGGCTACCGCGAGTTCTTCGGGGCGGGCGGCGGCGCGAGCCCCTGGCCTGCGCTGGTCAACTCGGCGGTCGCGTCGATCGTCTCGACCCTCCTCGTCCTCGTCCTGGCCTTCCCGGCGGCCTACGCGCTGTCGATCCGGCGGGTGAAGAAGTGGACGGACGTCCTGTTCTTCTTCCTCTCCACCAAGATGCTGCCGGTGGTGGCCGGTCTGCTGCCGATCTACCTGTTCGCGAAGAACACCGGGATGCTGGACAACATCTGGTTCCTGGTCATCCTCTACACCTCCATGAACCTGCCGATCGCGGTGTGGATGATGCAGTCCTTCCTCGCCGAGGTCCCGGTCGCCGTGATCGAGGCGGCCCAGATCGACGGCGCCCGCCTCCCGACGATCCTCGCGCGCGTGGTCGCCCCGATCGCGCTGCCCGGCATCGCCGCGACCTCGCTGATCTGCTTCATCTTCAGCTGGAACGAACTTCTCTTCGCCCGAGTCCTGACGGGCGTGGTCGCCGAGACCGCCCCCGTCTTCCTGACCGGCTTCATCACCAGCCAGGGCCTGTTCCTGGCCAAGGTGTGCGCCGCGTCGCTCGTCGTCTCCCTGCCGGTGCTCGCCGCGGGGTTCGCCGCCCAGGACAAGCTGGTCCAGGGCCTGTCGTTGGGAGCCGTGAAATGAAGGCCGCCGTCATCGAGTCCGTGGGCCGTGCCGTCGTCACCGAGGTCCCCGACCCGACACCGGGCCCCCGCGAGGTCGTGGTGGAAGTGGCCGCCTGCGGGCTGTGCGGAACCGATCTGCACATCCTCCAGGGCGAGTTCGCGCCCAAGCTGCCGATCGTGCCGGGCCACGAGTTCGCCGGCGAGGTGGTCGGCGTGGGCGCCCAGGTGACCGAGGTGGCGATCGGCGACCAGGTCGCGGTCGACCCGTCCCTGTACTGCCACGAGTGCCGCTACTGCCGGGACGGCCACAACAACCTCTGCGAACGCTGGGCCGCGATCGGCGTGACCGTGCCGGGCGGGGCCGCCCAGTACGCGGTGGCCCCGGTCGCCAACTGCGTGAAGCTCCCCGAGCACGTCCGCACCCAGGACGCGGCCCTGGTCGAGCCGCTGTCCTGCGCGGTACGCGGCTACGACGTCCTCAAGTCCCGGCTGGGCGCCCACGTCCTGATCTACGGCTCCGGGACCATGGGCCTGATGATGCTGGAACTCGCCAAGCGGACCGGCGCGGCGAGCGTCGACGTGGTCGACCTGAACCCGGCCCGGCTGGAGACGGCCCGCGCGCTCGGCGTCTCCGGGTCCGCCGCGAACGCCGACGAACTGGACCGGCCGCGGGGCTGGGACGTGGTGATCGACGCGACCGGCAACGCGGCGGCGATCCAGGACGGCCTGGAGCGGGTGTCGAAGGCCGGCACGTTCCTCCAGTTCGGCGTCGCCGACTACGCGACCCGGGTGACGATCGACCCGTACCGCATCTACAACCAGGAGATCACCATCACCGGCTCCATGGCCGTCCTGCACAGCTACGAACGCGCGGCGGAGCTGTTCGCGAACGGGGTCCTGGACCCGGAGGTCTTCATCAGCGACCGCCTCCCGCTCGACAGCTACCCGCAGGCGCTGGAGCAGTTCGCGGCGGGCGTGGGACGGAAGATCGTCGTCGTCCCCTGAGCCGGATCGCGGTGCCCCCTGAGCCGATCGGGGGGTTCCGGGGGTCCCGCTCTTCGGTAAGGGAACGGTAAAGCGGGGTCGTTCGTTCACGGGGCATGACAGCTATGACCCCTGGCTCGAACATCCCTCTCCCCGTCTCCCGGGTGGCGGTGGACGTCGCCGCCCCGGTGCGGCTCGACGTGTCGGGCCTGCTGCTCACCGGCGACGGCAAGGTGCGCTCCGACGACGACTTCATCTTCTACAACCAGCCCAGCGGCCCGGGTGTGACGTACCGCTCCGGCGGCGGTGCGTCCGCGGACGCCATCACCGTCGACACGGCCGCCGTGCCCCCGGGCATCGAGAAGATCGTCGTCACCGCGAGCCCCGACGCCGCAGGCCAGACCTTCCAGGGCATCGAGCCGACGGCGACGATCCGCAACGCGGACGACGGCTCGGTGCTGGGCACGTTCACGCCGCCGCAGCTGGGCACCGAGACGGCCCTGGTGGTCGTCGAGATCTACCTGCGCAACGGCGCGTGGAAGGCCCGCGCGGTCGGCCAGGGGTACGCGAACGGGCTGGCCGGCATCGCGACCGACTTCGGCGTCACCGTGGAGGAACCGGCGGCGGCCCCGGCCCCCCAGCCGGCCGCCGCCCAGCCGGCCGCCGCCCAGCCGGCCGCCGCCCAGCCGGCCGCCGCCCAGCCGGCCGCCGCCCAGCCGGCCGCCGCCCAGCCGGCGGCCCCGCAGCCGACGGCTCCCCCGGTCGTGGCCCCGCCCGTGCCTCCCGCGCCGCCCGCCGCACCCGCCCCGGGCGCCGGGAAGATCAACCTCGACAAGGGCAGGGTCAGCCTCCAGAAGAACCAGACCGTGTCCCTGGTCAAGGGCGGCAGCCCGCTGCTCTCCCAGGTCAAGATGGGCCTGGGCTGGGAGCCGGCGTTCCGCGGCAAGGACATCGACCTGGACGCCTCGGTCATCGCCTACGGCCCGCAGCGCGACCACGTCGACAGCTGCTACTTCGGCAAGCTGTCCATCCTCAACGGCGCGATCAAGCACTCCGGCGACAACCTCACCGGTGAGGGAGGCGGCGACGACGAGGTGATCGTGGTCGACCTCGGCCGGATCCCCCCGGAGGTCACCGGCCTGGTCTTCACCGTCAACTCCTTCTCCGGCCAGAAGTTCACGGAGGTCGCCAAGGCCTACTGCCGCCTCCTGGACGCGGCGACCGGCGAGGAACTGGTCCGCTTCGACCTCACCAGCGCCGAGGCGCAGACCGGCGTGATGATGGCCAAGCTGGTCCGCCAGTTCTCCGGCGAGTGGGACATGACGGCGCTGGGCGAGTTCGTGAAGGCCCGGACGGTACGGAACATGGTGAAGCCGGGGGCGCAGGCACTCTGACGAAGGCTCGCTCACGCGGATCCGGGGAGGAGCGCGCGGCCGTGGGCGCTACGGCCGCAGCCCCTCCGTGAGCAGCGACAGATACCGCCGGATCTCCTTGCCCTGCCCGTTGGCCAGTTCCGATGCCGTGGCCAGTCCGTGTGCCAGGCGCAGGAGTTCGATCGGCTCGATGTCCGGGCGCAGGGTGCCCTCCGCCTTCGCCGCCTCCACCAGCCGGGTCGCCGCGCCGCGGACCGTGGTGCCGCACGCCGTGACCGCGGCCGAGCTGCCGTCCGTGACCGCCGAGCCCAGCAGCGCCTTCAGGCCGCGTACCTGGATGGTGGCGACGCACAGTTCGTTCAGCCACTCCGTCAGCGCCGCGCTCGGCGGCAGTTCCGCGGCGAACTCGTCGGCCGTCGCCGCCAGCCCCTCCAGCCGCTCCACGAACGCGGCCTCCAGCAGCGCCTGCCGCGTCGGGAAGTGCCGGTAGAGCGTGCCGGAGCCGACGCCCGCCCGCTTGGCGATGTCGTCCAGCGACGCGTTCTCCCCGTGCTCGGCGAAGGCCTCGGCGGCCACCTTCAGCAGTCGCTCGTAGTTGCGGCGGGCATCCGCACGCATGGGTCTGACCTGCGTCATCCAGTTACTCCTTGCGAACCGGGGACTCTCTCCGTATCTTATCGAGCACTAAACGGAGACAGTCCCCGCTTATCGCCGTGTGCTCCACGGGCAGTCCGTCTGCCCGTACTTCACCATGCCCGCGCGGGGGACGCACAGACCGGGAGAACCTCATGTCCGCCCCGTCCAGCCCGTCCGCGCCATCCGCCGCCGACACCCCATCGGCCCCTCCGCACCCCGCCAGGCTCGGTTCCGCCCTTCTCGTCATCGTCACCGCCTACCTGATGGTCGGCGTCGACTCCACCGTCGTCAACGTCGCACTGCCCGACATCCAGCAGGACCTGGGGTTCAGCCGGACCGGCCTGTCCTGGGTGCTCAACGCCTACACCCTCGCCTTCGGCGGTCTGTTACTGCTCGGCGGGCGGGTCGGCGACATCCTCGGCCGCCGTCGCACGCTCGGCGCCGGAGCGCTGCTGTTCGCACTGACCTCGCTGCTCGGCGGGGTCGCCACGGAGGGCGGCTGGCTGCTCACGGCACGCGCGCTGCAGGGCGTCGGCGCGGCACTCATCGCCCCCAGCACCCTGGCCCTGATCACCACCAACTTCCCCCAGGGCCCACGCCGCAACCACGCCCTGAGCATCTACTCCGCCATGGCCGGCATCGGCGGCTCCGTCGGCCTGGTCCTGGGCGGCATGCTCACCTCGTGGGCGTCCTGGCGCTGGGCCCTGCTCATCAACGTGCCCATCGGCGTCGCCCTGTTCCTGGCCCTGCCCCGCTTCGTCGCCGAGACCCCGCGCCACGCGGGCCGCTTCGACCTGGCGGGTGCGCTGACCGGGACGGCCGGGATGACCTCCCTCGTCTACGCGTTCATCCGGGTCTCCGAGGCGGGCTGGTCCGACACCCAGGCCCTGTCCGGCTTCGGCTGCGCCCTCGCGCTGCTCCTCGGCTTCACCCTGGTCGAGTCCCGGGCCGGCCAGCCGATCATGCCGCTACGGCTGTTCGCCGACCGCGACCGGGCGGGCGGATATCTCACCATCATGCTGCTGCCCGCGGGCATGTTCGGCGCCTTCTACTTCCTCACCCTCGTCTGCCAGCAGGTCCTGGATTACAGCCCGTTGCGCGCCGGGTTCGCCTTCCTGCCGATGACCCTGGCGATGTTCACGACGGTGCGTCTGGTACCCCGGCTGCTGGCCCGCTCCGGGGCCAAGCCGGTGCTGCTCACCGGCATCTCCCTGCTGGTCGTCGCCGCCGGCTGGCTGTGGCGACTGCGGCCCGGCGACGGGTACGTCACCGGAGTGCTCGGCCCGCTGCTGTTGCTGGGCGCGGGCATCGGCCTGAGCTTCATGCCGCTCAACGCGACCATCCTGGCCCGTATCGAGCCCCGGGAGGCCGGCGCCGCCTCCGGCCTGCTACAGACGCTGCAGTGGCTGGGCGGCACCCTCGGACTCGCCGTCCTGGTCACCGTGTACGGCACGGTGACCAGGCACGCGACCGGCACGCCCGCCGAGATCCTCACCCACGGCGCGTCCCGTGCCTTCGGCATCGGGTCACTGGTCGCGGTGGCCGCGCTGCTGGTGGCGGGGTTGGTGATCACGAGTCCGCGGCGGCAGGGAGCCTGAGCGCTCCGCTGGGACTGCCGCGACATGCCAACTGTCGACTACGGCGCCGTCGTGACTGGTCGCGCCCACGCGGCGGAGCCGCATATCGATACAGCCCCGCGCCCCGTCAGGGGCGCGGGGAACTGCGCGACCAGCCACAACGCACCCGCAGTCGACAACCGGCGCGCACCGGCCGGACGATCGACAAACCGTCTAGAACAAAGCGCTGTACGCGTTCAGCGCCGGCTGGCCGCCGAGGTGGGCGTAGAGCACCGTGGAATCGGTCCCTATCTCGCCCCGCTCGACGAGGTCCACCATCCCCGCCATCGACTTCCCCTCGTACACCGGGTCGGTGACCATGCCCTCGGTGCGGGCGGCGAGGCGCATCGCCGCGAGGGTGGTGTCGTCCGGGATGCCGTAGATGCCGGCGTGGTAGCGGTCGTCCAGCTCCACGGTCAACTCACCCTTGACCCCGATGAGTTCGCCGGTGCGCCGGGCGATCCGGGCCACCTGCTCACGGGTCTCGGCCGGCTTGGCCGAGGCGTCGATGCCGATGACCCGGCGCTCGCGCGCCCACCCGCCTCTTCCAGCGCGGCGAACCCGGCGACCATGCCGGCCTGGGTCGACCCGGTCACCGAGCAGACGATCACCGTGTCGAAGAAGACGCCCAGTTGCTCCTCCTGCTCGGCGACCTCGTAAGCCCAGTTGGCGAAGCCGAGCCCGCCGAGCGGGTGGTCGGAGGCGCCGGCCGGGATGGCGTACGGCTTGCCGCCCGACTCCTCGACCTCGCGCAGCGCCCCTTCCCAGCTCTCCTTGAACCCGATCCCGAACCCGGCCTGGACGAGACGCACGTCGGCGCCCGCCAGCCTGCTGATCAGGATGTTGCCGACCTTGTCGTACACGGAGTCCGGCCACTCCACCCAGCTCTCCTGCACCAGGACGCACTTGAGCCCGGCGCGGGCGGCGACGGCGGCGACCTGGCGGGTGTGGTTGGACTGCACCCCGCCGATGGAGACGAGGGTGTCGCAGCCCTTGGCGAGCGCGTCCGCGACCAGGTACTCCAGCTTGCGCGTCTTGTTCCCGCCGTACGCGATCCCGGAGTTGCAGTCCTCCCGCTTGGCCCAACTGGAGTACGAGCGGGTTCCTGACGGCCCAGCAGTGGACTGTTCCTGCATGTTGGCAGGTCGGGGGAGCCCGGAAGAACCGTGACCTCTCGCCCTGAATTTCTCGTACTACTGGCAGATTTCGCGAGCGGTTCGTGTAATCTAACGGATCATGGTGGATTCTGGGACTCGCGTGCTGTCTCTGGTCCCCCCGCTCACCGACGAGGTGCTGGATGAGTCCTCGGATGCGCGGGGCGGGGATCAGGGTCTGGTTGACGTGCTCTCCTTGCAGCGCCGGTACGCCGGTGGTGCGTCGCTGGAGGACGAGCAGGCGTTCTTCATGGACACGCTCGTGGAGTACCAGTGGGCTCGTGATGTGGCGGGTCTGGCCTCCTCGACGCTGGATGCGCTGACGAAGCCGGTCATCGAGGTCTGCGATTACTACCAGCTGGTGCCGTGGCGGCTGACCCCGCGGCATGTGGACGCGTACTTCGCGGGGCCTGGTAAGCGGCAGGCGCCGACGGTCCGTTCCAAGCTCAACAAGATCGACCACTTCTTCGCGTTCCTGGAGCAGCGCTACTCCCACGAGATCTTCCGACAGTTCGGAGTGGCGGTCGAGTCTCCGATCGATCCGTTCAACCGGCAAGCGCATCGAGGGGATTTCGGGCTGCGGGTGCCGCCGTCGGCGCGCGCGACCGGGGAGTTCTTCGCCGCGTGGCGTTCGGACTTGCCGAATGCCCGCAAGGAGGCGGTGGCCTGCCGCGACTACGTGATGTCGAAGATGATCTACATCTCGGGAGTGCGGGCCGCCGAGCTGTGTGGGATGAAGATGTGTGATCTGCACTGGGAGTCAGGGGAGTTCGGACGGTTCCTGGTGCAGGGCAAGGGGGCTCGTGGGTCGGGCCCCGGCCGCGGGAGGCATTCATGTTCGCCGAGGGTCGGGCGCTGATGTGGTGGTACATCTCCGGCATCCGCGGCCTGTTCGCGGATGACCCCGAACATCCCGAGGCGCCGGTGTGGCCCTCCGAGCGCCTGCCCAAGAGCATCGAGGACCTGTGCATGCCGGTGGCGCCGGCGGTGACGCCCTCCACGTTGCGAAAGGCGCTGAAACGGGCCTCGGCCGCCTATCTGCAGGGCCCGGTCCGGCAGTTGTTCCCGCACCTGCTGCGGCACGCGTGCGCCACGCACCGCTACGAAGGAGGCATGAGTTTGTGGGAGGTGCAGAAATTGCTCGGACATGAGTGGACCACGACAACCGTTCGCTACATTTTGTCTGCCCAGGGCGACCCGGAGGTCGCCAGCCGGCAGTCGTCGGCGCGGGCCGCGCAACGCCTGAGGGTCGACGCTGGGAGTCTGTCGTGAAGTGGAATCTGCGCTGGGCTGCAGCCAAGCAGAACATCTGGCGGCCGAGCGAGTTGCTGCCGCGGTTCGCCGAGTTCGGGTTCACGCCGTCGCTGTCGAAGGTGTCGGCACTCTGGTCCGGTGTCCCGGTCACCGTTCGCCTCGACGACCTCGACAAGATGTGCGCCGCCCTCAATTGCACGGTCGGGGATCTACTTGAGGCTGACCCCGTCGAACGGATCGCGCCCAGTGGGGAAATGGGGCAGCCGCAGGAGCGTGCGGTCGGGGACAGCGGCCCTGGGCCCCGTCCGATGCCGCGCCGCGGTACGGGGCGGCCGCGATCGCTGCCGCCGAACTGAGCGGCCACGCGGATGGGCAAGCCGAAGCCACGGGCGGACGAGTGCGCGGGCTGCAACGGATGGGGCCGGCTGGCGCAGCCGCCGTATTGCTCCCCCTGCCACCAGTGGCGCTCGAAGCGGTACAACCCCGCGGCGGTCTGCCGCCGCTGCGGGCGCAACTGGCGCAACTGGCGCGTCAACGTCGACGGGTTCTGCCGCACGTGCGTCCTGGCCATCATCGACTACGACGCCACCTGGTACTACGACCCCGTGGTAGCCGCCAAGCGGCAGGTCGTCACGCAACTCGCCCTGATCGTGCCGGGGATCACGCCGACGGCCGCTCCGTTCGGCACCTACCGGCAGCGTAGCGACGGCCGGTACCACCCGCCTGCCTGGGCCCGTGCCCAGCGCCCTGCCCCGCTGCGCGACGATCCCCGGATCTGCCCGCCCACCGCACCGGGGCAGCTCGCCCTGTTCCCTCCGCCGTATCGGATGCGCCGTGAGCACGCCTCCGACATCCTCCATCGGCCACAGAGGGAACTCCCGGATCTCCGGCGGGTGTTGGAGATTCTGCGCTCCTATACGGATGGGCACGCCTACATAGTGGACTGGCGCAGCCAGGCGCAGCGGATGCTGCGTCTGGTCCTGGCAGCCCGACGCGCGGCTGGCGGCGGGCCGGTCGACGGCTGCCTGATCAAGGCTCTGCCCGGATGCCGTCCCATCGTGACCGCGGTCCTCGACCGGGCGGGGCTCCTGGCCGAGGGGACCGACACATACGCTCCGCCGCAGTCGGCCGCGCATCGCCGGGCCCGTACCCGCGCGCCGATCTCATGCACGCACTGCCAGGCATGGGGTATCGGACACGGCCAGCTGTGCCGGGGCTGCTACATCTGGTGCGCCCGCCCCCGCCCCGTCGGGGACTGCGTGCGCTGCGGCACGGGTCCGCTGCCACTGCGGGAGGGGTGGTGTCACGGCTGCCTGCGCCACCGCGCCCTCCTCGGCCCCGAGTACGACCACGTCTCGTGGCTGCAACTCCGCCTCACCGAGCGCGGGCTGGACCAGGCCGACGCGCGAGCCATCCTCCGCCCACCCGGACAGAACACCACCAAGACGGACGAGGAGACACACCCGCACCAGATCACCCCGCCCGCTTTCGTGCCGCACGGCCAGCAGGAACTCTTCCCTGCCGAACGCGACTGGAGCCCTCTGAACAGGGGCACCCTTCCCGATCCCACACCCGAGGCCGCCCGGCTGCTCGCTGCTTTCGACGCCCATGCCCGCGCCCACGCCCTGGACAGACGACTCACGCCACGCCGCCGCCCACGTCCTGCGCACCGCGGCTACTTGGCTGGGTGCGGATGCTCCCTTCGCGGAATCCGATCTCCGCGCGATCCGCGCCGCTACCGGCCGTGGCAGCCGGTGCCGTCCCCGCGCACTGAATGCCTTCCTTGCCGAACGCGGACTGCTGCTCCCCCAGCCCTGCCCCGCTCCGCGCGCCTCCGAAGCCTTCGTGGAACGGGCTATCGCCGGGTATCCGCCGCGTATCGCCGGTGAACTCGCCTCCTGGGCAGGACTGTTGCGCGGCCACCCCAACCGGCCGCCCACCGAATGGCGCACGCTGCGCAGATACCTCAACTACCTCAAAACACCGCTCGGCGACTGGGCCCGCAGCTACCAGACCCTGCGGCAGGTCACCACCGCCGACATTCACACCGCCGTCACCGCAGTCAAGGGCGCCCGCGCCCACGAACGCGCCGTAGCCCTGCGCTCGATCTTCCGCGCCCTGAAGCAGACCAAGCTCATCTTCACCGACCCCACCCGCGGCCTCAGCGTCACCCGCCACGAACCTCTCCCCGAAACTCTGCCCCCTGACCGCCTCGCCGGACTACTCGACATCACCGACCGGCCCGCGATCCGCCTCGCTCTCGCCCTGGTCACCCTCCACGCCCTCAACGGCACCGACCTCACCCGCGTCACCCTGGGCGACGTCATCTCCGCCCGCGCCCAACTCCTCGTCCGCCGCCCGCATGGCCGTCACACCGTCCACCTTGACGACCTCACCCTCCGCCTCCTGCACTCCTGGCTCCGCTACCGCCACCAGCGCTGGCCCCGTACCACCAACCCCCACCTCTTCGTCACCCGCCAAACCGTCATCCACACCGGGCCGACCAGCGCCGACTACTTCCCTGCGAGCTTCCAGCGACTCGGCCTCACCCTCAACGGCCTGCGCACGGACCGCATCCTTGACGAGGCCCGCCACACCGCAGACCCCGTCCATCTCGTCCGCGTACTCGGCATCTCCGTGTCCACCGCCATGAAGTACGTGCGCACTGCCCACCCTCACCGGGCAGGCATCATTCCCCGGTAAGCGCCTCGCTGAGCCTCGATCCACCGACCGATGGCTCAGGGTGGAGGCGCGGAGCGTGAACGAGCCTGATATTCATGGCCAGCTCCTCACGCCGCGTCGCCGCGAACCGACGAAATCAAGCCTTGACTCGATCTGCTCATTCGCCGGTTGATCCGTCGCGGCACGCTCCCGGGCCAGCATTCTGATCACCCAGATCTGTGGCTACCAGACCCACCGAATCCCCAGACCAAGTGGTTCATCCGGACGAGCGCCTTGATGAGATCTTCCCAAGAATCGCCTTGTAACCGGTCAGCGCCAAGAAACTGGTTGAAAACGACACGAAGCGACATGAGCTGTCCCTCTATGGCGCCGTGTTACGGTCCGCCCTTCCGTGACCAGCAGGAAAGTGACTGACCTGCGGATTCAAGATGGCGCAATCGCTGAGCGCTCCATCTTTACATGCTTGGCCATGCCACCTACGGTGCACAGACCCCTAGGAGAGGGAAGTCGGCAACGCCAGTCAGGTCCTTTGTCAACAGGACTGGAGCAGCATGAGCATCACTGACGGTACTCGCGGTCTGCAATTGGGATCCAAATTCCGATATCTTGAATCCAGCATTCAAGATTTTGATGTCGGCATTGTGCTCGGCCTCCTCCGGGACGGCCATTACGATGGCTCAGTTGCCTACGTCATCAGGGACGCCGTTCCCACCGACGACTGCCGGATCGTGTACTCAAATTTCAGGTCGATCATCGCGGAAAAAGGATCACAGCGAGAGCTCGACGACATCATCAAGGCGAACCAGATCGGCTCCACGCAGTTCCAGAAGTCCCGGCGAGTTCATCTTCAATGAGTTCAATGGCCGGGCGGGCGGAGCGACGCACATCGACGCACTCTGCCAACGGCTGCTGGGTCCCGACTATCTAGACAACACCGTCTTGCTCACCAGGAATTCTGTGCGATCGCCCGAGTTTCACAGGCTGCTGCTGCTCCTTGATGGTGAAGCGCTGCATTTTCGGCGTGAGCAGGGCGCCGGAATCATCATCACGCAGGACAATACCACGGAAACCGGAACGGTCGAATACATCGCCATAGGCCGTACCCGCGATGAGGCAGCAGCGTACGAACGGCGCCTGGAAGATATCCTGCAGATCTCCGTCTAATGTACCCGGTGCAAGATTGGACCTCAGGTGCACGTAGGAATTCTTGGCTATGAACTCGATGACTTCGAGTCGGTCGAACTAACCCAGGACGGACGGCATCTTGGCCACGAAACGTCCCTGTTCGTTCTTGACGATGTGAGCTGCAGATCCAGCGCGAGGACGGGTGTCGAACCGTTGATAGCCGGCGAGCCGGTTTCGAAGTTCGACATCATACTTTCGCGAGCTCAGATCCGCCCCGAGGCGACACAGCTCGACTACGACCGGTATGCGCTGCTCTGTCACGTCGAGGGAGTCACCGTTCTCGATCCGGCTGACACTTATCTCGAAGCAGAAAGCAAGTTCCTGGGCCTCCAGCGCCTGGCGGCCATCGGCCTGCCGATCGCGCCTACGCGATCTTGTTCCAGTCTCGCCGAGATCCAGGAGGCCATCGACGACTGGGAACACGTAGTTCTCAAACCCTCTTTCGGCCTGGGCGGCGTGGACGTCGAGCGTATCTTCAACCTGGCCGACGGCCGGGCCGCAGCCGAACGCCTGCTGCGGAAGTACCGGCTGCTTGTCTGCCAGCCGTATTTCCCGCATCCGCAGGGCGACGTAAGGGTCACCGTTGTCGGCGACCAGGCTCCCCTCATCGTCAACCGCGTTCCAGCCGCCTCGAACTGGAAGGCCAACGTCAACATGGGGGCGACTGCGACGGCCATCACAGCCGACCCAGAACTGGTTGGTATAAGCAAGCGTGCCGCCGCCGCCATGGGTGTCACCGTCGCCGGCCTCGATTTCCTACCGACAAAGGAGGGGTACAAAATAGTGGAGTTCAACAATACGCCATGCTGGTGTTTCGCCGACGAGGCCGAACGACGGCATCTCGTCGAGACTGTTTTCGAGGTCGCCGAGACGATCCACAGGTCAAGTTGCTGATGGAAAAGGCGGCTGACGTCGGGACTCGTGGACGGAGGCAGCAGTGGTTGCGTACCAGTCCCTGCTGACAAATAGCCGCGTATGGTGGTGGATGGCTGCAACAATTGGCACTCGGCTCGCGGTGTGCACGATTCCGCTCGGCGCCGTCTTCGCGGCCAAGTCGGACACCGGTTCCTACGCATGGGGTGCCGTCATCGCCGGCGCCTACGCCGGAGGCGAGGCCATCGGTGCTCCCAAAATGGGTGCGCGGTTCCAGCGTCGCCCATTGAGAAAGGAACTCGCCTTTGTCGCGCCGACCGAGGCTATCGCCCTGGTGGGGGTCGTCGTCACCCTCTCACTCGGAGCGCCACTCGCCGCCGCCGTACTCGCGGCACTGGCTGGTGGCGTTGCGAGTGGGACGTTTGGTGGGCTTCGCACGCTCGTGGTCGGTTTGGTTCCCGAGTCACGGGAGAACGCTCTGGCCCTCGATGTGATCATGAACCAACTGTGTCAGATCGCCGGCCCCGCGCTGGCGGCTTCCGCTGCGGTGGCGTGGAACCCGGATGCGCCACTGTTGATCGTCTGCGGTGGCCTGCTCGTCGCCGCGGCTGTCACGGTGAAGCTTCCGGAGTCCGTCACGGGCGTTGCAGACGGCAAGAGCACTGTGCGGCCGGATCCGCGACGGAACTCGACGCTGGCCGTCGTCCGGGCGATTTGGCCGTCTCTCGTCGTTTCCACGGTGGTGTTGATGCTCCAGGCCGTGCTGGAGGTAACGCTTCCGAGCATCCTGGGTCAACGTCACGGGCCGCCCGCGTGGGCTGGGATCGCGTTGTCGGGGTTGGCTGTCACCAGCATTGTCGGAAGTTTTTTGTACGGCCTTCGCCGTTGGTTCGGTCGCCCGCACACGCACACCCTGATCTTCGCGGGCGGGTTCTCGCTCATGGTCGCCGTAGTGGGCGTGGTGTGGTCCCCGGTCGTGACCGTGGTCTTGGTGGCTGCGTGCGGCTTGTTTCAGGCCGCAGCGAGCACGGCACGCAGTTTGACAGTCACCGACGTGCTCCCCGCCGATGACTGGTCTGTCGGGTTTTCGTTGCTCTACTCCTTTGGAGCGGTGGGCTTCACTGTGGCCAGCGCGGTGAGCGCCCTGTTCCTCGCAGCAGGTAGTGCAGAGGTATTGCTGATCGTTTTCGGTCTCGCCGGCATGTTGATCTTTACCCTGACCTGGTGGTGGGAATGGACCACGGTAGCGAGGGAGGCGAATCAGGCAAAAGTCTCATGATGTCGGGGATCCACGGGGCACCCTCCGTCCCTGGCGGACGCGGCAGCTACCGCCCCGACCCGGCATGGGACGCCGTCACGGGTCGCCCGTTCTGCCACACGGTACGAATCCGTCCTGGCAGGTCTTCGAGGCTGAGTCCTGATCCGTCGAGCAGGACCAGGTCCGCGCGCAGCCCCGGGGCGACGCATCCGCGGTCATGGTCGAGCCGGAGCAGTCGGGCGGCCTCACTGGTGGCCGCCCGTAGAGCTCCGGCGTCGCCGAGGCCGGCTTCGGACAGCAGCGGCAGTTCGTCCAGCACATCGACTTGCGGGCGCGTGGACATGTCCGAACCAGCCGCTATGGGCACGCCCGTGGCCAGCGCCAGCTGTACGGAGCGCCGGTGCGCCGCATCAGACGCCTCGTCACCCTCACTGCGTATCCCGGCGAGAGTGGGCACGTACCAGCATCGATGACGGTGCATTGCGGCTATGGCGTGTTCGTCCAGGAAGACACCATGCTCGATACTGCGGACGCCGGCCTGGGCGGCGGCCGTTGCGGAGTCAGGCGTGTGCGCGTGGGCAAACACGTCGCGACCGCACCGGCGTGCTTCATCGACCAGTGCGTGTATCTCGTCGTCAGTTGGTGTGATGTCGCGTCCCCTGCGTATCGACGACAGCGGGCTGTTGGCTCCCATCTTGATCCAGTCCGCTCCCGCGCGCACCATGCGGCGGACAGCAGCCCTGGCGCTGTCTGTGCCGTCGAACAGCGGGTCCGGTAAGGACGGATCGGCAAAGGCGTCGGCGTCGCCGTACTCGGGTGACCAGTCGTCGCCAAGACCTCCGGTCGGGGACAGTTGACCAACACTTATCAGGAGGTCAGGGCCCCTGATCCAGCCTGCACTCAGTGCGTGGGGAAACCCGGCGTCGGCGCCCCACGCGTCGCGTACGGTCGTCACACCGCGCGTGAGCAGGTCATACAGGACGGCCACCGCTTCCAAAATCCGGGCGCTGCGCGGTAGCGGTTCACCCGAGGGGAATGCGACATGCGCATGACAGTCGATAAGTCCCGGGATCAGCGTGCCGCCGCTACAGTCCACTTGCTCGTCGCCACTCAGACCAGGGCCCACTGCCGCGATCCGATCACCCTGCAGCAGAACGTCAGCGCGTTCCATCGAGCCGCTCTCCACATCGAGGATCTCCGCGCCCGCCAGTAGTACTGTCATCGCGGTCGGCCTCCACCCGGGTTGATCGGCACCAGTCACTGCACCAGTTTAGGGGCTGCAGATCATCAATGTGGTGTCTTGGTCTTACCGTTGCGAAACGTCACTTTGGGATGGGCCTTGACCACCGGGCCACGCGCTCGTCCATCAAACGCCAGCACTCGTACACACGCTCTGTCGGCTCGGAAAGAGTCACCGGGACGTGGCATTCGGAGGCTCATCTTCCGCCGACACGATCAACCCGCCACACTCTCCCTCAAGGCGCAGCCATTCACGCGCGGGTTCTCCGGATTCCAGCTCCAGTTCGCGACGAACCCGCTCGCTTCACAGCGCGGCACCGCCGAGGTGGGCGGTGAGCCGCTCCAGCGGATGCACGGGCGAGGGCCCGAAGAGGAGGGGGTAACGGTCGTAGGAGGAAAGGGACATGGGGTGCCTCCTGGCGGGGTGGTCAGTCGGTGGTGTCGTCGACCCGGTCTGCGAGGGTGTGCCAGATGTCGGCCGTGACCCGGAGCGCCGCCTCCGGGTCGCCGGCCGCGCAGGCCTCGATGAGCCGTTCGTGCAGGCCTGCCGAGCGGCAGGAGCCGCCCTCGCCGAAGCGGCGGCGTTCCAGGCGGCGGATGAGCGGGGTGTAGCGGGCGACGGTGGCCGCGGCCGCGCGGTTGCCGGCCACCCGGATCAGGACGTCGTGCAGTTCGTCGTCGGCGCGCAGGGCCTCGTCCACGTCACCGGCGCCCACCGCGGCGGCGAACCGGTCGTTGGCCGCGCGCATCACGTCGAGGTCGGTGTCCCGCAGCCGGGGTACGGCGGCCCGGGTGGCCAGTTCGTGCATGGCGCCGACCACGGCCGCCGCGTCCCGTACGTCGGCGGCCACGACCGGGGTGACCCGGGTATAGCTCTGCGGCTTGCTCTCCAGAAGCCCCTCGTCGACGAGCCGGGCGAACGCCTCCCGCACCGGCGCCCGGGACAGCCCGAGCCGCTCCGCGAACTCGGCGTCACGCACCACCGCGCCGGGTTCGATCTCCCCGGCGACGATGGCATCGCGGATGGCCGCGTAGGCGCGGTCGCGGAGCAGGGTGCGGGGCAGGGGGCGCAGGCTCTCCATGAACTGAAATGTTAGATGTCAATTCGCTGTCCGAACAGGGGTGCGCGCCTGTTTCAGCGTCGGCTCGCCTTTGAAGAGCTGTCGCGTGGTGCGAAAAGCGCCACTCCTCACCGGCTCAGCGATATCTGGCTGTACGCGTGTCGAGCCAAACCTCCTGATACCGGCGGGTCTTCTTCTGACGCACCGGTCGGGGGGTTGTTGAGGTGTTGGTAATTTGGCGTCAGCGCATGACAGTTCGGACACAGCAGACGCAGGTCCTCTGGACGGTTTTTCGTCCGATAGCCGTCAATGTGGTCGACATGCAGAGGAACACGCCCGGACACAGGGTTGACTTCAGCCCAACCGCATTTTTCGCAGCACTGCCCTCTGAGTAGGACCAGTCCCTGACGCACCCGCCAGTCCGGTCTGCCGTCGTCTCTCGTACCGCTGATCTCGCCCGCTTGCCACGCGGCGAACCACCGCGCGAAAGAGCCGGTGCGCTCGTAGCGGTCGTTGTTGAAGCACTCCCAGGAACAGTACGGGCCGGCAGAACGAGGGCGCCGCTCCGTCGATCCGCAACGGAGGCACGGCGTGGGTTTCCCACGCCGTGCCTCCGCCTCCTGTCTGCGTGTCACGTTCGCGCAGGTCCGACCGCAATGAACCGCACCGCGAGTCAGGATGGATTTGCCGCACTGAGGGCACGGCGGCTTGGGTTTCCGGTGTGACTCAGCGCGCTGTCGTGCTGTCCCCGGAGGCTGCAGCGATTGCTGCAATAGCGCCTGCGCTTTTCCTTTACCGGCATGCTGCACTGTTCACACAACTTGGCCATGCCCGAAAGGTATGTCCAGCCCCCTCAGCCGACAGCTGATTCGGACAGCATCACACGTTCGAGGGACCCTTTGATCTATCGCTTCTGCCGCTTCCAGGGCCCCGTGATGGCGAGCATGATGCCCGGGGTCTGGATGTTGGCGTACAGGGTCTTGCCGTCGGGCGAGAAGGTGACGCCGGTGAACTCGCTGTACTCCGGCTCTTCTTCGGTGCCGGCGTTCAGTTCGTTGCGGGCGATCGGGTAGGTGCGGCCGCTGTCGGTGGCGCCGAACAGGTGCTGGATGCCCTCGCCGTCCTCGGCGATGACCAGGCCGCCGTACGGGGAGACGGTGATGTTGTCCGGGCCGTCGAAGTCGCCGTCCACGGACGGGTCCGGGTTGACGCCGATGAGGACCTTCAGGGTGAGGGTGCGGCGCTTGGGGTCGTAGAACCAGACGGCGCCGTCGTGCTGGACGGGGCTCTCCGCACGGGCGTAGGAGGAGACGATGTACACGCCGCCGTCGCCCCACCACATGCCCTCGAGCTTGCGGGCGCGGGTGACCTGGCCGGTGGTGAACTGCTTGCGGACCGAGGTGGTCTTCGCGTCGCGGTCCGGGACGTCCACCCAGTCGACGCCGTACACGGTGCCGATCTTCGTGGCGCGGGAGAGGTCGTCGACGAAGACGCCGCCGGAGTCGAAGCACTTGAAGGCCTGGAGCGTGCCCGCGTCGTCGGCGAGGGTGCGCAGCCGGCCGCGGCCGTGGTGGAAGTGCTCGGGCGGGGTCCAGCGGTAGAGCAGGCCGTTCGGGTTGGACGCGTCCTCCGTCAGGTACAGGTGGCCGCGCTTGGGGTCGACGACGACGGCCTCGTGGGCGTACCGGCCCAGCGCCTTGATCGGCTTGGGGTCCCGGTTGGCCCGGCGGTCCTCGGGGTCGACCTCGAAGACATAGCCGTGGTCCTTGGTGAAGCCGTTGGTACCGGCCTTGTCCTCGGTCTCCTCGCAGGTGAGCCAGGTGCCCCAAGGGGTGTTGCCGCCCGCGCAGTTGGTGGCGGTGCCGGCGATGCCGACCCACTCGGCGACCTTGTCGTGGCGTACCTCGACGACCGTGCAGCCGCCGGCGGCCGCGGGGTCGTAGACGAGGCCCTCGGTGAGCGGCACCGGGTGGGTCCAGTTGGCGCGGGGGCCGGCCAGCTCGTGGTTGTTGACGAGGAGGGTGGCGCCGCGGGGGCCGCCGAAGGTGGCGGTGCCGTCGTGGTTGGAGGGGGTGAACTCGCCCGACTCCAGCCGGGTCTTGCCGCTGTAGGTGATGACGCGGTACTCGAAGCCGGCGGGCAGGGCGAGGATGCCGTCGGGGTCGGGGAGCAGCGGCCCGTAGCCGACGCCGCCGTGTCCGTGTCCGTGCCCCGACTCGGCCGCGTCGGACGCCTCGGTCTCGGTCTCGGTCTCGGTCTCGGTCTCGGTGGAGGCGAGGGCGTTCGGGGCGGTGGCGAGGGCGCCGACGCTGCCCGCCAGCGCGACACCGGCACCGGTGATCGCGGATTTCCTGGCGAAGTCCCTGCGGGTGAGCGACATGGTGTCTCCTGTGACGGTCGATGGGCCGTGGAGGGTGGCGGACCTCAAGTCGGCGCACACGCTCCCGGCCACATCTGAACTCCGCCTGAACTCAGGGCGACATCCGCTTCGTGTGTTCCATGAATCCGTATGTGCCGCCCCACGGCAGCCAAAAGCCACACCCAAGAACGGGCCGCCTGAAATCCTCTCTTCCGCCACGACGGCGCTCGGCCACACTCGACGCGTCCGGCGGTGCCGGGCGCCCGCGCGCCCCCGCGCACCCCCGGCCCTTCGGCCGCTACCCCCCGTGCTGCGACCGCGCCTTGAACGCCGCCTTCCGGGCCTCCTTCGCGACCTTCTTGTCCGGGTGCAGGCGTCCCATCGCCTCCAGGACGTCGGCCGTGTCCGGGTGGTCGACCCGCCAGGCCTCGGCGAAGAACCCGGCGTGCTGCTGGGCCAGCCCCTCGACCAGGGCCTGCAGCTCCTCGGAGTTCCCTTCGGCGGCCAGCTGGGCGGCGACCGTGTCGATGGTCAGCCAGAAGATCATGTCCGGCGAGGGCGCCGGCACGTCGGCGGCGCCGCGCTCGGTCAGCCAGACCCTGGCCAGCCCGCCCAGTTCGGGGTCGCCGAGGACCTCGCGGAGCGCCGGCTCGGCCTCGGTGCCGACCAGGGACAGCGCCTGCTGGCAGCGCAGCCGGCGCAGTGGCGCGCCCGCGTCCTCGCCACGCGCGGCGGCCAGCAACTCCTTTGCGGCGGCGAGGGATTCGCGGCGGGCCAGCCACCGCTCTGTCTCCGCCTGCGCGGCCCCCTGCGGAAACGCGGCCATACCGTCGAGCAGCGCGTCCGCGCCCTTGTCGGCGAGCTCCCCGACCGCCGGCGCCTCGAACCCGGCCTCCAGCAGCCGCGCCCGCAGCCCGTACGCGCCGAGCGGGGTGAGCCGCACCATGCCGTAGCGGGTGACGTCGCTCTCGTCGACCGGTCCCGCCGCCGGCTCCTCCTCGGCGTCGGCCATGAGCGCCTCGTCGACCGGCTGGTAGGCGACGAGTCCGACCGGCTCCAGCATCCGGAACTGGTCGTCGAGCCGCATCATCGCGTCGGAGACCTGTTCGAGAACGTCGTTGGTCGGCTCCCCCATGTCGCTGGGGACGATCATCGACGCGGCGAGCGCGGGCAGCGGCACCGGCGCCTCGCCGGGACCGCCTTCGCTCACCGTCAGCAGGTACAGGTTGCCGAGGACGCCGTCGAGGAATTCCCCCTCCGCCTCGGGGTCCCAGCCGAGTGACGAGAAATCGACCTCGCCGCCCTCGCCGAGCGCGTCGACAATTCCGTCCAGGTCGGGCACGCTCGCGTCGCCGATCACGGTCTCCAGCGCGGCCAGCCAGACCGCGAGGACGTCGTGCGGGGAGCCCCCGGTGAGCAGCGCCAGCTCCTCCCCCGCGGCCACGGTCCCGGCCTCCTCGTCGACGATCTCGACGAGCCCGGTGTCCAGGGCGACCCGCCAGGCCTCGGCGGCGTACGCGGCGGCGTCGTCCCCGGTGAGCCCGAGCAGCTCGGCGGCGGCCGGGAGCTCTTCCTCGACCAGTCCGCCACCTGCGTCGACGCGGGTGTCGGGCCCGGCCCAGCGGGCGAGGCGGGCGGCCCGGGAGAGCAGCGGCGTGGCCAGCGCGGCGCGTGCCAGCTCCGCTTCGGGGCGCAACCGCACCGGCGGCAGGGGGGAGCTGTCTGACATCGGGTGGTTCTCCTCGGACGCCTCTACGGTCGTACGACGACATGGACTCCGTACGACGGCCGTACGACCATCGGGACGCCGTACGCCTCAGCCGCTCAGCCTAGACGGATTTCGACCCATGCCACCCGGTTCATCTCCTCGCCGGGCTCCGTACATGGCTGAAACCTTGACAACTCCCCTATGCAAGGACGAGATTGACGCGCGTAGAAATCAGGGGGGACAAGTGTGCACTCCTTGTCTACGCGTGTCATGCCCACTCCATGACGCACCCTCGTCCCGGCACCGTTTATGTCCCCGGAGGGATTTCCTTGCCGAGCAGGTCTTCCGCGCGTCTCGCCGCGCTCACCGTCGCCGCCGTCTGCAGCGCGGCGTCCACCGTCGCCCTCACCTCGCCCGCCCAGGCCGACGGGCTGCGCATCCACGACGTCCAGGGCGCCACGCGCATATCGCCGTACGCCGGCCAGAAGGTGACGGACGTCCCCGGCGTCGTCACGGCCACGCGCACCTACGGCTCCTCGCGGGGTTTCTGGCTCCAGGATCCGACGCCGGACGCCGACCCGGCCACCAGTGAGGGCGTCTTCGTCTTCACCAGCTCCACCCCGAAGGTCGCGGTCGGCGACTCCGTCACGGTCACCGGCACGGTCTCCGAGTACGTCCCGGGCGGCGCCACCACCGGCAACCAGTCGCTGACCGAGATCACCAAGCCGACGGTCACCACGGTCTCCACCGGCAACGCGGTCCCGGCGCCGGTCGTGATCGACAAGAAGTCGGTGCCGGCCAAGTACACCCCGGCGGGTGACACCGCCGCGGCCGGTTCGATCAACGGCCTGACGCTCCAGCCGAAGAAGTACGCCCTGGACTACTACGAGTCCCTGGAGGGCATGAACGTCCGGGTCCGCGACACCCGCGTGGTCACCGCCACCGACCCGTACGCCGAGCTGTGGGTCACGGTGAAGCCGCACGAGAACCGCACCGTCCGCGGCGGCACGCTGTACCGCTCCTACGACGACCAGAACACCGGCCGCCTCCAGATCCAGTCCCTTGGTTCGACCGCCGACTTCCCGGAGGCGAACGTCGGCGACACGCTGGCCGGCGCCACGACCGGCCCGCTGGACTACAACCAGTTCGGCGGCTACACCCTCGTCGCGAGCGAGCTGGGCACCCTCAAGAGCGGCGGCCTGCAGCGCGAGACGACGAAGAAGCAGTCGAAGAGCGAGCTGGCCGTCGCCACCTACAACGTCGAGAACCTCGACCCCTCCGACGGCACCTTCGCCGCGCACGCCGCCGCGATCGTGAACAACCTCCAGTCGCCCGACATCGTGTCCCTGGAGGAGATCCAGGACGACAACGGAGCGACGGACGACGGCACGGTCGCCGCCGACGTGACGGTGAACAAGCTGATCGACGCGATCGTCGCGGCCGGTGGCCCGAAGTACGCCTGGCGTTCCATCAACCCGGTCAACGACAAGGACGGCGGCGAGCCCGGCGGCAACATCCGCCAGGTCTTCCTCTTCAACCCCGAGCGGGTGTCCTTCGTCGACCGCGCGGGCGGCGACTCCACCACCGCGGTGGGCGTCACCAAGGTGCACGGCGAGGCCCAGCTGACCGCCTCGCCCGGCCGGGTCGCCCCGGCGGACTCCGCCTGGACGGCCAGCCGCAAGCCGCTGGCCGGCGAGTTCGTCTTCCGCGGCAAGACGGTCTTCGTGATCGCCAACCACCTGAACTCCAAGGGCGGCGACCAGGGCCTGACCGCGCAGTACCAGCCGGTGGCGCGCAGCTCGGAGGTCCAGCGCCACGCGCAGGCGACGCTGGTCAACGCGTTCGTCAAGAGCATCCTCGACGTCCAGAAGGACGCGAACGTCATCGCGCTCGGCGACATGAACGACTTCGACTTCTCCGGCACCACCAAGATCCTGGAGAGCCACGGCGCGCTCTGGTCGGCGATCCGGTCGCTGCCGACCAAGGAGCGCTACACCTACGACTACCAGGGCAACGAGCAGGTCCTGGACCAGATCCTGATCAGCAAGGAGATCCGCCGGGGCGGCGACTTCGAGTACGACAGCGTGCACGTCAACTCGGAGTTCCACGACCAGATCAGCGACCACGACCCGCAGGTGCTGCGCTTCCGCCCGTGAGGCCCTCGTTTCAGGGCTGGCTGAACACCCCGTCCAGCCAGCCCTGCCAGGCGCGCTCGTTGGCCTCGGCGTCGGCGTCCGGTGCGAAGTCGTGGATGCTGATGCCGACCGGGGCGCCCCAGTGGTTGCGTCCGAAGAACCGGACGAGGGCGTCGTCGGTGCGCAGCCCGATGAAGTACGGGTTGCGGTAGTCGACCACCGCCTCCAGCGTCCGCCCGCCGGGCCCCCGGACACCCGCCTTCGCGCCCTCGGCCAGGTCGTCCGGCAGGCCCAGGGCGCGGCCCACGGCGTCGAAGGCGTCCGGCGCCTGGGCCGCCTCGGGGCCGTTGAGCTGCGCGAAGGTGACCGGACGGGGCGCGAAGTGGACCAGGTACTCGCGCAAAGTGTGCAGATAGAAGTCGGTGTGCCTGCTCGCGCCGTCGTACTGGTTGTCCCAGTCGTCGGTGAAGATCCCGCTGTGCACATAGCGCACCCAGGCACGGCGGCCGCCGTCCCGCGGCTCGATGACGTGCTCCAGCTGGTTGACGCTCTGGACCGGGAACCCGACGTCCTCGCTGCGGACGACCAGGTGGTGCGGGGGCTCGTAGGCGGTCACGGTCGACCCGAAGGCCGCCGCGCCGCCCACCCGGGGCTCGGGCGGGTCCATCGGCCACAGGTAGGCGCCGGAGCCGTTGGTGATCGCCTCCCACACCTCCTGGGGCGTGGCGTCGACCTCGAACTCGCGGGCGATCTCGAATTCCTTGGACATGTCGGGGCTCCTGCTGCCTACTGTTCCGATTCGGGGGTGATGGTCCGCTCCGAGACCCCGGGCCGGCCCTCGACCGGCGGGAGGATCTCGGCCGCGGGGTGGATCTCGGCCGCGGGGTGGATCTCGGCCGTCGGGCGGTTCTCAGCCGTCGGGCCGGTGTCCGCCGTCGGGCCGGGGTCGGCCTTGACCGTGGGGTGGAGGGCGACGACGATCCGGTGGTCCCGGCCGTCCTCCGTGTCGGGCGCGTCGTACTTGCGGATGAGCGCGCTCACGCCCGCCGTCAGCTCCTGCACGAACGCCGCGCGGTCGGCGGCGGAGGCGAAGCGCACCTCGCCGTCCAACGCGTAGGTCGCCAGCTGCCTGCGGGCCTTGGTGGCACCGCTGATCAGCGTGCCGACGTCGCGCACCAGGCGGGCGCCGAGCGCGAGCAGCCAGCGCGCGGAGAGCTGGTCGCGGAAGCGGTCCGGGTCCGGCTGTACGGCGGGCAGGGCGGCCGGCGAGATGACGTACGACGCGGCGGTCGCGCGCATCAGGCGTTCGTTGACATTGCCCTTGCGCCGCTCCCCGGCCAGCTCGACCAGGCCGTGCCGCTCCAGCGCCTTGAGGTGGTAGTTCACCTTCTGCCGGGGCAGCCCGACCTTGCCGGCCAGCATCGCGGCCGACGCGGGTGCGGCGGCCAGTTCGGCGAGCAGCCTGGCCCGTATGGGGTCCAGCGACACCGCCGCGGCCGCGGGGTCCTCGATCACGGTCACTTCCAGCATGACTCCACCGTCTCACCGAAAACTTTTTTTGTCCAGACGGATCAGGTTTTCGGTGGGACGGTGGAGAGGAAGCCCCCTTGGGCCGGCCTCAGTCGCGCCTGTCCCGGCGCCGGGCCCCTATGGCGACGGCACCGGCGACGGCGAGTGCGGCGCCCGCGACCAGCACCGGGCGGGCGTGCCGCAGGGCGCCCCGGACGGCCGTGCGCGCGGACTGCGGGACGCGCCCCTCTGCGGCGTGGCCCGCCTCGACGGCCTTTTCGGACGCCAGATGGCCCATCCGTCCCGCCCGCTCCTGGACGGCATGTCCGGTCCTGAGCGCCTGCTCCTGGACCGCGTGTCCGGTCCTGAACGCCCGCTCCTGCAGCGTGTGCCGCGCCTTCGCCATGTGCTCCTGGGTCGTGTGGCCGCCCTTCGCCGCCCGGCCCTGGGTCTGATGGCCGGCCCGGGTGGCGGTCTGGCGCAGCTGGACGGTCAGGGCGCCGGCCTTGTCCTTGAGATCGGCGGCACGGGCCTGGGTGCGCCCCTTGAGGTCTGCCTTCGCCGCCAAGGAGCCCGCGGTGTCGGCGATTCGGGCCCCCGTTCCGTGTGCGGTCCTCTTCGTCATCGGTACTGCCCCTCCGGGTCTCGTCGGCGTCCGCTTGTGCCTGCGGACCTTCCGAGTACCCAGGTCGCCGACGGTCAGGCGGGGCGCCCCGTCCGTCAGCCCCGTTCCCCCCGCTCGCCGAGCCGTGCGAGCTGACTCTGGAACCAGTCGAGGCGGGCCTGCAACAGGGCCGCCTCCGCGACCAGTTCGGGCACCCCGAAGCCCTCGCCGGGCACCGGCGCCGGCGCGGCGGCGACCGCCTCCGCAGCCCCGGCGGCCACCCGCAGCCCGGCTCCGGCCAGCCGGGCGAACCCGGCGAGCGAGACGGACGTACGGGCGCGTACACAGCCTCCGCAGGCGGCCGCCAGGGCCCGCCATCCGGGTCTGCCCCAGCCCGCGTCGGCGAGCGCCACGGCCGGTCCACCGCAGGCGCACGAGCCGACGGTGGCCGTGCGGACCCGCTGCCGGGCGTAGCGGAAGCCGCGTTCGAAGCGGATGTAGGCGCCGAGCACGGAGACCTCCAGCAGCACGGCCGCCCGGTGCTCGGCGGTGCACAGCAGGGCCTCGGCGGCCGCGCGTTCGTGCACGCAGTGGAAGCCGCAGTCGCACAGCCGCGCGGGCGGGCGGTGCCGTCGGCCGTAGACGCAGGACGCGTCGTCCAGCACTCCGTACGGCAGCGCGCCGCCCAGCGACACGCCGGTGAACCCGGCCCGGGCGCCGTCCTGGGACAGCACCGGGTGGGCGATCTTGTAGCCGGTCGGCGGCTCCGTCGGGCGTTCCGCCGGGAGCCGCAGCCTCATCGGGCGGCCGGGGCCTCTTCGGGCACCGACACGGTCTGGGGCTCGTGGCTCTCTTCGGGGATCTCGGGTTCTTCGACGTGGACGAGCGGCCGCTCCTGAGCGACCCCGGTGGCCAGTGCCCTGCCGAGCTTCATGACGCCTCCCATGACCTGCCGTCGGTGACCGTCCGGCCCATAGTGGCCCATGAGGGGCCGAGTTGGACATAGGGCCTCGGCGTGCCCGGGAGAGCGATGACCTGGCGATGACTTAGCATTTCTAAGACGTATCTCGTACAAAAATTAAGTGGAGCTAAGCTGTCGCGTTGCCGAGACTACCCCCATGACGAACCCACGCGACACCACCCGCTCGCCCCGATCGCCCCGCCCCTTCGGCCGCACCCTCTGCGCGATGGTCACGCCGTTCACCGGGGCGGGGACGCTCGACCTCGACGGCGCCCGGCGGCTGGCCGCGCAGCTGGTGGCGGAGGGCTGTGACGGTCTGGTGCTGAACGGCACCACGGGAGAGTCGCCGACCACCACGGACACGGAGAAGGCGGAGTTGATCAGGGCCGTCCGGGAGGCGGTGGGCGAGCGGGTGCCCCTCGTGGCGGGCGTGGGCACCGCGGACACCCTGCACACGGTCGAACTCACGCTCGCGGCCGAGAAGGCGGGCGCGGACGGCGTCCTGGTGGTGTCGCCGTACTACAGCAGGCCGCCGCAGGACGCGCTGGAGGCGCACTTCCTGGAAGTGGCGGAGGCGAGCGGGCTGCCGGTGATGCTGTACGACATCCCGGGCCGCACCGGCACCCGTATCGAGCCGGAGACACTGATCCGGCTCGCCGCGCACCCCCGGATCGTGGCGGTCAAGGACTGCTCGTACGACTTCCTCGGCGCCCAGAAGGTGCTGGCGCGCACGGGACTGGCCTACTACACGGGCTGCGACGAGCACATCCTCGCCCTGTACGCGGTGGGTGCGGCGGGCTGTGTGAGCACGGTGGCCAATGTCGTCCCGTCCCGCGTCGCGGCGATCCTGGACGCGTTCGACGCCGGGGACACCGCTCGCGCCGCCGAACTGCAACTGCGGACCACGCCGTTGATCGAGGCGATGACGGCCGCCGGGCTGCCGGGCACGGTCACGTCGAAGGCGCTGCTCACCGCGCTCGGCCGGCCGGCGGGACCGGTGCGGGCGCCGCTGCGGCCCGCCGGCCGGGAGGCGGCCGACGGGCTGCGGGCGGTGTACGAGGAGCTCGCGGCCGGCTGATCAGCGGCGGGCGAAGACGGGCTGCCACGCCTTGAGATAGTCGTACATCTGCTTCTGGACCCCGCTCAGCGGCACGATCTTGTCGCTGCCGATCGTCACCAGCACGAGCCGGGCCCGGTACGGCTCGTCCAGGCCGCTGGCCCGCTCCCAGGCGACGAGCCGCCGGTCGTCGGCCCAGGCCAGCAGGTCGCCGCCGCGGACCTTGGTGATCTCCTTGCCGGTGCGGGGATCACGGATCGAGGAGTACGACTTCCCGGGGGCGACCTCCTTGGTCAGACCGAGCGCGGCGAGCCGACCGTTCGGGGACAGCCGTGCGTCGACGTCCGTCCGCAGGTACCGCTCGTCGGCCGGGGCGGCGATCCTGCCGCCGTCGAGGTCGTAGAACTGCTGCATCCCGTCCCTGCTGCCGATGACCTGGGCGTACACCTGATCGCCGGTGCGGCTGTAGGAGAAGTCCCCGCGCGTGGGGGTGGCGCGGTCGGACGCGACCCCGGTCCAGGCGCCCTTGCCGGAGGTCACGTCGATGTCGTAGAAGCCGGTCCGGGTCGACGTGGCGAACGCGGGCCCCCACTCCAAGCCGCCCTTGAGGTTATCGACCTTGGCGCGCACATCGGGGTTGTCGCCGTACGTCGTCGCCAGGAGCCGGGTCCCGTCGTACGAGAAGGCGAGTCCGCCGACCCCGTGCTCGACCGGGATCCACCGCTCGACCTTCCTCGTCGCGAGGTCGAGCAGGCCGATCCGGCGGACGGGCAGGTTCTGCTCCAGCACGGCGGCCGTCCGCAGACCCGGCGCGACGGCGACGAAGGACCACCGGGAGTCCTTCACGTAGGTGCCGGTCCCCTGGTCGAGCAGCCGGTACGTGCGGACGCCGATGCCCTTGTCGTCCGTCTGCGGCACGGTCCGCCAGGTGTAGTACGCGGCGAGCGCCGTCCGGCCGGCCGCGATGAGCTCGCGCGGCGGCGACTGGTCCGGGTGGCCGGTGATCCCGTTCCGCTGCACGACCCCGGACGGACGCACATCGCTCTTCCCGGAGTCCAGCAGCGGCACCGCCACCGCGACGGCGACCACGGCGGTCGTCGCGGCGGCCACGGCGGCGAGCCGGCGGGTACGGCGGCGCCGGCGGACGGCCAGCACCCGGTCGGCGAAACCCGGTCCCGCCGACGGCTGTTCGGCGGCCTGTTCGCGCAGGGCGTCTCGGAGGAGTTCCTCGACGTTCACGGCCGCACCTCCACGGGCGAGTAGTCACGGGACGGCGGCTGTGCGCGGCCGGGATCCGGGTCGAGGGCGGCCAGTTCGGGTGCGAGGGTGCGCAACCGGGCCAGGGAGCGATGGGTGGTGGACCGTACGGTGCCGACGGAACAGCCGAGCAGCCGGGCCACGTCGGCCTCCGGCAGGTCCTCGAAGTAGCGCAGGACCAGCACCGTGCGCTGGCGGGCGGTGAGCCGGGACAGGGCCGTGCGCAGGACGAGGCGCAGTTCGGCGGCGGACGCGGTGTCGGGGGCCGGCGGGCTCTCCGGGAGTTCGGCGACGCTGAGTTCGCGCCGGCGCCACTTCAGGCGCCAGCGGCCGATCTGCTGCCGGTAGAGGACCTGCCGGACATAGGCCTCGGGCTCGTCGATGCGGTGCCAGCGGCCCGCCGCCTTGATCAGGGCGTTCTGCAGCAGGTCCTCGGCCGCGTGCCGGTCGCCGCCGGCGAGCAGCACGGCGGTCCTCAGCAGCGCCGAGGACCGGCCGTCCACGAACTCCCGGAAGCTCTCGTCCAGTTCCGCATCCATCGTCACCTTCTCTTCCCCCGGGCCCACCTGGTGTCCGGGCCCTGTACCCGTGGTGACGCGTGCGGAGCGGCGCGACTATGCCTGTCCGGCGCGAGAATATTCACCCGCGCTCCGCGCGCACGCTGCCGTACGTTGGCCCCGTGAGCCGCCCCCTGCTGTTCCTGGACGTCGACGGCCCCCTCAACCCGTACGCGGCGCAACCCGAGCGGCGCCCCGAGGGCTATACGACGATCCGGGCGACCGTCCGCCCCGGGCGCCCCCTGCGGGTGTGGCTGAACCCGTCCCACGGCCCCGCCCTGCTCGCCCTCGGCTACGAGCTGTGCTGGGCGACCACCTGGATGGCCGAGGCCAACCACTGGATCGCCCCGGTCGTCGGCCTGCCCGAGCTGCCGTACGTCGACTTCGGCCGGGGCCTGCTGGCGGAGCGGCCGGACGGGGTCCACTGGAAGACGGAGGCGATCGTGGCCTACGCCGAGGGGCGCCCGTTCGCCTGGGTGGACGACGAGCAGAGCCCGGCGGACACGCTGTACGTCCGCGCCCACCATCCCGGCCCGGCCCTGCTCCATCACGTCAGTCCCCGGGTCGGCCTGCGCGAGGCCGACTTCGCCGCGCTGGCGGAGTTCCGGGGATCCCTGCCACAGGACGGCTGAGCGCCCGCCCGAAGGCCGGAAGGGCGCTCTTCCTCGACGCTTCCCGGAAGCCGGGCGGGTCAGTTGTGGCTGTGCAGGATCTCGTTCAGGCCGCCCCAGACCGCGTTGTTCGGGCGGGCCTCGACGGCGCCGGTGACCGAGTTGCGGCGGAAGAGGATGTTGGAGGCGCCGCTCAGGTCGCGGGCCTTGACGATCTGGCCGTCGGGCATGGTGACCCGGGTGCCCGCGGTGACGTACAGGCCGGCCTCGACCACGCACTCGTCGCCGAGCGCGATGCCGACGCCCGCCTCGGCGCCGACCAGGCAGCGCTCGCCGATGGCGATGATCACGTTGCCGCCGCCGGAGAGGGTGCCCATGGTGGAGGCGCCGCCGCCGATGTCCGAGCCGTTGCCGACGACGACACCGGCCGAGATGCGGCCCTCGACCATCGAGGTGCCGAGCGTGCCGGCGTTGAAGTTGACGAAGCCCTCGTGCATGACGGTCGTGCCCTCGGAGAGGTGCGCGCCGAGGCGGACCCGGTCGGCGTCGGCGATGCGGACGCCCTTCGGGACGACGTAGTCGGTCATCCGCGGGAACTTGTCGATCGAGGTCACCTGGAGGTGCAGGCCCTCGGCGCGGGCGTTCAGCCGGACCGTCTCGATGTCGTCGACGGCGACCGGGCCGAGGGAGGTCCAGGCGACGTTGGCGAGGAAGCCGAACTGGCCCTCCAGGCTCAGGCCGTGCGGCTTGACCAGGCGGTGCGAGAGCAGGTGCAGACGCAGGTAGACGTCGTGTGCGTCGATCGGCTTCTCGTCGATCGAGGCGATGACCGTGCGGACCGCGACGACCTCGACGTTGCGGCGGGGGTCCGGGCCGATCGCCTTGGCCGCGCCCTCGCCGAGGAGTTCCACGGCCTGCTCGGCGGAGAGCGTCTCGGTGCCGGCCGGGCCGGGCTCGGCGACCAGCCGGGGGGCGGGGAACCAGGTGTCGAGAACGGTGCCGTCGGCGGCGATGGTGGCGAGCCCGGCGGCCACGGCGCCGGTGGGACGAAGAGCAGTCGTGTCGGTCATGAGGGCAACCTAACCGGCCGGGGGCCAGGGAGGCGAACCAGCGTGCGGGGCGTCTCGGAGGGCGGGCCGTGAAGACACGCCGGGCGGTCCGCACTCCCCCGTGGTGCGGGCCGCTCGGGATCGGGGGGTGGGGTCAGGGGCGCTCGCCGGCCTTGTCCACCACCGCCGTCGTGAGCCAGCCACCAGCGGTGACGACCTTGCCGTTCATGATCGCGCGCCTTCAGGGCGACGGCCTTGCGGCCGGTGGGCGTGTCGACCAGGTGGTCGGTGATCTTCACGCCGGGTAGCAGTTCACGGTGCCTCCGCCGGTCCGGAGGGAACGGGAAGGGGAGCGACACGTTCCGCTCAGGGAATCACGCGCCCCAGCGTCTCCCGCGCGTACCCCTCGTCGTACGGCGTCCCCGTCAGCAGCACCTGGAGGCAGATCCCGTCCATCAGCGCGACCAGGGCCCGCGCCGTGACCGGGTCGGTGCGCCGTGCCAGCCGTTCGGCGAGGTCGTCGGCCCACTCGGCGGCGACGGGGCGCAGGGCCGGGCGGCGCAGGGCGGCGAGGTAGAGCTCGTACTCCAGCTCCACGGCGGTACGGTCCCCGCTCAGCCAGTCGCCGAGAATCCGGGCGAGGGCGGTGGCGAGGTCCGCCGCGGAGTCGTCCAGTCCGCCGCGCGAGGCGATCGCCTTGGCGAAGCCCTCGTTGGCCTGCCGCAGCGCGGCGACCATCAGCTCGTCGAGGGTCTTGAAGTGGTACGTCGTCGAGCCGAGCGGTACGTCCGCCGCGGCGGCGACGGAGCGGTGGGAGAGTCCGGCGAGCCCCTTCTCCCCCACCACGCGGATCGCGGCCTCGATGATCCGCTGCCGGCGCTCGGGGTCGTAACGGCGTGGCATCAGTGCGCGCCTCCCAGGTTCAGGACCACCACTCCGCCGATGATGAGCACGATCCCGGCGACCTTGACCAGGCTCAGCCCCTCCCCGAACAGCAGCAGGCCGAGCACGGCGATGGCCGCGGTGCCGACTCCGGACCAGATCGCGTACGCCGTGCCGATCGACACGGTCTTCAGCGTCGCGGCCAGGAGCAGGAACGACACCACGTATCCCAGTGCCGTCACCAGCGAGGGCCAGAGCCTGCTGAAGCCCTCGCTGTACTTCATCGCCGTCGTCGCGGCGACCTCGGCGGCTATGGCGCCGGCGAGCGTCAGGTATCCCATGTGTACGAGTGTACGCAACGTTGTGTACGACCGTACACAACAGTCGTGGCACAGCGCATCCGCGGGAGGGCGCCGGGATCCGCGTCTGAACTCCCCTGCTCCCACACGAAGATGTTTAATTCTCATAGAAACCGCTAGCTGAAACGGCTCCCCGCGGCCACGCGACTCCACTAGTGTGTGCACCTCTGTGATCCATCACTGCTTCACACTTCACCCACCTCACCCTCACACCCCCGGCTGCCGCTGCCTTGGCGCCGCTGGAGGAAAAAGCGCATGCCAGAAACCACCCCCCAACCCCCGCCGCACCCCCCGTGGGAGAACGGCTGGGTCCCCGACACCTCACGGGCTCCCGGAACCCGAAGACTCTGGCTGGCCGGCACGCTGGCGATCGCCACGGTCGTCGCCTGCATCACCGCGATAGCCGTCAGCCGCACCACCCCTGACCAGGCGTCGGCGACGCCTCCCCCGCCGACCGACGCGGCCCTCGACCACGGCCCCGGCCTGCTCTCCTTCGCCTCACCGACGGCGACGGGACCGGCCACCCCCGCGAAGGACAAGTCAGGCATGCTGACGACTTCGCCCACCCCGTCCTCCTCCGCCACGGCGTCGGCCACGGCACCGGGCACCACCCCGAAGGCCTCGCCTTCCAACGCGAAGCCCTCCAAGTCCGCGCCGTCCAAGGGCAGTTCGGGCGGCTCGGGTGGTTCGGGCGGCTCCACACAGCAGTCCCCCACCCACAGGTCGGTCCGCTCGGTCAACTACCCGGACCGCTACTGGCACGTGAGCGACGGCTACGTGAAGCTCGACCCGGTACGTGGCTCGGAGTCCCGCGAGGACTCCACGTTCACCGTCGTCAAGGGCCTTGCGAACAGCTCCTGTTACTCGTTCAGGACGTCCGACGGGAAGTACCTGCGCCACCGGAACTTCGTGCTGCGCGCCGACCGCAGCGACGGCTCGTCCCTCTTCCACCAGGACGCCACCTTCTGCGCCCGGACCTCGGCCTACTCCGGCGCGGTCATGCTGGAGTCGGTGAACTACCCGGGCCGTTTCCTGCGTCACCAGAACTTCCAGCTGAAACTGGTCTCCTACCAGAACAGCGACCTCTACCGCGCGGACTCGGCGTTCCGCCTGGTGGATCCCCTGGCCTGAGCACGCGAAAAGCGGCGGCACCTGCCCGGTGCCGCCGCTTTTCGCTACGCGGGTGTCAGACGTTGAACCCGAGCGCCCGCAGCTGCTCGCGGCCGTCGTCGGTGATCTTGTCGGGGCCCCACGGGGGCATCCAGACCCAGTTGATGCGCAGTTCGTTGACGAGGCCGTCCGTGGCGGACTTGGCCTGGTCCTCGATGACGTCCGTCAGCGGGCAGGCCGCCGAGGTCAGCGTCATGTCGATCGTCGCGATGTTCGCGTCGTCGATGTGGATGCCGTAGATCAGGCCGAGGTTGACGACGTCGATGCCCAGCTCGGGGTCTACGACGTCGTACAGCGCCTCGCGGAGCTCTTCCTCCGAGGCCGGCTTCATCTCAACGGTGTCGGTCATGCCGTCTTCCTTTCGACGTCGGCCGCGCCACCCAGCGCCTGAGCCGTCGCGTCCTTCCATGCCATCCAGCTCAGGAGGGCGCACTTGACCCGGGCCGGGTACTTGGAGACACCGGCGAACGCGACCGCGTCCTCCAGCACCTCCTCCATCGCGTCGTCGGGTTCGAGCCTGCCCTTGGACTGCATCAGCTCCAGGAAGGTCTCCTGGATCTGCCGCGCGTCGGCCAGCTCCTTGCCGACCAGGAGGTCGTTCAGTACGGAGGCGCTCGCCTGGCTGATCGAGCAGCCCTGGCCCTCGTACGAGACGTCCTCGATCGTCGTGCCGTCGTACTTCACTCGGAGGGTGATCTCGTCGCCGCACGTCGGGTTCACATGGTGTACCTCGGCGTCGCCATCCCTGAGACCACGCCCGTGTGGGTGCTTGTAGTGGTCGAGGATGACTTCCTGGTACATCGAGTCCAGCTTCACGGTTTCAGCTCACGCCCTTCAGCCGAAGAAGTTCCGTACGTGCTCCAGGCCCTCGACCAGTGCGTCGATCTCGGCCGGCGTGGAGTACAGATAGAACGACGCTCGCGTGGTCGCAGGAATTCCGTACCGCAGGCAGACCGGACGGGCGCAGTGGTGGCCGACCCGGACCGCGATGCCCTGCTCGTCGAGGACCTGGCCCACGTCGTGCGGGTGGATGTCCCCGAGGGTGAAGGAGATCGCGGCGCCCCGGTCCTCGGCCGTGGTGGGGCCGATGATCTTCAGATCGGGGACCTCGGCGAGCCGCCGTACCGCGTACTCGGTCAGCGCGTGCTCATGGGCGAGGATCTTGTCCATGCCGATCGAGTTGAGGTAGTCGATCGCCGCGCCGAGACCGACCGCCTGGGCGATCGGGGGGGTGCCCGCCTCGAACTTGTGGGGCGCCGGGGCGTAGGTCGAGGAGTGCATCGACACGGTCTCGATCATCTCGCCGCCGCCCAGGAACGGGGGCAGGTCCTCCAGGAGCTCCTGGCGGCCCCAGAGGACGCCGATGCCCGTCGGGCCGCACATCTTGTGCCCGGTGAAGGCGACGAAGTCGGCCTGGAGGGCCTGGACGTCCAGCGGCATGTGGGGAGCCGCCTGGGAGGCGTCGATGCAGACCAGCGCGCCGACCTCCTGGGCGCGGCGGACTATCGCCTCGACCGGGTTGACCGTGCCCAGGATGTTCGACACCAGCACGAAGGAGACGATCTTCGTCTTCTCGGTGATGATCTCGTCGATGTTGGACAGGTCGAGGCGGCCGTCGTCGGTGAGGCCGAACCACTTCAGCTTCGCGCCCGTGCGCTGCGCCAGCAGCTGCCACGGCACGATGTTGGAGTGGTGCTCCATCTCCGTGATGACGATCTCGGTCTCGTGGTCCACCCGGTAGGGCTCGTCGGCCCAGCCGAGCATGTTGGCCACGAGGTTCAGCGACTCGGAGGCGTTCTTGGTGAAGATCACCTCGTCGCGGCTGGGCGCGTTGATGAACTCGGCGACCTTGTCGCGCGCACCCTCGTACAGCGCCGTGGCCTCCTCGGCGAGCACATGCACACCGCGGTGGACGTTGGCGTTGTAGCGCTCGTAGTACTCACTGAGTGCGTCCAGCACCTGGCGCGGCTTCTGCGAGGTCGCCGCGTTGTCCAGGTACACGAGCTTCCGGTCGTCGTGGACCAGCCGGTCCAGGATGGGGAAGTCCTTGCGGATCGCCTCGGTGTCGAGGAGGCCCGGCAGCTGTGTCACGCGACGGCCCCCCTTGAGTTCGCTCCGCTCACGGGGCCACCCTTCGTGTAAGCCTCGTAGCCCTCGTTCTCCAGCTTGTCGGCGAGCTCGGCACCGCCGGACTCGACGATGCGTCCGGCGGAGAAGACGTGGACGAAGTCGGGCTTGATGTAGCGCAGAATGCGCGTGTAGTGCGTGATGAGCAGGGTGCCCACCTCGCCGGTCTCGCGGACGCGGTTGACGCCCTCGGAGACGACGCGCAGGGCGTCGACGTCCAGCCCGGAGTCGGTCTCGTCGAGGATCGCGATCTTCGGCTTGAGCAGTTCCAGCTGGAGGATCTCGTGGCGCTTCTTCTCGCCGCCGGAGAAGCCCTCGTTGACGTTGCGCTCGGCGAAGGAGGGGTCCATGGCGAGGCGCTCCATGGTCTCCTTGACCTCCTTCACCCAGGTACGCAGCTTGGGGGCCTCGCCGCGGACGGCGGTGGCGGAGGTGCGCAGGAAGTTGGAGACGGAGACGCCGGGGACCTCGACCGGGTACTGCATCGCCAGGAACAGGCCCGCGCGGGCGCGCTCGTCGACGGACATCTCCAGGACGTCCTCGCCGTCGAGGGTGACGGTGCCGCCGGTGATCGTGTACTTGGGGTGACCCGCGAGCGAGTAGGCGAGGGTCGACTTGCCGGAGCCGTTGGGGCCCATGATGGCGTGCGTCTCGCCCTGCTTCACGGTGAGGTCGACGCCCTTGAGGATCTCCTTCGTGGCGTTGTCGGCCTCGACGGTGACGTGCAGGTCTCGGATTTCAAGCGTTGCCATGGGTGCCTCAGGACTCCTGGGTGAGGGAGACGAGCACGTCGTCCCCTTCGATCTTTACGGGGTATACGGGGACGGGGCGGGTGGCCGGGAGGCCGGACGGCTTGCCGGTGCGCAGGTCGAAGCTGGAGCCGTGCAGCCAGCACTCGATCTGACAGTCCTCCACCTCGCCCTCGGAGAGCGAGACGTTGGCGTGGGAGCAGATGTCGTAGATCGCGAACACCTCTCCCCCGGTGCGGACGACCGAGACCGGCGTGCCGTCGAGCTCCACCCGTTTCGGGGTGCCGTCCTCCAGCTCGCTCAGGCCGCAGGCGCGTACGAAAGTGGTCATGCGACCGCGGCCTCCAGCTCCTCCTCGATCTTGGCGAGCAGCCGCTCCTCGATGTCGGCGACGCCGATCTGCTGGACCAGCTCGGCGAAGAAGCCGCGGACCACCAGTCGGCGGGCCTCGTGCTGCGGGATGCCGCGGGCCATCAGGTAGAAGAGCTGCTCGTCGTCGAAGCGGCCGGTGGCGGAGGCGTGGCCGGCGCCGACGATCTCGCCGGTCTCGATCTCCAGGTTCGGCACCGAGTCGACCCGCGCTCCGTCCGTGAGGACCAGGTTGCGGTTCATCTCGTAGGTGTCGGTGCCCTCGGCCTTGGCCTCGATGAGGACGTCGCCGATCCAGACCGCGTGTGCCTGCTCGCCCTGGAGGGCGCCCTTGTAGGCCACGTTCGACTTGCAGTGCGGGGTGTTGTGGTCCACGAACAGACGGTGCTCCTGGTGCTGCCCGGCGTCCGTGAAGTACAGGCCGTACAGCTCGGCCTCACCGCCGGTGCCGGCGTAGGAGACCCGCGGGTGCAGTCGTACGACGTCGCCGCCGAAGGTGACGACGACCGACTTGAAGGAGGCGTCCCGGCCGATCAGGGCGTTGTGCTGGGCCACGTGCACGGCCTTGTCGTCCCAGTCCTGGACGGAGACGACGGTGAGCTTGGCGCCGTCGCCCAGGACGTACTCGACGTTGGCGGCGGTGACCACGTCGCCGGTGTGGTCGATGACGACGACGGCCTCGGCGAAGGCGCCCAGCTCGATGATCTGGTGGCCGTAGGAGACCCCGCCCTGGCCGTGCACGGCGATCCGGATCGGCTCGGTGAGCACCGTCTCCTTGGGGACGGTGACCACGCCGGCCTGCTCGAAGGCGGAGTACGCCTGGGCGGCGACCCGGTCCACCGGGGTGCCGGCCCGGCCGAGCCGGGGGTCGTCGCGGCCGACCAGCTCGACGGTGACGCCCTCGGGGGCCTCCACCGCGACCTTCAGGCCGTCGCCGGTGGCGACCGCCGTGCCGTCGTGCAGCCCGCGCAGGCGCTCCAGCGGGGTGAACCGCCACTCCTCCTCGCGGCCGTGCGGGACCGGGAAGTCCGCGACGTCGAAGGACGGGGGCGCGCTCATGCGCGTGGCGACGGTCGACTCGGCGGCCACCGCGATCTGGCCGGCGGTGGTGCTGCCCACCGGGATGTTCTGAGCCTCAGCCATGGCTGTCGGTCTGCTCGCTTTCTTACGTGAGTGGCTTGACGGTGACGGCGGTCGCTTAGCCGACCGCGCCTTCCATCTGGAGCTCGATCAGCCGGTTGAGCTCGAGGGCGTACTCCATCGGCAGTTCCTTGGCGATCGGCTCGACGAAGCCGCGCACGATCATCGCCATCGCCTCGAACTCGGTCAGACCGCGGCTCATCAGGTAGAAGAGCTGGTCCTCGGAGACCTTGGAGACGGTCGCCTCGTGGCCCATGGACACGTCGTCCTCGCGGACGTCGACGTACGGGTACGTGTCGGAACGGGAGATGGTGTCGACGAGCAGCGCGTCGCACAGCACGTTCGACTTGGAGCCGTGGGCGCCTTCGCCGATCTCGACCAGGCCGCGGTAGGAGGTACGGCCGCCGCCGCGCGCCACGGACTTGGAGACGATGTTGGACGACGTGTTCGGCGCCATGTGGACCATCTTGGAGCCGGCGTCCTGGTGCTGGCCCTCGCCCGCGAAGGCGATGGAGAGGGTCTCGCCCTTGGCGTGCTCGCCCATCAGGTAGACGGCCGGGTACTTCATCGTCACCTTGGAGCCGATGTTGCCGTCGATCCACTCCATGGTCGCGCCCTCGTAGGCGACGGCGCGCTTGGTGACCAGGTTGTAGACGTTGTTCGACCAGTTCTGGATGGTCGTGTAGCGGCAGCGGGCGTTCTTCTTGACGATGATCTCGACGACCGCGGAGTGCAGCGAGTCCGACTTGTAGATCGGGGCGGTGCAGCCCTCGACGTAGTGCACGTAGGCACCCTCGTCGACGATGATCAGGGTCCGCTCGAACTGGCCCATGTTCTCGGTGTTGATCCGGAAGTAGGCCTGGAGCGGGATCTCCACGTGGACGCCCGGCGGGACGTAGATGAAGGAGCCGCCCGACCAGACGGCGGTGTTCAGGGAGGCGAACTTGTTGTCACCGACCGGGATGACGGTTCCGAAGTACTCCTTGAAGAGCTCCGGGTGCTCCTTCAGCGCGGTGTCGGTGTCCAGGAAGATGACGCCCTGCTCCTCCAGGTCCTCGCGGATCTGGTGGTAGACGACCTCGGACTCGTACTGGGCGGCGACACCGGCGACCAGGCGCTGCTTCTCCGCCTCCGGGATGCCCAGCTTGTCGTAGGTGTTCTTGATGTCCTCGGGCAGGTCCTCCCAGGACTCCGCCTGCTTCTCCGTGGAGCGCACGAAGTACTTGATGTTGTCGAAGTCGATCCCCGACAGGTCGGAACCCCAGTTCGGCATCGGCTTCTTCTCGAAGAGGCGCAGGCCCTTGAGACGGAGCTTGGTCATCCACTCGGGCTCGGACTTCTTCTCGGAGATGTCCCGGACGACGTCCTCGTTGATGCCGCGCTTGGCGGAGGCGCCGGCCGTGTCGGAGTCGGCCCAGCCGTATTCGTACTTGCCCAGACCCTCGAGTTCGGGGTGGGCAGTCTCCGTGGGGAGAGTCATGCGGGGTTCCTCCCGGCCGTACTAGCAGATGCGTCAGTGGAAATCTTGGGGATGAACGTCGTGCAGACGCCGTCGCCGTGCGCGATGGTCGCCAGCCGCTGGACGTGCGTTCCGAGCAGTTCGGCGAAGATCTCCGTCTCCGCCTCGCACAGCTGCGGGAACTGCTCCGCGACATGGGCGACCGGGCAGTGGTGCTGGCACAGCTGTTCGCCGACCGGTGCGGTGCGCGCCGTTGCAGCGTACCCGTCCCTGCTCAGGGCCTTGGCCAGCGCTTCCGTGCGGTCGTCGGGGCTCACGGCCTCGATCGCCTTGCGGTAGGCGCCGGCCTGTGCGGCGATCCGGGCCCGCGCGAAGGCGGCGACCGCCTCCTGACCGCCTCCCTGCTCGGCGATCCAGCGCAGCGCGTCGGCGGCGAGGCTGTCGTACGACTGGTCGAAGGCGTCGCGGCCGCAGTCGGTGAGGGCGAAGACCTTGGCGGGCCGGCCGCGGGTCCGCGCGCCGTACACCCGCTGCTCGCGCGCCTCCGCGACGTCGTCGGCGACCAGGGCGTCCAGGTGCCGGCGTACGGCCGCCGGGGTCAGGCCCAGGCGTCCGGCCAGCTCGGTGACGGTCGACGGGCCGTGGTCCAGGATCGACCGCGCGACCCGGTTGCGCGTCGAACGCTCACCGGTCGCGAGTTCCTCCTGCGGGGTACCCGTGGGGGTCTCCCGAGCCTCGCCGACGTTTTTCACAACGCCATTGTTGCGTAATTCCTCAGAGCCAGGCAAGCGGCGTCCGGACCGACAGGCGGTGCCCTGCGTCACTTAGGTTTACCTAATCTGACCTGCGCAAACGATCTTTGATCGATCATCCCGCACGCAATCCGCTGGCGGTCGGCGGCCCCGTCCGGAACACTCCCCAACCATGCCCACACCCCCTCCGACCGGCCCTCTTGTCACCCGGGACACCCTCGCGAAGCAGCTCAGACTGCTCGGTGTCAAGACCGGCGAAACCCTCCTCGCGCACACCTCGCTCAGTTCCCTCGGCTGGGTCAACGGCGGAGCCGTCGCGGTCGTCGAAAGTCTTCTCGACGCGCTCGGCCAGGACGGCACCCTGGTGGTCCCCACCCAGACCGGCGACCTCTCGGACCCGTCGGTGTGGCGCGACCCGCCGGTACCGCAGGAGTGGTGGGCGGACATCCGGGCGACCATGCCGTCGTACGACCCCCGGATCACCCCCGCGCGCGGCGTCGGCGTGATCCCGGAGACCGTGCGGACCTGGCCGGGCGCGCGGCGCAGCGCGCACCCGCAGACCTCCTTCGCGGCCGTCGGTCCCCGCGCGGCCGAGATCGTCGACGGCCACGCCCCCGACTGCCGGCTCGGCGAGCGGAGCCCGCTGGCCCGCCTGGAGAAGCTGGACGCGCGCGTGCTCATGCTCGGCGCGGGCTACGCCACCTGCACCAGCTTCCACCTGGCCGAATACCGCATACCGTCGCCCCGGGTCCCGGTCGGCCGGCCCGCCCCGGGCGGCGGCTGGGAGGTGGTGACCGAGGTGTCGATCACCTCCGACCGCTTCGACGAACTGGGCTACGACTTCGAACGCGACCGGCCCGTCGTCGTCCGCGGGACGGTCGGCGCGGCCGAGGCGCGGCTCTTCCCCGTACGTGCGGCGGTGGCCTACGCCGAGCGATGGCTGGCCGTACATCGACCCCGTGAGGAGGAGATCTAGCACCCGGCCGTCCGGGTGACGGCAGCCGTACCTAGACTCTGTCACCATGCGAAGTGAGCCCGTGGTCCAGGTGCGGGACCTGGTGAAGCGGTACGGCACGAAATCCGCCGTGGACGGCCTCGACCTGGTGGCCCGGCCGGGTGTGACCGCCGTACTCGGACCCAACGGCGCGGGCAAGACGACGACGATCGAGACCTGCGAGGGATACCGCAGGCCGGACTCCGGCTCGGTGCGCGTCCTGGGCCTCGATCCCGTACGTCAGTCCGCCGAGCTGCGCCCCAGAGTGGGCGTGATGCTCCAGTCCGGCGGCGTCTACTCCGGCGCCCGCGCGGACGAGATGCTGCGGCACGTGGCGAAGCTGCACGCGGATCCGCTGGACGTGGACGCGCTGATCGAGCGGCTGGGCCTCGGCGGCTGCGGCCGTACCTCGTACCGCCGGCTCTCCGGCGGCCAGCAGCAGCGCCTGGCGCTCGCCATGGCCGTGGTCGGACGCCCGGAGCTGGTCTTCCTCGACGAGCCGACCGCCGGGCTCGACCCGCAGGCCCGCCGGGCCACCTGGGACCTGGTGCGGGACCTGCGCACCGACGGCGTTTCGGTCATTCTCACCACCCACTACATGGAAGAGGCCGAGCAGCTCGCCGACGACGTCGCCGTCATCGACGCCGGCCGGGTGATCGCCCAGGGCTCCCCCGAGGAGCTGTGCAAGGGCGGCGCCGAGAACACCCTGCGGTTCACCGGCCGTCCCGGCCTCGACGTCGGCTCGCTGCTCAAGGCGCTCCCGGCCGACTCCGCGGCCGCCGAGCTGACGCCGGGTTCCTACCGGGTCATGGGCAAGGTCAATCCCCAGCTGCTGGCGACGGTGACCTCGTGGTGCGCCCAGCACGGGGTGATGCCGGACCGCATCTCGGTCGAACGCCACACGCTGGAGGACGTCTTCCTGGAGCTGACCGGCAAGGAGCTGCGCTCATGACCACCGCGACGGGCACCTACACCCCGAAGCCGGGTGCCGCCCCGCTGCCCCGCATGATCGCGGCGCAGGCGGCCCTGGAGACGAGAATGCTGCTCCGCAACGGCGAGCAGCTCCTGCTGACGGTGGTGATCCCCACACTCCTCCTCGTGCTCTTCAGCTCGGTGGACATCGTCGACACGGGATCCGGCAAGGCGGTCGACTTCCTCGCCCCCGGCATCCTCGCCCTAGCCGTCATGTCCACAGCCTTCACCGGCCAGGCCATCGCGACCGGCTTCGAGCGCCGCTACGGCGTCCTGAAGCGCCTGGCCTCCTCCCCGCTGCCGCGCTGGGGCCTGATGGCCGCGAAGACCGCGTCGGTCCTGGTCACCGAGATCCTCCAGGTGATCCTCCTGACGGCGATCGCCTTCGCCCTCGGCTGGTCCCCGCACGGCAACCCCCTCGCCGTCCTGCTCCTGCTGGTCCTCGGCACGGCCGCGTTCTCCGGCCTCGGCCTGCTGATGGCGGGCACCCTCAAGGCGGAGGCGACACTGGCCGCCGCCAACCTGGTGTTCCTGCTGCTCCTCGTGGGCGGCGGGGTCATCGTCCCGCTGGACAGATTCGGCTCGACCGGACAGGAGATCCTGGGCCTGCTGCCCATCTCCGCCCTGTCGGACGGACTCCGCGACGTACTCCAGCACGGCGCCGGGACACCCTGGCGCGACCTGGGAATCCTCGCGGTGTGGGCGGTGGCGGGGCTGGGGGCGGCGGGGCGGTTCTTCCGCTGGGAGTAGGCCGGGAACTCACCCGCGAATCGAATTTCGTCTCCGAATCCCCCCGCGGCGGGCCCACTGGTGACACCCTTGGTGTCTCATTTCGGTAAGGGCTACAGAAGGGGAAGATCCCCCGTGCAAGAACCCCTGGACCCGTCCGCGAGGGAGCATCTGCAGCCGCTGCTGCACGACGTGATTCTCTGCGTGACCGCGCCGGCCTTCACCGCCTCGCCGCGAGACGGGCAGCTGACGGGCGCTCGTGTCGACGGCTTCTACGACCACGACCGGCGGTTGCTGCACACGCTGCGTCTCCTCGTCGACGGCCGCGAACCCGAGCCCATCGGTGTGCAGCCGCTGGGTCCGGACCGGGTGAAGTTCACCGCGGTCCACCGGTACACGCGGGACGGCACCGACGATCCCTCGGTGATCGTTGAACGGACCCGCACCGCCGGTGGGGAAGAACTCCTGACGGTGCGCAACACCGGGACGCAGACACGCCGGCTGGGCCTCTCGCTGACGGCCGCCACGGATCTGGTGGCCGTCGCCGACGTCAAGCGCGGGTACCGCGGCCCCGCGGTACCGTGCACGGCCGGCCCGCTGTCGCTGTCCTGGGTGTCCGGCGAGCAACACGCCCGGGTCGAGGTGGTGTCCGGGCCCGAGCCCGAGGTCTCCGCGGGCCGCGAGGAGGGCACCCTCGCCTGGCGCGCGGTGGTCCTCCCCGGGAACTCGGGCTGGGCGGTCCGGCTCACCGTGACCGGTGGCACGGACACCGCGCCGTTGGGCCATCCGGTGGCCCCGCGCACCCCCGCCCCCTGGGCCGAGCCGACCGTGCGCGGCGACGTCCGCCTGGTCGAACTCGTCCGCAGGGGGCTCCAGGATCTCGACGCCCTGCGGCTCGCCGACCCGCTGCGCGCCGACACCGGCGGTCCCGAGGACCAGTTCGTCGCCGCCGGTTGCCCCTGGTACCTCACGCTCTTCGGCCGCGACTCGATCTGGGCGGCCCGGATGATGCTGCCGCTGGGCACCGGTCTCGCCCGCGGCACCCTGTGGGCCCTCGCCCGCCGTCAGGGCACCGAGCACCATCTCTTCCGTGAGGAGGCGCCGGGCCGCATCCTGCACGAGTTGCGTCCCGCCGACGCCGAACACGGCCACGGACTGCGTCTGCCCTCCCGCTACTACGGCTCCGTCGACGCCACACCGCTGTTCGTCACCCTGCTCGTCGACGCCTGGAACTGGGGCATGCCCGATGCCGACGTCGACGCCCTGCTCCCCGCCGCGGAGCGCGCGATGGACTGGGTCAGGCAGAGCTGCCGCCGGGACGAGCACGGCCTGCTGCGCTATCACTCCCGGTCCGGAGGGCTGCGCCACCAGTCCTGGAAGGACAGCGCCGACGCGGTGCGCGACGCCGAAGGCCGGCACGTGAGCCCGCCCCTGGCCGTGTGCGAAGTCCAGGGGTACGCGTACGAGGCCGCGGTCGGTCTGGCCGGGCTGCTGGAGCACCGGGGCCGTCACGGCCAGGCCGCGGAGCTGCGGGACTGGGCCGGTTCCCTGCGCAAGCGCTTCGCCGAGTTGTTCTGGATCCAGGCCGCCTCGGGGCCGGCCTCCCGCTATCCGGCCGTGGCCGTGGGCGAGAAGGGGCAGCCCGTGACCGGCGCCGCCTCGAACATGGGGCACCTGCTGTCGACGGGCATCATCGACGCCGCCGGGAGCAAGGACGTCGCGGCCTGGCTGGCGGCGCCGGGGCTCAGTTCGGGCTGGGGGCTGCGCAGCCGCTCGGCGGAGGTGCCCGGCTTCAATCCCTTCAGCTATCACGGCGGCGCCGTGTGGACGCACGACACCGCCATCGCCGTGCACGGTCTGTGCTCCACCGGGCATCGCCGGGAGGCTCTGGTGCTGGCCGAGGGGCTGCTCGACGCGTCGATGCACTTCGACCACCGGATGCCCGAGCTCTACGGCGGGGAGACCCGGGAGCCGGCCTCCCCGCCGCCGCTGCCCTACCCAGCCACCTGCCGGCCGCAGGGCTGGTCGGCGGCGTCGGGAGTGGCGCTGCTGACGGCTCTGCTCGGGCTGCGGCCCGACGCCGCCCGACGCGTCCTCACCATCGACCCCGCCCATCCGGCGCCGCTCCTGGTGGAGGGGCTGGTGCTCGCCGGGCACACCCTGGACGTGGAGGTCACCGCGGCGGGCGAGGGCAAGTGCTCCGGGCTGCCCGCGGGATGGCGGGTGGAGAACGGCTGATTCCGGCCGGGGCAGTGCGCGAGGCGGACCCACGCACTGCCCCTCCCCGTCGGTGGCGAGGGGCTCGGCTACGCCCGCGTGGCCAGCAGGCGCTGGTACTCGTCGAGCATCGGGTCCACGTGGACGTGCCCCAGATCGAAGTGCGCACGCACGTGGGCGCGTCCCGCGGCCCCGATCCGCCGAGCCAGTGACGGCTCGCCGAGCAGCCGCCACACCTCGTCCGCGAACCTGGCGGCCAGCCTCTCCTCGCTCTCCCCCGCACCGGGTGCGACCAGAATGCCGCCGCTCTCGCCGAGGCCCCCCACACTCATGGCGACCACCGGACGAGCCGCGCACATGGCCTCCAGCGGGGCGAGCCCCATGGGCTCCGCGAACCGCGACGGGTACACCACGACCGCGGCCTCCTCGTACAGCTTGCGCATGTCGTCCACGCCGGCCTCCCTGAACTCCACGTCCTTGCCCGGCCCTTCCTCCAGACCGCATTCATGGATCAGCCGACGCAGACGTGCCCGGAAGCCCTCGGCTTCGTGACGGAAGTCCACCGTGGTGGAGGGATTGGTCAGCACCAGCCGGGGCCGCACCGCGGGACCCTGCGGCGAGAGGTTCCGGCCACGGGCGATGATGTCGCGCACCATGAGAATGGCAAGCTCGGCCCCTTTGTTGGGGACGAGACGGGCCGGCAGCAGCACGATGGGCCGTCCGCCGGTCTCGTCCAGTTCGGGAATGTCGAGGAAGGCGCTGGTGTCGACGCCCAGGTAGGTGCGGCTGACGGGCTGCGCGAGCACGTCGGCGCACTCCCCGGCCAGGAAGTCCGACACCGCGTGGTGGGTGTCCCACACGGCACACTCCCTGGCCATCCGTTCGTCCTCCGGGATCCTTCTGAGGTTGTGGTAGGTGTGCGGCAGCACCAGCCCCAGCTCGTCCTTGAGCAGCCGCAGCGCACGGGCCGGAACCGCGGAGAACTGGTGCAGGTTGTGGCCGTGCACGAGGCGGATCCCGTCATCCGGCCCGGTGAGTTCGGCGCGGAACCAGTCCCGCATCTCGTGGACGGCTCCGGCGCCCTGCCGGTGCGGCCGGGACAGATCCAGCAGCCGGTGCTGCCGGATACGGATCCCGTCGCCCGGTGACCGGGCCCCCGCGGTCCCGGTGAAGACGGTGACCCGGAGGCCTCTGCCCGTCAGAGCCCGTGCGTACGACCACAGATGTGTCTCCACTCCTCCCACGCAGGGCGGGAACGCCCAGTGCACGAGCCCGATGTGCAGACCCTCGCTCACTTCGCCGTCCTGACCTGGGGTTGTCTGCTGCCGAACCACCACACCTCCGGGTGTTGGGGCCACTGTGCGGAACTCGGCGGACACGGCCGCCGCGCAGTGGGTCGGGCGGTCTGCCGCCGGCCTCGTGCCACTCTCTGTTCGCGCAGACGGCCAACGGGGACAATGGACAGTACTGCGGGCGGTTTCGGGGGAGGCGCCATGGCACTCAGTTACAGCAGCCGGTCACTTGTCACGCGCCGGCGGATCAAGGTCGCCCTGAGCTATGTCACCGGTGCCGGGGCGGCCTTCCTGTCCGTGATCGCACAGGACACTCATGGCACGACCCTCCTGTCTCTCGCTACCTCCGCCGGTGTGCTGGGCGGGGTGTCCGCGCTGTCGGGCTACTACGGCGTCCATCGTCCCAGAACCGAGCGTCGTACATCCCACCTGAAAATCCCCAGCCGTTCAGAGCCGTTCGTCGGACGGGACGAGGAACTCCAAAGCGTCGCCGCCAAGTTGAGACTCCAGGAGGACAACCCCGGCGCGTTACGGGTCTGCGTGATCCACGGTATGGGCGGTGTCGGCAAGACCGAACTGGCGGCGCACTTCGCCAAGAAGCGGTGGGACGAGACCGGAGCCCTCGTCTGGTGGCTCAGGGCATCGACGTACGGACTCCTCACCAGCCAGCTCCTGGAACTGGCGGCCTTTCTGGACGTCCCCGGGCACGAGTCCAAGAGTGTGGTCCTCAACCGGCTGTGGAGCCGGCTCAGGGAGGAGCCGGACTGGCTACTGGTGTACGACGACGTCCAGGACCGAAGCCTGGGGCCGCTGCGCAGCGAGCGGGAGGACATGCGTCCCTTCCTCCTGCCCACGGATGTCTCGGGCGCGGTGGTCATCACGACGCAGGTGATCAACGTTCTGGAGAAGTACGACATCGCGGCGGAGCGGGTGGGACTGCGCCAGCTCGGCCCCGAAGACGGACTGGTCCTCCTGCAGGCGCGCATCAGCTCCCGGGACACCGGAACCGACGACGCCGATGCCACCCGGGTGCTGGACGAACTGGGCAGCGCCCTCGGCTGGCTGCCGCTGTCCCTCGTCCAGGCCGGCAGCTACATCAACGCGGAAGGCGTGCCGGCCAAGGACTATCTGCGCAAGCTGCGGGAGCGCCCGGGCATCGGAGCCGACGCGGACGCCACCATCGGGCTCGCCATCGCACGGGTCGTCGACGCGGAGCCCAGGGCCCAGGACCTGCTGCGCCTGTGCGCGTTCCTGGCCCCCGAGGGCATCCCGCGGCAGCTCCTGCGCGATCCGCAGTTCCGGCCACTGGTGCCGCCGTCGCTGCAGATGCTGCTCGCGGAGGAACACGGTTTCGCCAAGGTGACACGGCTGCTCAGCGATCGCTGGCTGCTCAGCGTCGGCAGGAGCGGCCAGGGCGACTCCGGCCACTACAGCATGCACCTGCAGATCCAGCGTTCCGTGAAGGAAGGCATGGACGCCGCGGCCCGTGCCATGTGGTCGCAGGCCATCGTCCGTGTCGTGGAGGCCGCCTTCGCGCAGGCGTCCGGCGCACCGTCGGGGCAGGACGACGGCGAGATAGGCAGGGAGCGCCTGATGCCGCATGTCCAGGCCATCCGAAGAGCCATCGAGGAAGACGGCGCGTGGGCCACCGACCCGCACGGTGATACGTCGGCCCGCGAAGCGCTGGCGCGCCTGATGCACCAGGCGGGGGACTACCAGGAGCACCGCGGCGTCTACCAGAGGGACGTCCTGTCCTACTACGCGCACGAAGCCGCGATACGGGCGAGCGGAATCGGCGGCGACCGGGAACGCATCGAGTCCCTGCTGGACGTGGCACGCCAGAAGTACCGGCTGGCCGATCTCGAGGCCGCCGAGAAGGAGTGCGGCTCGGTGCACGAGGACTGCGCGGGCACGCAGTCGCGCTGCGCGACCGACGAGGAGCGCTCGGGGTTGCTGCGGCTGCACGCGGAGTGCCTGCTACTGCGAGCGGACGTCCTGCGTGAGCGGGTCAAGTTCGCGGAGGCCGAGCGATCCGTCGCCCAGGCGATGGGACTGTTCCGGGAGGGGGGCCTGGAATGGCTGGGACTCGACCGGGCACGCACCGAGATGAAGCTGGGCCAGATCCAGCGCAACGCGGGGCACCTTTCCCAGGCGCTCGCACATTACGACACGGCCGAGACCCTGATCCCGGCCCAGGACGGCGAGGAGCCGTCCGAGCACACTCTCTTCCGCGCCGAGCTCGTCTTCTGCAAGGGAATCCTGGAGCAGGACCGGGGGAACCTGCAGGCCGCCGAGGAACACCTCCGGCTGGCCCTCTCACGTTTTCCGCCCAACCCGGAGAGTGACAACTTCGAGACGGCCCAGGTCGAGAAGTTCCTGGCCGACGTGGTGCGACGGCGCGGCGAGGCCACCCGTGCCCTCGCGAGGAAGACCCGGTCGCCCCTTCTGCGGCTGCGCCTGCGCCGCGGTGCCGCCCGGCAGCTGCGCGAGGCGGACCAGTTGTTGTCCCAGGCCGTGGACCAGCACCGGAAACGCCGGGAGGCGGAGAACCACAAGTACGCGGCCTGTCTCAACAAGCGCGGATCGCTCCGCCTGGCCCAGGGCCGGGCGAAGGAGGCGGAGCAGGACCTCCTCAAGGCGGAGGCCATCTATGTCAGCGCCTACAAGGAGGACCACCCGTACCGGGCCAAGTCTCTCTCGCGCCTGGGTGAGGTCCTGCTGGTCGCGGGCCCCCCGGGCCGGAAGGTCCAGCTGGCCACCGGCGACGCGTGCGACGCCGGGGAGGTCCTGGACAAGGCCAGGAGCATCTTCGAGCAGCGTCTGGGCCGCTGCCATCCCGTTCTCGTCGCGGTGTACGAACGGCTGGCCCGCTGTGCCCCCGGCGAGGAGACCGCCGCCGGGCTGCGCCGATACGCCGCCCACATCAGGGAGGTGACACGGAGCGCCGACGGGTGACCCGCGGGCCCAGACCCGCCCGGCCCGCCGCCGGGATCCGCGGCACGGGCGGCGGATCCCCGACCCAAGTGAATTCATGCACAAGCGGCGCCCTACGATGGTGCGCGTGCCAAAGCTGACCCCCGCCGATGCCGTAGCGGCCGTGCGCAATCCGCTCGCCTTCATCGCCGACCGCTGGACCCCGGATCCCCGGACCGTCCGGCGCGCGGCCCTCGCCGCCCTCGTGATGTCGGTGGTCATCGTGGTCACCGGCGGCGCGGTCCGGCTCACCGGCTCCGGCCTCGGCTGCCCGACCTGGCCCGAGTGCACCGACGGCTCGCTGACCCCGACGACCGCGCTGAGCTACCACAGCGCCATCGAGTTCACGAACCGCATGCTGACCTATGTGCTGTGCGCGGCGGTCGGGTGGGCGATCATCGCCGCCCGGTCCCAGAAGCCGTACCGGCGCAGCCTGACCCGGCTGGGCTGGGCGCAGTTCTGGATCGTGATGAGCAACGCGGTCCTCGGCGGTGTCGTGGTGCTGGTCGGCCTCAACCCGTACACCGTCGCCGCCCACTTCCTGCTGGCGACGGCCCTCATCACGGTCGCCGCCCTGATGTGGCAGCGCACCCGCGAGGGCGACGCCGAGCCGCGCCCGCTGGTCGGCAAGGCCGTGCAGCAGTTGGTGTGGGCCCTGGTGGTCGTGTCGCTGCTGCTCATCGCGGTGGGCACGGTGGTGACCGGCGCCGGACCGCACCCGGGCGACTCCGGCAAGGTGGAGCGCATCGACGTCAGCTGGGAGGGCGTCGCCGAGCTGCACGCGGTCCTGGCCTGGATCGTGGTCTCGCTGACCTTCGCGCTCTGGTTCTTCCTGCGGGGCGTCAACGCTCCGCAGGGGCCGCGCGACCGCACCCGTGACCTCTTCCTGATCCTGCTCGGCCAGGGCGTGATCGGTTACGTCCAGTACTTCACGCATCTGCCCACGGTCCTGGTGGGCCTCCACATGTTCGGCTCCTGCCTGGTGTGGATCGGCGTGTTGCGCGTCCTGCTCTCCCTGCGGGAACGCGCCGAAGTGACGGCCGAGGTGCCCGCTCAGTCGTACGACGCCGTGAGCGCGTCGCTGGCCGGCCCCCAGTAGTCCCGGGCCGGCCGGGCCCTGCGCGCGGTCCACTCCTCGGCCGGCGCCCTGAGCCCGGGTGGCCGGTCGAGCGGCTCCCGCTCGGGGATCAGCCGGCCCGCGCGCACGACGAAACCGCCGGGTTCCCGGTCCGGCAGCGGCGCCAGCGGCGGCGGTGTCCCGGTCGGCCTGCGCCCGGTCCCCGCGGCTCAGTCCAGGCCGTACACCCGCCTCGCGTTCCCCGCCGCGATCAGCTTGGCCACGCGCTGTGCGTCGCCGAGCGACCAGGCGCCCTCGGCGACCCAGGTGCCGAGGACCCGGGCGAGGGACTCGCGGAAGAGGCGGGCGCCGACGACGTGCAGTTCGGGCAGGCCGTGGGCGCCGCTGGAGAAGAGGATCTTGCCGAAGGGGGCCAGTTCCAGGATCTCGGCGAGGATCGTCGCGGCCCGGGCGCCGGTGCGGACCAGGGCCGCGCCCGAGTCGGCGTAGACGTGCGGGAAGACGCCGGCGAGGTGGGCGGCATGGCGGTGGTAGGGGTAGCCGTGCAGCAGGACCAGGTCGGTGCCGAGGCCCGCGGTGGCCCGGACGAAGTCGGTCAGCAGGACCGGGTCGGTACGGTCGATCCGGGCGCCGGGCTCGCCGAGGCCCGCGTGCAGCTGGAGCGGGAGACCGGAGGCCACGGCGATCCACAGCAGGTGCCGTAGGAGAACCGGGTCGGTCAGCTCGCCGCCGACCCGGCGGGCCGCCAGCCAGCGGCCGGCCGCGCCTCGCACCTCACCGGGTCCGGGCGGCTCGGGGGCCAGCGCGAGGCCGTGCCGCAGGCCGGCGACGGAGGTGAAGGCGACCGCGTTCGCCGCCGCGCCGTGCACCGACTCGGCGAGGTTGGCGAGGAAGGACTCGACGGTCCCGGAGGTGTCGGCGACCTGCTCGGCCAGCAACTCCAGCCGGACGATCTCCCTGGCCTGGGCGGCGCCGGTGGACGCCAGCTCCGCGGGGCCGGTGAGATCACCCGGGAGGCCGGTGTCGACGAGGTAGGTCGTGATGCCGCTGCCGCGCAGCAGGCGCCGGCCCGCCTCCAGGACGCCGAGTTCACGGCGCCGGGCGAGGTAGCGGGCGGGCGGGCAGTGGGGTTCCAGGCCGAGGAGCGGGGGACACCAGCGCCGTACCGCGAAACCGGTCTGGGTGTCGAAGAGGGTGGTGCCTGCGGCCGGGGGGCCTTCGGTCCGGGCGAGCTGGGTCTCGAAGGTCCCCAGGCCGAGCTCCGTACGCAGCACTCCGTGGCAGTACTGGTCCACCAGGGACGGCGTTTCGATCATCCGGGCTCCCCCGTGGACGGCTGCATACCGTCCTAACGGGTTAACCGGGATGGAGGTCGCGGCCGGGGCGGGTGGTACCGGTCGTACGGCGACTGCGGACCGTATGTGGCTGGTCGCGGCCACGCGGCGGAGCCGATGTCGGATACCGCCCCGCGCCCCTGAAAACAGCTGTTCAGCCGCCGATCTGAATGCCCGCCATCCGCTTCCACTCGTACGGGCCCGTCGTCACCTTCGCCGCGAACTCGCCGTCGAAGGACTCGTGGACGGTGATGCCCGCCTTCTCCACCGCCTGCCGGGCGATCTCGGTGCTCGGGGCCACCAGGTCGCCCCAGCCGCCGTCCTCGCCGACGAGGACGATGCGGGCGCCGCGTTCGCCGATGTGGGCCACCTGGCCCTCGGCGCCGCCGTGGGCCCTGGCGAAGGTGCTGATCTGCTTGGCGAGGCGCGCGACCTTGCGCTCGGCCTTCTGGTCAACCTGCTGCGTGTCTGCCATGAGCAGGATGCTACTCACGGGTAGATCGACTGGCGAGGGCAGGGCGGTGTGACGTGGGCCCGTAAGGACCGGTGCGGGTCAGCGCAGGAAGGGGTCCACGGCCACCGCCACGAACAGCAGCGACACATAGGTGATGGACCAGTGGAACAGGCGCATCTCCTTGAGCTTGCCGCCCGTCACCTCGGCCTTCGCGCGGTTCTGCAGCCCGTGCGCCTCCCACAGCCACCAGCCGCCCGCCACCAGGGCGACCAGCGTGTAGAACCAGCCGGTGTAGCCGAGGGGGGTGAGGAGCAGCGACACCGCGACCATCACCCAGCTGTAGATGACGATCTGCTTGGCGACCACCTTGTTGGAGGCGACGACCGGCAGCATCGGCACGCCCACGCGCGCGTAGTCGTCCTTCACCTTCATGGACAGCGGCCAGTAGTGCGGCGGTGTCCAGAAGAACATGACGAGGAAGAGGACGATCGGCGCCCACGACATGGAGTCCGTGACAGCCGACCAGCCGATCAGCACCGGCAGACAGCCGGCGATGCCGCCCCACACGATGTTCTGCGAGGTACGCCGCTTGAGGATCATCGTGTAGACGACGACGTAGAAGAGGAGCGCTCCGAGTGACAGCCAGGCGCTCAGCCAGTTGACGGTGAAGCCGAACAACAGGGTGGAGACGACCGCCAGGGTGATGCCGAAGGCGAGGCACTCGCGCGGACTGACCATGCCGGTCACCAGGGGCCGCTGCGAGGTGCGGTCCATCAGCGCGTCGATGTCCCGGTCGATGTACATGTTGAGCGCGTTGGCGCCGCCCGCGGAGAGGTACCCGCCGACGCAGGTGAGCAGGACCAGCGTCATATCGGGCACGCCCTGCTGCGCCAGGAACATCACCGGAACGGTGGTGATCAGCAGCAGTTCGATGATCCGCGGCTTGGTCAGCGCCACGAAAGCTTTGACACGGGCCCCGAACGGCCGGTGACTCGGGCTCTCGCTCGCACCGAGTACCCCCGCTGGACGGGATTCGACGGCCGTCACGCACACCCCTGACAGAGACATCCCAGCAAGCCTCCCCTGTGAAGTCCCGGTAAAGGCTCGCGCGTACCACGCCACTTTAGACGTTGCCCATACCCCGACCTTCGCGGGGGTGGGGTCGTGTTGGCAGGCGTCTCGGGAGAGCCGGGAGGAGGCTCGGTTGAGCAGTCAGATGAGCGGCTGCGTATTCATGTGCCGAACGCCTTCCCGGCCAGTCGGGAGGCGGATCCCCGCAAGGCCCGGCAGTCTGGAAACACTCGAAAAAACGCACGTCCTTACGGGGGTAGGCTCGACAGCGGCCGGTGGGCACCCAGTGCACCGGCAGCCGGTGTGGGCGTGTGCCCGTGGACCGGTAACCGAACATGTGGAGAGGAGCCCTGACCCAGGGTGAGCACCAAGCCGACCACCACAGACCTCGACTGGACCGAGTTGGACCAGCGGGCCGTCGACACCGCCCGCGTCCTGGCCGCCGACGCCGTACAGAAGGTCGGCAACGGCCATCCGGGTACGGCGATGAGCCTGGCGCCGGCCGCGTACACCCTCTTCCAGAAGGTGATGCGGCACGACCCGTCCGACCCCGACTGGGTGGGCCGCGACCGTTTCGTGCTGTCCGCCGGTCACTCGTCGCTGACCCTCTACACGCAGCTCTACCTGGCCGGCTTCGGCCTGGAGCTGGAAGACCTCGAAGCCTTCCGCACCTGGGGCTCGAAGACCCCGGGCCACCCGGAGTACGGCCACACCAGGGGCGTGGAGACCACCACCGGCCCGCTGGGCCAGGGTGTCGCCAACGCCGTCGGCATGGCCATGGCCGCCCGCTACGAGCGCGGTCTGTTCGACCCGGACGCGCCGCAGGGCGAGTCCCCCTTCGACCACTACATCTACTGCATCGCCGGTGACGGCTGCCTCCAGGAGGGCATCTCCGCCGAGGCGTCCTCGATGGCCGGGCACCAGAAGCTCGGCAACCTGGTCCTGCTGTGGGACGACAACCACATCTCGATCGAGGGCGACACCGAGACCGCCGTCTCCGAGGACACCGTCAAGCGGTTCGAGGCGTACGGCTGGCACGTCCAGCGCATCGCCCCGAAGCCGGACGGCGACCTGGACCCGCACGCCATCTACAACGCGATCGAGGCCGCGAAGAAGGTGACGGACAAGCCGTCCTTCATCGCGATGCGCTCGATCATCGCCTGGCCCGCCCCGAACGCGCAGAACACCGAGGCCGCCCACGGCTCGGCGCTCGGCGCGGACGAGGTCGCGGCCACCAAGCGCGTCCTCGGCTTCGACCCGGAGAAGAGCTTCGACGTCGCCGAGGAGGTCCTCGCCCACACCCGCGCGGCCGGTGAGCGCGGCGCGGCCGCGAAGGCCGAGTGGGAGAAGTCGTTCCAGCTGTGGCGTGACGGCAACGCCGAGCGGGCCGCCGAGTTCGACCGCATCGCCGCGGCCGAGCTGCCCAAGGGCTGGGAGGAGAAGATCCCGGTCTTCGAGCCCGGCAAGGGCGTCGCCACCCGCGCGGCCTCGGGCAAGGTGCTCCAGGCACTCGGCGCCGTGATCCCGGAGCTGTGGGGCGGTTCCGCCGACCTCGCCGGGTCGAACAACACGACCATCGACAAGGACAGCTCGTTCCTGCCGGCGGACAACCCGCTGCCGGGTGCGAACCCCTACGGCCGCACCATCCACTTCGGTATCCGCGAGCACTCCATGGCCGCGGAGATGAACGGCATCACCCTGCACGGCAACACCCGTGTCTACGGCGGTACGTTCCTCGTCTTCTCCGACTACATGCGCAACGCCGTGCGGCTGTCGGCGCTGATGCACCTGCCGGTGACGTACGTGTGGACGCACGATTCCATCGGTCTCGGCGAGGACGGCCCGACGCACCAGCCGGTCGAGCACCTCGCCTCGCTGCGCGCCATCCCCGGTCTGAACGTGGTCCGCCCGGCGGACGCCAACGAGACCGCGATCGCCTGGCGCGAGATCCTCAGGCGCTACACCAAGGTCTTCGGCAAGGGCGCCCCGCACGGCCTGGCGCTGACCCGCCAGGGCGTGCCGGTGTACGAGTCCAACGAGGACGCGGTCAAGGGCGGTTACGTCCTCTTCGAGGCGTCGAACGGCACCCCCGAGGTCATCCTCATCGCCACCGGTTCCGAGGTGCACGTCGCCGTCGAGGCGCGCGAGCAGCTGGAGGCCGACGGCGTGCCCACCCGGGTCGTCTCCATGCCGTGCGTGGAGTGGTTCGAGGAGCAGGACCAGGGGTACCGGGACAGCGTGCTGCCGCCGTCCGTCAGGGCGCGGGTGTCGGTCGAGGCGGGTATCGGCCTCACCTGGCACAAGTACGTGGGGGACGCCGGCCGCATCGTTTCCCTGGAGCACTTCGGTGCTTCCGCCGACGGCAAGGTGCTCTTCCGCGAGTTCGGCTTCACTGCCGAGAACGTGGCCGCCAAGGCCCGGGAATCCATCGCCGCCGCCCAGCGCTGACGCTCATATACGACACGTAGGAGATGTAATTCCATGACAGACGCACTCAAGCGCCTCTCCGAGGAGGGCGTCGCGATCTGGCTGGACGACCTGTCGCGCAAGCGGATCACGTCCGGCAACCTCGCCGAGCTGATCGACCAGCAGCACGTCGTGGGCGTCACCACCAACCCGACGATCTTCCAGAAGGCGATCTCGCAGGGCGACGGCTACGACCAGCAGCTGTCGGACCTCGCCGCCCGCAAGGTCACCGTCGAAGAGGCCGTCCGCATGATCACCACGGCGGACGTCCGCGACGCCGCCGACATCCTGCGCCCGGTGTACGACGCGACCGGCGGCCAGGACGGCCGGGTGTCGATCGAGGTCGACCCGCGCCTGGCGCACCACACCAAGGCGACCGTCGCCGAGGCCAAGCAGCTGGCCTGGCTGGTGGACCGCCCCAACACGCTCATCAAGATCCCGGCCACCAGGGCGGGTCTGCCGGCGATCACCGAGGTCATCGGCCTCGGTATCAGCGTCAACGTCACGCTGATCTTCTCGCTGGAGCGCTACCGCGAGGTCATGGACGCCTACCTCTCCGGCCTGGAGAAGGCCAAGGAGCGCGGCCTCGACCTCTCGCTCATCCGTTCGGTGGCGTCGTTCTTCGTGTCCCGTGTGGACACGGAGATCGACAAGCGCCTGAACGACCTGGGCACCGACGAGGCGAAGGCGCTGCGCGGCAAGTCCGCCGTCGCCAACGCCCGGCTCGCCTACCAGGCGTACGAGGAGGTCTTCTCGACCTCCCGCTGGAGCGCGCTGGAGAGCGCGGGCGCCAACAAGCAGCGTCCGCTGTGGGCGTCGACCGGTGTGAAGGACCCGGCGTACAAGGACACCCTGTACGTCGACGACCTGGTCGCGCCGAACACCGTGAACACCATGCCGGAGGCCACGCTCCTCGCGGTCGAGGACCACGGCGGCATCACCGGCGACACGATCACCGGCACCTACGAGCAGGCCCGCGCCGACCTCGACGCCGTCGAGCGGCTGGGCATCTCGTACGACGACGTGGTCCAGGTTCTGGAGGACGAGGGCGTCGAGAAGTTCGAGGCCTCCTGGAACGACCTGCTCAAGTCGACCCAGGCGGAGCTGGAGCGCCTGGCCCCCTCGGAGGGCTAAATTGTCGAGCAGCAACCCGCTGCGTGACCCCGCAGACCGACGGCTCCCGCGTATCGCGGGACCGTCGGGTCTGGTGATCTTCGGCGTCACGGGCGACCTCTCCCGCAAGAAGCTCATGCCCGCGGTCTACGACCTCGCCAACCGGGGTCTGCTGCCGCCGGGCTTCTCCCTGGTCGGCTTCGCCCGCCGCGAGTGGGCCAACGAGGACTTCGCCGCCGAGGTCCACGACGCCGTCAAGGAACACGCCCGCACCCCGTTCCGCGAAGAGGTCTGGCAGCAGCTCATCCAGGGGATGCGCTTCGTCCAGGGCACCTTCGACGACGACGACGCCTTCGAGCGGCTCCGCTCCACCATCGAGGAGCTGGACAAGGCGCAGGGCACCGGCGGCAACTTCGCCTTCTACCTGTCCGTCCCGCCGCGCTCCTTCCCTGTCGTCATCCAGCAGCTGAAGAAGCACGGCCTGGCGGACCAGAGCGGCGGCTCCTGGCGGCGCGCGGTCATCGAGAAGCCCTTCGGCCACGACCTGAAGTCGGCCGAGGCGCTCAACAAGGTCGTGCACGAGGTGTTCGAACCGGACCAGGTGTTCCGGATCGACCACTACCTCGGCAAGGAGACCGTCCAGAACATCCTGGCGCTGCGCTTCGCCAACACCATGTTCGAGCCGATCTGGAACCGGTCCTTCGTGGACCACGTCCAGATCACCATGGCCGAGGACATCGGCATCGGCGGCCGCGCCGGCTACTACGACGGCATCGGCGCCGCCCGTGACGTCATCCAGAACCACCTGCTCCAGCTGATGGCCCTGACCGCGATGGAGGAGCCCGCCTCCTTCGACGCGGACGCGCTGGCCGCCGAGAAGGAGAAGGTGCTCGGCGCGGTACGGCTGCCGGACGACCTGGGCAGGCACACCGTGCGCGGCCAGTACGCGGCCGGCTGGCAGGGTGGCGAGAAGGTCATCGGCTACCTCGAAGAGGACGGCATCGACGGCAAGTCGAAGACCGACACCTACGCGGCCGTGAAGCTGGAGATCGACAACCGCCGGTGGGCGGGAGTGCCGTTCTACCTGCGCACCGGCAAGCGGCTGGGCCGCCGGGTCACCGAGATCGCGGTGGTCTTCCAGCGGGCCCCGCACTCCCCCTTCGACCACACCGCCACCGAGGAACTCGGGCAGAACGCGGTCGTCATCCGCGTCCAGCCCGACGAGGGCATCACGGTCCGCTTCGGCTCCAAGGTGCCGGGCACCTCCATGGAGATCCGGGACGTCTCGATGGACTTCGCCTACGGCGAGTCCTTCACCGAGTCCTCGCCGGAGGCGTACGAGCGTCTGATCCTGGACGTGCTGCTGGGCGACGCCAACCTCTTCCCGCGCACGGAGGAGGTCGAGCTGTCCTGGAAGATCCTCGACCCGGTCGAGGACTACTGGGACCAGCACGGCAGGCCCGCCCAGTACCCGTCGGGCACCTGGGGTCCCGCCGAGGCCGACGAGATGCTCGCACGAGACGGACGGAGCTGGCGCCGGCCATGAAGATAGATCTCACGGACACCACGGCCGGCAAGGTCAACAAGGCGCTGGTACAGGGCCGCCGGGCCATCGGCACGCCCGCCGTGGGCATGGTGCTGACCCTCGTCATCGTCACCGACGAGGAGAACGCGTACGACGCCCTGAAGGCCGCCGGCGACGCCTCGCACGAGCACCCCTCGCGCACGCTGGTCGTCATCAAGCGCGTCTCCCGCTCCCCCCGCGACCGTACGGCGTCCCGCCTGGACGCCGAGGTCCGGGTGGGCGCGGACGCGGGCTCCGGCGAGACGGTGCTGCTGCGGCTGTACGGCGAGGTCGCCGACCACGCCGACTCGGTCGTCCTGCCGCTGCTGCTGCCGGACGCGCCGGTCGTCGCCTGGTGGCCGGTGAACGCCCCCGTCGACCCGGCGAAGGACCCGCTGGGCGCCCTCGCCCAGCGCCGGGTCACCGACACCTACTCCTCCGAACAGCCGGTACGGGAGCTGACCGCCCGCGCGGACGCCTACACCCCCGGCGACACGGACCTGTCCTGGACCCGGATCACGCCCTGGCGCTCGATGCTGGCGGCGGCCCTGGACCAGGTGGTCTGCGAGGTCAAGGCCGTCGAGGTGGAGGGCGAGGAGTTCAACCCGAGCTGCGAGCTGCTGGCGATGTGGCTCGCGGACCGGCTGGACGTCCCCGTCAAGCGCTCCCTCTCGTCCGGCCCGGGTCTGACGGCGGTCCGTCTCGATACCAGCGAGGGCGCGATCGCGCTCGACCGCGCGGACGGCGCCCTCGCCACCCTGTCCATCGACGGCCAGCCGGACCGGGCGGTGGCGCTGAAGCGGCGGGAGACGGCCGAGCTGATCGCGGAGGAACTGCGGCGGCTGGACCCGGACGACACCTACGCGTCGGCGCTGCGGTTCGGCGTGGAACGGCTGAACGCGTCGGCCTCGCCGGCCGCGGAACCGGTACCGGAGGCTCCGGCCGCCGGGGCCGTCCCGGCCGCCCAGGCCACCGAGCCGCCTGCCAAAGGAGAACCGGTCGTCGAAGCCGCTGCCGCGGAAGCTCCCGCACCCGAAGCGGCGGCGAAGGAACCGCTGAAGAAGAGGGTGAAGGCGCCATGAGCACCCCCCAGCTGGTCGTGCACCACGACAAGGAGCTGATGGCCCAGGCCGCCGCGGCCCGCCTGATCACGAAGATCGTGGACGCCCAGGCCTCCCGGGGCGAGGCGTCCGTGGTCCTCACGGGCGGCCGCAACGGCAACGGCCTGCTCGCGGCTCTCGCCGCGGCTCCGGCCCGGGACGCGATCGACTGGGGCCGGCTCGACCTGTGGTGGGGCGACGAACGCTTCCTCCCCGAGGGTGACCCGGAGCGCAATGTCACCCAGGCCCGGGAAGCCCTGCTCGACCAGGTCCCGGTGGACCCGAAGCGCGTGCACGCCATGCCCGCGTCGGACGGCCCCTGGGGCGCGGACGTGGAGGCGGCCGCCGAGTCCTACGCCGCGGAACTGGCCCGCGCGGCCGGCCCCGAGAACCACGGCTCGGTACCGACCTTCGACGTCCTGATGCTGGGCGTCGGCCCGGACACCCACGTGGCCTCGCTCTTCCCCGAGCTGCCCGCGGTCCGGGAGACGGAGCGCACGGTGGTGGGCGTCCACGGCGCACCCAAGCCGCCGCCGACCCGGGTCTCCCTCACCCTCCCCGCCATCCGCTCGGCCCGCGAGGTCTGGCTGCTGGCGGCGGGCGAGGACAAGGCCGAGGCCGTCGCCATCGCCCTCTCGGGCGCGGGCGAGATCCAGGCCCCGGCAGCGGGCGCCCAGGGCCGCCGGCGCACCCTGTGGCTCCTGGACGCGGCAGCGGCATCCCAACTGCCCCGGTCGCTGTACCCGCCTGCTTCACCCTGACGAAGCCCCGAAAAGGAACCCGTACGGCTCGCGGCCGTACGGGTTCTTTCATGACCGGGCCTAACGTCCGCGCAGCTCCCGGTACTTGGCCACCAGGGCCTTGGTCGACGCGTCCAGGCCGGGTACCTCCGCGCCCTCCGTCAGGGCCGGTTCCACGCGCTTGGCGAGGACCTTGCCGAGCTCCACGCCCCACTGGTCGAAGGAGTCGATGTTCCAGACGGCGCCCTGGGTGAACACCTTGTGCTCGTAGAGGGCGACGAGCTGGCCGAGGACCGACGGGGTCAGCGCGCGGGCGAGGATGGTGGTCGTCGGGCGGTTGCCCTTGAAGGTCTTGTGCGGGACCAGCTCTTCCGGCACGCCCTCCGCGCGGACCTCCTCCGCCGTCTTGCCGAAGGCCAGCGCCTGGGTCTGGGCGAAGAAGTTCGCCATCAACAGGTCGTGCTGCGCCTTGAGTTCACCGCTCAGCTCGGCCACCGGCTCGGCGAAGCCGATGAAGTCCGCCGGGATCAGCTTCGTACCCTGGTGGATCAACTGGTAGTACGCGTGCTGCCCGTTGGTGCCGGGCGTGCCCCAGACGACCGGGCCGGTGGTCCACTCGACCTCCTTGCCGTCCCGCGCCACGTGCTTGCCGTTGGACTCCATGTCCAGCTGCTGGAGGTACGCGGTGAACTTCGACAGGTAGTGGCTGTACGGCAGTACCGCGTGCGACTGGGCGTCGTGGAAGTTGCCGTACCAGATGCCGAGCAGGCCCAGCAGGAGCGGGACGTTGGACTCGGCGGGGGCGGTGCGGAAGTGTTCGTCGACCAGGTGGAAGCCGTCGAGCATCTCGCGGAAGCGGTCCGGGCCGATGGCGATCATCAGCGAGAGGCCGATCGCGGAGTCGTAGGAGTAGCGGCCGCCGACCCAGTCCCAGAACTCGAACATGTTCTCCGTGTCGATGCCGAAGTCGGCGACCTTCTCGGAGTTGGTCGACAGGGCCACGAAGTGCTTGGCGACGGCGTCCTGACCGGCCTTCAGCTCGCCGAGCAGCCAGTTGCGGGCCGAGGTGGCGTTGGTGATCGTCTCGATCGTGGTGAACGTCTTCGAGGCGATGATGAACAGCGTCTCGGCGGCGTCCAGGTCACGGGTGGACTCGTGCAGGTCGGCGCCGTCGACGTTGGACACGAAGCGGACCGTGAGGTCGCGGTCGGCGAAGCTGCGCAGCACCTCGTAGGCCATCGCGGGGCCGAGGTCGGAGCCGCCGATGCCGATGTTGACCACGTTCTTGATGCGCTTGCCTGTGTGGCCGGTCCAGGCGCCGGAGCGGACCCGGTCGGCGAAGCCGCTCATCTTGTCCAGGACCGCGTGCACCTGCGGTACGACGTTCTCGCCATCGACCTCGATCACCGCGTCACGCGGGGCGCGCAGCGCCGTGTGCAGCACGGCGCGGTTCTCGGTGACGTTGATCTTCTCGCCGCGGAACATGGCGTCCCGCAGGCCGAAGACGTCGGTGGCGGCGGCCAGCTCGCGCAGCAGCCGCAGCGTGTCGTCGTTGACCAGGTGCTTCGAGTAGTCGATGTGGAGGTCACCGACCTGGAGGGTGTAGCCCGTGCCGCGCGCCGGGTCGGCGGCGAACAGGTCCCGCAGATGGGTGTCGGCGAGCTCCTCCCGGTGCTTGGCGAGCGCGGTCCACTCGGGCGTCTGGTTGAGCCTGGTACGGCCGTCTGCGTTCATGTGCGACTTCAGCCTTCTTCCTTGCACCTGTCCTGTTGCGTGCCTGCCCCGCTGCCGTTCCAACCTAGTTGATCAGCGTGGGACGCGGCCTGCTGTCGCGCCGTCCCGCGGCGCAACAACAGGTACGTCCGGCTTGCGCACCGGTATCAACGAGGTGACGGCCAGACCGAACAGGACGGCGGCGAGCAGCGCGGGCCCGTTCAGGCCGTACGCCCCTGCGACGGCTCCGCCGAGGAGGGCGCCGAGCGGCGCGCCGGACGTCGAGGAGGTGCGGAAGGCGGCGGCGATCCGGCCGGTCATCGACTCGGGTGCGCGTTGCTGCATCAGCGTGACCTGGTTGACGTTCCACACCATGTTCATCGCGCCGAGCAGCAGCATGCCGGCGACGAGGGCTCCGAGGTGACCGACGGTGCCGATGAGGACCAGGGACGCCGTCTGGACGGTCCCGGCGACCAGCAGGGCGCGGACCCGCCCGGTGCGGCGGGCGACGCGCTGGGCGAGGAAGCCGCCGGTGATGCTGCCGGCCGAGTACGCGGTCATGGCCGCCGCGTATCCCGCGCTGCCCGCGTGCAGCCAGCGCGTCACATGCAGCACCAGGGTGGCGATCAGAGCACCCATGCCGATGTTGCAGAGCAGCGTGGCCACGCAGACCGCCCGCAGGGCGCGGTCCTGCCACAGCGCGCGCAGGCCCTCGCCGATCTCGGAGCGCAGGGTGCTGCCGGCCGGGCGTGGCGTCCGCTCCGGCGGCCGTGTCCGCAGGGAGGCGACCAGGGCGGCGGCCGCCAGGTAGGTGGTCGCGTCGGCGGCGAAGGGCATGAACGCGCCGGCGGCCAGCAGCAGCGGGACCAGCGGGGCGCCGAGCAGCCCGCCCGCGATCTGCTGTCCGGTCATCAGCCGGGCGTTGGCCCCGCCCAGTGTCTGCCGGTCGACCAGGGAGGGCAGCAGGGCCGTGGACGCGTTGTCGAAGAGCGTCTGGAGCGTGGTCAGCGCGAAGGTGAGCAGGAGCAGCAGCGGGATCGAGGCGTGGCCGAGCCCCACGGCGAGCGCGAAGGCGGCGACGAGCAGCCCTCGTACGGTGTCCGCGGCCCACATCGCACGCCGCTGGTCCACCCGGTCCGCGACGGCACCGCCGAGCAGCCCGAACAGCAGCCACGGCACATAGCCGCAGGCGGTCACCGAGGCGATGGCGAGGGGGTCGTCGGTCAGGCGCGCGGCCAGCAGGGGCAGCGCGGACGTCCGTAACGCGTCCCCGAACCGGGAGACCACCGCGGCCGTCCACAGCCGCCCGAATCCCCCGCGCCACGCGGGCGCCCGCTCCTCGACCGTCATCATCGCCCCCTCACGATTCGCTGATGCACAAACCGTAGAGGGCACCACTGACAACGGCCCGGGCCCGGCCGCGGAGACAGCTCCGGCCAGGCGCCCTCAGGCACCCGGCCGGTCCCGACTCCTAGATCTCGCCCCGCAGTTTGGCGAGCGCCTCGGCGAGGATCGCCTCGCCGTCCGCGTCGCTGCGCCGCTCCCGTACATACGCGAGGTGCGTCTTGTACGGCTCGGTGCGCGGCGGGTCCGGCGGGTTGTCCCGGTCCTGACCGGCCGGGAAGCCACAGCGCGGGCAGTCCCAGGTCTCGGGCACCTGCGCGTCGCTGGCGAAGCTCGGCTGCGTCTCGTGCCCGTTGGAGCACCAGAAGGAGATGCGCAGACGCGGCGCGGACTCGCCGCGCTCGGCCTCGCCCATCGGCCCCGCCCCGACCCGGCTACCTCGGATCGCGTTGCCACTTGCCACGGTCGTAACTCCCTGCGTGATGGTGCCGCGAAGCGAGTCGGCGTGTCGCTTCGTTGCGAGCGCCTCAGTCTACGTAAGGCCCAACGCGCGTCCAGTGTTGGGAGTTACCGCCCCCGCACCTAGACGCAAGCCCCATGATAGGCCGCGCTCAGGTGCGCGTACCGAACATGGGGCCTTACGTACGGATTGTGCGTGTGTGCGAGTCGCGGATCAGCTGTTCGTCTTCATCAGCATGCCGAGGACGATGATGCACGCGAACCACAGCAGACCGATCACCACGGTGATCCGGTCCAGGTTCCGCTCGGCGACCGAGGAGCCACCGACGGAGGACTGCATGCCGCCACCGAACATGTCGGAAAGACCGCCGCCCTTGCCCTTGTGCATCAGCACCAGCAGCATCATCAGCAGGCTGAAGACGATCAGGGCGATCGAGAACCCCAAAACCACGGCTGGACCAACTTCCTCGGATACGGATGGACTGCGGGGCCGCAACCGGCACCGGAGCTCGGAACATGCTCCTGATAACAGTTTCGGCCCCGCAAGGGTACGACGGATCGCCGCTACCGCCTACTGGCGGGTCCCCTCACTGGTCGCGGAAGCGCACGATCTTGACGAATTCGTCGGCGTCCAGCGAGGCGCCGCCGACCAGCGCGCCGTCGATGTCGGCCTGCGCCATGATCTCGGCCACGTTGCCGGCCTTCACGGAGCCGCCGTACTGGATGCGGACCTGGTCGGCCAGCTCCTGGCTGTACAGCTCGGCGACCTTGGCGCGGATCGCGGCGCAGACCTCCTGGGCGTCCCCGGAACCGCAGACCTTGCCGGTGCCGATGGCCCAGACGGGCTCGTAGGCGATCACGACGGTCTCGGCCTGCTCGGCCGGGACGTCCTTCAGACCGCCCTCGACCTGGGCGAGGGTGTGGGAGACGTGGTTGCCCGCCTCGCGGACCTCCAGCTCCTCGCCGACGCACAGGATCGGGGTCAGACCGTGCCTGTAGGCGGTCTTGACCTTGGCGTTCACGATCTCGTCGGTCTCGGCGTGGTACTGCCGGCGCTCGGAGTGGCCGATGACCACGTACGTGCACTTCAGCTTGGCCAGCATCGGACCGGAGATCTCACCGGTGTAGGCGCCGGAGTCGTGCGCCGAGAGGTCCTGGGCGCCGTACTTGATCTTGAGCTTGTCGCCGTCGACCAGGGTCTGCACGGAACGCAGGTCGGTGAAGGGCGGCAGGACGGCGACCTCGACGGCCTCGTAGTCCTTGTCGGCCAGGGCGAAGGCGAGCTTCTGGACGTGCGCGATGGCCTCGAGGTGGTTGAGGTTCATCTTCCAGTTGCCCGCCATGATCGGCGTGCGAGTGGTCATACGGGGTCAGTCCTCCAGTGCGGCGAGGCCGGGGAGCGTCTTGCCCTCGAGGTATTCGAGGGAGGCGCCGCCACCGGTCGAGATGTGTCCGAACGCGTTCTCGTCGAAGCCGAGGATGCGTACGGCGGCTGCGGAGTCCCCGCCGCCGACGACGGTGAAGCCCTTGGACTCGACGAGGGCCTGGGCGACCGCCCGGGTGCCCGCGGCGTAGTCGGGGTGCTCGAAGACGCCCATGGGGCCGTTCCAGAAGACGGTGGCGGCGTCTGCGAGCTTCGAGGCGTACAGCTTGCTGGTCTCCGGGCCGATGTCCAGGCCCATCTGGCCGGCCGGCATGGCGTCCGCGGCGACCGTGCTGGGGTGGGACGGGGCCTTGCCCGACAGGTCCGGGAACTCGGGGGCGACGAGGGTGTCGACGGGCAGGACGATCTCGACGCCGGTCTTCTCGGCGCGCTCCAGGTACTCGGTGACGGTGCCGAGCTGGTCCTCCTGGAGGAGGGAGCTGCCGACCTCGTAGCCCTTGGCCTTGAGGAAGGTGTACACCATGCCGCCGCCGACGAGGATGCGGTCGGCCTTGCCGAGCAGCTCGTCGATGACGGCGAGCTTGTCGGAGACCTTGGCGCCGCCGAGCACCACCACGTAGGGGCGCTTGACGTCCTCGGTGAGCTTCTTCAGGACGCCGACCTCGGTGGCGATCAGGTAGCCGGCGTAGTGTGGCAGCCGGGCCGGGAGGTCGTAGACGGAGGCGTGCTTGCGGTGCACGGCACCGAAGCCGTCGCCGACGTAGACGTCCGCGAGGGCGGCGAGCTGGTCGGCGAACTCGCCGCGCTCGGTGTCGTCCTTCGAGGTCTCGCCGGCGTTGAAACGCAGGTTCTCGATGACCGCGACCTGGCCGGGCTCAAGGCCCCGCACCGCGTCGTGGGCGGCGGGGCCGACGGTGTCCTGGGCGAACGCGACCGGGGCGGCGAGCAGTTCGGCGAGCCGCTCGGCGGCCTGGAGCAGCGAGAACTTCAGGTCCGGGGCGCCCTTGGGGCGGCCCAGGTGCGAGGCGACGACCACCTTGGCGCCCGCATCGGCGAGGGCCTTGACGGTGGGCAGGACGGCGCGGATGCGGCCGTCGTCGGTGATGAGGCCGTCGGACATCGGCACGTTGAGGTCGGCGCGGACGAAGACCCGCTTGCCGTCGACCCCTTCGGCGAGGAGTTCGTCGATCGTCTTCATGGGTGGGGACTCCTACAGGAGGGCTCTTGATCGTACGAGGGCTGATCGAACCGTAGACGCCGGGTCGATCCTTACGTGCGTCAGGGCTCGGGCGGCGCGACCGTGCGCTGCCCGAGCCCTGCTACCGCATCGAGGTGCCTGCTTGGCCGATCAGAGCTGGTTGCCGACGAAGACCGTGAGGTCGACGAGGCGGTTGGAGTAGCCCCACTCGTTGTCGTACCAGCCGAGGATCTTCACCGTGTTGCCCTCCTGGACCATGGTCAGGGAGGAGTCGAAGGTGCAGGAGGCCGGGTCGCCGACGATGTCCGAGGAGACGATCTCGTCCTCGGTGTACGCCAGGTAGCCGCTCAGGTCGCCGTCCTCGGAGGCCTTCTTGAACGCGGCGTTGACCTCGTCCTTGGTGACCTCGCGCTGCAGCGTCACGACCAGGTCGGTGGCGGAACCGGTCGGGACCGGCACGCGCATGGCGATGCCGTCCAGCTTGCCCTTGAGCTGCGGCAGGACCAGCGCGGTGGCCTTGGCGGCACCCGTGGTGGTCGGGATGATGTTCTCCGCGGCGGCGCGGGCGCGGCGCAGGTCCTTGTGCGGGAAGTCCAGGATCCGCTGGTCGTTCGTGTACGCGTGCACCGTCGTCATCAGGCCCTTGACGATGCCGAAGTTCTCGTCGAGGACCTTCGCCATCGGCGCCACACAGTTGGTGGTGCAGGAGGCGTTGGAGATGACGTGGTGGTTGGCCGCGTCGTACTTGTCCTGGTTGACGCCCATCACGATGGTGATGTCCTCGTCCTTGGCCGGAGCCGAGATGAGGACCTTCTTGGCGCCACCGGCGATGTGCTTGGCGGCGTCGTCCTTCTTGGTGAAGATGCCGGTCGACTCGATGACGATGTCGACGCCCAGCTCGCCCCACGGGATGTCGGAGGGGTTGCGCTCGGACAGGACCTTGATGGTGTGACCGTCGACCGTGATGGTGTCGGCGGTGTGCGACACCTCGGCCTTGAGGCGCCCAAGGATCGTGTCGTACTTGAGCAGGTGGGCGGTGGTCGCGGTGTCACCCAGGTCGTTGACAGCCACGATCTCGATGTCAGCACCCTGCTCCAGCAGCGCGCGGAAGTAGTTGCGACCAATGCGGCCGAAGCCGTTGATGCCTACGCGGATCGTCACGAACCGATCTCCTCGTTGGTACGCCGGCCATGCGGTGCCGGCGAGCTGTATTTGGGATGTCCCCGACCACCCACGACCCTACCTCCCTGAGACTCCCGAGGTGACATCCAGATGCCCCATACACGGCGAGGCGGTCCGTACCCGCCAGTAGGGGTACGGACCACCTCGGATCGTGGGTCGGATCACACCATTTTGTCACGGAATGCCGATCGGGTTTCAGCCCGTTGTCACTCGTTCGTGAGCGGGTCGGCTCACTTGTCGTGTGCCCTCGCCGTCAGTTGTCGAGTGCCGTCAACGCCTTCTTCACCAGAGCGGCACGCTCGGCGGCCGAGGTGACCTGTTCGAGGCCGAAGCCGAGCAGCACGGTGCGGCCGGTGGTGACGGCCCCGTACGTCTTGAACAGGGCTCCGGTGCGCTCCCAGTCCTTGAGGACGGCCGGGCTGCCCGCGGGCGGTCCGGTGACGCTCCAGGCGCCCAAGGAGGTTTCGAAGCCCTCGGTCTCGGTGGCCGTGCCGCCGGTCACGAGCGAGGCGTCGTCGACGAGGACGCCGTGTCCGCCGGTGCTCGGGTCGGTGATGTAGCCGATGGAGACCTCGACGGCCCTTCCGGCGTAGGCGCTCAGGTCGAACTTCACCGACTGCCAGCCCGCGGAGCTGCCGGTGAGGCTGTGCCAGGAGCCGGTGGTGCCGCTCGCGGTGCACTGGTTGGCCCCGATGGTCAGGTAGTGCTTGAGCCACGGGTGCTCGGCGATCAGGAACCCGGCCCCGCACTCGCTCGGCACGGCGTCACTGGTGGCGCCGCCCGCCTCGGGCAGGGTCGTCCAGTCGTCGGAGCCCACGACGTGCGCCTCGACCACCGCGTGGTCGTAGCCGGGCTCGGTGTCCCAGAGCAGCTTGGCACTCAGGGCCGGCTGGTCGGCCGCGGTGACGCCGGTGAGGTCGATGGTGCGGGTGAGGCGCTTGTAGGCGTCGTCGGTGTGGACGGCCGCCGCCATGTAGGACCCCGAGTACGGCCCGTACGGGTTGATGGTCCCGGCGAACTGGCCGGCGCCCGCGCTGGCGAACTGGGGGTAGCTGTCGGTGGAGAGCTCGTCGGAGGTGACGGCGTAGGTCCCGGCCTTGTCGAGCGGGTTGGCGGAGGTGCCGCTGAGGGCGCCGCCGAAGCCGTCCAGCGAACCGGAGCCGGTGAAGCCGGTGGCGCCCGGTGTCGACGTACGGGAGTAGGCACCCAGGTAGTACTGGCTGAAGTCGTTGGACGGGGTGCCGTCGCCGAGGTCGACGCTGCCGCCGGCCAGCTCGCCCGCCTCGACCAGCTTGCCGCCCTCGTTGAGATAGGCGCGCAGCTGCAGCTGGGTGTCGTTGCCGGGGCCCTTGGTGCCGGAGTAGTGGACGACCGTCCCGAAGTGCTTCAGCACGCCGAGCGCGTCGGGCGCGCCCTGGGTGGCGACGTCCCAGACGACCGCCTTGTGCCCGGCCGCCTTCAGCGCGTCGACATAGGTCTGGGCCTCGGTGGCCTTGGCGCCTTCCTCAGCGACCACCAGGGTGTCCGCCTTGGGGCGCTCGGCGACGGTGTACGTGAAGTGCGAGCTGGAGACCTTCTTGCCGCTCTTGGTCTCCCCGGTGAACCAGACCTCGACCTTGTCGCCCGGCACGCCGTCCTTCACCTTGGCCCGGTACTCGTCGAAGTAGAGGTTGTCCTCGCCGCCGTAGGTCTCGCCGCCCTTCCAGGGCTTGAGCGCCATGTCGAGCGTACGGCCGCCGTTGACGCGGTACTTCAGCTCCTTGTCGCGGATCGCCTTGCGGACGACGGCGGAGACCTCCTGGTCGGCGCCGCGCGAGTACGACGTGGAGAACGTGGCCGGGGTGAAGTCGGCGGCGCTCAGGCCGACCGAGGAGACCGGCTGGTCGGGGTGGGCGGCGGTCTCGGCGACCGAGAGCGCGAATGGGATGTTCTTCGCGAACTCGTCCTGGATCAGCGTCTCGTCGTCCGGGAAGTTGAAGACCGACTGGCAGTCGGCGGCGTTCCAGGCGTCGTTCGGGTCGATGTTCGAGGCCGTCTGGCAGGTCGACATCTCGGGGGTGAACATCGCCATGCCGTTGACGTTCGACGCGTGGCCGTCCGCCTCGCCGTTGGTGGTGTACAGCTCCGAGGAGACCTGCGGATGGTAGCCGGGGATCGCCGAGTTGTCCGGGGTGCCGGCCAGCGCCTTGTAGAGGACGTCGTCCGGGGTCGGGGTGGCCACCTGCCAGCCGACGCCGTAGAGGAGGAGCTCGGCGGCCGAGTGGTAGTTGATGCCGTACCTGAAGTCGACCCGCTTCTCGAAGTCGTCCAGCGCCTTGGTCTCGGGCTCGGACTCGGGGCTCGCGCCGCGGTAGGTCTCGCTGGTGGGGTTCGGGGACGAACCCTCGTCGTCGTAGCCCCACTTGTAGCCGAAGTTGCGGTTGAGGTCGACGCCGTCGCCCGTGCTGATGGCGCCGTCGCCGTTGACGTCCCGCAGGTTCTTGCGCCACAGGCGGGTGTCGGAGTTCTGGAAGGTGTAGTCGTAGCCATCGGGGTTGGCGGACAGCACGAACCACAGCTCGGTCGAGTCGACGATTTTCTTGACGCGCTTGTCGGTGCTGTAGTTGTCCAGGTAGTAGTGCATCAGTCGGCGGGTCATCTCCGGCGTGATCCACTCGCGCGCGTGCTGGTTGGACACGTACAGCACGGAGGGCTTCGAACCGTCCTTGGAGCTCTTCGCACCCTTGGTCAGTTTGAGCGCGAGGATGTCCTGGCCGCTGATCGTCCTGCCGATGGACTCGACCTTGGTGAGGCCGGGGTTGGCCTGCGCGGTCCGGAGGATCTCCTCCTTGAGCCCGCCGCTGCCGCTGTACGGGCGGAACACGCCCTGGGAGGCGTCCGCGACACGGTTCTCCGCCTTGGCCGACAGCGTGTGCTCGGTGAGGTCGACGCCCTGCTTCTCCAGGGTCCGGGCCTGCCCGCCGGTGAGATAGAGCTCGACTTCGGTCTTGCCGGATCCGGTGACCTGGTCGCCGAGCTCATGGCCGTCCTGGCCGGCCTTGAGCAGCAGGGGAATCTGCTTCTTGGTGACGTCGGCACGGTAGACCTTGACCTCGTCGGGGTCGGGCTTCGCCGAACCCCCGGTCTGCGCCTGGGCCATGGGTGCGAGTGCGGCTCCGCCGATCAGGAGCGCGCCGACAGCGAGGATCGATCTCGCTCTGTGTCTCATGAACCCCCCTAGCAGTGGTCCGCCACGGCGGCGAACCCCTGCCAGGCTCATGACACTTCATGATCCAGTCAAGGGCGCCTCACGGACAGCTCACGGTGGCTTAAAAGAGATGCAAAAGCCGGTGCCGACGACCGCTTGGCCGTCGGCACCGGTGCGCTGACGGTTCCTCAGCCTGCGAGGTTGTCGGCCAGTTCCTCGCTGAGGTTGGCCTCGGTGCCCGGAATGCCCAGGTCGGACGCGCGCTTGTCGGCCATCGCCAGCAGACGGCGGATCCGGCCCGCGACGGCGTCCTTGGTGAGCGGCGGGTCGGCGAGTGCGCCCAGCTCCTCCAGGGAGGCCTGCTTGTGCTCCATGCGCAGCCGCCCGGCCGCCGCGAGGTGCTCGGGCACCTCGTCGGCGAGGATCTCCAGGGCGCGCTGGACCCTCGCTCCGGCGGCGACCGCCGCGCGCGCGGAGCGGCGCAGATTGGCGTCGTCGAAGTTGGCGAGGCGGTTCGCGGTGGCCCGCACCTCGCGGCGCATCCGGCGCTCCTCCCAGGCCAGCACGGACTCGTGCGCGCCCAGGCGGGTCAGCAGGGCACCGATCGCGTCACCGTCCCGGACGACCACCCGGTCCACCCCGCGCACCTCACGGGCCTTCGCGGCGATGGACAGCCGTCGGGCCGCCCCGACCAGCGCGAGCGCGGCCTCCGGGCCGGGGCAGGTCACCTCCAGGGAGGACGAGCGGCCGGGCTCGGTCAGCGAGCCGTGCGCCAGGAAGGCGCCGCGCCAGGCCGCCTCCGCGTCACAGGTCGCCCCGGAGACGACCTGCGGGGGCAGGCCCCGGATCGGGCGGCCCCGGCCGTCCACCAGTCCGGTCTGGCGGGCCAGCTGGTCACCGCCCGCGACCACCCGCACCACGTACCGCGAGCCGCGGCGCAGCCCGCCGGGAGCCATCACGATCAGCTCGGAACTGTGGCCGAAGATCTCCAGGATGTCCCGCTTGAGACGCCTGGCCGCCATCGCGGTGTCCAGCTCCGCCTCGATCACGATGCGCCCGCTCACCAGGTGGAGGCCGCCCGCGAACCGCAGAATGGCGGAGACCTCCGCCTTCCGGCAGCAGGTCCGGGTGACGGGTAGCCGGGAGATCTCGTCCTTCACCGCTGCCGTCATCGCCATGGGCCGATCCTTCCATGCATCCGAAAAATACGGTCGTACGCGGCGGCCAACAGCTCCGGATCATGCCGGGGTGATCCGTCGGTCCGGGCCACGGGGCCCAGCTCGACCGCGGCTCCCAGCCGCTTGGCGGCTTCGGTGAGCGAGTCGCGGTCGGGCACAGCGGCCTCGTCGGCCAGCACCACGTCCAGGGCGAGTTTAGGGGCGTGTCGGCCCAAAACCTCCAAATGACGCTGCGGGGAGAAGCCTTCGGTTTCACCCGGCTGCGGTGCGAGGTTCAGCGACAGGACCTTACGGGCCTTGGTCTCGGTGAGCGCGTCGAGGAGATCGGGGACCAGCAGGTGCGGGATCACCGAGGAGAACCAGGACCCGGGGCCCAGCACCACCCAGTCCGCGTCCAGGACCGCAGCGACGGCCTCCGGCACGGCCGGCGGGTCGTGCGGGACCAGGTGCACGGACTGCACCTCGCCGGGTGTCAGCGCCACCGTGGCCTGCCCCCGGACGATGTCCACCTCCTCCGGCCGCACCGGGTCGTGCCCCTTGACCAGGGCCTGGAGCTCCAGCGGCACGGCGGACATGGGCAACACCCGGCCGTGCGCGCCGAGCAGCTTGCCGACCAGGTCCAGGGCCTGGACGTGGTCGCCGAGCTGTTCCCACAGGGCGACGATCAGCAGATTGCCGACCGCGTGCTCGTGCAGGTCGCCCTTGGACTGGAAGCGGTGCTGAATGACCCGGGCCCAGGTCTGGCCCCAGTCGTCGTCACCGCACAGCGCGGCGAGGGCCTTGCGCAGATCACCCGGAGGAAGCACGCCGAGTTCGTCGCGGAGGCGCCCGCTGGAGCCGCCGTCGTCGGCCACGGTGACGACGGCGGTGAGGTCGCCGGTGATCCGGCGCAGCGCGGCGAGCGAGGCGGACAGGCCCATACCGCCGCCCAGGGCGACCACCTTGGGCTGGGCACCGCGCCGGCGCGGCCGGGCGCCGCGGGCCTCGACGGGGCGGCCCGAGCGGGACTCGGGCACGACCCGGCGCAGCCTGCTCAGCCGGGGAGAACGTCCGGTCACTCGCGCCCCATGTCCCGGTGCACGACTACGGTTTCCACTCCCTCGGCGGCCAGACGGGCAGCGAGTTTCTCGGACACGGCGACCGAGCGGTGCTTACCACCCGTACAGCCGATGGCGATGGTCACGTAGCGCTTGCCCTCGCGCCGGTATCCGGTCGCGATCAGCCGCAGCAGCTCGGCGTACCGGTCGAGGAACTCCTTGGCGCCCGGCTGGTTGAAGACGTACGCCGACACCTCCTCGTTCAGGCCGGTGTACGGGCGCAGCTCCGGCACCCAGTGCGGGTTGGGCAGGAACCGCATGTCGGCGACCAGGTCGGCGTCGACCGGCAGGCCGTACTTGAAGCCGAACGACATCACGGTGGCCCGCAGCTCGGGCTCCTCCTCGCCGGCGAACTGGGCGTCCATCTTGGCGCGCAGCTCGTGCACGTTGAGGCTGGAGGTGTCGATCACCAGGTCGGCGTCGCCGCGCAGCTCGCGCAGCAGCTCGCGCTCGGCGGCGATGCCGTCCACGATCCGGCCGTCGCCCTGGAGGGGGTGCGGGCGGCGCACCGACTCGAAGCGGCGGACCAGCGCGTCGTCCGAGGACTCCAGGAAGACGATCCGGCGGGTGACGCCCCTGCTGTCGAGGTCGGCGAGGGACTCGCGCAGGTTGTCGAAGAAGCGCCGGCCGCGCACGTCGACGACGACCGCGATCCGGGCCACGTTGCCCTGGGAGCGGGCGCCCAGCTCGACCATGGTGGGGATGAGGGCCGGCGGAAGGTTGTCCACGACGAACCAGCCGAGGTCCTCCAGGCACTTCGCCGCCGTCGACCGGCCCGCTCCCGACATGCCGGAGATGATCACCAGCTCGGGGATGGCCGCCTCGGGCACCCCGGCCGGCGTGGCATCCGTACTCACTTCTGCTCCGTTTTCCTGGCCCGCTTCCGCTTCCTGCGGCTGATCCTGGCCCGCCTCGTCGTGCGTTTCCTCGGGCGCACCCTGCGTTTCGCTGAACGCCGGATCTCGCCGGGCTGTGTGCTGTGCGTCGCGCTCGGTCATCTCTCCTGCCCCCGATCGTCCGGGGCACCCGCGGATACGGGCTCCCCCGAGGCGTCCGCCGTCGTCTCGGGCACCTCGTCTTCCCTGTCATCCATGATCTCTCCGGTCGCCGTGTTCACGGCAGGCGCGGCCGGGGCCGCCTGGGCGAGGGCCGCGGCGATGGTCTCGGCCGTCTTGCGGCCTATCCCGGGCACCTCCTGGATCTGCTCGATTGTGGCGGACCGCAGCTTCTTCACCGAGCCGAAATGCTTGATCAACGCCTGTTTGCGGGTCTCACCGAGGCCCGGTACATCGTCCAGCGGTCCGGAACGGAACCGCTTGGCACGCTTGGTGCGCTGGTAGGTGATGGCGAAGCGGTGCGCCTCGTCACGGACGCGCTGGAGCAGGTAGAGGCCCTCGCTGGTACGGGGCAGCACCACGGGGTCGTCGTCCTCGGGCAGCCAGACCTCTTCGAGGCGCTTGGCGAGGCCGCAGACGGCGATGTCGTCGATACCCAGCTCGTCGAGCGCCCGCTTGGCCGCCGCGACCTGCGGCTGGCCGCCGTCGACGACCACGAGCTGGGGCGGGTAGGCGAACTTCCTGGGACGGCCGTCGTCGTCCTTGAAACCGTTGACCGGGCCGGCGTCGCTGTCGGTGCCGACGGCTGTGGGGGTGTCGGCGGTCGTGGGTGCGCCGGGGGCCGTGGCTGCGCCAGGGGCCCCCAGGGCGGCGCCGGAGGCCGTGGGTGCACTGGGGGCCGTGAGGGCGCCGGGGGCCGCGGGCGCATTGGCTTCCATGAGGGCGCTGGCGTCCGTGAAGGTCCCGACGGCCGTGGGCTCAGCGGCATCCGTGGATGCACCGGCGTCCGTGAGGGGGCTTTCCGTGCCGTCCTCCTCCGCCCACTCACCGGTCCTCTCCTTCTCGGCGAGGTAGCGGCGGAAGCGGCGGGTGATCACCTCGTGCATGGAGCGCACGTCGTCCTGGCCGGCGAAGCCCTTGATCTGAAAGCGGCGGTACTCGCTCTTGCGCTGCAGGCCGTCCTCGAAGACGACCATGGAGGCCACGACGTCGTCGCCCTGAAGGTGCGAGATGTCGTAGCACTCGATACGCAGGGGGGCGCTGTCCAGGTCCAGGGCGTCGGCGATCTCCTCCAGCGCCCGGGAGCGGGTGGTGAGGTCGGAGGCGCGCTTCGTCTTGTGCAGGCCGAGCGCCTGCAGGGCATTGCGCTGCACGGTCTCCATCAGCGCCTTCTTGTCACCGCGCTGCGGAATGCGCAGCGAGACGTTCGACCCGCGGCGGCCGGTGAGCCACTCCTGGACCGGCTCGACCGGCTCGGGCAGCGCCGGGACCAGCACCTCCTTGGGGACGGCGTCCCCGCTCTCCTCGCCGTAGAGCTGCTGGAGGGCGTGCTCGACGAGCGCTCCGGTGGTGACGTCCTCCACCTTGTCCGTCACCCAGCCGCGCTGACCGCGCACACGGCCCCCGCGCACATGGAAGATCTGGACGGCCGCCTCCAGCTCGTCCTCGGCGACGGCGATCAGGTCGGCGTCGGTCGCGTCGGCGAGCACGACCGCGTTCTTCTCCATGGCCTTCTTCAGCGCCTCGATGTCGTCGCGCAGGCGGGCGGCCCGCTCGTACTGCATCTCCTCGGCGGCCTCCATCATCTGCTTCTCCAGACGGCGGAGGTAGGTGCCGGTGCGGCCGGCCATGAAGTCGCAGAACTCCTCGGCCAGTTCCCGGTGGTCCTCCGGGGAGATCCGGTCGACGCAGGGGGCGGAGCACTTGCCGATGTAGCCGAGCAGACAGGGGCGGCCGGTGCGGGTGGCGTTCTTGAACACCCCGGCGGAGCAGGTGCGCACCGGGAACACGCGCAGCAACAGGTCGACGGTGTCCCGGATCGCCCACGCGTGGCCGTACGGCCCGAAGTAGCGAACGCCCTTCTTCTTGTGACCGCGCATCACCTGGACACGCGGGAACTCCTCGTTCATCGTCACCGCGAGGTACGGGTAGCTCTTGTCGTCGCGGTACTTGACGTTGAACCGGGGGTCGTACTCCTTGATCCAGGAGTACTCCAGCTGGAGCGCCTCGACCTCCGTGGACACCACGGTCCACTCCACGGACGCGGCGGTGGTGACCATCGTCCGGGTGCGGGGGTGCAGGCTCGTCAGGTCCTGGAAGTAGTTCGCCAGGCGCTGGCGCAGGCTCTTCGCCTTTCCGACGTAGATCACCCGGCGGTGCTCGTCGCGGAACCTGTACACCCCGGGAGTGTCCGGGATCTGTCCCGGCTTGGGGCGGTAGCTGGAGGGGTCGGCCATGTCTCACACCCTACTGGCGCACACCGACACCGCGACGAGCCTGTGGACAACCCCCGGGGGGCCGACGGGGGGGGGCGGGGGCGGCGGGGCCAGCGGGGCTACGGAAAGGAGAGGGCTCGCGAGGTGTCCCGGGACGCTGGGCGAAGAGGGTCCCGGGGTATGCGGGGGCCGCCGGACAGAGGGGCACCGGAGCATCTGGGGAAGTTTGCCGACAGGGAGGAGGCCATCGGTGCGTCCGGTGATGGCCCATCGCCGCCCCTCCCCGCACCGCCCCTCGCCCTGCCGCTCTCCGTCATCGGAGCGAGAACCTCGCGCTCCGGGCGCGGTCAGGACCCGCCCGCCCGCGCCGGGAGCGGATCTCGGAATCGGCCACCTCGGTGGCATCGTCAGCCGTCCCTGCACTCCGCCGACACCAGCCCGCCCCGTGACCGGCGCGGAACCACTGAGCCGATCGCAACGGACTATGCACGGATCTTGCGCGGCTTCCTCCCCAAATCGGCGCCCTGCGTGCGAACGGGCTTCGGTCTCCCGGACGGCCACGGCGCCTCTCCCCCCGCACGGTCCTTCCGCCGACGGGGTCACGCCTCGGCCAGGTGGGCGCCTTCGGCCGGCCGAAGGTGTTGTCGGGGATTGGTCAACACGCTTCAATGCGGGGGAACTCGGGGCCGTGAGCAGCGGCCTGCGGACGCGGCGTGCCCAGGTGCGGCCGCCCCGACGCCGACGGGGTGGCCCCGGACCCGCGCCAACGGCCTGACCAGCCGTTGTGAACCCCCCAAGAGAAAGGCCCCTCTGCATGCGGCACGGCACACAGCACGCGGACGTCGCCACCGCGGAACTGGACTCGGCCCTGCGCGGCGGCCCCTTCCATGTGGCCCTGCGCGCCGCGATCGCCGCCCGCGGGCTGCCGCTCCAGCGCGTGCAGCACCATCTGTCGCGCTACGGGGTCAAAGTGGGTGTCACCAGCCTGAGTTACTGGCAACAGGGGGCCCGCCGCCCGCAGCGCCCGGAGTCGCTGCGGGCCGTCCGCGCCCTGGAGGAGATACTTCAGCTCCCGGAGGAGTCCCTGATCCGGCTGCTCGCCGATACCGACCAGGGCCCTGCCGTACGCCGCCCCGCCGCCCGCTCCTACCGCTCCCTGATCGAGGCCTCCGACGTCCTGGACCGCCTGCAGGCCGAACTCGGCTGGTCCCTCGACGGCGGTCTGCACACCCTTGGACACCACGAGCGCGTGCGGATCGGCGCCCACCGCGAACTGGCCGCCCGTGAATCGCAGCACATCGTGCGCGCCCGCCGGGACGGCGTCGACCGTTTCGTGGCCGTCCACCACGGCGACCCCGGCTGTGCCCCGCAGCACATGACCGTGCGCGCCCTGGAGAACTGCCGCACCGGACGGATCCGTGCGGACCCGGAGACCGGCCTGCTCGTTGCCGAGCTCCTCTTCGGCACCCGCCTGCGCTCCGGCGACACCTTCCTCTTCCGCTACGCCGTGGAGGACGGCACGGCCGGTGTCTCCCGCGAGTACGTCCGTGACTTCGGCTTTCCCGGCGGCCAGTACACCCTCCAGGTGCGTTTCGCCGCCGACGCACTGCCGACGCGCTGCCACCGGTTCGCCCAGCACTCCGCGGCGGCCCCGCGCAGCGGTCGGCAGGCCCTCCCGCTGAGCGGGCTGCACCGCTCCGTCCACCTGGTCGAGCCCCGGGTACGGCCGGGCCTGCTCGGGATCGGCTGGGACTGGGAATGACCCGGCGCTGAACCGGTCCCCGGGGATCAGGCGCCCGGCCCCGCCACGATCCGCCCGTTCGCGGCCTTGACCGGCAGCTCGTTCAACGGCTCGGTGGCCGGTGACCGGACCACCTTTCCGGTGACCGCGTCGAACTCGCTGCCGTGGCAGGGACAGACCAGCGTCGTGCCCTGGAGTTTGTTGATCGGGCACCCCGCGTGCGTGCAGATCGTGCTGTACGCCTTCAGTGCGCCGTCGGCGGAGCGGCTGACGACGACGTTGTGCTCCCGGTAGAGCTTCGCGCCGCCCTTGGTGACCTCGCTCTCGGCCCCGAGGTCGACCGGTGCGGTCGGCGTCGCCTCCGCCGGGGCTCCGCCGCCCGGAGCCGAACAGGCGGCCAGCCCGAGCCCGGCGACCGGTGTGACCGCGGCCCCACGCAGGACGGTACGGCGGCGGGCGGAGGGGCGGGCGGAGGGCATGCGGGCTCCAGTCAGGGCAGGCAGGGACGGGTGGTGGTAAGGCAGAGCGACGATACCTGGGCAGATCGTCCCGCTTCGGGGTGGGTCGGGGGCGCGGACGGGGCGGTGGGGGCGACCGGGCCGGCGGTGGACGCGGGTAGACGTTGGTGGGGGCCGGTGGTGGGGCTGGGGGGTGGGTCGACCAGCGCGGCCGATGGGTCGGGCGGAGGAGGCGTGAATATGGCCGGGGAGAGTTCATCCGATCGGACGTAAACGTTTGCGTAAGCGTTTACGCAGCGGTTCCGAATGGGGTAGCTTCCCGGCCGAGGCCCAGGCCCGCGGCAACCCGCGAGGGAACGGAAGGGCCTTGCCCTAGGGCGGGACGCGAAGGAGGGGAGCCCTGTGCCCACGATGGCCGACGTCGCCCGAAGTGCCGGTGTCTCCGTGGCGACCGTCTCTCATGTGCTGAACGAGACGCGTCCGGTGCTGCCCCACACCCGTCAGGCGGTGCTCGACGCCATCGAGGAACTGGGCTACACACCCAACACCCTCGCCCGCTCTCTGGTGACCTCGCGCACCCGCTCCATCGGGCTCGCGGTGTCGGCGATCAGCAACCCCTACTTCACGGAGATCCTGCAGGGCGTCGAGGCCGCTGCCCTGGAACACGGCTACAGCCTGCTCATCGCCGATCCGCACGACGACCCCGAGCACGAACGCAAGGTCGTCCAGCTTCTGCACGAACGCCGTGTCGACGGCGTGATCGCCGCCCCCTCCGCCGACCCGCGCGCACTCCTCGCCTATCTGGACCGGCACGCCGTGCCGACCGTCCTTCTCGACCGGGTGATCGACGGCCGCGCGGACACCGCCCCGCGCTTCGACCAGGTCTGCGCCGAGAACACCGAGCCGACGGCCCGGCTCGTCACCCATCTCGCCGGTCTCGGTCATCGCCGGATCGGCCTGGTCGCGGGGCTGCCCGGGCTCAGCACCACCGGCGAACGGATCACCGGCTACCGGCAGGGGCTCGCCTCCGCCGGGCTGCCCCTCGACGAGGGTCTGGTCGTCCCCGGCCACTCCGAGTCCGCCGGAGCCGAGCGGGCCACCGCGGCCCTGATGTCGCTCACCGTGCCGCCCACGGCGCTCGTCACCGCCAACAACGCGATGACCATCGGCGCGCTGCGCGCCCTGCGCGCACACGGCCTCTCCGTGCCGGACGACATCGCCCTGTGCTGCTTCGACGACTTCGCCTGGGCCGATCTGTTCTCGCCTCGCCTCACCGCCGTCGCCCAGCCCAGCAGAGAGATCGGCGTCGAGGCGGTCCGGGTGCTCCTCGAACGGCTGGCCGCACCCAACCGGCCCGCCAGGACCGTACGGCTTCCGTGCACCTTCGTGCACCGGACGTCGTGCGGCTGCCAGGAGGAGGACAGCGGGGCGGCTTCGACCGCGCGGGGCCGGTCGCCCTGGCCGGCAGGGTCGCGGCCGCGGTCCGCACACTCCGAGCAGGTCCCGTCCGCACACTCCGAGCAGGTCCCGCAGTCCGGACGGTCCGGGCACCACCAGCATTCCGAGTACCCCGAGGAAGGAACCCTCTTGTGATCGTCGTCGCCGGTGAGGCACTGATCGACCTGGTACCGCAGGGCACGGGCGCCCTCGCGCCCCTGCAGCCGGCACTCGGCGGTGGCCCGTACAACACGGCGGTGGCCCTCGGCCGCCTCGGCTCCCCCACCGCGTTCTGTTCCCGCACCTCGTACGACGCCTTCGGCGAGGCCCTGCTGGACGGGCTGCGGCGCGCGGGTGTCGATGTCTCCCTCGTGGAGCGCGGCACGGAACCGACCACCCTCGCGGCCGCCACGATCGACGCGCAGGGCTCGGCCTCCTACTCCTTCTATGTCGACGGCACCGCCGACCGTCTGTTCACCGCCCCCGCCAGCCTTCCCGCCACGACCCGTGCCGTCTCCTTCGGGACGCTCTCGCTCGCCCTGGAACCGGGGGCGAGCGCCTACGAGGAGCTGATGCGCGGTGCGGCCGGGCAGGGTCTGTTCACCGCCCTCGACCCGAACATCCGGGCAGGTCTGATCACGGACCCGGACGCCTACCGGGCACGCTTCAAGAGCTGGCTGCCCTCGGTGACTCTCCTCAAGCTCTCGGAGGAGGACGCGCTGTGGCTGGGCGGTACCCCGCGCGAGTGGCTGGCGTCGGGCCCCTCCGCAGTGGTGATCACCCATGGCGGTGACGGTCTCAGCGCCTTCACCCCCGACGGCACCGTGTACGCCGCCCCCGGTGAGGAGGTCGACGTCGTGGACACGATCGGCGCCGGCGACACCGTGAACGCGGCTCTGCTGCATGGACTTGCCGCCCAGGACGCCCTGTCCGCCGAGGCGCTCGCGGGACTGGGCGCCGACGGCTGGACGAAGCTGCTGCGATTCGCGGCGCGGGCAGCCGCGATCACCTGCTCCCGGGCGGGTGCGGAGCCGCCGTACGCCTCCGAACTCGGCCAGCTGTAAGGGAGGTTCGGCTCTCCGTCGCCGAATTCGTCGCTACCGCTGATTCCGCTTTTGATGAGTCAAGGTTCGTCGTCGCCGCGGGGATCGGGCGGCTGATGATGGAACGAGCGGCGCCCCGCGGGAAGTTCCCACGGGCGCCGCACTTTTCTGGATTCGTCCGATCCGGTTGCCCGGGGGTCTCAGGCCTTGCCAACCCGCGTCGTCTTCTTCGCGGGCGTCGTCTTCCTCGTGACCCCGGCCGCCTTCTTCGCGGCCGTGTTGTTGGCGGTCGTGGCGGTCGCCGTCTTCTTCGCGGCCGACTTGGCCGCGACCGTCTTCTTCGCCGCCGTCTTGCGCGGGGCCTTCACCGAGCTGGCGTCGCTGATGCGGTCGGCGCCGAGGATCTCGCGCAGGAACTTGCCGGTGTGGCTGGCCGGGACGGCGGCGACCTCCTCGGGCGTGCCCTCCGCGACGACGAGTCCGCCACCGCCACCGCCTTCCGGACCCATGTCGACGACCCAGTCCGCGGTCTTGATCACATCGAGGTTGTGCTCGATGACGATGACCGTGTTGCCCTTGTCCACGAGGCCGGCGAGGACCTTCAGCAGCTTGCTGATGTCCTCGAAGTGCAGACCGGTGGTCGGCTCGTCCAGGACGTAGACCGTGCGCCCGGTGGAGCGCTTCTGCAGCTCGCTGGCGAGCTTCACGCGCTGCGCCTCACCGCCGGACAGGGTGGTCGCGGACTGGCCGAGGCGGACGTAGCCGAGACCGACGTCGTTCAGCGTCGTGAGGTGGCGGTTGATCGCCGGAACGGCCTCGAAGAAGTGCATGGCTTCTTCGATGGGCATGTTCAGGACCTCGGAGATGGACTTGCCCTTGTAGTGGACCTCCAGCGTCTCCCGGTTGTACCGGGCTCCGTGGCAGACCTCGCACGGGACGTAGACGTCCGGGAGGAAGTTCATCTCGATCTTGATGGTGCCGTCGCCCGCGCAGTTCTCGCAGCGGCCGCCCTTGACGTTGAAGGAGAAGCGGCCCGGCAGGTAGCCGCGGACCTTCGCCTCGGTGGTCTCGGCGAACAGCTTGCGGACGTGGTCGAAGACCCCGGTGTACGTCGCCGGGTTGGATCGCGGGGTGCGGCCGATGGGCGACTGGTCGACGTGCACGACCTTGTCGACGAGGTCGTCGCCGTCCACGCGCGTGTGCCTGCCGGGGACGTTCCGCGCACCGTTCAGCTCACGGGCCAGGTGCGTGTACAGGATGTCGTTGACCAGCGTCGACTTGCCGGAGCCGGACACGCCCGTGACGGCCGTGAACACGCCCAGCGGGAAGGACACGTCGATGTCCTGGAGGTTGTTCTCGCGGGCGCCGTGCACCGTGAGCCTGCGAGTGGGGTCCTGTGGGCGGCGGATGTCGGGCAGCGGGATCGCCTTCTTGCCGGACAGGTACTGACCGGTCTGCGACTCCTCGTTGGCGAGCAGTTCCTTGAGGGAGCCGCTGTGTACGACGTTGCCGCCGTGCTCGCCTGCGCCGGGGCCGATGTCGACGACCCAGTCGGCGACCTTGATGGTGTCCTCGTCGTGCTCGACGACGATGAGCGTGTTGCCCATGTCGCGGAGCCGGACCAGGGTCTCGATCAGCCGGTGGTTGTCACGCTGGTGCAGGCCGATCGACGGCTCGTCCAGGACGTACAGGACGCCGACGAGACCGGAGCCGATCTGGGTGGCCAGGCGGATGCGCTGGGCCTCGCCGCCCGAGAGGGTGCCGGCCGCGCGGTTCAGCGAGAGGTAGTCCAGGCCGACGTCGACCAGGAACCGCAGCCGCTCGTTGACCTCCTTCAGCACGCGCTCGGCGATCTTCTTGTCGCGGGCGTTGAGCTTGAGCTCGCCCAGGAACTCCGCGCAGTCGCTGATGGACATCGCCGAGACCTCGGCGATCGACTTGTCCATGATCGTGACCGCGAGGACGATCGGCTTCAGGCGCGTGCCCTGACAGGTCGGGCAGGGCACCTCGCGCATGTAGCCCTCGAAGCGCTCGCGGCTGGCGTCGCTCTCGGCCTCGCTGTGCCGGCGCTTGACGAAGGGCACCGCGCCCTCGAAGGGCGTGGTGTACACGCGCTCGCGGCCGTAGCGGTTGCGGTAGCGGACCTCGATCTGCGTCTTGTGGCCGTAGAGCAGGGCCTTCTTGGCGCGCTGCGGCAGCCCGGCGAAGGGGATGTCGGTGCGGAAGCCCAGCGCGTCGGCGAGGGCGCCGATCAGGCGGCCGAAGTAGTCCTTGGTGTGCCCGTGCGACCAGGGGTGGATGGCACCCTCGTCGAGCGACTTGTCCTCGTCCGGGACGATCAGCTCCGGGTCGACCTCCATGCGCGTGCCGATGCCCGTGCACTCGGGGCAGGCGCCGAAGGGCGAGTTGAAGGAGAAGGAACGGGGCTCCAGCTCCTCGAAGGACAGGTCGTCGTACGGGCAGTACAGGTGCTCCGAGTACATGCGCTCGCGCTCCGGATCGCCCTCGGGGAGGTCGACGAAGTCGAGCACGACCATGCCGCCGGACAGGCCGAGCGCGGTCTCGACGGAGTCGGTGAGGCGGCGCTTGGCGGTGTCCTTCACCGTGAGACGGTCGACGACCACCTCGATGGTGTGCTTCTCCTGCTTCTTCAGCGTCGGCGGCTCGGAGAGCTGGATGGTCTCGCCGTCCACGCGCGCGCGGGAGTAACCCTTGGTCTGGAGGTCGGCGAAGAGGTCGACGAACTCGCCCTTGCGCTCGCGCACCAGCGGCGAGAGCACCTGGAAGCGGCTCCCCTCCGGCAGCTCCAGGACCTTGTCCACGATGGCCTGCGGCGACTGGCGGGAGATCGGACGGCCGCACTCGGGGCAGTGCGGCTTGCCGATGCGCGCGAAGAGCAGACGCAGGTAGTCGTAGACCTCGGTGATGGTGCCGACCGTCGAGCGCGGGTTGCGCGAGGTCGACTTCTGGTCGATGGACACCGCCGGGGACAGACCCTCGATGAAGTCCACGTCCGGCTTGTCCATCTGCCCGAGGAACTGGCGGGCGTACGAGGAGAGTGACTCCACGTAGCGACGCTGGCCCTCGGCGAAGATCGTGTCGAAGGCCAGGGAGGACTTGCCCGACCCGGACAGCCCCGTGAAGACGATGAGCGAGTCACGAGGCAGGTCGAGCGAGACATTCTTCAGATTGTGCTCGCGCGCGCCACGGACGATGAGACGGTCGGCCACAGCCGGTCCGCACCTTTCTTGAGAGAAGTGACAGGGGCAGAGCCCCGTGCTTCTTCAGACTAGGGGGAGCCACTGACAACGCCGGTTCGGATTCCTGGATGCGTAAACAATCCCGGACCATCCAGCATGCCCGACGCCGCCACCGACGATATAGCACGCGCATTCGATTTACGGACCTCGCGCGAAACCTTCACCCGAAGGTGTGGCGGGACTACTGTCAGCTCCATGATTGATCACGCTCATGACCTGGCGTCTGTACAGGAAGCGACGTACCGGCTCCTCACCGCAGTCGCCAAACTGGACAACGCGTCCGTAGCGCGACCGTCACGGCTGCCCGACTGGACGGTCGGCCACGTCCTGGCCCACCTCGCCCGCAACGCGGACGCGCTCACGAACGTCCTCGACGGACATCCCATGTACGCCTCCGGCGAGGCCCGGGACGCCGACATCGCGCGTGACGCCCCGCGCCCGCTCGACGCCCAGCTCACCGACCTGCGCGAGAGCGACGCCCGCTTCCGGGCCAGAGGGGCCGAGCCCGCGGACTGGACGCGCACGGTGGAACTGCGCAACGGGGTCACCGACACGGCGGCCCGGGTGCCGTTCCGGCGCTGGGGCGAGGTCGAGCTGCACCATGTCGACCTCGGGATCGGGTACGAGCTGGAGGACCTCCCGGAGGAGTTCACGGAGCGGGAGATCGACTTCCTGGCGGCCCGCTTCCTCGCGCACCCCGACGTCCCGGCGACAAGGATCACGGACGGCACGCGCGCGTGGCATACAGGACGGCAGGCCTCCCGGCCGGAGGTCACCGTCACCGGCCGGCCGGCGGACCTGCTGGGCTGGCTCGCCGGACGCCGCGCTGAAGCCGTCCTGGACGTGTCCGGCGGGACACTGCCCGCGCTCCCTCCGCTGTAGCGCACGGCACCTCGCCGGCCACTCCCCGCTATAGGCTGACCGCCATGACGTACAGCGGAGAGGTGACGGTCGGCGGACCGGCGGACGTGCACGAGCTCAAGGACCTGATGATCACCAAGATCGCGGTCGGGCCCATGGACAACAACGCCTATCTGCTGCGCTGCCGCGCCACGGACGAGCAACTGCTGATCGACGCGGCCAACGACGCGGAGACACTCCTGGGCATGATCGGTGACGACGGCATCGCGTCCGTCGTCACCACGCACCAGCACGGCGACCACTGGCAGGCGCTGGCCGAGGTCGTCGCCACCACCGGCGCACGGACGTACGCGGGCCGCGAGGACACCTCCGGCATCCCGGTCACCACCGACGTCGCCGTCGACGACGGCGACGTCATCCGGGTCGGCCAGGTCGAACTGACCGCCCGGCACCTGGTCGGTCACACCCCCGGCTCCATCGCCCTGGTCTACGACGACCCGCACGGCCATCCGCACGTCTTCACCGGGGACTGCCTCTTCCCCGGCGGGGTCGGCAACACGCGCAAGAACGCGAAGGCCTTCGCCAGCCTGATCCACGACGTCGAGACCAAGATCTTCGACGTACTGCCGGACGAGACCTGGGTGTACCCGGGGCACGGCAACGACACCACGCTGGGCACCGAGCGCCCGCACCTGCCGGAGTGGCACGCGCGCGGGTGGTGAGCACGGGGTACGCACGCTGGGCGTGAGCCGAGTGCATGAGCGCGCGCCCGGCGCGCGGTTCTCAACTCGCGCCCGGCGCACACCCCTTCACTCGCGCCCCGCGTGCACGACGTCACACGCCCCGCGCGGACTCCTCGCGCGCCCCGTGTGAACAGTTCGCACGCGCCGGAGTCCAGCGCACGCTCCCCGCGCACGTCGTTGCGCGGTCAACTGGTGACAGCCCCGCACAGGATGACGGCTCCTGCGCGGTACGGGCCGCCGGTCACCATTCCCCGCCCTCGACCGGCGGCCCCGGCGTGACCACCTCGCAACCCGCAGCAGGCAACGTTCACAAGACCGCAACACCGGTTCCCAGTATGCGGACAAATACCGTCTTGACCTGGACAAACGCGGCCTTCGCTGTCACTCTCCCGCCATGCACCCTGCCCCGAGCGCACTGCGCCGCGCTGTCGCCGCCGCCACCATAGCCCTGCTCGCCACCGCTGTCGGCTGTGCTCCGCAGCCGGACGACAAGGCCTCCGGCGGTTCCTCCTCGTCGGCCGGAACCACCTGCGCCAAGGGCAAGTTGGCCACCCAGACGTCGGGCAAGCTGACGATCGCGACGGACGAACCGGCGTACGAGCCCTGGTTCAAGGACGACAAGCCGGCCAACGGCGAGGGCTTCGAGTCGGCGGTCGCGTACGCCGTGGCAAAGCAGCTGGGGTACGACAAGGGTTCAGTCGTCTGGCAGAGCGTGCCGTTCAACAAGGCGTTCGCGCCCGGTGTGAAGACCTTCGACTTCGACATCAACCAGGTGTCCATCAGCGCCGAGCGCAAGAAGGCCGTGGACTTCTCGTCGGGTTACTACGACGTGCGCCAGGCGGTCATCGCGCTGAAGGGCAGCAAGGCCGCGAAGGCGACCACCATCGCGGATCTGAAGGGGCTGAAGCTGGGCGCCCAGGTCGGCACCACCAGCCTCGACTACATCACCGACGTGGTGAAGCCGTCGCAGCAGCCCGCCGTGTACGCCAAGAACGACCAGGCCAAGTCGGCGCTGAAGAACGGCCAGGTGGACGCGATCGTGGTCGACCTGCCGACCGCGTTCTACATCACCTCGGCCGAGGTGACCGACGCGAAGATCGTGGGCCAGTTCGAGAACCAGGGCGGCACACCCGAGCAGTTCGGCCTGGTCCTCGACAAGGGCAGCGCGCTCACCTCGTGCGTCACGAACGCCGTCGACGCGCTGCGCAAGGACGGCACCCTGGCGAAGATCGAGCAGCAGTGGCTCTCCGACGCCGTCGACGCCCCGGTGCTCAAGTGACCGTCACGAAGGACGGGACAGGGCAGGAGGGCGCGAAAGACGCGAGTGGCATGTCCGAGCGCGGGGACGACGGCTACACCCCGTCCGGACGGCGGCTGGAGCGGGAGCGCTACCGGCGTGCCCGGGCCCGCCGTGCCACCGCGATCGCCGCGCTCTCGACGCTGGTCACGGCGGCCGTGCTCTATCTGGTCGTCGTGAGCGCGCCCGGCTGGCCGCGTACCAAGGAGACGTTCTTCAACGGGCAGTACGCGCGCGAGGCGTTTCCGAAGGTCCTCGAAGGGCTGTGGCTGAACGTCCGGCTGCTGGTCGTCTGCGGGGCCGCCGTACTGGCCCTCGGCATGCTGATCGCCATCGCGCGCACGCTGCGCGGGCCGGTGTTCTTCCCGCTGCGGGCGCTCGCGGCGGCGTACACCGACTTCTTCCGCGGGCTGCCGCTGATCATCAACCTGATGATCGTGGTCCTGGGTGTCCCGGCGCTGCGGCTCCAGGGGGTGACGGTCGATCCGGTGCTGCTGGGCGGTACGGCGCTGACGCTGACGTACTCCGCGTATGTCGCCGAGGTGTTCCGCGCCGGCATCGAGTCGGTCCATCCCTCGCAGCGCGCGGCGGCCCGCTCGCTCGGCCTGACCAACCGGCAGGCCCTGCGCCATGTCGTGCTTCCGCAGGCGGTACGGCGTCAGGTGCCGCCGCTGCTGAACGACCTGGTGTCGCTCCAGAAGGACACCGGTCTGGTGTCGATCGGCGGTGCGATCGACGCCGTACGCGCGGCGGACATCATCGTGGGCCGCAGCCTCAACTACACGCCGTACATCGTCGCCGGGCTGGTCTTCGTGGCGCTGACCATCCCGATGACCCGTTTCACGGACTGGGTGACGGCCAGGATGGACCGGCAGCGGGCCCAGGGAGGATCCATATGAGCAACGCACCTGTCCTGCGCATGGAGTCCGTCCGCAAGACCTTCGGCGGCTCGGTGGTCCTGCGGGACGTGGACCTGGCGGTCGCCCCGCACACGGTGACCGCGCTGATCGGCGCGTCCGGATCCGGCAAGTCGACGCTGCTGCGCTGCGCCAACCTCCTCGAGGAGATCGACGACGGCGCGATCTGGCTGGACGGCGAGGAGATCACCGACCCGCGTGCGGACCAGGACGCGGTGCGCCGCCGTATCGGCGTGGTCTTCCAGGCGTACAACCTCTTCCCGCACATGACCGTGCTGGAGAACATCACCCTGGCGCCGCGCCGGGTGCACGGCGTCTCCCGCGCGGAAGCCGAGGAGCGGGCCAGGGAGCTGCTCGAGCGCCTCGGCCTGGGTGACAAGGCGGGCGCCTACCCCGACCGGCTGAGCGGCGGTCAGCAGCAGCGGGTGGCGATCGTGCGCGCCCTTGCGGTACGGCCCCGGCTGCTGCTGCTCGACGAGATCACCGCCGCCCTCGACCCGGAGCTGGTCGGCGAGGTGCTCACCGTGGTCCGTGGTCTGAAGGACGAGGGCATGACCATGGTGCTGGCGACGCACGAGATGGGCTTCGCCCGGGACGTCGCCGACCAGATCTGCTTCCTCGACGGCGGCGTCGTACTCGAACACGGCACTGCCGATCAGGTGTTCGGCGCCCCGCAACAGGAACGCACCCGGCGCTTCCTGCGGCGGATCGTGGAGGCCGGACGGCTCTGAGGGGTCACGCCTCGGCGGTGGCGGCGCCGACCAGCGCCGCCACCCGCTCCACGCCGAACACATAGCCCTGCACACCGCATCCGGCGATCACGCCGTCGGCACGCAGGGAGACATAGGAGTGGTGCCGGAACGCCTCGCGCTGGTGGATGTTGGAGATGTGGACCTCCAGCACAGGCATCCCGTCACAGGCGTTGAGGGCGTCCAGGATGGCGACCGAGGTGTGCGAGTAGGCACCCGGGTTGATGACGATCCCGCAGTGGCCAAGGCGCGCCTCGTGGATCCAGTCGACCAGTTCGCCCTCGTGGTTGGACTGGCGGAAGTCCACGGTGCCGCCGTGCGCGGCCGCCGCCTTGACGCAGAGGGCCTCGACGTCGGCGAGCGTGTCGGAGCCGTAGATCTCGGGCTGACGCTGGCCGAGCAGGTTCAGGTTGGGCCCGTTGAGGATCATGATCGGGGCGTTGGCCAGGGTGCGGGGCACGCTTCCTCCGGTCCGTTCGGACGATGAGCGGCCCTGGGCGGACCGCGGCTCAGACCGGTTTATCACGGTGCGCCGAGGCGCCCGCGAAGGGCGCCGTGCGCCCCCGTAACTGACGGTCACCGTGGGTAGTTGACGCGACATGCACGATGTACGCACCGTAAGGGTTCCCTCGATGCTGCGGCTGGCGGCCGCCTCGCTCGCCGGGACCGCCATCGAGTTCTACGACTTCTTCGTCTACGGCACGGCCGCGGCGCTCGTCCTGGGGCCGCTGTTCTTCCCGACGTTCTCGCCGCTCGCGGGGACGCTGGCGGCGTTCGGGACGTTCGGCGTGGGGTTCGTGGCCCGGCCGCTGGGCTCGGTGCTGTTCGGGCACATCGGGGACCGGCGTGGCCGGCGTCCGGTCCTGGTCGCGTCCCTGCTGCTGACCGGCGCCTCGACCGTCGCGGTCGGGTTCGTGCCGTCGTACGACAGGATCGGCGTTGCCGCTCCTCTGCTGCTTCTCCTGCTGCGCTTTCTGCAGGGGCTGGGGCTCGGCGGGGAGTGGGGCGGGGCAGTACTGCTGACCGCTGAGCACGCGCCACCCGGGCGGCGCGCCCTGTGGTCGAGCTTTCCGCAGATCGGCCCGGCCATCGGCTTTCTGCTCGCCAACGGCGTGATGCTGGCCCTGTCCGCGTCGCTTTCCGAAGCGGAGTTCGCGCAGTGGGGCTGGCGGGTGCCGTTCTGGGCGGCCGGAGCGTTGGCGCTGAGCGGGTTGTGGCTGCGTTCGTCGCTCGCCGAGAGCCCCCGGTTCCTGGAGCTCGACGACCACGCGCGCGTGCCGATCGCGGAGGTCGTACGGCATCACTGGCGGCTGGTGCTGCTGACGGCGGGGGCGCTCGCGGTCGGGTACGCGGTGTTCTACGCGGTGACCACCTGGTCGCTGGCGTACGGGACGGACCGGCTCGGAGTGAGCCGTACCGTCATGCTCGTCTGCATCATGGCCGCCGTGGTGGTGAAGGGCTCGCTCACGCCGGTCATGGCCCTGCTCGGCGACCGCTACGGGCGGCGGCCGCTGTGCCTGGTGGGGTGCACGGCCTCGGCGCTGTGGATGTTCCCGATGGTCGCGCTGCTGGCGACCGGTGAGCCCCTGCTGATGTTCCTCGGGTTCACGGGCGCGCTGATCTCCTTCATCACCATGTTCTCGGTCATCGCCGCCTATCTGCCGGAGCTGTACGAGCCTCGGGTGCGCTGCACCGGCGCCGCCGTCGGCTACAACCTCGGCGGGGTCCTCGGGGGCGCGCTCACGCCGATCGTGGCGACGGCACTGGCGGAGCACAGTGGGCGCGTGCCGTGGGCCGTGGGGGCGTACCTGACGGCGATCGCGCTGCTGAGCCTGGGCTGCTTCGCGCTGCTGCCGGAGACGCGCCCGGTGCCGGTGGCGGCGGCCGAGCCGGTCACCGGGTGACCGCGATCTAGGGGTTGATCGCCAGCTCCAGATAGGCGGCGAACAGCACCAGGTGGACGCCGCCCTGGAGCGGTGTGGCCCGGCCCGGCACCACCGTGAGGGAGCTGACCACCACGGTGAGCGCGAGCAGCAGCATGTGGGTGGCGCCGAGGCCGAGGACCAGAGGGCCGGAGAGCCAGATGGAGGCGAGGGCGACAGCGGGGATGGTCAGGCCGATGCTGGCCATCGCCGAGCCCAGCGCCAGGTTGAGGCTGGTCTGCACACGGTCGCGGCGGGCGGAGCGCAGGGCTGCGATGGTCTCGGGGAGCAGCACCAGCAGGGCGATGATCACACCGACGACGGCTTGGTGCAGTCCGGCGGCCTGCACGCCGGACTCGATCGTCGGCGACACGCCCTTGGCCAGTCCGACGACGCCGACGAGGGCGAGGCCCAGCAGGCCGAGGCTGATCCAGGCGGTGCGCTGGGAGGGGGCCTCGGCGTGGTCGTCGCCGTCGATCACCTCGCCCTGCCGGGTGATCGGCAGGAAGTAGTCGCGGTGCCGCACGGTCTGGGTGGCGACGAACAGGCCGTACAGGATCAGTGAGGACAGGGCCGCGAAGGTCAGCTGGACGCCGGAGAACTCCGGGCCCGGTCTGCTGGTGGTGAAGGTCGGCAGGACCAGGCTGAGCGTGGCCAGCGTGGCCACGGTCGCGAGGGCGGCGCCGGTGCCCTCGGGGTTGAAGACCGCGGTGCCGTGGCGCAGGGAGGCGACGAGGAGACAGATGCCGACGATGCCGTTGCAGGTGATCATCACGGCGGCGAAGACGGTGTCCCGGGCCAGGGTGGAACTCTTGTCGCCCCCGTCGACCATGAGGGTGACGATCAGGGCCACCTCGATGATCGTGACGGCGATGGCGAGGACCAGGGAGCCGAAGGGTTCACCGACCCGGTGGGCGACGACCTCGGCGTGGTGAACGGCGGCGAGGACGGATCCGGCGAGGACCACGGTCACCAGTGCGACGACCGCACCGGGCAGATCGCGGCCCCAGGTGAACAGGAGCAGGACGACCGCGAACACCGGCACGAGGAACGTCCACTGAGTGGTGAGCGACCTGAGCCGAGTGATCATGCAGCGATGGTGGCAGAGGCGTCCGGGGTTCGCATTCCAGTCCTTTCGGGTGCCGGGGGCCTGCCCGCCGGCGCGGTTGGCCCCCGGGTCGTACGGGCGCGGTCGGTCGAACGGTTACGTGAAGTCGGTCATGTCCACGACGTCGCAGTCGGTGAAGGACGGCGGGCGGGTGCACAGGGCGGCCATCTGCTCGGCGAACTTGCTCGTCTCGGGGTCGTCACTGTTGCGCATGGCCTCCTCGTAGGAGTTGAACTCGATCACGCCCAGGTAGTGGCCTGGCCGGCTCCGGTCCCTGAGGATCAGTCGACGCGTCGGGCTGTTCTCACCGCCGGCGAGCTGGTTGCCCATCTCGTCCGCGAGGGCCCTCATCTCGTCGATGCGGTCGGTCTCGAAGTCGATGATCTGGACGAATGTCACGGTTGCCTCCACCGGGTGGCGGAGCACCCCCGACCGGGGACGCTCCGCCACCCACCGAAGCACCGGGAGCGGTGGGTCGGCAATGCGCTTCGCACCGCTCCACGGGGTGGTTGTTCCTACGTCCGACGTGGTCAGACGTCGATGCTGTCCTTCGGAGCGCCTTCGCTCCGGGTCTGCGCCGCCTCGGCCGCCGCCTGCTTCCTGGAGGCCCGCAGGCTGGTGATCGTGGTGACGATCAGGACCGCGCAGATGACGCCGAGCGAGACCGGGATGCTGATCTCCGGGACGTGGACGCCGGACTCGTGCAGGGCGTGCAGCACGAGCTTGACGCCGATGAAGCCGAGGATGATCGACAGGCCGTAGGAGAGGTGGACCAGCTTCTTCAGCAGTCCGCCGATGAGGAAGTACAGCTGCCGCAGGCCCATCAGCGCGAAGGCGTTGGCCGTGAAGACGATGTACGGGTCCTGCGTCAGGCCGAAGATCGCGGGGATGGAGTCCAGCGCGAACAGGACATCGGTCGTACCGATCGCAAGCATCACGACCAGCATCGGGGTCATGACCCGCTTGCCGTTCTGCTGGATCCACAGCTTGGTGCCGTGGTAGCGGTCGGCCACGCCGAACCTGCGCTCCGCGGCCTTGAGCAGCTTGTTCTCCTCGAACTCCTCTTCCTCGTCGTCGGCCCGGGCCTCCTGGATCAGCTTCCAGGCGGTCCAGATCAGGAAGGCGCCGAAGAGGAAGAACACCCACGAGAAGCTGGCGAGGATCGCGGCGCCCGCGGCGATGAAGATGGCCCGCAGGACCAGGGCTATGAGGACTCCGACGAGCAGCACCCGCTGCTGGTACTGCGAGGGCACTGCGAACTTCGCCATGATCAGGACGAAGACGAAGAGGTTGTCGACGCTCAGCGACTTCTCGGTGATGAAGCCCGCGAAGAACTCGCCGCCGGCCTGGCCGCCGCCGAAGACGAGCAGGCCGAGGCCGAAGAGTCCGGCCAGGGCGATCCAGACGACGGTCCAGATTCCTGCTTCCTTGACGGATACGTCATGCGGCTTGCGGCCGATGAAGAAGTCGACCGCGATCAGGGCGGCCAGACCCAAGATGGTGAGGACCCAAAGGGTCACGGATACATCCACTGTGCCTCCGGTTCGTGAATGGCAAAGATCAGCGTCTTCGCTGCCGGAGGTCTCTTCCACCCGAGACGGGCCGACGCCCCGGGATCCGGTCGGATCCGTATTGACGGGTACGCCGCAGCAGACAGGGAGTACTCCCCTCCGTGAGGAAAACAGTACCCCAATCACCAAGGAAAGGTAAAGCAATTGGCAAAAGAAAGACCAAATTACCTGGTCAGGGGACTTTACATACGCTTGGTATAAGCGATCGCGACCAGGTTGAGCACCTGCTGGAGCACCTGGCTGCCGGCCGGCACCAGGCAGGGCTCGTACGTCCAGGCATGCCCCACCCACGGGTCGGCCAGGTGATCGTCCGGTACCGGTGTGAGTCGCATCAGTGAACGCCACAGCGGATCGAGCAACGGTCCGTAGGCGGCGGCGTCCTCCCGGTCGGCGACCAGCAGGAGATGGACACCGACGTCCGGGCCCTCGTCCGCGAGATAGCGCAGCTGGGTGACGGCCCGGTCGTCAAAACCGTGCGGGAACTCGTTGACGACGAGCAGCTGCCGCGAGGTGTCCAGACCGGGCGGCAGGGCGTCGGCCGCGCCGCCGCGCACGGCCATCTGTACCAGGTCGACACGCTCGGTCAGCCGCCCCAGCACCTCCGCCACACCGGCCGCACCTGTCGCGGGCGGCCGGGCCAGCACGCCGGCTCCCGTCAGCGGGGCGAGTGCGGAGGCACCGGAACCGGCCGGATCGATGACCTGTACGCCGAACTCCCCGGCCGGATGCACGGCGAGCAGCCGGGCCGCGAGCGTCACCGCCGTCCGCAGAGCGAGGTGCCGGAGTTCACCGGCGTCGGGAAAGGCGTCGTCAGGAGTCACGGTGGGGCCGCTGTCGATCCACAGGCCCCGCTCCAGCGGCAGCCGGACCAGCATCGGGATGCGCAGCGGGTCGCTCTCCACAAGGTGCAGGTCGCCCAGTCGCACGGCCATCGGCGGCTCGGTCGGTACCCGGTAGGCGTGCCAGACGGGGTTGTCCCAGCGCGCGTACGCCGGTGGCAGGGCGGGCTCGACGACCTCGGACTCGGCGGTGAGCTGGGCGAGGTCGCGGTCGAGGGCCGCCTGGGCCTGGTCGACCAGCTGGGCCTGCCGGGCGCGGGCCGTCTCGCGTGCGGCGTCTCCCGTCGAGCCCAGGCGGCTGCGTGGGTCGGCGAGGACCTGGTCGAGCTCCTTCTCCATGCGTGACTCGGCGAAGTCGACGGCACTGCGGTATGCGGCGGTGGAGCGGGCCAGGTCCTCGAACATGCCCCAGACCTGGTTGTACAGCCGCTCGTCCATGGACCAGCCGACCGCATCGCCCGCGACGGGCGGCACGGGCCCGTCGACCGGGGCGGGTGCCGCCGGGGCCCTGGACGGGGAGACCTGGCGGCGCTTCGGATGCGTGTAGTCGATGGGACCACCGACGGACGTGGCCGCGTCGGCGGCAGCAGCGGCAGCGGCAGCGGCAGCGGCAGCGGCAGCGGCAGCGGGTCCATCAGAGACCGGAGAGCGGCCGTCACCAGGCACGGGCACCGGCTCCGGTCCGCCGGGTCGGCCGGAGGGAATCGGCTGATCGCTGCCGTCACCGGGCGTCTGAACGTCGTACGGGGACCCGGTGGCTGTGCCGGACGGATCGGGGCCGGCGACGGAGCCTGCTGTACGGCGGGAGCGGCCGGTGTCCGTGCGCACCGGGACGGCCCGGGCCACACCGCGCGCCACCGCCTCCTCGATCCCGCAGGCGAGTTCGGCGGCCTGGGGCAGGCCCTGGTCGGCGAGGAGCGCGGTGAGGCCGTCCGCGTAGCCCTGGCCCACCGCACGGATCTTCCAGGCGCCTTGGCGGCGGTAGAGCTCCAGGGCCACGACGGCCGACTCGGCGTCCAGACCGGCGAGGGTGTAGCCGGCGACCTCGGTGCCGTCGAGACCGGTGACCGCGGCGCGCGGCGGGGCGACCGCGCCGAAGCGGACCGGGCCGCCGGGGGCTGCGGGCAGGGCGATCAGGACGCTGACCCGGTGCACGGCCTCGGGCAGGGCGTCGAGGTCGACGGCGAGCCGGTGTTCGGCGGCCGCCTGCCGGGAGACTTCGATCCCGGGCAGGGTGGGTGCGCCCGGATGGGCCACCCGGTCGGCGTCTCGCACCCGGCCGCCGTCGTCGGCGAGGGTGGCCCCGGCCACGACCGGCACATCGGCCGAGATCCGGATCTCGATCCGGTTCCGCGAGAGTGGGTGGTTCTGCCCGCGCGCCAGCTCGGCCGCCATCGCCCATGTCCCCCTGTGTGTGGTGTCGTCGTGCGCCGCGGAGCTTCTCCTAGAGGACCGGCAGGATCGTGGGCACCAGGTCCTGGAAGGTGCGGCCCTTGGCCGGCACGCCCAGGGCCGTCAGCGTCCAGCCCGAGCCGGTCCGGTGCACCTTCGCCATGATCTGGGCGGTGTACTCGCCGCCGCCGTCGAGCGTGTAGCGGGCGAGTTCCTGGCCGTTGGTCTCGTCGACCAGCCGGCAGAAGGCGTTCTGGACTTCCTGGAAGGTCTGGCCGGTGAAGGAGTTGACGGTGAAGACGATCTGGTCGATGTGGACGGGGACGCGTGCGAGGTCGACGAGGATGGCCTCGTCGTCGCCGCCCTGACCCGCGCCGCCGACGACGTTGTCGCCCGTGTGCCGGACGGAGCCGTCGTCGCTCACCAGGTGGCGGAAGAACACGACGTCGACGGGCTGCTTGTCGGCGAACAGCACCGCCGAGGCGTCCAGGTCGATCTCACGGGTGCGCGAGCCGAACAGCCCGCGCCGGGGTGCCGCCTTCCAACCAAGACCCATGCGGACCGCGCTCAGGGAGCCGCCGTCCTTCTTCTCCAGGCTGATGGCCTGACCCTTGGTCATGTTGACGGTCACGGCTGCTGTCCCCTCGTCGGATGTCCCCGGTTGCCGCGAAGTTCGCGGTTGTCCAAAACCCTATGCAGCGCCACTGACAGTGCCGAACCCCGGCCCGCGGTTTGTGTCGGTGTTGCAACACTTCGCGCCCTTGCCGGAGTCCGGCGGCGGCTCGGGGTTCAGGCCAGGCCTGCCTCCCTCATTTGGCGCAGTTCCTTCTTCATCTCGGAGACCTCGTCACGCAGCCGGGCCGCGATCTCGAACTGCAGATCCGCGGCGGCGGCACGCATCCGCTCGGTCATCTCCTCGATCTGCTCGGCGAGTTCGGCCGCGGGACGGTCGGTCGGCACCGTTTCCTTCGCCTTGCCCTTGGCCGCCTTGCCGGCCTTCGCACCCTTGGCCGCCTTGTCGCCCAGGGCCGGAACGGGGGCCTTGGCCGCCTTGCCGTCCTTCTGCTTGCGGTAGCCCGAGCCGAGCAGCTGTTCGGTGTCCACCTCTTCGCGGGCGATCTGCGCGACGATGTCGTTGATCTTCTTGCGCAGCGGCTGCGGGTCGATGCCGTTGGCCGAGTTGTAGGCGACCTGCTTCTCCCGGCGGCGGTTGGTCTCGTCGATGGCCCGCTCCATCGCCGGGGTGATCTTGTCGGCGTACATGTGGACCTGGCCCGAGACATTGCGCGCCGCGCGGCCGATGGTCTGGATCAGCGAGGTGCCGGAGCGCAGGAAGCCCTCCTTGTCGGCGTCGAGGATCGCCACCAGGGACACCTCGGGCAGGTCGAGGCCCTCACGCAGCAGGTTGATGCCGACCAGGACGTCGTACTCGCCGGAGCGCAGCTCGCGCAGCAGCTCGACGCGGCGCAGGGTGTCGACGTCGCTGTGCAGATAGCGCACCTGGATGCCGAGTTCCAGGAAGTAGTCGGTGAGGTCCTCGGCCATCTTCTTGGTGAGCGTGGTGACCAGGACGCGTTCGTCCTTCTCGGTGCGCTTGCGGATCTCGTGCACCAGGTCGTCGATCTGGCCCTCGGTGGGCTTGACGACGACCTCCGGGTCGATGAGGCCGGTGGGGCGGATGATCTGCTCGACGACGCCGTCCCCGCGAGACAGTTCGTAGGTGCCGGGGGTCGCCGACAGATACACGGCCTGCCCGATCCGTTCCTGGAACTCCTCCCACTTCAGGGGGCGGTTGTCCAGGGCGGAGGGCAGCCGGAAGCCGTGGTCCACGAGGGTGCGCTTGCGGGAGGCGTCGCCCTCGTACATGGCGCCGATCTGCGGCACGGTGACATGCGACTCGTCGATGACGAGCAGGAAGTCGTCCGGGAAGTAGTCGAGCAGGGTGTTCGGCGGCGAGCCGGGCAGGCGGCCGTCGAAGTGCATCGAGTAGTTCTCCACGCCGGAGCAGCTGCCGATCTGGCGGAGCATCTCGATGTCGTACGTGGTGCGCATGCGCAGCCGCTGGGCCTCCAGAAGCTTGCCCTGCTTCTCCAGCTCGGCCAGGCGCTCCCCCAGCTCCTTCTCGATGTCGTTGACGGCCCGCTCCAGGCGCTCGGGGCCCGCGACGTAGTGGGAGGCCGGGAAGACGTACAGCTGCTGGTCGTCGCTGATGATCTCGCCGGTGAGCGGGTGCAGCGTGGACAGCGCCTCGATCTCGTCGCCGAACATCTCGATGCGGACGGCGAGCTCCTCGTAGACCGGGAAGATCTCGATGGTGTCGCCGCGGACGCGGAAGGTGCCGCGTGCGAACGCCACGTCGTTGCGCGTGTACTGGATGTCGACGAAACGGCGCAGCAGGAGGTCACGGTCGATCTCGTCGCCCACCCGCAGCGGGACCATCCGGTCGACGTACTCCTGCGGTGTTCCGAGGCCGTAGATGCAGGACACGGAGGCGACCACGATGACGTCGCGGCGGGTGAGGAGCGAGTTGGTGGCGGAGTGGCGCAGTCGCTCGACCTCCTCGTTGATCGAGGAGTCCTTCTCGATGTAGGTGTCCGACTGCGGGACGTACGCCTCGGGCTGGTAGTAGTCGTAGTACGAGACGAAGTACTCGACCGCGTTGTTCGGGAGGAGCTCGCGGAACTCGTTGGCCAGCTGGGCGGCCAGCGTCTTGTTCGGCGCCATCACCAGGGTGGGGCGCTGGAGCTTCTCGATCATCCACGCGGTGGTGGCGGACTTGCCGGTGCCGGTCGCGCCGAGGAGGACGACGTCCTTCTCACCGGCCTCGACGCGCTTGGCCAGCTCGGCGATGGCCGCCGGCTGGTCGCCGCTGGGCTGGTACGGGCTGACGACCTCGAAGGGCGCCACCGTGCGTTCGATGTGGGAAACGGGCCGCATGGGTTCCACCGTACGACCCCGCACTGACAACTGGCTCTGATCAGCGATTCTGCGGAGTGCGCGAGCTGTGGTGGCTCTGCTGGCGGCCGATGCGCAGTTGTGGGCGGCGGCTCGGGTGGTGGGTGACCTCGTCGGCCGGGACACCCGGCTTGTGCTCCACGCGCAGCCGGTCGGGCCTGCCGATGATCATCATGGGGTCGAACACCACGACGGCGGCAGCGAGGCAGAGGAAGGCCAGCGGGCCGATCAGCATGGGAGCGAGCAGGGAGGCGGGCGAGTCGCCGGGGGGCGTGCCACCGGTGTCGTGGAGGTGGACGCTCATGGCGGCCATGCCGGTGTAATGCATGCCGCTGACGGCGAGTCCCATGACGAGGCTCGCACCGACGCTCCACAGGAAGCCGCGGATCTGTCCGGCGGCCCACAGGGACGAGGTGGCGGCCACGACCCCTATCACGACGGACGCGCCCACGGTGAGCGTGTTGTACTCCAGGGTCCCGTTGAGGCGCAGGCCGGCCATGCCGAGGTAGTGCATCGAGGCGATGCCCAGGCCGGTGATCGTGCCGCCTGTGAAGAGCGCGGTTCCGGTGGCGCCCCGGTAGCCGACTATGAAGATCCCGACACCCACCATGACGATGGCGAGGCCGAGGCTCGCAAAGGTGAGCGTCTTGTCGTAATGGACCGGCGTCTCCTTGACGCTGAACCCCATCATGGCGATGAAGTGCATGGTCCATATGCCGGAGCCGATCGCGGCCGCCCCCAGGGCAAGCCAGGCGGGCCGCCAGGACTGGGACACCAGCATCGCCCGGGTCGTGCAGCGCAGCCCCAGGGCACCGCCGAGGCAGGCCATCACATAGGCCACCAGCGGGGTGACGACCCCGTAGCTGAATCCGTCGACCGTGCCCTGCATACGTGGCTGCCCTTCACCCTTTGCGTCCCGGAATATTTGATATGCGCCCCCGTCCCAGGACCGCCCGAGCGGTCAGGGTTGACGCAGAGAGTATGACCCGCACCGGAATGGTCGAACGATTTTCCGGCAAAGAAACACGGCCTTCCCGCAGTTGTGCGGCACCAGTGAGCGGACTTGGGTAACTCCATTCAATCTGTGGCCATCCGGTACCCGGCCGCCATTGACTCTCTGCTGTCACTCTTGTGCTGTCCGTATTCGCCGACGTGAGGAGTACACATGCACGCGCGTGCCGTCGCCGCCACGACCACCGCGCTGCTGGGCACGGCCGCCCTGCTCAGCCCCGTGCCCGCCGCCCGGGCCGGCGGCGCGCGCGAGCCCACGGTCCTCGCCCACCGGGGCGCCTCCGTCTACGCGCCCGAGAACACGCTGGCCGCCGTCGACAAGGCGGCCGAGCTGGGCTTCACCTGGGTCGAGAACGACGTCCAGCGCACCAAGGACGGCCGGCTGGTCGTCCTCCACGACGACAGCCTCGCGCGCACCACGAACGCCGAACAGGTCTTCCCCGGCCGGGCGCCATGGAAGGTGAAGGACTTCACCGCCATGGAGATCGCCCGGCTGGACGCGGGCAGCTGGTTCTCACCCTCGTACACAGGCACGCGCGTGCCCACGCTGGCGCAGTACATGCGCAGGATCGAGCACAACCACGAGAAACTGCTCCTGGAGATCAAGAACCCGGAGCTGTACCCGGGCATCGAGCAGCAGATCGTCAAGCTGCTGGGGAACGAGGGCTGGCTCGACGGCCCGCATCTCGGCCGGATCGTCGTGCAGAGCTTCAGCGCGGACAGCCTGCGCATCGTGCACGCTCTCAGGCCCGCCGTGACGACCGGCTACCTCGGCACACCGCCCGTGACGTCCCTGGACGGGTACGCGCGCTTCACGGACCTGATCAACCCGACGGTGGGGTCGATCTCCGCCGGTTATGTGACCTCCGTGCACTCGATCGACGGCCCGCACGGCAGGCCGCTGCGTGTCTTCACCTGGACGGTGGACGACGCGGCCACCACCTGGAAGGCCGTCGGCTACGGCGTCGACGGGATCATCACCAACAAGCCGGACGTGGTGCGGGCCGCGCTGCGCGCGAGCTGAGCGGGGCCGGGCGGCACGGCGTTGTCAGTGGCGGGTCGTACGGTGGGTCGCATGGACAGCGAAGGGCAGTACGAGCAGCGGGTGGTGTGGGCCGTCGTGAGCACCGACATCGGTCCGCTGCTGCTGGCGGCGACCCGCGAGGGCCTGGTCACCGTGGTCTTCCACGCCACGGACGCGGTGCGGGAGCGGAGTCTGGAGCGGCTGGCGGCCCGGCTGGGCGCCGAGCCCGTCGAGGATGCCGCCGCGCCGGTGCTGGCCGAGGCGATACGCCAGCTGCGGGCGTACTTCGCGGGCGAGCGGCAGGACTTCGACCTGCCGTTGGACTGGTCGCTGATCTCCGGCTTCAACCGGCAGGTGCTGCGCGAGCTGGCCGCCGGCGTCCCTTACGGCAGCGTGGTCGGATACGGCGATCTGGCCGGGCGGGTCGGGCAGCCCGGCGGGGCGCAGGCGGTGGGCGCGGCGATGGGGGCCAATCCGCTGCCGGTCGTCGTGCCGTGTCACCGGGTGGTGGAGAGCGACGGCGGCATCGGCGGGTTCGGCGGCGGTCTGGAGACCAAGCGGAAGCTGCTCGCCCTGGAGGGCGTCCTGCCCGAGCCGCTCTTCTGAGGCGCCCCGGCGGGAGCGGCGGTCCGTCTGCGGTCAGTCGTAGTGCCGGGCCTCGACGACATTGCCGTCCGGGTCGCGGAAGTAGAAGTTGCGCGGGGCCTTCCCGCGGGCGCCGAAGGAGTCGTGGCCGATGTCGGTCATGGGGACGGCATGCTCGGCGAGGCGGGCGCGCAGGGCGTCGAACGCGTCGGACGGCAGGCACAGACAGATGTGGTTCACCGGGTGGCCCGCGCTGTCGGCGGTGCCGGGAAGCACCGGCATGTGTTCGGCGAAGGTGTGCGGCGCGAGGTCGAGGATCGTCTCCTCGTTGACGCGTACGGAGGGGAAGGACACCTCTCCCGCGGTGAACTCGACAACCCGCAGCGGCTCCAGGCCGAGCATCCGCTCGTAGAAGCCGGCCGCGGCGACCGGATCCGCGACCCAGAGGACGACATGGTCCAGACGTGCCATGTGATGCGTCATGCGGCCCAGGCTGGTGGCGTCCGGCACAGGCCGCAAGCGTTTAGCCGGGTGTGCCGCCCGCCAGAGATGAGGGAAGACCGACGGACAGGAGGCAGGCGCGTGGTGCTGGTGATGTCGGAAGAGGTCCGTGAGGCGCTCGGCGCGGGCCGGGCAGTGGTGGCCCTGGAGTCCACGATCATCGCGCACGGGCTGCCGCGCCCGCGCAACCTCCAGGTGGCACTGGAGCTGGAAGAGGCGGTACGGCACGAGGGTGCCGTGCCCGCGACCATCGCCGTGCTGGACGGGCAGCCCCATGTCGGCCTGGCCAAAGACCAGTTGGAGCGGGTCGCCAACGAGGACGGGATCCGCAAGCTGGGCCAGCGCGACCTCCCGCTCGCCGTGGCGGCGGGGGCCAGCGGGGCGACCACCGTGTCGGCGACGGCACAGCTGGCGGCGCTGGCCGGCATCCGGGTGTTCGCGACGGGCGGTCTCGGCGGGGTGCACCGGGAGTGGACGGTGACCCAGGACGAGTCCGCCGATCTGGGTCTGCTGGCGCGCACCCGGATCACGGTGGTGTGTGCGGGCGTGAAGTCGATCCTGGACGTGCCGGCGACCCTGCAGCGTCTGGAGACCCTGGGCGTGGCGGTGGCCGGTTACGGCACGGACCGCTTCCCCGGCTTCTATCTGTCCGACTCCGGGTATCCGGTCGACTGGACGCTGGAGACCCCGGCGCAGGTCGCGGAGGTCATGCGGGCGCAGGACGCGCTCGACGCGGCGGACACGTCGCTGATCGTCGCGAATCCGGTCCCGGAGGCGGAGCAGCTCGATCCCGTGCTGCACGCGCGTGTGCTCGCCGACGCGCTGCGCGCGTGCGACGCGGAGGGGATCACCGGTCAGGCGGTCACGCCGTTCCTGCTCGGCTATCTGGTCCGGCACACGGACGGCGCCTCGCTGGAGGCCAACCTGGCGGCCGTGCGCGGCAACGTACGGCTGGCGGCGCGGATCGCGTCGGCGTGGGCCAGGGGGTGACGGCAGCCGGACAGGGCGCGCTGCTGGTCGTCGGGGACGTCGTCACCGATGTCGTCGCGCGCCACCGGGGTCCGCTCGCGACCGGCACGGACACGGCCGCCGTGATCCGGACCGTGCCTGGCGGGGCGGGCGCGAACGTGGCCTGCTGGGCCGCCCGTACGGGCTGTGCGGACGTCCGGCTGCTGGGCCGGGTCGGTGCGGACGCGGCCGAGTGGCACGAGCGGGAGCTGCTCGCTGCCGGGGTCCGGCCACGGCTCGTGGTGGACCCCGAGGCCGCGACGGGGACGGTCATCTGCCTGGTCGACAACGGCGACTCGGCCGAGCGCACCTTTCTCACGGACAGCGGGGCGTCGCTGCGGCTGGAGCCCGCCGACTGGTCGGACGCGCTGCTCGACGGGGTCGCCAGGCTGCATCTGTCGGGTTATCTGCTGTTCTCCGAGCCGAGCCGGGCGCTGGTGGCGGTGGCCCTGGCGTCGGCACGCGCGCGTGGCGTGCCGGTGAGCCTGGATCCGGCGTCGGCCGGGTTCCTCGTGACGCTGGGCGTGGACCGCTTCCTGGCGCTCGTCGAGGGCGTGGACGTGCTGCTGCCGAGCCGGGACGAGGCCTGTCTGCTGACGGGGCGGCCCGATCCGGCGGACGCGGCGGCCGAGTTGAGCAGCCGTGTGCCGATGGTGGTGGCCAAGGCGGGGGCGGACGGTGCGCTGGTCGCCGAGGCGGGCGGCGTCCTCGCGCGGGTTCCGGCCGAACCGGCGACGCCCCGGGACACCACGGGCGCCGGTGACGCCTTCACCGGGGCGTTCCTCGCCGCGCTGGTCGCCGGCGCGGATCCCACGGAGGCGGCGGCGCGGGGCTGCCGGGCGGGCGCGAGGGCGGTGGAACGTGTGGGCGCCAGACCGCCCGTCCACGGCTGACGCGGCACCGCGACCGGAGACGGCGGGCCGGCGCCGTTGCCTGGCGGGTCTACTCCTTGCGGCCCCATGCGGAGATCATCGGGGCCGTGGCGAGGTCCATGGTGCCTGCCGCCACGTTGGCGAGGTGCTGGTCGATCTCCTCGTCGGTGGCCAGCCCCGCGGTGACGAGCCGGCCGCGGATCTGCCGGACCGTGGCGGACTCCAGGGCGGTGCAGGCGGGCGAGGCGACGGGGAAGTAGGCGTCGGCCTCCACGTCGTGCAGCCCGGCCTCGCGCAGCAGCCGCGGGAGTTTGCGGCCGTAGGACAGATCGGCGCCGCGTTCGGCGAGGAGCTTGCGGAAACCCTGGCGCAGGCGGTTGGCGAGCCGCTGTTCGGGGCCGTACTCGTAGGGGCAGGTCAGGGGCTGGAGGGCGGGGTCGGCGTCCTCGATCAGCAGCCGTCCGCCGGGGCGCAGGGCCTTGATCATGGAGCGCAACGCCCTTTCCCGGTCCGGGACATGGACCAGGACGAGCCGGGCGTGCACCAGGTCGAAGCCCTCCCCCGGCGGCTCCTCGGCGCCGACGTCGTGGGTGCGGACCTCGACCGGTGCGTGGGCGGCCGTGGCGAGCAGCGAGGTGTTGATGTCGGTGGCGACGACCTGGCCGGCCGGTCCGACCTTCTCGGCCAGCCAGGACACCACCGAGGTGCCGCCGGCCCCGACCTCCCAGCAGCGCCAGCCCGGTCCGAGACCGAACGCCTCAAAGTGCCGGAAGGTGGTGGGGTCGAAGAGGGCGGCGAAGGCGTCGAAGCGCTGTCCGGCCTCGCTCTGGCGGTTGTCGAGGAGATATCCGTCGGCTTGCGTCATAAAGCGATCATCCCAGTTGCCCGGGTTGTCCGGAACGGTCAGCCATCCGGTCCGGTCGAGGCTCCGGGACGGCGGGAGTGTGGCCACCGGACGCGGGGAACTCGTGGCCGGCCGGTGCGCGGACGGGAACAGGCCGCGCGAGGCCTGGTTGTCCACAAGCGGGAACCAACCGGAACCTGCTGCTCCCACAGGCTTACCCGTGTCTCACGCCGGGCTGGCAGACTTGCCCGGCAGGGCGCGAAAGCGTTGTGCGAAGGGGTCCATGCAAGGAGATCCGGATGACGATGGCAGGGAATCTGCGGAAGGTCACAGAGCTGGGCAGGGCCGGCGGCCTGCGCAAGGTGGCGCGGCTGGCCCGGCGGCGGCCCCGCGTCGATCTGAACCATCACGCGCGGTCGCCGCTGGGCTCCTCGGTGGTCAACTGCGTGACGTACGAGGAGGGTGTCCGGGTCCCGGAGTGCGGCGATCTGTACTCCGCCGTGGAGCGGGTGCGCAAGAAGGGCCAGGGGTTCGTCTGGCTGGGGCTGCACGAGCCGACGGACAGCGAGTTCGCGGGCATCGCCGACCTGTTCGACCTGCACCCGCTGGCCGTGGAGGACGCGGTCGAGGCCCATCAGCGCCCCAAGGTGGAGCGGTACGGCGAGACGCTGTTCGCGGTGTTCAAGACCGTGTGCTACGTCGAGCACGAGAAGCTGACGGCGACCAGCGAGGTGGTGAACACCGGTGAGATCATGGTGTTCGTCGGCGAGGAGTTCGTGATCACGGTACGGCACGGCCGGCACGGCTCGCTGGGGCCGCTGCGCGAGGAGCTGGAGGCGACGCCGAGCCAGCTCGCCAAGGGGCCGGCGGCGGTGCTGCACGCGATCGCGGACCATGTGGTCGACGACTTTCTGAACGTCACGGACGCGGTGCAGGCCGACATCGACCAGGTCGAGGCGGACGTGTTCGCGGAGAACGGGGCGCGGGCCGACCCGGGGCGGATCTACCAGATGAAGCGTGAACTCCTGGAACTGAAGCGGGCGGTGGTGCCGCTGGGCCGGCCCATGGAGGAACTGACCACCCGGCCGATACGGGTGATCGCCCCGGAGATACAGGCCTACTTCCGGGACGTGCTCGACCATCTGATGCGGGCCAAGGAGCAGATCGCGTCCTTCGACGAACTGCTCAACTCCATTCTCCAGGCGCATCTTGCGCAGGTGACGGTCGCTCAGAACGAGGACATGCGGAAGATCACTGCCTGGGCCGCGGTGATCGCCGTGCCGACGATGGTGTGCGGGGTGTACGGCATGAACTTCGATCACATGCCGGAGCTGCACTGGAGGTTCGGCTACCCGCTTGTCATCGGCGTCATATCCCTGGCCTGTCTGGTGCTGTACCGGGGCTTCCGGCGCAACGGCTGGCTCTGAGCCCCACCACCGGCAGCACCGAGGACCACGACCCCACAGCCCCCAAGAAGGCGGTTCGCCGGATCAGCCGCCGCGGGCGGACGCCGGGCCTGTCGCGGGCGGCTCAGCCGCTCCATGCCGGATGCCGCGGGTCGTCGGCGCGGACCAGGACATCGGCCGTGCCGGCGGGGTCGCTCTCGGCTTCGTAGCGCTCGAAGGCGGGGAGGGTCCAGTGCTCGGACTCGGGGGTACGGCGGCGCAGGGCGCCTTGGGACAGCAGGAGGTGGACGGTCAGGTCGAACGGGAACCAGTGCCGCAGCAGTAGCGGTCCGTGCAACAACAGGAAGCCACCGGGAGGGAGTTGGACGTAGGGGCTGCGGGTGGCTCGGTCGGTGGCCGGGTCCCACAGGTCGGGCAGGACACGTCCGGTCCCGCCGGGGTCGAGGGGGCCGAAGACCTCCCGCCACAGGGCGTTGGTGTCGAACCAGCCGCCGTAGTACGACTCCGCGTCGCGGCGACCGTGCTCCAGACGCAGCGAGGCGGGGCGCAGAAAGCCCTCGGCGCCCACGACGAGCGAAGGCCGGCCCCGCAGGCGCAACGCCTCCGCGACGCGTTCCGCGAGGTCCCCGGGCCGGGCGGCCGGGGCACCGTCGAGGGCGACACGCGGCCAGGCGCCCCCGTCGGCGGGCTTCAGCTCGGCCAGCCGCTCGGCAAGGCGCTCGGCGAGCCGGTCCCAGGTGATCGCTTCGAGTCGCACGGGGCCATGATGCCGCGTGGGCAGGTCTGCGGACGTGCCGGGGCCGCGGCACCCTGGCGAGGTGCGTCGGCACCCCGGCGAGGTGCGTCAACATGCCCGGTGCCCTGAGTCGCGGGTATGGCCGGCGGCGACCGGGTCGTGCTCCTGTTCCCGGCCGAACCGCCGGTCGTGCGGCCGTCGCCGTGCGCACGTGGGATACCTCGTCCGAAAGGGGAAAGAACCGCATATGACGCGCCTCGCAACTCCGCCTCACCACGGTGGACTTCTGGTGGTGCAGCCCCTTCGGCACAAGCGGTGTGCGGCTTGCCGGCGGGGGCCGTTGTCGTTGCTGGTGCTGGAGGACGGGGCGCCGCGGTGTCTGGAGTGTGCCGATCTCGGGCATCTGGTGTTCCTGCCGCGCGGGGACACCGCGCTGACACGGCGGTCGCGGGAGGAGAGCACGCTGTCGGCGGTGGTGGTGCGGTTCAACCGGCGCAGGAGCCGGTACGAGCGGCAGGGCGTCCTCGTCGAGGAGGCCGCGCTGGCCCGGGCCGAGGCGCGGTGTCTGGCCGATGCCGAGGCGCGGCGGCGGCGCCGGGCGCGGGACGCGAAGCGGCGGGCGGTGGAGGATGTGCGGTTCACGGAGGCCTTCGCGGCGGAGATCCTGCGCCTGTTCCCGGGCTGTCCGGTGGGGCGGGCCCGGGCGATCGCGACGCACGCCTCGCTGCGGGGCAGCGGGCGGGTGGGGCGGACCGCGGCCGGGCGGGCGCTGACGGAGGGGGCGGTGATCTCGGCGGTGGTGGCGGGGGTACGGCATGTGGACACGCCGTACGACCAGCTGCTGATGAGCGGAGTGCCACGGTACGAGGCGCGGCGGCGGATCGCGAGGACGGTGGAGGCGGTGCTGCGGGAGTGGGAGGCCGGGGTGGAGATCCGCCTGACCGGCTGACGCCGGGCAGGGCGGCTGACCGGTGGAATCCGGCAGGGCAGCTGACCTACGGAGGCCGGGCGGGGCAGGTAGGAGGCAGGGCGGACGTGGGCATTGACCTGAGTGGCGGAGGTGTCCGGGGCGAGGGGCGAGAGTGAGTGTGGTGATCGTGATCGACGGGCCGAATTACGTACTGGTCCTGCTGGGGGTACTGGGGACCGGGCTGGTGGCGGGGGTGTTCTGCGGATTCTCGACGTTTGTGATGCGCGGGCTGGCCGCGCTGCCGCCGGCGCAGGGGGTCGCCGCGATGAACGCGATCAACCGGGCCGCGGTGACCACCGCGTTCATGCTGGTGTTCGCCGGGTCGGCGGTGCTGTGCGCGATGATCGCGGTGGTGACGTTCGTGGTGTGGCCGGACGAGGGGAAGACGGAGCTGCTGCTGGGCAGCGCGCTGTATCTGTTCGGTTCGTTCGGGCTGACCCTGGTGGCGAACGTGCCCCGGAACGAGGCGCTGGCCGGTCTGGAGCCGGGCACCCCGGAGGCCGCCTCCTACTGGCCGGCGTATGTGCGTGAGTGGACGCGGTGGAACCATGTGCGCACCCTCGCGTCGGCCGCGGCGGCGGTCGTCTATGTACTGGCCCTGTCCTGAGGGAGGCATGGGAGAAAACTGACGCCCGGCTGACCCCCGGCTGACCTCGGCCTGGCTCCTGGCTGGACCCTGGCTGGCTCCCGGCTGGCGATCGCCTGAGGAAGCCCCGGCAGAAGGTGCTGCCGGCCACTCTGCGGGCGCATCCGAGCGGACGTATCGTGGCCGAAAGAGCACCGCCCGATGACGCACGGCCTGGGGCAAACGCACACGAGGAAGTCGACCATGGCCGATCCCAAGGGTTTCATGACCACGCCGCGGGAGGAGTGGCCGCGGCGGCCGGTCGAGGAGCGGGTCCGGGACTGGGACGAGGTGTACGTCCCCGGAGCGCTGCTGCCCATCATCAGCAAGCAGGCGGACCGCTGCATGGACTGCGGGGTGCCGTTCTGCCACGACGCGTGTCCGCTGGGCAACCTGATCCCCGAATGGAACGACCTGGTGTCGCGGGAGGACTGGCGGGCGGCGGGCGACCGGCTGCACGCGACGAACAACTTCCCCGAGTTCACGGGGAGGTTGTGTCCGGCGCCGTGCGAGGCGGGGTGTGTGCTCGCGATCAACCAGCCGGCCGTCACGATCAAGAACGTCGAGTGCGCCATCGCCGACCGGGCCTGGGCGGAGGGGTTCGCCTCGCCGCGGCCCCCGGAACGGCTGTCCGGGCGGACCGTGGCGGTGATCGGGTCCGGTCCGACCGGGCTCGCGGCGGCGCAGCAGCTGACCCGGGCCGGTCACACCGTCGCCGTGTACGAGAAGGACGACCGGCTGGGCGGGCTGATGCGCTACGGCATCCCCAGTTTCAAGATGGAGAAGCACCATCTGGAGCGGCGGCTGGGGCAGATGCGGGCCGAGGGGACGAAGTTCCGTACGTCGGTGGCGGTGGGGCGGGACATCGAGGCGGCGGAGCTGCGGGCGCGGTACGACGCGGTGGTGATCGCGACCGGGGCGACGGCGTGGCGGGAACTTCCGGTGCCGGGCCGGGAGTTGGACGGAATACACCAGGCGATGGAGTATCTGCCGCTGTCCAACCGGGTGGGCGAGGGGGATCTGGCCCGGTCGCCGATGTCCGCGGCCGGCAGGCATGTGGTGATCGTGGGCGGGGGTGACACGGGGGCGGACTGTCTGGGGACGGCGGTGCGGGAGCGGGCCGCGTCGGTGACCCAGCTGGACATCTACGCGCAGCCGGGGACGGAGCGGGACGAGGACGTCGAGCCGTGGCCGACGTACCCGAAGATCTACCGGCTGTCGGCTGCGCACGAGGAGGCGCGGGACCTGGAGACGGCGCCCGCGGCGCACGCGGACGCGCGGTTGTTCGCGGCGTCGACGCTCCGCTTCACCGGCGACGCGAGCGGGCATGTGCGGTCGCTGCACCTGACGGAGGTGGACGCGGCGCGGCAGCCGGTGCACGGGACCGGGCGCACGCTGCCCGCCGACATGGTGCTGCTCGCGCTCGGTTTCTCGGGACCCGACCGGGAGGACGGGCTCATCGACCAGCTGGGGGTGGTGATGGAGCCGCGCGGGACGATCGCCCGGGACGCGGAGTTCACCACGAACGTAACCGGTGTGTTCGCCGCCGGGGACGCGGCGCGCGGGCAGTCGCTGATCGTCTGGGCGATCGCGGAGGGGCGGGCGGTGGCGGCGGCCGTCGACCGCTACCTGACGGGGAGTTCGCAGCTGCCGACGCCGATATCGCCGTACGACCGGCCGATGTCCGTGTAGGTGAGAGCGGGGTGCGCGGGCGGGTTCTCGGTCCTGTGGAGGAGGCGGGAGTACTGCCGGAGGAGGAGCGCAGGGGCATGCTCTCCGCCCGGCTCACGAAATCCCCTTCCGGTGGGCCGGAAAGTGGACTGCGAGCGGCTTGGAGTTCAACGCCGGTGGGATGATGGCCGTAGGAGGCGTGTCGCGGCCGGCCGGGAGTGGGCCGTCGTGGGGCGCCCCCATCCTTCGTTCCGCCGTCAGGCGCAGGGCCACCCCCGCGCGTCCCCCTGTAGGCGGTCGGTCCTGGAGGGTGTTGATGACGACGCTCGACGAACGTCATGGGCTGGCCGAGGCGCAGGAGCCCGTCGCCGTACCGCTGGACCGGCCACTCGCCGCGCTTCCCCTGCGTGCCGATTCCAAGGCCGCCAACCTCGCCCGGGCCGCCGGTGCCGGGCTCCCGGTGCTTCCCGGGTTCGTGATCCCCGACGGCGCGTTCGGCGACACGGCCGCGCTGCGGCGGGCCTGGCTGGAACTCTCCGGCGGGGGCGGCCGGCCGCTGGTCGTACGGTCCTCCTCACCTCAGGAGGACACCCGATCGCCGTCGCTGGCGGGGCAGTTCGCGTCCGTGCTGGGGGTGCGCGGCTGGGCGGACTTCGGTACGGCGGTACGGACGGTGCTCGACTCGGCGCGCAGGCCCGACGGAACCGTCGCGCCCATGGCGGTACTGGTGCAGCCGATGCTGACCGCCCGGGTCGGCGGGGTGATGTTCGGGGCGGATCCCGTGGCGGGTCGCGCCGACCGTCTGCTGGTGAGCGCGGTGCGAGGCGGGCCGGACAGGCTGGTCGGTGGTGAACTGGCGGGAACCAGCTACTGGTTGAGCAGGTGGGGGCGGCTGCTGCGCACCGAAACGTCGGACACCGGCGCGGTCCTCACCCGCGGCGAGCTGGCGCGGCTGGCGCGCCTCGCGCGGCGGGCCCGGCGGGTGTTCGGGGGGGCCGCAGGACATCGAGTTCGGGTTCGACTGGGACGGGCGGCTGTGGCTGTTCCAGAGCCGCCCGATCACGGCGATGGCGAAACGACCGTCGCGCGGGGCGCGGTTGCTCGGTCCCGGACCGGTCGCGGAGACGTTGCCCGGGCAACTCCTGCCGTTGGAGGCGGACTTGTGGGTGACGCCGATGGCCCGGGGGCTCGCCGCCGCGCTGGACATCGGGGGCAGCGCACCGCGCCGGCTGCTGCGGACGGTGCCGGTGGTGACAAGCGTCGGCGGACGGGCCGCCGCCGACCTGCGTCTGCTGGGGGCGGCGCCGCCCGCGCACCGGTGGCTCGCCCTGCTCAACCCGGCGCCGGGAGCGCGCCGGCTCGCTGCCGCCTGGCGGCTGGGCCGGCTGTCCGTGGCGCTGCCCGGCCTGGCCACGGATCTCGTGGCCGACGTGGACCGGCACCTGGCCGAGATCCCGGCGCCGGCGCGGCTGCCCGCCTCCGGCCTCGTCGCCGAGCTGCGCTGGACGCGCGCGGCCCTGGTCTCGCTGCACGCGCAGGAGGCCCTCGCGGGTGCCCTGCTGCCCGAGCCTGCGCAGAGCCGCACGGCGGCGGGCGCGGCCCTCGCGGCCCTGGCGGAGACCCGGGCCCGGGGCGTACCCGACGTCCGGGCGGCCACCGTGGCTCCGGTGATCCTGACCCTCACCGCGCCGGGCCTACGGGGGCCGGGGCGGCTGCCGGGCGGCACGGCGGAGACGGCGGAGACGGAGGAGACGGCGGAGAGGGCGGAGACGGCGGAGCCAGCACGGCTCCGGCCGGTGGGCGGGGCCGGGGCGGTGGCCGAGGGGGCGCGATCCGGGTTGCCCGACCGGCAGGAGCGGCCGCTCGGAGGTGCCGGGAAGGTGCCGTCGGGAGGGAGCCGTCGCGGGTCTCTCGCCGGCGAGCCCGAGTGCTGTCATGCCCCTGGCCCCCGTCCTCCCGCCGCGTGAAGCCCTGCGGCTGCGGGCTCGGCGGGTTCAGGAGCTTCAGGTGCGGCTCGTCCGGGAGGCGGCGCGGCGGCTCGGGGTGGCCGTGGAGCGGGTCGGGATGCTGCGGTGGCCGGAGCTGATCGCCGTACTCGAAGGTGCCGCGTTTCCCGCCGATGCGCACGCGCGCGTGCCGGAGCCCGAGTCGCCGCCCCTCCCGGACGCCTTCCGGCTGGCGGACGGCGAGGTCGTCGCCGAGCGCACCTGGGGCGGCGCGGGGCGGGGGGTGTCCGGCGGGCGTGCGGTCGGGACGGTGTGGGACGGGTCCGGGCCCCGGCCGGCGGACGCCGTGCTCGTCGTACGGACCCTCGATCCCGCGCTCGCCCCGCTGCTGCCCGGGCTCACCGGACTGGTCGCGCAGACCGGCAGTCCGCTGTCCCATCTCGCCGTGCTGGCACGGGAGTTCGGGGTGCCGGCCGTGGTCGGGGCGGCGGACGCGGTGGGGCGGTTCCCGGCGGGCTCGCGGATCGCCGTCGACGGGACCGGTGGTGACGTACGGCGGGGAGGTGAGTGATGCGGCGGATCGCCTATGCGTTCGGCGGACTGGCCGCCGCGGGAGCGGGGACGTACACGGTCGTCTATCTGTACCGGTGGCAGTGGCAGCGGGCCATCCTGTGCGGCGTGCTGCTGCTCGTCGTCGTCGTCGAGGTGATGCTGCTCGGCATCGTGCTGCTGGGGCGGCTGACCCGGATCGAGGAGCGGCTGCGGGACGGCGAGCTGCGGCAACGGGAGGCGACGGGACGGCAGGAGGAGGTGCTGTCGCGGTTGCGGCAGACCGTGCCCCACCAGGAGGCCACCGCCCGCTTCCGCTGGCTGGAGGACACCGCCGACCGGATCTACGTCTTCGTCCCCGTCCTCATGGTCACCGGCGTGCTGCTGTCCGGGCTCGCCTGGCTGGTGCAGCGGATCGCGTCCGCGACGGCCCGGCCCGCCGAACGGCGGCTGGCGGGGCGGCTGGCCGTCCTCGTCGCACCCGCGCCCGGCCCGGACCGTCGTCCAGAGGACCCGAAGGGGCCGGCGGGCTCCGGGCACCTGGACGGCCCGCGGGACTTGGAGGACCTTCCCGCACTCCCCCGTCCCGCCCGGGGCCGTGTCGCCCGCCTGGCCGCCGTCGCCGTCGCCGGAGCCGTCCTGCTCGGCGCGCTCGTCGTCGGGCTCGCCGACCTCACCCAAACCCGCGAGCAGCAGGCGAACGGCAACGAGGCGACCTCCGTGCTCGTCCAGGTCGACACCCGCGGCGCCGGGATGACCGGTGAGCGCCGTGCCCTGGCCGCCGAGCAGGTGTGGGAGCGGTGCCGGGACTCGACGTCCGTGCCGTTGCGCCACGCGACGCTCGGGGATCTGGGCAACGGCATGTTCGCCGGGGTCGTACGGCCCGCGCTCACCGAGCACGACCGTATGCGACTGCGTGGCTGCCTGGAGGACACCACCCTCGACCGCGCGCACCTCACGGTCGTCGGCATCGGGGACGCGGACGCCGACGACGACTGAGCCGAACGCCGGAACACGCCAGCACGCCAAGTCACCACATCGCCAAATCACCCGGACACCGGAACGCCGGAACGCCGGAACGCCCTGGGATGAACAACTCACCCGTCCCCGCCCCGGGGTTACGATGCGGAAGCGCCCCCATCCCCGATTCCCCCGGGTCGCCCTTGGCTGCCGTTCGCCCCTTCCGTCCCCGCCGTGCGCTGCCCCGGCGCGTGCTGATGACGGTGCTCGCCGTCGTCCTCGGCTATGTCGCCCTATGGGGCACCGGCGCACTGGGGGGTCCTCGGTCTCTCGTACTGGGCGCGGCAGGAGACGCCGCCGCCCGCGGGGACCAGGACCGTGCAGGGCATCCGGCACTTCCAGCCCGTCGACGCGCAGGGGCTGTTGTGGCGCGGCTCGGCGCCCTAGACGGCCGACTACCGGGCGCTGGCGGGCCTGGGGTTCACGACGGTCGTGGACCTGCGCGCGGAGGATCTGACCGCCGCCCAGCTCGCCGGGCCCGGCGAGGCCGGTCTGGACGTCGTGCGTCTGCCCGTCCGCGACGGGCAGACGCCGAGGCCCGGGCAGGTCCAGCGGCTCGCTCCTGGGCGTCGTCGCGGACGCGCCGGGGCGGGTGTTCGTGCACTGCGGTGCCGGGGTCGGGCGGACCGGGACGATGGCGGCCGCGTATCTCGTGGAAACCGGGCAGCAGTCGCCCGGGGCGGCGGTCCGGCGCAATCTCGCGGTCGGACCGCCGTCGATCGAGCAGATCTACTACGGGCTGAGCCTCGGCCCCGGCCGGATGCGGCAGCCGCCGTTCCCGGTGGTGACCGTCAGCCGGCTGGTGGACGCACCCAGGCGCCTGTGGTCGCGGCTCTGACCTGTGCCGATGGAGCCGTTACGGCTTCCGCCCCACCGCCCCGTAGCCCGGAATCACCCCGTCGTCCTGCCCCGGCACCGGCTCACCCAGCTCCGGATGCCAGTGGTGGACCACCGAGACGCCGGGGTCGACCAGGTCCAGTCCGTCGAAGAAGCGGCCGAACTCCTCCTGGGAGCGCAGCGCCAGGGTGACTCCGGCGGCTTTGAGTTTCGCGGTGGCCGCCGCCGACTCCTCCGGGGTGAAGTCGGCGGTGGCGTGGGTCATCGTCAGGTAGCTGCCGGACGGCAGTTCGGCGAGCAGCCGGCCGACCAGCTCGTGCGCCCCGTCCTCGTCGGGGACGAAGTGGAGCAGGGCGACGAGCGACAGCGCGACCGGGCGGTCGAGGTCCAGGATCTGGCGTGCGCCGGCGACGATCGCCGCCGGGTCGCGCACATCGGCCTGGAGGTACTCCGTCGCGCCCTCGGGCGTGCCGCGCAGCAGGGCAGCCGCGTGGGCCAGCACGATCGGGTCGTTGTCGCAGTAGACGACCCGGGTCTCGGGCGCGACGCCCTGGGCGATCTGGTGCAGGTTGGGCTCGGTCGGGATGCCCGTGCCGATGTCCAGGAACTGCCGTACGCCCTGCTCGGCCAGCCACCGGGTGGAGCGGTGCATGAAGGCGCGGTTGACCCTGGCCATCACCGGCACCCGGGGGTCGAGGGCCAGCATCTGCCGGCCCATCTCCTCGTCGACCGGGTAGTTGTCCTTCCCGCCGAGGTACCAGTCGTACATCCGCGCGGGATGCGGCTTGCTGGTGTCGATCACGAGGCACTCCGTAAGCGTCTGACGCGGTCGATGATCAATTCAGCACCATTACAAAGAAGTTGAACAAGAAAAAGAAGCAGCTTCAGGAGAGCAGGAAGTCGGCCTCCCCCGCTTTGGCGCCCTCGATGAAGGCCGTCATCTCGTCCGTGGTGTAGATCAGCGCCGGTCCGTCGGGGTCGGTCGACTGACGGACGGCTATCCGGCCGTCGGCCAGCTTCATCGCCTCCAGGCAGTTGCCGCCGTTGCCGCCGCTCCACGGCTTGTGCCAGCCCTCGCTGCCCAGTTCCCGGGCGGGCATGCCGTTGTAGATCCGTTCGGTGCGGTTCCGTGGCCCGGACTGGGGTTTGATGCGATCCATTCACAGCTCCTTGCGGAGATCCCGGAGGATCTCCTTCGTGCGTTGTGCCGTAGCGGCCTGCGCCGCCATGCGGTCCATGACCTCGAGGTGGGTCGCCACCTCGGCGCGCGCGTCCAGGTAGACGGCGCCGGTCAGGTACTCGCTGTAGACCATGTCCGGCAGTTCGGGCATGGCGAATCGGAACAGCACGAAGGGCCCGTACGTCCCCGGGTGCGGCCCGTTCTCGAACGGGGCGACCTGGAGAGTCACATTGGGCAGCTTCGTGACCTCTAGCAGCCGGTCGATCTGCGCGCGCATCACCTCCGGGCCCCCGACCGGGCGGCGCAGGGCGGTCTCGTCCATCACGGCCCAGAAGCGGGGGGCGTCAGCACGGGTGAGCAGATCCTGGCGTTGCCTGCGCAGGGCGACATGGCGCTCGATCTCCTCCGGCTGGGTCTGGCCGACGGCCCCCGACTTCAGCACCCCGCGCGCGTAGTCCTCGGTCTGCAGCAGCCCGGGCACGAAGTGCGGCTCGTAGGAGCGGATCAGGCTCGCCGCACCCTCCAGGCTGACGTACATGGAGAACCAGCCAGGCAGGATGTCGTGGAACCGCTGCCACCAGCCGGGCTGGTTGGCCTCCTCGGCGAGCCGGACGAAGACGTCGGCCTCGTCGTCGGTCACCCCGTAGGCCTTCAGGAGCAGTTGGAGGTACGGGATCTTGAGGGCGACCTCGGCCATCTCCATACGGCGGACGGTGGCGGGCGCCACCCGGAGCACACGGGCGGCCTCCTCGCGCTTGAGCCCGGCACGTTCACGCAGGTCAAGGAGGCGCCTACCGAGGACCACCTGGCCCACGGTCGGCGCGGACCGCGGCTCGCTCACGCTCCACCTCCACGAAGTTCCCTGACCGGACCGCCACTTGCGCTCGTCGGCGGCACAACCGCCGCCACATACAGGTGTCACCCGGCTTCAGGTGTCAGCGGCATGCTGACAGCCCAGCGGCGCCATTCGAAGACTCATTCGAAGATCCGACGGGACGACCAGGCCGACAGGGTGACCGAATTGACCAGAAAAACCGGAAACTCCCGGTTAGGTCGCATCAATCGCATTGGCCGGATCGGTCCGCCGGATCCTCACTGATCCCAACTGGCGCCGCTCGACATGCTGTTGCGAGCAGTGTGCCACGGCCCCTCACCGCGTCACACAGCACTCTGCATTTTTCAGAGTGACTCTTGCCAAGTGTTCACGGCGGGGCGATAGTGGCAAGCGTGATTCCGTCCGCGCCCTTAGGAACAGACGCCGCCGAGGACCGTCTCGGCCTCGGCGCTGCCGCGGTTGTCGCCCCTGGTAGGGGCGCTGCCGAGCGCCGGTTCCGGTTCGAGCTGGCCGCTCATCCGGGTTCCCCCGCCCAGGCGAGACGCCTGGTGCGTGCCCGGCTGACCGGCTGGTCGGTCTGCGCGGACACCTGTGACACCGCCGTACTCGTCATCTCCGAGCTGGTCACCAACGCGATCGTGCACACCGCGAGCAGTCGCGTGGTGTGCGAGTTGCACGACCACGACGACACGGTGCGGATTGCCGTGCACGACGAGGGCTGTGCACCCGACGAGCCCCACCCGTCCCCGCAGCGTCCGGACGAGGAGCACGGGAGGGGGTTGCTCCTCGTCGAGGCGCTGTGCCGGGCGTGGGGGGCTCAGGAGCACGGTCCCGGGCTGCTGGTCTGGGCGGAGCTGCCGCGCCAGACCGATGCCGCCCAGGACACCGCCGAACCCCGCAACGACCTGGGGTGGGGCGCCCGCCCCGACCCGGGCCCGTCGCGTGGCTCGTCCCGCGGGCCCTCGCGCGACCCGTCGCACGGGCCCGCGCACAGCCCGGTCCACCGTCCCTCGCCCGGTTCCGGGGAAGAGGGGCAGTCGGAGGCGGCGCTGCGCCCGGTGCCCGGGCGGAGGCAGGCGTGAACGGCATCCCCGGTTCCGGCCGGTCACTGGGCCTCGACACCCTGGTCCGGCTGCGACGCGGCCGGCGGCCGGCGGCCGAGAGCGACGCCCGCCGGCTCCCGGTGCCCGAGGGCATGACGACGCCGCTGGGCTGCGACGCCGTGGCCGTACCGGCGCGTCTCGGGCCGCTGGTGACACCCCGACTGCCCCGGGTGGGCTGCGTGTACGCCGACGGCACGCACTGGTGGTGGATCGTCCCGTCGGACTCCGACTACGCCCTCAGCTGGCCCGCCCCGGTCCACTACAGCCCGGGTGCCCCGCTGCCCGGCGGCGCCCGGCTGATCCACCGCCCCGAGGGCACGGTGCCGTACACCCCGCCGATTCCGCTCTACCTCGCCCTGTGCCGGGTGACGGGGACGACACCGGAGTGGTCCCGCCCACTCAGCGCGTGACCGCTGCGCGGCTTCGGCCGACAGGGGCGCGAAACCGACCGCCGGAAGACCGGCTCGGCCGTCCGACACGCGGACCGACCCAGCCCTCCGGAGCAAGGACCCGCTCAGCCCCTCGGCCCGAGGACCAGCTCAGCCATACGGAGCAAAGACCCGCTCGGCCGACCGGAGCAAGGAACCACTCGACCGCTCGAACCGAGGACCAGCTCAGCTGCTCGGCACGCGGACCCACTCAGCCCTCCGGAACAAAGACCCGCTCAGCCGCTCGGCCCGAGGACCAGCTCAGCCATACGGAGCAAAGACCCGCTCGGCCGTCCGGAGCAGGGAACCACTCGACCGCTCGAACCGAGGACCAGCTCAGCTGCTCGGCACGCGGACCGACCCAGCCCTCCGGAACAAAGACCCGCTCAGCCCCTCGGCCCGAGGACCAGCTCAGCCATACGGAGCAAAGACCCGCTCGGCCGACCGGAGCAAGGAACCACTCGGCCGTTCGGGGCAAAGGCCGGCTCGGCCGTTCGGCACATTCCCGGTCCGCCGCGTCCTCGCCCGCACCCCCGGCGCACTCCCCCGCGCCCCGCGAGCCCTGTCGCACGCCCTGCCCGGCGGGCTCCGTGGCCGCGATAGTGGCCGTTCGTCGACGGCCCTGGGGAGGAACTCGGTGACGAAGAGGCGGGACACGGCGGCGTCCGAGGTGTCGGAGTCGGAGCGGCTGCTGTTCGGGGGGCCGCTCCGCTACGACATGGGATGGAACCAGCACCGGGACGCCTTCCTGGAGCTGGACCTCCGCGCGATGCTGACCCGACTGCCCGGCATGCTCATGTCCAGCCTGCGGCTGGCCCGCCAGGCGGACGCCGGCGCCGCGCGTGTGGTGCTGGCCGCACAGGTGACCATCGGCGTGACCCAGGCCGTGAGCCTGCTGGCCGTGAACAGCGTGCTGGGCCGGCTGATCGGCACCGGCACCATCGAGGAACGGCTGCGCGGCGCCGCCCCCGCCCTGGTGGTCATGGCCGCCGTGCTGTTCCTGGCGGCCTTGCTGCGCGCCGCGTCCACCTACGCGACCGGCCGCCTGGAACCCAAGGTCGAGCGGGTGGCGACCGAGATGTACCTGGAGCGCGCGGCGGCCGTCGAGCTCGCCGCGATCGAGGACCACGCCTTCCACAAGCTGCTGGACACCGCGCAGTACGGCGCCTCCTCCGCCCGCCGCATGATCATGTACGGCACGCGTGTGGTGAACGCGATGATCTCGCTGATCGCGGCGGCCGGCGTACTGACCGTGCTGCACCCGGCCCTGCTGCCGCTGCTGATCACCATGACGATCCCGAGCGCCTGGGGCGCCCTGACCAACGCCCGGCGCCGCTACGAGTCGTTCCACACCTGGGTGCAGCACGCCCGCGCCGGCCATCTGATCAGCGCCCTGCTCACCGAGCCGGAGGCGGCGCCCGAGATCCGGGTGCACGGGGTCGGCCCGTTCCTGCTGCGGCACTTCCGGGCGATGTCGGAGACGGCGGAGGCGGAGCAGGCCCGGCTGGCCCGGCTCGCCGCCCGTACCGGCCTGATCGCGGCGGCCTGGACCGGCCTCGCGACCGCCGCCACGTACGCGACGCTGGGCGCGCTGCTGCTGAGCGGGGCGATGGCCCTGTCGGTGGCCGGTACGGCGGTGATCGCGATCCGCACCGGCTCGGCGAGCCTCAACACGCTGGTGCTGGAGATCAACACGCTGCACGAGGAGGCGCTGTTCGTGGGCGACCTGGAGCGGCTGTACGTCGAGGCGGCCGAGCGGGCGATCCCGACCGGCGGCGACCCGCTCCCGGAGGATCCGCGGGAGATCCGCTTCGAGAACGTCACGTTCACCTATCCGGGTGATGCCACCCGCCCCGCCCTGGACGACGTCACCCTCGCCCTCCCGCTCGGCCGGATCGTCGCCCTGGTCGGCGAGAACGGCTCCGGCAAGACCACCCTGGTCAAGCTGCTGGCCGGGCTGTACCAGCCGGACCGGGGCCGCATCCTGTGGGACGGAGTCGACGCGGCGCGCGCCGACCGGCACCGGCTCGCCGAGCGCATCGCGATGGTGGCCCAGGACTTCAAGCGCTGGCCCTTCACCGCCAAGGTCAACGTGGCCGTCGGCCGTTCGTCGGCGCCGCTCACCGAGGAGCGGCTGGCCAGGTCGGTCTCGGAGGCGGGCGCGGAGGAGGTGGTCGAGGATCTGCCGCGCGGTCTGGACACCCTGCTGGCCCGCAACTTCAGCGGCGGGCACGAGCTGTCCGGCGGTCAGTGGCAGCGCCTCGGCATCGCGCGGGCCGCCTACCGGCGCGGGCGCATCCTCATCGTGGACGAGCCGACGGCCGCCCTGGACGCCCGGGCCGAGCTGGAGGTCTTCGAGAAGATCCGCGCGCTGGCGGGCAGCGGGCAGACCGTCGTACTGATCACGCACCGGCTGGCGTCGGTCCGGCACGCCGATCTGGTGCACGTCCTCGACCAGGGCCGGGTCGTGGAGTCCGGGACCCCCGACGAACTCCTGGCGAGCGGCGGTGTCTACGCGGAGCTGTACGCGCTCCAGGCGGATCAGTTCACGGCCAAGGTTCCCGCCCGGAAGGTGGGTTAGCCGAGGGCTAGCCGAGGGCTAGCCCAGGGCTCCGTCGCCGCCGCGCACGATGACCAGGAACGTGTCCGTCGCCAGGTCCATCACGACCTCCGCGGGCATGCCTTCGAGTCGCCGCGCGTGCGCGAACTCCTCCGCCGGCCATGATCCTCGCGGTCCGCCTGCGGGAAAGCGTTCGAGCACCGTTCGCCCGTTCACCATCCTGCACCTCCAGAAGTGCGTCGTACTTGTAGGAGTTAACGCTCTGGAGAACACGAATGGCTCGCCCGGTGACGGTACTGAGACATAGCCGACACGCCACCGGCGCGGAGGGTGAGAGTCCGTTGACTTTCGGCCACTTTCGTGACCGCTTGTGTCAGTCCTCGTACTCGTCGTGATAGCGCACCCGGTCGCTGCCCGCGGGCACCCGGCCGAGCGCCGTCAGGTCGAGCAGGGAACTGGTCGAGCCGAGTCCGTCGAGGCCGCGGTCGTGGGCGGAGTAGGTGTGGAAGACCCGGTCGTGTTCCCGCAGGAAGCAGCTGATCCCGGGCCGCTCGACCGCTTCGTCGTCGACCACGAGGGTCGCCCCGAAGTCGCGGTTGAAGTCGCTGTGGTGGGAGGAGTACCAGGGCAGGGTCCAGCCCATCCGCGCCTTGAAGGGCAGGATCCTGGTGAACGGCGCCCGGGACACCACCGCGAACGAGGTGCCGCGCGCCCGCAGATGGGCGAGGTGGCCGATCTGGTCCAGGAACGCGGAGCAGTTGGGACAGCCGGCCTCCCACTCCGGGGCGAACATGAAGTGGTAGACGATCAGCTGGGCCCGCCCCTCGAAGAGGTCGAGCAGCGTGACCTTGCCGTCACCGCCCTCGAACACGTACTCGGGGTCCACCTCGACCATCGGGAGCCGGCGCCGCTCGGCGTTCAGCACGTCCCGCGCGCGCGTGAGCGCCTCTTCCTTCAGCAGTAACTCCTCACGCGCGGCACGCCACCGCTCACGCGAGACGATCTCCGGAAGCGACATGGGCCCTCCTGTACGACGGTCGGTTCCGGGTGGTGACCGCCTGCGGGAGGAGAACTCATCGGCGCGGCCGAAGTTTTTTTCCGGCGTCACCGTCAGGTGTCGTACTCCTGGATGCGCCGGCCCTGACGGCGGTCGACGAGGGCGGGGAGCCGCTCCTCCAACTCCCGTACGATCGCCGGCACATCGAGGGTGAGCAGCTCGCGGTCGCGCATCAGGACACGGCCGTCGACGATCGTCGTGCGGACGTCGGCCGCGCGGGCGCTGTGCACGAGCGTGGCGGCGAGGTCGTGGACGGGCTGGGTGTGCGGCCCGGTGAGGTCGACGAGGACGATGTCGGCGCGGTGGCCGGGGGCGAGACGGCCGATGCGGGTGCCGAGACCGACGGCCCGCGCGCTCTGCAGCGTGGCGTGGTGCAGCGCCTGCCGGGAGGTCAGCCAGCGCGGATCGCCCTCGCTGGACTTCTGGATCAGTGAGGTGAGCGCCATCGACTCCCATACGTCGAGGGAGTTGTTGGAGGCGGCGCCGTCGGTGGCGAGGCCGACCGGGACGCCGGCGGCACGCAGGGCCCGAACCGGGGTGGTGGTGGGCCAGCCGAACTTGAGGTAGCCGCGGGGCGCGGTCGCCACCGCGGTGCGGCCGCCGGTGCGTTCCAGCAGGGGCAGGTCGCGGTCGAGGATGCCGGTGCCGTGGGCGATGAGCAGCTCGGTGTCGAGGAGCCCGGCGCGGTCCAGGATCTCGATGGGGGTGGCGCCGTGCCGGGCGAGGCTGGTGTCGGTCTGGTCGCGGTTCTCGGCGGCGTGCAGGTGCACGGGCAGGCCGTGGGCGCGGGCGAGTTCGGCGGTGGCGGCGAGGTCCGCGTCGGTGACGGTGTAGGGGGCGTGCGGGGCGAGGGCGGTGGTGATACGGCCGTCCGCGCCGCCCCGTTGCCGTAGCGCGAACTCCGCCGACCGCTCCCGCCCTTCGGGCCCTTGCGAGGAGAAGTACGCCTCTCCCAGGTGGGCCCGCAGCCCGCACTCGGCGACGACCGCGGCGACCACGTCCATGTGGAAGTAGTGGTCGGCGAAGCAGGTGACCCCGCCCCGGATCATCTCGGCGCAGGCGAGCCGCGCCCCCAACTCCACGTCCCGCCCGGTGAGGTTGGACTCGACGGGCCAGACGACGTCGTTGAACCACGCCTCGGTGGGCAGGTCCTCGGCGAGCCCGCGCAGCGCGACCATCGGGGCGTGGGTGTGGCAGTTGACGAGGCCCGGCATGGCGACCTGCCCGCGTGCGTCGATCCGCTCCACGGCGCCCGTGTCGGCGCCCGCTCCCACGGATTCGACGACTCCGTCCCGTACGACGATCGAGGCGTCCTCCAGGAAGACGATCCGTTCCTGCTCGTCGTGGGTGAGCGCGGTACAGCCGGTGATGACGAGGTCGGCGGGAGCGGAAGCACGATCGGCGGGGCTGGAGCCACGGTCGGCGGGGGTGAAGCCTCGATCGGCGGGAGCGGAGCTCATCGCCCCAACGTAGGGCAGGGTCGTCGGCCCGCGTGAGCCGAACCGCGCATCCTGTCCTGCCTCTGTCCCGTACCGGCCCGGACGAGCACGCTGGCCGCACCACCTCCTGGAAGGAGCCGGGCATGCTCCTCGGCACCTGGAACCTCGAGAACCTCTACCGACCCGGCAGCCCCTACGGCCCCAAGGACAAGTCCGCGTACGAGGCGAAGCTCGCCGCCCTCGCCTCCGTGATCGGCGCACTCGACCCGACCCTGCTCGGCGTCCAGGAGGCCGGAGACCCCGGCGCCCTGGAGGATCTGGCCGGACTGCTGGGCGTGAACTGGCGCGTCGTCCTCTCCGCGCACCCCGACGGCCGGGGTATCCGGGTCGGCTTCATGGCCCGCACCGAGCTGGCGGTGGTCTCCGACACGGCGGCCCTCCCGGCCCGGCTGGCCCCGGTGCAGACCGACGACTCGGGCGGAACCGCCACCGGGGCCGGGCGCGGCTTCCTGGCCGTGACGGTCCAGACCCCGGCCGGCCCGCTGACGGCGGCGGTGGCCCACCTCAAGTCCAAGCTGCTCACCTACCCCGGCGACCGCTTCTACCCGCACGACGAGGGCGAACGGGCGCGCTACGGGGCGTACGCCCTCTTCCGGCGCGCCGCCGAGGCGACGGCCCTGCGGGCGCTGGCGGACGAACTCCTGGCCGGGCAGGGCAAGTCCAGGGACGTGGCAGTGCTCGGCGACCTCAACGACGAGGTACAGGCGGCCACCACCCAGATCCTCCTCGGCCCGCCCGGCTCCGAGATCGGCACCACCGGCTACGACCACGCCGACAAGGGCGACGCCGTACGGCTGTGGGACACAGCCCCGCGGATCCCGGCCGAGCAACGCTACTCCCGCGTCGACTCCGGCCGCCGCGAGCTCATCGACCACATCCTTCTCAGTCACCACCTGGTCCACCGCCTGGCGGAGGCCGGCACGGGCCTCCCGGGCACCACCGCACCACCGTCCCTCCCGTCGGTGGGCGAGGACCCGGCGGAGCGCCGCGGGGCACCGGGGTCGGACCACGCACCGGTGTGGGCGCGGTTCGAGGACTGAGGCCCCGGCAGGTGAGAGACGGGAGCGTCCGGGACGGCGGTGGCCTCCGCGGCAATCGCATCGCCGCCTTCCCGAAACGACTGGAGTCTTCCCGTGCCCGCACTGCACGACTTCGCCGTCTGGGCACCGGTGCTGCGGCTGCTGCGGACCGCCCACGCGGAGCGGCTCGCCGCGCCGGGCGGCCAGGTGGCCGGACGCATCGGCCTGTCCGGCTGGAGTCTTCCGCTGGACCGTCCCGCTCCGCCGCCCGGCCGGGCGGCTCAGGTTGAGGACGTACAGGAGGAGTTCGACGCGGTGCGACGGGTGCAGGAGGCGCTGACCGCGGCCGGTACCGACGACATGGCCTTCGTCACGGAGACCGGGCCGGACGAGCGGACCGTGCTGCATCCCATCGGCCGCAGCCCCGCGGTGACACCGAGAATCGGAGGTCCGCACCCGGGCGCGCTCCCTGACGTGTCCTGCTGGACGCCTCGGCGGTGCCGCGTGGCCTCTCGGCCGCTGCCGTCGAGGTGCACGGCGAACGGCGGCCGCTGCCGGTCGTGGCCCTGGCCAACGAGATCCTCGCGCTCTGGGACCGCCCACTCATCCCTGTCACGGTGCTGGAGGGCGACCTGGGCACCTGACCTGGGCGGCTTCGTCGGGACAACGGACAGCGCAGGCACCCTTCGGTTCTCCGGGCGGCCGCGCTGTCAGTCCCCCCGTCTACGGTGCCACCATGCCATTTGCCCTGCCCGACGGTCTGCCTCCCGGCCGGTTCCTGCCCTGCGGTCCCGCACACGTGTGGATCTCCGACGAGTTCCCTGACGACGTCGAACGGCTGTGGCCTCGTCTGCTGAGCGAGCATGGAGCACACGGCCTGATTCCGTTCCTGTGCTGGCCCAGCGGCCTGGGCAGTCCGCTCAGCCTGAGTCATGTCGACGCCGTCCGCCTGGAGGATGCGCTGGCGGCGGACTTCGCCGAGTACCGCCGCAGGAGGCTGCCCTTCTGGACGGACCCGACGCCGGTCCCGGCACCCGAAGGAATCGAGCCGTGGCCGCACGACCCCGGACCGCCCTTCGAGCAGTGGCCGGGCCTGGCACCGGAGATGCCGGTCACGTCCGCGGCCCCGACGCCCGAGGAGGCCGCGTCCGGTCTGCTGGCGCAGCTGATCAAGAGGGGCGATTTCGGGCTGGCAGATTGCCGCCTCGTTCTCGTCCCGGCCCGTCGCGGCAGTGATGCTCTGGCGTTGACCGGCTGGTCCTCGGAGGCACCGCTGCCTCTGCTGTGCGCACTCCTGCGGAGCTGGGAGGACCGCTTCGGTGCCCGGGTGGTGGCGGTGTTCGGCAGCGAGCTGTACGTATCGGTCGCGAGACCTCCCGTTGAAGCGGGCCACGCGAACCTGCTCGCTCTGGAGCACGTGCTGTCGACCGCCGACAACATCGTCGATGACCCGCCCACACCGTTCCCCGAGTACGCGACGGACCTCGTGGGACGAACGTCCTGGTCGTTCTGGTGGGACTAGGCAGGACGGGGGCCGTCTCGGTGGACTCCACGACGGCGGCTACGGCGGCGCACACGCGCGCATCGCGAGCACCCGCGCAGGCGCGGGATCCGCGCGGTGATCCCGTTCCGGCCGAGCGACGCGGCCACGGGCTTCGTCGCGGCGGCCGCCCGGGGTGATCCGAACGGAACGCCCTACGCGGAGACCGGCATCCGGGGCACCGTGAGTCCGAGTCGCTGCCCGCCGTGCTCCAGCTCGGCTGCCAGGTCCTGGAGTTGACGGGTGTGCCGGGCGGTGAGCCGGCCTGTCTCGTCGAGGTGCACGGCACACGCGGTGGTCGTGTCCACGAGCCGTTCGAGTACGGCGGCCACCGCGTCCGTGCCCTCGGTGTGCCGGGCGAGGGCGGGGAGTTCGGCGGCGGCGAGGGCGATCGTGGTGCGGGCCTCGGCGAGAGTGCGGTAGGCCTCCCGGCGCAGGGCCCAGCGTTCGCCGCGGTCGTCGGACTCGCTCAGTACGTGGTCGAGGTAGGCGTGCGCGGCCCGCCCGGCCGCCGCGAGCCGGGCCCGTACCCCGCCGCCCCGCTTCCCCGCCATCGGCAGATGCCCGACGATCAGCACGATCGCGCACGCCAGCAGGGTCTCGCCGATGCGGCCGGCGGAGGCCTGCGGTTCGCCGCCGACCATGACCAGGGCGAGCACGAGGACGGTGACGGCGGCGGTCTGGGCGGCGAAGTGCCGGGTGGACACCGGGATGACGGCTCCGCAGACGGCGACCAGCGCGATGAGCCCCTCGGGCCGGGGCAGTACCGCGGCGAAGCCCGCGAAGAGCAGGGCGCCGAGCACGGTCCCGGCGGCCCGGCACAGCACCCGGGAGGCGAGCGGTCCGAGGTCGGGCTTGACGAGGAAGACGGCGGTGGCGGGCAGCCAGTACCAGTGCTGGTGCTCGCCGTACCAGCGGGCCTGGTGCAGGGCCTGGGCGATGGCGGCGCTGGCCCCGAAGCTGAGGGCGACCCGCAGCCCGTACTCCCGGCCGCCGCTGCCGAGCGCGGCCCGCAGCACCTCCTTCGGGCTGCGGCGCCGGGCGGGCGGCCGGTGCTGCGCGCCCTCGGCCCGGTCGAAGGCCTCGGCGGCGCGCAGCAGGGCGTCGTCCAGGGCGCGCAGGGCGGGCGCCGACCGGGACGGCGCGGGCAGCGGCCCGGTGCCGTCGTTCTCCCGGACCGCGACGGCGAGCCGCCGGGGCCCTTCGGCCGCCCGCGCGGATATCGGCTCCTCCGCCCAGGCGAGGGCGGTGGCGGCCTCGGCGAGGGGCAGCGCGGCGGCGTACTGCGCGTGCAGCCGGCGTTCGGCGGCGGAACTGGCGTGCCGCCGCAACCGGGGCCCGGTGAGCGCGTCCTGGGCATGGTCGAGGGCGGCGCTGAGCGCCTTGCGCCGGCCGAGGGCGGCCTCGCCGCCGACGGCGTCGAGCAGGTCGGCGACGGCGTCGTACACGGCGGCGACGGCGTCCCGTTCCCCGTCGAAGCGGTAGTCGCCGGCGAGGGCGCCGGGAGTGGGCAGGGCGAGCCGCAGCACCAGCAGCCAGCCGGCCCCGGCGAGGTAGGCGAGGGCCCGCTGCCAGCCCTCCTCGGCGACCGGCATCCCGGCGCCGATGGCGGCGGCGACCAGTAACTGCGTCCCGGCCCCGGAGGCGACGGGCCCGACGGCACTGATGCCGCCGGCGACCAGCCCGAGCCCGGTGAGCAGCAGGGTCAGGGGTACGGCGGTGAGGTGCTCGGCGCCGTAGGTCCCGATGAGCAGCCCCACGGCCCCGGCCGCCGCGGGCACCCCGAGTCGCCGTACGGCGGCCCGTCGGCTGCCTGGCCGGTCGTTGATCCCGGCGAGCATCGCGGCGATGGCGGCGACGACACCCAGAGAGGTGTGGTGGAGCAGGACCGCGGTGAGCAGCAGCGGCCCGGCGGCCAGCGCCCCTCTCGTCACGGCGCTCCAGGGCACGGGCCCGCGCTGGGCGCGCAGGGCGTGGGCGAGCCAGGGCGGCAGGGCGACACGACGGGACACGGGGCTCCTGTACGGCGGACGAGGGCGGGGGTATGCCTTCGGGCGACGGCGGCCGTGGCTTCCGGTCTGGGTCTGTCCACCGTAGATCGTGTTCCCGTACGGAACGGTGCGTTTGCATTTCCGAGGTGTGACAAGTGGGGCGAAGGGCCGTGTTCTTTATGAACGCAATTTCACGGCGAACGTGCACGGGCCCGAGGGCGTAGCCTGCCCCCGGGCCCTGGAGTGCCGCCCATCATCACACGCCGGCACACTTGAGAACCCGGGTCAGTCGTGAGGTCGCCGCGTCCTTCCTTTGGACCACCACGCATCGAGCTGCGCGGGCAGGACTTGAACCTGCATTTCGACGTACTGGGGCCCGGGCCCGTTCGATCCGGCGATCGGCGGCGAATGCTGAGTCTGGAGCGAGAGTCTGAGATTCAACGCGGCCCGCCCCGTGTTCTGTGGGGTACGACCGCTCGTCACGACAAGGCTCAGCTTCAGCTTTGCGCTCCTCGCGCACCCCGGCCGCGAAGGACCGGGGAGTCTTCTGTGTCAGTCGTCTTCGATCACCCGAAGAGGTATCCGAACACGGCGTCCCCGACCCGCTGGTCGACGACGTCGGCGCCGTTCGCCTCCTCGCGGGCGAATTTGACGGCCTGCTGCAACTTCTCGACCCGGTCGAGGAGTTCGTTGATACGCCGGGCGGGCAGGGCGCCCGAGAACTTCACGGTGGTCCAGTACCCCACCGGAATGTCCTCGTAGTACACCTCGACCTGCGCCGGATGCTTCTCGGTCGCCTCGGCCTTCACGTGGTTGCGAGGCACCTTCTTGGTCCGCAGGGTCCGCACCGGCTCGGTCTTCCAGGCATCGGTGGACGGATCCTGCACCCATGACTCGGAGGCGTCGAGCACGGGCAGCTTCCGCACGAACGTGTTGAGATCGACGAGCTGCTTCTCCAGGAACAGCAGATAGGCCACGGGCACGGCGGCGACGAGCACCCGCCCGTCCACCACCACATCGGCCCTGGCCTCGCAGTTGGCCCAGTCCTTGGTGGCGGTCACGTCGAAGAGCCGCGTCAGCGTGGCCGAGGTCTCCCGCAACACGTCCTCGGCCTGCACCTGAACCCGCGTGGATTCGGGCGGCAGTTGCTCGCCCTCCTCGTCCTTCGGCTGATACGTCCGCGAGATTCCGGCAAGCAACGCGGGTTTCTGCAAACCGTGATGAGCTGCCGTCAGGTCCTGATGAGCCTTGGACTTGATGCCCTTCTCGACCGCGATGATCTGATTGAGTCTCGCCACGTGAAGGACGGTAGCAGCGGCAACTCGGCCATTTCCAACGAATTTTCGAGCGGAGAAAGGCGGCGGGAATGGCGGTTGGATTCCGGCCGCAATCCCGCGAGGAGGTCATCGACAGAGCGTGGTGGGTCTTTGTGTGCGGGCGGACGGGAACGTCATGGGAGAAGCAGGGCCATCAACGCCGCGTACGCCTCCGCAGGCGTGGATCCGCCGCCCGCCGCGTCTGGGTTCGCCTCCCAGAACCGCATGCAGGGGACATCCTCGTCATCCCACCCGTCCGGCAGTTCGTCCGGCGGGCACGGGAAGGCCAGCCAGTCACCGGGCTCGTAGGCTCCGCCGTAACGGGATTCGACGACGGTCACGGGGTGCAGCGGCGCAACGGGGGTAGGGCCGGGGCACACCGCCGCGACCAGGATTTCGTCGACCGGTATGTACGACTCGGGCCAGTCGGCGCCTGTGTACCGGAGAAGATCCTCCGTGGGCACGGCACCGAGGTGCTCCACCACCCGGCGTGCGGTCTGCTCCACCTCGGCCGCGTCGGACATCGTTCAGAACTCCCAGAGGTCCCGGTGCCGGTGCCGGGTCGGCGGATGGTCCAGCTCTTCGGCCACGCGGAGCAGGACATCGGGCGAGGCCGCGCGCAGACGCTTGCGGGCCACGGTGCGAAAGGTCCGCAGTGCGGCCCTGGCCGTCGACTCGTACGGCCCCACGGGCCGGGCGTTCAAGGCGCGCGGGTAGGTGTACGCGGCAAAGGACCGGACGACGAGGGTCGGCACGGGACGGCGGCCGGCACCGCGTCGGCGGGACACTTTCCCGCCCTGGTACCGGAGTTCGGCGAGGACATGGGAGGTACAAGGACCCGGCAGACCCCGCGACCAGTAGGCCGGGCCGGTGCGGTGCCGGCTCGGGACGTGGTGGACGGTGCGTGACATGGCAGCCTCCGAGGGATCGCCGACGATTCCGGTGCGGCCCGCCGGCTGTCCGCCGCCTCGCGGTGTCCCCGGCATGTCGTGTACACGGACCCAAGACTGGCGGCCGGGGACTGCCCTGGTCGAACGGATATCGACGGACGCTGACGCCATGACCGATATTGGGGTGCGGTCACGACCCTGGGTCCGGATGATCGGGACGCTGTCCGTCGCCTGCCCGAGGAGCCGCCGTGATCCGCCGTGTCACCACCCCCGCACTCTTCCCGCCGCCCGGCTACTCGCACGTCTCCGTCGTCGAGGCCGGTACGAGACTGGCGTTCCTCGCCGGGTCCGTGCCGCTCGACGGCGACGGAAAACTGGCCGGTCCGGGCGACCCCGTGCGGCAGGCCGAGCAGGTCGTCGCGAATCTCGACGAGCAACTGCGCTCCGTGGGCAGCGACCTGTCGCAGGTCCTGGCCACCGACGTGTACGTCGTGAGCAGCGACCCGGCCGTGCTGTCCGCCGTCTGGGAGGTCGTCGAGGCGTCCGGGCTCAGCGCCGGGCCGCATTCGTCGACGCTGATCGGCGTGGCCTGCCTCGGGTACACCGGGCAGCTGGTGGAGATCACGGCCACCGCCGTCGTGCCCGAGGGGGCTCAGGGATGAACGCCGGGGCCGTGCTGCGCCGGGCGGTCGGCCCGGACGCCGGCGCCGTCGCCGACGTCTGGCTGCGGTCGTACTCCGCCGCCCTGCCCACCGTCGTCCGGGCGCACTCCGACGACGAGGTGCGCGCGTACTTCCGGGATGTCGTGGTGCCCGAGCGGGAGACCTGGCTCGCGGAGGTGGGCGGTCGCGTCGTGGGCGTGATGGTGCTCGCGGGGGATCTGCTCTCCCAGTTGTATCTGGCCCCCGAGTGGCGGGGGCGGGGCCTCGGTGACCGGTTCGTCTCGCTGGCCAAGGAGCGTTCCCCGCAGGGGCTCACGCTCTGGACGTTCCAGGTCAACGGGCCCGCCCATCGCTTCTACGAGCGGCACGGATTCCTCGCCGTCGAGCGCACTAACGGCAGCGGGAACGAGGAGCGGGAGCCGGACGTGCGGTACGTCTGGCGGCCCTGAAGCCACGTGCCGGACCCGCCGCGAGCGTCGCTAGGCGGACCCGGCCCCCCACACCCGCCTCTTCGGCAACGGCTTCGCATAGCTCCCCGCCCGGCTGGTCGTGAGCCCCAGCGCCACCAGTGACTCCGCCAGCTTCACCGCCGCGCCGACCCCGTCGACCACCGGAAGCCCGAGCTTCTCCCCCACCGCGCGCTGCAGTCCCGTCATCCCGGCGCAGCCGAGGACCAGGACCTCCGCACCGGCGTCCCGGACCCGTTCGGCCGCCGCGAGGAACGCGGCCTCCGTGCGCCCGGGGTCGTCGGCGAGGTCGAGGACGCCGAGTCCGGTGCCCGTCACGGCCGCGCAGTTGCGGGCCACCCCGGCCGTCTCCAGGCTGTCCTCGATCTGCCCGCGCGACCGGTCCAGGGTGGTGACGACGCCGTACCGGCGGCCCAGCAGACAGGCCAGATGGGCGGCCGCCTCGGTGATGTCCACGACCGGTACGTCCACCAACTCCCGTACGCCCTCCCGCCCGTGCTCGCCGAAACCGGCCATGACCACCGCGTCGTACGGCGGACCGTGGTACGTCCGCAGTGCGTCGATCACGGCCGCGGCCGAGAGGTGACTGTCGAGCCAGCCCTCCGCCGACTCGGGGCCCCAGCCCGGGGTCAGGCCGGTCACGGTGGTGCCCGGGCCTGCGGCGGCCCGGGCACCTCGTACGATCTCCTCGGTCATCTCCTGCGTGGTGTTGCAGTTGGTGACGACGATCCGCACGGCCGTCAGACCTCCCGGGGTGCGACGGCTCGGTCGGTGCGGCAGAGCGCCGCGTACAGCCCGGCGGCCAGCGCCGTGCCGATGAACCAGGAGTACGGCGCCACATCGCTGAACGTCTTCACGAGCGCGAGCACCGCCGCGACCGCCGCCGACGGCAGGAACGCCCACAGGGCCTTGGGGTTGACGCCCTTGCGGTAGTGGTACGGCGTTCCCGGTGTCGCGTCGAACAGCTTCTGGACGTCCACCCTGCCGCGCTTGACCCAGTAGTAGTCGACCATGATCACGCCGAACAGCGGGCCCAGGAACGCGCCGAGGCCGCCGAGGAAGTAGTTGACGACGGTGGGGTTGGAGAAGAGGTTCCAGGGGGTGACGACCAGCGCGGCGACCGTGCTGATCATGCCGCCGACCCGGAAGCTGATCTTCTGTGGCCAGACGTTGGCCAGGTCGTACGCCGGTGAGACGAAGTTGGCGACGATGTTGACGCCCATGGTGGCGACCGCGAAGGTCAGGGCCGCCACGACCAGGACCCAGGTGTTGCCGACCTTGGCGACCAGTTCGGCCGGGTCGGTGATGGCCTCGCCGAAGACCTCCAGCGAGCCGGCCGTGACGATCACCGAGACGACCACGAAAGCCGTGGAGTTGACGGGCAGGCCCCAGAAGTTGCCCCGGCGGACGGTCCGGTAGTCCGGCGCGAAGCGCGAGAAGTCGCAGAAGTTGAGCATCAGCGTGCCGTAGGTCGCCAGGATCAGGCCGATCGCGCCGAACCACTGCCGCCACTGCTCGCCGATGGACACCGGGTGCGGGGTGGAGGTGAGCGAGATCGTCCAGTGGGCCTTGGCCAGGATCCAGACCGCGAGCGCGATCATGACCAGCCAGATCGCGGGTCCGCAGAAGTCCTGGAACTTGCGGATCGTCTCCATGCCCCGGCTGATGATCGCCGCCTGGATCAGCCAGAGGCTGACGAAGGAGATCCAGCCGAGGGCGTCCAGGCCCAGGAAGGAGTGGTGCGTCCAGGACTCCAGGCCCGGCCAGGCCGCCAGCAGCATCACGTTGACGGCGACGGACGCCAGATAGGTCTGGATGCCGTACCACATGATGGCGATCACGGCCCGGATGAGCGCCGGGATGTTGGCGCCCCAGACGCCGAAGCTGATCCGGCTGACCACCGGGAACGGCACGCCGTGGCGCTGGCCGATCCGCCCCATCCAGTTCATGCCGATGTAGATGAGCACGAAGCCGACGAGGAGGGAGGTGAAGACCTGCCAGACGTTCATGCCGAGGACCAGCAGTCCGGCGGCGAAGGTGTAGTTGCCGAGGTTGTGGACGTCGGACATCCACATGGCGAAGAGGTCGAAGACCTTCCAGTTCCGCTGCTCGGCGGGGGCGAGGTCTTCGTTGGTGAGCCGGGGGTCGGGGACGAACGCGGGTGCGCCGGTGGCTTCGGCGCGGTCGGCCAGGGACACGGGGCCTCCAGGGACTCCAGGGACTGCGGGGACGGGGAGGACGGAGGGCGAATGCCGAATACTGCGCGCGTTTGGTATACCAAACTGCCGTCATGGTCCTCCCGTCAAGCGTTCCGACCGATGTCCGTCCCGTTACGGCTCCGTAAAAGCCCCCTCAGGTCGGCGAAGATGGCCCCATGGGATCCCCCACGACGAAGATCGAACCCCTGGGCGCGGTGCGCGAGCGCGTCCTCGCCACCCTGCGGCAGGACATCATCGCGGGACGCCTGGGCCCGGGCGACCGGCTGGTCGAACGGGAGCTGGCCGAGCGGTTCGGGGTGTCCCGGGTACCGGTCCGGGAGGCGATCCGGGCCCTGGTCACCGAGGGCTTCGTCCACTTCGAGTCGGCCCGCCGGACCGTCGTACGCCGGCTGACCCCGACCGACGTCAAGGAACTCTTCGAGCTGCGCGAGGCGCTGGAGGTGTACGCGGCCGGGCTGGCGGCGGCACGGGCGACCCCGCAGGCGCTGGCCGAGCTGCGGGACCTGCTCGACCGGGCCGCCGCGGCGACGCGGGCCGGGGACGCCGAGACGATCACCGACATCAACACCCGCTTCCACGACCGGATCCTGGCCCTGGCCGGCAACAGCCTGCTCATCTCGGTGATGGAACCGGTCGACGGCCGGCTGCGCTGGCTCACCCGGCGGAACGAGGAGTGGCCACAGCTGCTCACCGAACACCGGGAGCTCTACGACGCGATCGCCTCCGGCGACCCGGACCGCGCCCGCGCCCGCGCCCTCGGCCACGTCCAGGCCAACTACCGGTCGACGGTACGGCACCTCTTCGGCGAGGGGACCGAGCAGCGGCTCTGACCTCGCACCGGCTTGTCCACAGGAACACCAGTTCGCACAGGGATCTCCTAGAGTTCTCCTCATCAGTGAAGATCGGAACGGATCCGATCGGACCACACGGGGAGGGCATGACCATGGTGAGCAGACGGGGGCTGCTGAGCGGAGCCGCACTCTTGGGGATGGGCGCGGCGGCAGGCATGGCGGCGGGCACGGGGACCGCCGCGGCCGACACGCCGCTGGACACACCGTTCACCCCGGTCGCCGCACCACATCTGGCCGAGGCCGAACAGCTGGTGCAGTACCAGCGCATGCTGGCGGCCGGATACCTGCCGACGGGACTGGCCGGGCACTGGCCGCTGGACGGCTCCGGCACCGACCACTCGGGCCTGGAGCATCCCGTCACGCTGGGCTCCGGGGCGAGCTGGACCAGCCTGCGGGCGGGCGGTGAGCTGAGCTTCGACGGCACCTCCGGTGCCTACGCGGCCACCGGCTCCGTCCTGGACACCACGGGCCCGTTCACGGTCGCGGCCTGGGTCCGGCTGGCCGACGACGCCGTACTGACGAACATGTACACGGCCGTGAGCCAGGACGGCGGCAGCGCCAGCCGCTTCCTGCTCCAGTACGACGACACCGCCGGAACCTGGGCCTTCAAGGTGCGCAGCGAGGACCAGAGCGCCAAGGTCTCCGCGTTCGGCTCCACGCCCGTCACCAGAACCGGCGTCTGGACCCATCTCACGGGTGTCTGGGACGGCACACGCGTCCAGCTGTACGTGAACGGCGTGCTGGAAGGCAGCGCCGACACGACCCTGTCCTGGGCCGCGACCCAGGGCTTCGGCATCGGCCGGGCCCGTTGGGACGGCGGCTACGTCAACCGTTTCAAGGGCGCGGTCGACGACGTCCGCGCCTACGGCCGCGCCCTGAGCGCCGCCGAGATCGCCCTGATCAGCGGCGCTACGGCACGCGCCAACAACGTCTATCTGATGAACTCGACGGCGACCGTCACCTGGGGCCGCCCCGACGACCTCGCGAGCTGGGTGGCCCGGGCCCGCTGCGCGTCCTTCGTCACGGCACTCCTCAGACACACCTACGGCTGGGCGACCGACGCCTACTTCCTCCAGTACTTCCAGGAGAAGGGCCCGGAGGCCGCCGACTACTGCTCGGCCTTCCTGAAGAACACCGGCGGCCCGCGCTTCCGTCCCGTCCGCAAGGTCGCCGACCTACGGCCGGGCGACCTGATCGCGGTCGACTACAACGGGCAGGACGCCGAGAACACCGGGCACATCGTGCTGGTCCGCGAGGTCAAGGGGGTCTTCAGCGGGGTCGCCGACTTCCCGAACGAGACCCAGTACGCCGTGGAGATCATCGACTGCACCTCCGACCCGCACGGGGTGTACGGCCTGAGCAACTACCCGCAGTACCCCGACACCCGCATGGTCGGCACCGTGGACGGCGAGAACTTCCAGGGCGTCGGCATCGGCCACATGATGTTCTACGCCTCCAACGCCACCGGCGCGTTCTCCCGCTACCGCTGGAGCGTCAACTCCTCCGCGTCCACCGGCACCCACCCGGTCACCGACCGCCCGGTGGCGGCGGCCCGCATCGTCTGAGCCCACTGCCGTCACCGCAGCCCGGCCGCCTCGGCCGCCGTCCGCAGCACGTCGCGGAGCATCTCGGGGGTGAGGCGGCCGGTGAAGGTGTTGCGCTGGCTGACGTGGAAGCAGCCGAAGAGGTCCAGGCCGTCGAGGTCGACGCGGGTGCCGTGGGCGAAGGCCGGACGGGGCCGGGGCACGCTCCAGCCCGCCTCGGCCAGCGCGGGGAGCGCGGCCTGCCAGCCGAAGGCACCGAGCACCACGGCGGCGCGCGCCGTCGGCCGCAGCAGTGTCAGCTCCTCGACCAGCCAGGATCGGCAGGTGTCGCGTTCCCCGGGGGTCGGCTTGTTGTCGGGCGGGGCGCAGTGCACAGGCGCGGTGATGCGCACGCCGTACAGTTCCAGGCCGTCGTCGATGCGCTCGGATGTCGGCTGCGAGGCGAGCCCGACGTCGTACAGCGCCTGGTACAGCACATCGCCGGAGCGGTCGCCGGTGAACATCCGGCCGGTGCGGTTGCCACCGTGCGCGGCCGGGGCGAGGCCGATGATCAGCAGCGGGGCGTCGGGCGGCCCGAAGCCGGGGACGGGCCTGCCCCAGTACGTCCAGTCGGCGAACGCGGCGCGCTTGGTACGTGCCACCTCCTCCCGCCAGGCGACCAGGCGAGGACAGGCCCGGCATGCGCTGACGCGCTGGTCGAGACGGGCGAGGGGGTCGAGGGGGGCGGGAGGGGAGGGAGGGGAGGGAGGGGAGGGAGGGGGGTGGGGCACAAGGTCCACGGTAAAGCCGGGCGGACCTGGCCGTGCGAGATCGTTGCGGTCAGTGGGCGTGGGGCGCGCGGGCGTGGGGTGCATGGGCGTGGGGTGCGTGGGCGTCCGGGAAATCGGCTCCGTTTCTCCCGGCTCGGGGGGCTAGGGTCGGGGCATGGCTTCTGAGGACGCGGGCGAGGGCAGGGAGCGGGAGAGCAGTGGGACGGGAACCCCCGCCCCGGCCCCCGCCTCCCCCGAGCCTGCCGAAGGCACCGCGGCGCCTGCCGGCCAGGCCCCCGACTCCGACCCCGCTGCCGTCGCCGCGGCCATTGCCGCCGCCGAGGCCGCGGCGCCCGCTCCCGGCGAGAACGTGCGGATCGACAGCTGGATCTGGGCCGTGCGCCTGATCAAGACCCGCTCGATGGGCGCCACCGCCTGCCGGGGCGGGCACGTCCAGGTGAACGGCGAGCGGGTCAAGCCCGCCCACTCCGTGCGCGTCGGTGACGAGGTACGGCTGCGCCACGAGGGGCGGGAGCGGGTCGTCATCGTGAAGCGTCTGATCCACAAGCGGGTCGGCGCCCCGGTGGCCGCCCAGTGCTACGTCGACAACTCGCCCCCGCCCCCGCCCCGCGAGGCCTTCGTCCCCATCGGCCTGCGCGACCGCGGCACCGGCCGCCCCACCAAGCGCGACCGCCGCGAGCTGGAGCGGCTGCGCGGCCTCGGCGGAATGGGGGGAACGGGCGGGACCGGCGGCATGGGCGGAACCGGTGGCATGGGTCGGCCGAGCGGTGGGCGCCCCGGCGGACGGTGATCCACCGGGGCCGGCTCCACGGAGCTCGGCCGGGCCGGGCTGGACGATAGGGCTCGGGGCGGCCGGGACCGGACGACGGGGCTCCGCCGGGCTGGGGCCGGCTGGCGGGGCTCAGCTGAGCCGGCTGGCAGGGCGCACACCGCCGGAGCGGGGCCGGCTTCCCTCGCTCGGCGGGCGCGGTGCGTCACGTCGCTCGGCAAGCACGGCGGGACACGTCGCTCGGCGGGTGCGGCGCGTCACGCACGTGGCCGCATCAGTCCCCACAGCCGCGCGTTCTGTCCGCGCCGGGCCCAGGCGATCAGGGCCAGCGGCAGGATCAGAATCAGCGGGGTCGCAACGTACTGGCCGTCGAAGACGGTGAGCTGGACGATGAACGCGCCCACCATGAGCGCGCTGAGCGCCATCGCCGCCACCGACTGCAGTACCGGTATCAACAGGGCGACGGCACCGGCCAGTTCGAGCGCGCCGATGGTGTACATGCCCGCACTGCCCCACCCGATGCTGTCGAAGGACTCGACGGCCGACGGATGCGCGGTCAGCTTGGGCAGCGCGCTCGCGATGGCGTAGAAGAGGGCGAGCAGCACCTGCACCATGCGCAGGGCCAGGCGGGCACGGCGGCCGCGGGCCGTCGCCGACTCGGCGACCACGGGGGCGGCGGAAGCAGTGGTAACGGTGGTAGCGGCGAGGGCGACGGAAACGGTCGGCTTGGGCATGGGGTTCTCCCGGGGGAAGCGGTCCCTGTTGCTGTCACCGAGGTAGACCCGCCGCCGGCGGGGAACTCATCGACTGCCGCCGGGGTTTCCGGGCTGGCCGCCGCTTCTCGCTGTGCCGCCGGTACCGCCCTCGCCCACACCCCGTCCTCGGTCAGATTCTCGGTCGCCTCCAGTCCCGCCTCCGCGCAGGCCGCCTCGAACTGTTCCTCGGGGAGCGGCCGGGCACGACCGTTTCCGCGGTGACGTCACCCTCCCCACGGGAACCACCCGTGTCCGAGATACCAGTGGCCGCCCGCCCGCAGATGGTCGCCGACCGCCCGCTCCACCGACGTACGCCGGGGCAGGTCCTGTACCGGCAGGTCCGGGGCGCCGAAGACGAACTGGACCGCGGTCGTGTCGGCGGGTTCCGTGTCCTGGTGCCCGGGCCGGAACCGGTCCTGGAAGCGGACGATGTTCGAGTCCGCCCGCAGGTACCGCCTCAGCTGCGGGTCGAGCAGCCAGGAGTGGCAGGTCGCGACCGCGTGGTCCTCCTCGGGAAAGTGCCGGGGGAAGAACTCTCGTGCCAGGGCCAGCGAGCGGTCGCAGGCGGCGGGGGTCAGCGGCCCGCGGTAGTCGGGTATGTGCAGGTTCAGGCAGGGCTGCCCGGGAGCCACGGCCCCGGCCTGGCCCGTTCCCGTCGCCATGCCCGTCGCTGTGGCCGCGCTCGCCGTGGCCGCCCGCGCCGTCCGCTCGCCGAGCCGGGCCCGCTCGAACTGCAGCCGGCCCAGCTGGTACAGCTCGCCGCGGAAATGGTGGACGAGCCAGGACGCCTGGAAGGCCGACAGTCCTCCGCTGCCGTAGCGCCTGCGGTGCAGCGTCATGCCGCGTCCCAGGTCGGCGAGCGTGCGCCGGGACACGTCCGCGGGGACGCCCCGCGCATGGTGGTACGCGCGGGCGTGGGGCAGCGCGGCGAGGAAGACGTAGACCAGGAAGTAGCCGTCCAGCGCGGCCGGAGCGGCGGCGGCCCGCTCACCCAGCCCGGAGGGGTCGTGGGCCTCCGTCCCGGCGGCCGTGGCGCCGGTGACCTCGTCGGCGCATTCCGCGAGCAGCCGCTGGATACCGGGATCGGCGGTCACCTTCCGGTGCAGGGCCACCACCTCGTTGATGTCCTCGTGCGGCACAGCGAGGTCGAGGAGCAGGTCGGGCAGGTCATCGGCGTCAGGCAGCACGGCGGGGTCCCCCTTGGTGAACGTCCTGGTCGAAGAGTACGTTTCAAGTAGGAGTGGTGAGCCGTGATGCGTACGGGCAGTGAACCGGCGACCGCGCGCAGTGCGCTGCGGGCGCGGCTGTGGCTGAGTGTGTGGGGCGTGGCTTGGGCGATCTTCGGCACGGCGGTGTTCGTGCTCGTCGGCCGTCCCGGCTGGGCGGCCGCCTGCGGGGTGCTGTGGCTGGTGGCCACCGCCGACATGACCATGGTCCTCAGGCACATCAGGCAGGGCCCGCACTATCAGCCGGGCCGCGATGTGCCACCGTACCGGCCGGCGGACGGCGACCCACGGCGGCTGCGGCGCCCGCCGCAGCACCGGCACCCGTGAGCAGGCCTCCACTCACGCGCCGGCGAACCGAGCGGCCCTGCCGAACTTCCGCTCACGCGCCGACGAACCGAGCAGCCCTGCCGAACGCACCGAGCGGCCCTGCCGAACGTCCGCTCACGCCCCGTTCTCGAAGCGGGCCGCCTTCAGGTACTCCGGGTTCGGGTCCAGGGCGGCCGCCAGCCGGAAGTGGCGTATCGCGAGGTCGGCGCGGCCCTGGCGTTGGTAGGTGCGGGCGAGCGCGAAGTGCGCGAACGCGTTGTCCGGCTCGCGCTCCAGCACGATGGTGAACTCCAGCTCGGCGGGGCGCAGTTGCGCGGCGGCGAAGAAGGCACGGGCGCGCAGCAGCCGGGCGGCGGTGTTCTCGGGGTGCGCGGCGATCACTCCGTCGAGCAGTTTCACCGCGCCCCGCGGGTCCCGTGCGTTGAGCAGTTGCTCGGCGGCACGGAAGTCGATGACATGCGTCTCCGGAGTACGTCCGGTCGAACCGCTGGTCTCGGGCACGGCACAGTCCTTCCCTCGCTGAAGCGGTTCAACGCCCGGACGGGTGCCCGCTATTTCGAAGACGCACGACCGTTAACTCGAACCGGACACCCGCGCCCGGCGTACGAGGTCGGCCCACACCTGCGCGACCCGTTGTTCGAGCGCGTCCAGGGGCACATCGTTGTCGATCACGATGTCGGCGATCGCCAGGCGTTTCTCGCGGGTCGCCTGCGCTGCCATGCGCGCGCGTGCGTCCTCCTCGGCCATCCCCCGCAGCCGTGTCAGCCGGTCGACCTGGGTCTCGGGGGCGACGTCCACGACGACCACGACGTCGTAGAACGGTCCGAGGCCGTTCTCCGCGAGCAGCGGTACGTCGTTGATCACCACCGCGTCGGCGGCGGCCGCGTTCTCCAGCTGGCGGGAGCGGGCCCCGACCAGGGGGTGCACGATCGAGTTCAGTACGGCGAGCTTCTCGGGGTCGGCGAAGACGATCGAGCCGAGCTTCGGCCGGTCCAGGGTGCCGTCGGCGGCGAGCACGTCCGGCCCGAAGGCCTCGACCACGGCCGCCAGGCCAGGGGTTCCCGGCTCGACGACCTCACGCGCGATACGGTCCGCGTCGACCAGCACGGCGCCGTGCCCGACGAGCAGCCGCGACACCTCGCTCTTGCCGGCGCCGATCCCGCCGGTGAGGCCAACTTTCAGCATGCCCCGAAGCTTAGGCCCTGTCACCGACAGCGGTCCGGACAGGCTCTGGTTCCGGCCGGACCCGACCGGACAGCCCCTGTTTCGAGGCCCGGACCGGCCTGGTTCCGGGCCTCGGAGGGGGACTTAGCCTTCGCCCTCTCGCTCCGCGAGGAAACGCTCGAACTCCAGGCCGATCTCGTCCGCCGAGGGGATCTCCACCGGTTCGGCGAGCATGTTGCCCCGGGTCTCGGCGCCGGCGGCGGCGTCGTACTGGTGCTCAAGGCCCTGGACCAGGGCGGTGAGTTCCTCGTCGCCCTCCTGGATCTGGCGGTCGATCTCCGTCTGCGTACGGTGGGCGTCCGTGCGCAGGGCGTGGGCGATGCCCGGGAGCACCAGACCGGTGGCGCCCGTGATGGCCTCCAGGACGGTCAGGGCGGCGTCGGGGTAGGCGGAGCGCGCGATGTAGTGCGGGACGTGCGCGGCGACGCCCAGGACGTCGTGGCCGGACTCCATGAGGCGGTATTCGAGCAGCGACGCGGCGCTGCCGGGCACCTGGGCCTCGTCGAAGGGGCTGCTGTGGCCCGGGACGAGGTCGGTGCGGTTGCCGTGCGGCGTGAGGCCGACGGGACGGGTGTGCGGAACGCCCATGGGAATGCCGTGGAAGTCCACGGACAGCCGGACACCGAGCCGCTCCACGATCTGCCGTACGGCCGCGGCGAAGCGTTCCCACTCGACGTCCGGCTCGGGGCCGGACAGCAGCAGGAACGGCGCGCCCGTGGCGTCCTGGACCAGCCGGACCTCGATGGTCGGCTCCTCGTACTCGGTCCAGCGGTCCCGCTTGAAGGTCAGCAGCGGGCGGCGGGCCCGGTAGTCCACGAGCCGGTCGTGGTCGAAGCGGGCGACGACCTGGTGGGGCAGCGAGTCGAGCAGCCGGTCGACGATCTGGTCGCCGGTCTCGCCCGCGTCGATGTATCCGTCGAAGTGGTAGAGCATGACAAGACCGGCCGACTCCTGGGCCAGCGCCATGTCCACCACGGCGAGGCCCTTCGGCTCCCATGCGTACAAACCCTGCGGATCAAGCACTGTGACCGCTCCTCCTCGTGTTCGTACGGGACAACATGGCTGGGGCGGCGAGCATTCCCGCCACCGCTCCCGTCAACCGGCCACTCACCGACTTCTCATGCCGCAGGTGCGGGCACACGCGCGTGCCCGCACCCCGCCTGCCGTGCCCGCGCCCCGCCCTGCCGGCCCTGTCCGGCCCTGTCGCGCTCTGCCGGGCGCTACGCGGACAGCACGCGCGCGTGCAGTGCGGTGACCGCCTTCCGCGCAGAGCTGAACGCCCCGTGCTGCCAGGCGTCCGTGTAGCTGAGCCAGTCGCCGGCGAAGTAGACGCGGCCGGTGGGCTCGTTGAGCGGCTTGTAGCGCACGTCGTCGGGGCCGCCGGGGGTGTCGTGCCAGGCGGCCTCCAGATGGGGGGTCTGGCGCCAGTGGTGGGAGAAGGAGGAGACCAGCTCGGTGCGGTACTTGTCGCCGTAGATCTTCACGCCGGCGGCCACCGCGCGCTTCTCGCGCTGGGCCGGGGTGAGCGCGGCGTAGGAGTCGGCGTCGGTGTCGTAGTTGTAGTAGCCGATGAGGACGCCCCGTTCGCCGTGGAAGCCGTACGAGGGGTGCCAGATGTGGGTGACGTCCTGGTCGGTCTCGGTGATGCCGCCGTAGATGCGGTGGTCCAGTTCCCACCAGCGGGAGCGGTATTCGAGGCCGATCTTGGCCGCGGACGACGGGGTGACGGCCGCCAGGGCGCTCTGCACGCCGGAGCCCAGGTTGTGCGGCACCTTGGCGAGGATGTTGGGCGGCATGGCGGCCACGCAGTAGTCGGCGTCGACGGCCTTGGTACGGCCGCCCTGGGTGTAGGTCACGGTGACGCCGTCGCCCTTGTCGGTGATCCTGGAGACGACGGCTCCGGTGCGGATGCGGTGGGCGCCGATCGCCCGGGTGAGTGCCGCCGGTATCCGGTCCATGCCGCCGACCGGCTGGAACATCAGCATCGCCTGGTCGAAGCCGAACTCGAAGGAGAAGTAGCGCCCGACGCCGCTCGCGAACACCTCGGAGGCGGCCGGGACATCGCCGAGAAGCACCCCGGGGGTGCCGGCGGCGGCCGGTACGGTCGTGTATCCGCGCCGCTCACCGCCCTCGTACGTCAGCTTGTCACCGAGTGCGCCCCAGTCCTTGAGGAACTCGACGAGCCGCTCCTGGTCGGTGGCCGTCAACTCCTTGTCCAGGGCGCCCTTGTCGGTGGCCTTGGCGAGCAACTCCGAGACGTAGCCGTATACATCGGCCTTGGCGGTGCGGTAGCGCTCGGGTTTCGTCATGCCGGCGGACTCGTTGTAGAGGTACGCGTCGGCGTTGACGTTGGTGAACACCTCGATGGGGACGCCGAGTTCACGGCAGTAGTCGAGGGTGATCATCCACTGGGGTATGCGGGCCGGTCCGGCGTTCATGTAGTGGCCGTCGGCGAAGCGCGCGGTCTGCCGGTTGCCGTAGAGGTCGGTGGTGGAGTCCCCGCCGCGCACAGTGAAGTTGCGTCCGCCGGTTCGGTCCCTGGCCTCCAGGATCGTACAGTCGTAGCCGGCCTTGCCCAGTTCGTACGCGGTCGCGAGGCCGGCGATGCCGCCGCCGAGGACGACGACCCTGGCCGCGGCGCGCCCGGTGAGGGTGAAGTCGCTTGCGCCCGGCGCCCGGAAGGGCTGTTCACGCTGGGCGGCCTGGGCGGTGGGAGCGAGGCCGAGGGCTCCCATGGTGGCGAGCATGGTGCCGGCGCCTCCGGTGAGACCGACGTTCCGCAGGAACGTCCGCCGGCTCGTCCCTGACCTGTACTGAGGCTGTGTCATGCCTGGGCTCCTCTCCCGATCTTGAACGAAGACCGGGGAAGCGTCCCAGCACCGCGTTACGGCCCAGCGGTTACTCGTGTATCCCACACGTTTCGACCGGCGTCCACGTCAACTCCCTTCAGGGGCGCGGGGAACTGCGCGACCAGCCCCCACCGGGGCCGTCGGCCGAAGAACAACGGACAACACCAAGGGGCCGCACCTCGAAAGGTGCGGCCCCTCAGTTACCGGCTAAGCCCAGTGGCTGGCGTTCAGCTCTGGCCACCCGCGAGCTTCTCGCGAAGCGCGGCCAGCGCCTCGTCCGAGGCCAGCGCACCGGAGGTGTCCGCACCCTCGGAGGAGTACGAACCGCCACCCGAAGCGGCCGGAGCGGCAGCCTCGCCACCCTCGGCGGCAGCGGCAGCGTCGGCCTCGCGGCTCTTGATGACCTGCTGCTGGTGCTGCTCGAAGCGCTGCTGCGCCTCGGCGTACTGGTGCTCCCACGCCTCGCGCTGGGTCTCGTAGCCCTCGAGCCAGTCGTTGGTCTCGGGGTCGAAGCCCTCGGGGTAGATGTAGTTGCCCTGGTCGTCGTACGAGGCGGCCATGCCGTACAGCGTCGGGTCGAACTCGACCGAGGCCGGGTCAGCGCCGAAGGACTCGTTGGCCTGCTTGAGGGACAGCGAGATCCGGCGACGCTCCAGGTCGATGTCGATGACCTTGACGAAGATCTCGTCGTTGACCTGGACGACCTGCTCCGGGATCTCCACGTGGCGCTCGGCCAGCTCGGAGATGTGGACCAGACCCTCGATGCCCTCGTCCACGCGGACGAACGCACCGAACGGAACCAGCTTCGTGACCTTACCCGGGACGACCTGGCCGATCTGGTGGGTCCGGGCGAACTGCTGCCACGGGTCTTCCTGGGTCGCCTTCAGCGACAGGGAGACACGCTCGCGGTCCATGTCGACGTCGAGGACCTCGACGGTGACTTCCTGGCCGACCTCGACAACCTCGGACGGGTGGTCGATGTGCTTCCAGGACAGCTCGGAGACGTGGACCAGACCGTCGACGCCACCCAGGTCCACGAAGGCACCGAAGTTGACGATCGAGGAGACCACACCGGAGCGGACCTGACCCTTCTGGAGGGTCGTGAGGAACGTCTGGCGGACCTCGGACTGGGTCTGCTCCAGCCAGGCACGGCGGGACAGGACCACGTTGTTGCGGTTCTTGTCCAGCTCGATGATCTTGGCCTCGAGCTCCTTGCCCACGTAGGGCTGGAGGTCGCGGACGCGGCGCATCTCGACCAGGGAGGCCGGGAGGAAGCCGCGGAGGCCGATGTCGAGGATGAGACCACCCTTGACGACCTCGATGACGGTACCGGTGACGATCCCGTCCTCTTCCTTGATCTTCTCGATGGTGCCCCAGGCACGCTCGTACTGGGCGCGCTTCTTCGAGAGGATCAGGCGGCCTTCCTTGTCCTCCTTCTGGAGAACAAGGGCCTCGATCTCGTCACCGACGGCGACGACCTCGTTGGGGTCGACGTCGTGCTTGATCGAGAGCTCGCGGCTCGGGATTACACCTTCGGTCTTGTAACCGATGTCGAGCAGGACCTCGTCCCGGTCGACCTTCACGATGACGCCGTCGACGATGTCGCCGTCGTTGAAGTACTTGATCGTCTCGTCGATCGCGGCGAGGAAGGCTTCCTCGTTACCGATGTCGTTGACCGCTACCTGCGGGGTGGTGGCGGTGGTCTCGGTGCTGCTCGTCATGTGAGAAAGGGCTCCGGTACGGACATTGAAGTCGTAGGTACTGCTTACGCCGGGAGCCTGTTTCGCTCTGTAGAAGCCGGACAGCCTAGGAAGCGCCACCTGAACCACTGGTGACGCCTCGACAACCGAGGGGACATACAACAGATGCGAGCGCAGCCTGCTACGTCTGAGGAGCGCAGGCCCGCAGCGCAACTTGTAGCATACGGGGGCAGCCGGACAGGGTCAATGCGCGAAGGCGCACACCCGGGGCGGATCGCCGCATACCCGGCACAAAAGCCGTCCCGTGAGGCCACGCAGGCCTGACAGACCTCCTCCGTGACACCCCCCTGAACGGGTTGCACGGAAGAGTACGACGAGGGAGCCGATCATCCAAGAGCCCGATTCGTTCGACCTCGAAGAGGCCGGTTCACAGACCGGAACCGAGGCAGAACCCGAAGCCACCCGGCGTGCCGCCGGTATCACGGAGAGCAGCCGGGCCAACCGGGGCTGGTGGGACCGCAACGCCGACGAGTACCAGGTGGAGCACGGCACGTTCCTGGGCGACGACCGTTTCGTGTGGGGTCCGGAGGGCCTCGACGAGGTGGAGGCGGAGCTGCTCGGCCCGCCGGAGGACCTCAAGGGCAAGGACGTCCTGGAGATCGGCGCCGGCGCGGCCCAGTGCTCGCGCTGGCTGGCCGCCCAGGGCGCCCGTCCGGTCGCCCTGGATCTCTCGCACCGCCAGCTCCAGCACGCGCTGCGCATCGGCGGATCGTTTCCCCTCGTCTGCGCCGACGCCGGCGCGCTGCCCTTCGCCGACGGCTCCTTCGACCTGGCGTGCTCGGCGTACGGCGCGCTCCCCTTCGTCGCCGACCCGCGCCTGGTGCTGCGCGAGGTGCGGCGGGTACTGCGCCCGGGAGGCCGTTTCGTCTTCTCCGTGACGCACCCGATCCGCTGGGCGTTCCCGGACGAGCCGGGTCCCGAGGGCCTCTCGGTCTCCGCCTCCTACTTCGACCGCACGCCGTACGTGGAGCAGGACGAGGACGGCCACGCGGTGTACGTCGAGCACCACCGCACGCTCGGCGACCGGGTCCGGGACATCGTCGCCGCGGACCTGCGGCTGGTCGACCTGGTGGAGCCGGAGTGGCCGGCCTGGAACACCGCCGAATGGGGCGGCTGGTCGCCGCTGCGGGGCGGTCTCGTCCCGGGGACCGCGATCTTCGTGTGCGAGCGGACCTGAGCTGCCGACGCCCCGGACAAAGGCACGCGCGCAAGGGCACGCGCGTAGGGGCACGCTCGCGTGGGGACGTTTCGGCGGCCGTAAGACACTAGGGCCGTGATCCGTTACGACGCCCTGGACGCGCTGCCCGTACGGCAGGCCCTGCCCGGTCTGGACGACGCCCTGGAAGGACACGGCACCGCCGTCCTCGTGGCACCGCCCGGCACCGGCAAGACGACGCTGGTGCCACTGGCGCTGGCCGGGCTGCTGGACGAGGGACGGCCCGCGCGGCGGGTGGTCGTGGCCGAGCCGCGCCGGATCGCGGCGCGCGCGGCGGCCCGCCGGATGGCCTGGCTGCTCGGTGAGCAAGTGGGGCAGAGCGTCGGGTACACCGTGCGCGGCGAACGGGTCGTGGGCCGGCACGCGCGCGTGGAGGTCGTCACGACCGGTGTGCTGTTGCAGCGGCTGCAACGCGACCAGGAGCTGTCGGGCGTGGACGTCGTCATCCTCGACGAGTGCCACGAGCGGCATCTGGACGCCGACACGGTGGCGGCCTTCCTCTGGGACGTACGGGAGACGCTCCGCCCGGAGCTGCGTCTGGTGGCCGCCTCGGCGACCACGGACGCGCAGGGGTGGGCGCGGCTGCTGGGCGGTGCGCCGGTGGTCGAGGCCGACGGCGTGTCGTACCCCGTGGAGGTGGTGTGGGCACCGCCGGTGCGTCCGGTGCGGCCGCCGCACGGGATGCGCGTGGATCCGGCGCTGCTGGCTCAGGTGGCGTCGGTGGTGCGGCGGGCCCTGGCCGAGCGGCCGGGGGACGTGCTGTGTTTCCTGCCGGGCGTGGGCGAGATCGCGCGGGTGGCGGGCCAGCTGGGTGACCTGGGGGACGTGGAGGTGCTCCAGGTCCATGGCCGGGCACCGGCGTCCGTCCAGGACGCGGTGCTGGCGCCCGGGGAGCGGCGCCGGGTGGTCCTGGCCACGGCGGTGGCCGAGTCGTCGCTCACCGTCCCCGGGGTCCGGGTGGTCGTCGACTCCGGGCTGGCGCGGGAACCTCGGGTCGACCACGCGCGCGGGCTGAGCGCGCTGGCGACGGTACGGGCGTCACGGGCGGCCGGGCGGCAGCGGGCGGGCCGCGCCGGGCGGGAGGCTCCGGGGGCGGTGTACCGATGCTGGTCCGAGGCCGAGGACGCCCGCCTGACGCCCTTTCCGGCACCGGAGATCAAAGTGGCCGACCTGACGGCCTTCGCCCTCCAGACGGCCTGCTGGGGCGATCCCGGGGCGGCCGGGCTGGCGCTGCTGGATCCGCCGCCGGGCGGGGCGATGGCGGCGGCGCGGGAGGTGCTGACCGCGATCGGGGCGGTCGGCTCCGCCGGACGGGCCACGGAACGGGGGCTGCGGCTGGCCCGGCTGGGGGTGCATCCGCGGCTGGGGCGGGCGTTGCTGGACGGCCCCGGCGGGAGCGCCGAGGTGGTCGCGCTGCTGAGCGAGGAACCGCCGCGGGAGTACGGGGACGACCTGGCGGGCGCGCTGCGGGCCGCCCGGCGTGGCGGCGACGCCTACGCCGGCCGGTGGCGCGCGGAGGTACGCCGGCTCCGGGCGGGCGGCCAGGGCACGCCGGTCGGCTCGGTGGAGGACCGGCGCACCTCGGCCGGCGCGGCGGACGATCGCTCGGTGGACGACCGCGCGGTGGGACTCGTCGCCGCTCTCGCCTTCCCCGAGCGCGTCGCCAAGGCCGACGGCGGGTCGTATCTCATGGCCTCCGGCACCCGGGCCGAGCTCGCCGATGGCAGCCCGCTGCGCGGTGCCCCGTGGCTCGCCGTGGCCGTCGCGGACCGTCCGGTGGGCAGAGGGCACGCGCGCGTGCGGCTCGCCGCGGTGGTGGACGAGGGCACGGCCAGGTCGGCGGCGGCGTCGCTGTACTCGGAGGACCAGGAGGTCCGCTGGGCCGACGGGGACGTCGTCGCACGGCGTGTGGAGCGGCTCGGCGCGATCGAGCTCGTGGTGCGGCCGCTGCGGGACGCCGATCCCGCGCTCGTCCGCGGCGCGCTCCTGGACGGGCTGCGGCAGGAGGGGCTCAGCCTGTTGCGGTGGACGCCCGACGCGGCCGTGCTGCGGCAGCGGCTCGCGTTCCTGCGTCTGCGCCTCGGGGAGCCGTGGCCCGACGTCTCCGAGGACGCGCTCCACGCGCGCGTGGACGAGTGGCTGGAACCGGAGCTCGGGCGGGCCCGGCGCCGGGCCGATCTCGGGCGGATCGACGCCGGGGAGGCGCTGCGGCGGCTGCTGCCGTGGGCGAGCGGGGAGGCGGGACGGCTCGACGAGCTGGCGCCGGAGCGGATCGTCGTACCCAGCGGGTCGCGGATCCGGGTCGACTACGGGAACCCCGAGCAGCCCGTGCTCGCCGTGAAGTTGCAGGAGATGTTCGGGGCGCGGCAGTCGCCGGCCGTGGCCGGGATGCCGGTGCTCGTGCATCTGCTGTCGCCCGCCGGGCGCCCCGCCGCCGTCACCGCCGACCTCGCCTCCTTCTGGAGGGACGGGTACAAGGGCGTACGGGCGGAACTGCGCGGTCGCTATCCGAAGCATCCCTGGCCCGAGGATCCCGCCGCCGCCGAGCCCACCCGGCACACCAACGCGCGGCTCAGGCGCTGACCGGTTCCGGGACCGCGGGCTCGGCCGGTCGCGGGTCGGCCGGGCGGCGGCCGAGCGCTTCCAGGCAGAGGGAGAGGGCGAGCAGCGCGATACCGAGGGACAGGAAGCCCCACGGGAGGTAGGAGGTCAGCATCAGGACGAGCGTGCGGTTCTGCTTGACCAGGGCGACCGTGTGCTCGATGTAGTCCTCGCGCATCTTCACGTCGCCGGCGAAGGCCGTCACCTTGGCGCGGCCGCCCAGCAGGGTGCCGCCGCGCAGCTCCTCCTTGTGGATCTCCTCGCCGTAGACGGGCGCCCCGGTGACGGGTTCCACCCAGAACTTGCGGACTGTCGTGTACCAGCGGGTGGTGCCGGTCTTGGCGACCGTCTCGGGGGTGATGCCCTGCACCGGCATCTTCTTGGGCATGGGGACCTTGGTCCAGGGGATGGTCTGCTCGAAGTAGTAGACCTTCACGCCCCGGAAGGTCTGCGTCCCCTTGTAGTGGATGGGGTTGGTGGTGCGGGTCTGCGCGTCGAAGTACTCGTAGTCCCGTTTCTCGGTGAGGAACGGCCACTTGAACTCGATGCCGTCCCGTTTCACCGGGTCCCCGTCGACCATCTCGCCGGTGGCGTGGACGGGTTCCTGGCTGTGGGCGTCGAAGATGTAGCGCTCAGGGATCTCGGAGACCATCTTGCCGTCGGGGCCCTGGACGTAGGACAGGCCGTCCCAGACGACGACGTCCCGTCCCGCCGTCTTCTCGATCCTCTTCGCGGCCGCCACATCGCCCTTGAGGGTCTGCACGATGGTGACCCGGGGGACCTTCTTCGCCTTCATGGTGCCGTAGTCGAGGAGCGTGGCGTCCTTCGCCTCCAGGACCATGTCCTGGTACTGGTTCGCGGGGATCTTGGCCAGGCGCGGGAAGGCGTACCAGCGCAGCAGCGGGGACAGCGCCGCGAAGAACACGGCGCAGGCGAGCAGGACCAGACTGGCCTTGCGGCGCATCTCGGCCTCCCGGGGCGGCGGTTACGGATGTGAAGGCACCGTCGTGAGCAGCGGCTTGGGGGACGTCTTTCCGGCCGGCGACCCCAGGGCGCTGATCGTGACGACCAGGACCAGTGCGAGGGCGAGACCGGTCGCGGCGGCGATCAGGGCACGCATGCGGGGCCTCCCGAGGGCCGACTGCTTCCCGGCGGTCTTCCTGATGGATCGTCAGGTCCGGGCACCGTAGCAACGGCAGGGTGAGATGAGAACAGTTCGTACGACGGCGAAGGGCGCCGTCCCGCGTCGGCGGGAGGGCGCCCTCGGTGTCGTACGACCGCGGATCAGGAGGTGGCGGAGGCGCTCGGGGAGGCGGACGCCGACGCGGACTCGGAGGCGGACGGGCTCGGCGACGGGCTCGCCGAGGTGTCGGCCGCGGCGACCGTCAGCTCCACGGTGAGGGTCGCGCCGCCGGTGGTGGTGATGCGGAGCAGGAACGTGCCGGTGGTGTCGTCCGCGTACAGCTTGGGCAGCGTGAGCAGGCCGTTGGCGTCCGTCTTGAGGTCCGTGAGGGTCCGGACGGGGTTGCCGTTCGCGTCCTTGAAGTACGGGCCCTTGTCGTTCTCGCCGGTGTCGTCCGCCGACTTGACGAGCGTGGCGGTGGCGGCGACCTGGTCGGCGACGGCGCCCTGGTAGGTGGCCTTCGCCTGCACCTGGTCGGCGAACTCGGCGCCCGGGGTGCAGGTCAGCGCGGTGGTGTTGACGAGGGCGAGGGTGTCGGCGGCACGCGCGGTGACCGTCGCGTCGTACTCGACCGGGGTGATCGTACGGCCGACGACGGTGGCGCGGACCGTGAAGTCCCCGGTCTTCTCGCCCGCCTGGAGCGCCGGTGCGACCGCGACGCCCTTGCTGTCGGTGGTGACCGTGGCGACGCTCTCGCCACCGGTGAACGTGGTGTCCGTGTCCCCGACGATCGTGAAACGGACGCGGACCTTGGCGACGATACGGCCCGCCTTCGTCTCCGCGCGGGTGCTGATCCTCTTGGCGAACGCGTCGCCGGCCGTCGCCGTGAGCTTGGCGGTGCCCGCGTCCTCCAGGTGGTCCACGGTGTCGGTGGCCGTGGGCGGCAGGGTCGGGGTCGTGCTCGGCGTGCCCGGCTTCGGCTCGTCGGGCTTGGGCGTGCCCGGCGTGCCCGGCGTGCTCGTGCCCGGCGTGCTGGGCGTCGGGGAGCCGCTGGAACCCGAACCGCTGCCGGACCCGCCGTCGCTGCGGTGGCTGGGCACGGTGCCGGTGCCGTTCGGGATCGAGTGGGTGCCCTTGCGGTAGAACTCGTACCAGGACAGCACCAGGTTGAGGTAGTCCTGCGAGTTGTTGTAGCTGAGGATCGCGCTGTTCACGTCGGCCTGGACGGACAGGTCCCAGCCGTTGCGGCACAGGTAGTGGCCGGCGGCAAGCGCCGCGTCGTAGACGTTGTTGGGGTCCTTGACGCCGTCGCCGTTGCCGTCGCGGCCCGCCCACGCCCAGGTCGAGGGGATGAACTGCATGGGGCCGACGGCCTGGTCGTACTGGCTGTTGCCGTCGTACTGGCCGCCGTCGGTGTCCTGGATGAGCGCGAAGCCGTTGCCGTCGAGCTGCGGGCCCAGGATCCGGTGCAGGGTGTTGCCCTCGGCGTCGACGTCGCCGCCGCGGGCCTGCCCGGACTCCACCTTGCCGATGGCGGCGAGCAGTTGCCAGGGCAGGTTGCAGCCCGGCTTGGAGCCGCGCAGCTCCGCCTCGGCCTTCTTGTAGGCGTCCAGGACGGTGGCCGGTATGCCGGCCTCGGCCGCGCCCCGGGAGACGGCGGTGCCGATGCTCGGCGAGGAGGCGGTGGGACTGGCGCTGGGGTTCGGGCTGTTGAGCGGCGGCAGGTCCGTGTAGTACGGCGAGTTGCCGGTGGCGCCGTCTCCGTCGGGTGCGGAGGTGCTGGCGCCGGCGTTCGCCTGCCGGCCCGTGTCGCCGCCCGTCGCACCGGGTGCCTGGGACGCGGACAGAGCCGCTACCGCCAACGCGGCCGCGGCGGTCGTCGCCGCTCCCTTGCGCAGCCGCCTGCCGAATTGCGCCGCCATAAGGTGAACCCCTCCCATGGGCGCCTTCTGAGCGCCCGTCTCCGTCTGTCTGCTCGCCCCTGGTGTGACGGTTGACCTGGTGCTGTGGTTGCCCCCTGTTACCTCTTTCGAGTAGTGAGGTAGCGCATCTGTGGTGCACGCCGGGACGGCGACCCAGGCGACACTACGACAACTTCCATTCCGCGGACACCCGGCGGTGCCCGATTTTCACCAGTTGGCCATTCCCCGTTGAACGATGGTGGTGTCGCGGATACTTGTCGTACGCGATCACTTGTTCGGCGCTCGGGCCGACGACTGTTCCAGGGAGACCGGGTGCCGTTCACTCTCAGCCACGCCGCCGCCGTACTGCCCGCCGTGCGCGGTGACGGGACCGGGCGGGGGCGGCTGGTGCCGGCGGTGCTCGTCGCGGGGTCCTTCTCCCCCGACCTCACCTACTACGCGGCGAGCGCGGTGCCGGACGCGATGGAGTTCGGCGCGTTCACGCACTCCTTCACCGGCGTCTTCACCGTGGACGTGCTCTTCTCCTGGGCGCTGGTGGCGCTGTGGGTGCTGGTACGGGAGCCGCTCGTGGCCCTGCTGCCCCGGACCCGGCAGGGGCGCCTGGCGGCCCTGCTGCGCTGCGGGGCGCCACGCGCGCGTGCCGGCCTTTCCGTCACGGCCCGGTGGTACGTCTCCGCCGTGCTCGGCGCGCTCACGCATGTCGTGTGGGACGCGTTCACGCACCACGACCGCTGGGGGACCCGGCTGATCCCCGCGATCGGCCGGCACGTCGCGGGCGTGCCGCTCTACACCCTGCTCCAGTACGGCACTTCGGCGGTGGCCGCGGCCGTGCTCGGCGTGTTCGTGCTCCGTGCGCTACGGCGGGCGCCGGCTGGGGAGCCGGTGGGGGCGCCGCTGCTGTCCGCGGGGGACCGGTGGTGGGCCGGGGCCGGGATCGCCGGCTGCGCGCTGTTGGCCGCGGTGCAGCAGGCGACGCGGTTTACGGAACTGCGCCGCGTAGCGGCTCCTGCAAGGGTGGTGGCGGGCGACGGGCGGGCCTACTGGGGTTCGACGGCGAAGCCCTGGGAGCTGCTGCCCACGGTGCTCTTCGGGGCGGGCGCGGGGCTGCTGCTCGGGGTGCTCGGGTACGCCGTGGCGGTCAGGGTGTGGCGTCCGGCTCCGGTGGCCGACGGCGTGCGCCGGAGCCCTTCGGCCGTTCGGTGAGGGTCGCCACGAAGACGGTCATGGTGCGGGGGCGGCGAGGGCCGCGGAGTGCGCCGATGACCAGCGCGAGACAGCTGCGGGCGAGATCGAGCCACTGCCGCGGTTCGGGGCGGGTGCGGAGTCTGCGCCGGAGGCGGGCGACCGCCTTGCCCGCGGTGACGGCCAGGTCGGTGGGGATGCGGGCGGAGCTGGCGCCGGGTGCCATGGCCGGGGCCGACGAAGCCGCCGTGACCTGCACCGCGGCGGAGCGGGCCTTGGCCGGGGGCCTGGTCTGGGGCGTGCGGCCGTGAAGCATGCGTATACCCATGCCCGCATCCTTGCCGCTGCCGGGGGCGGGGGCGTTCTGACGGGGTCCAGCTGAGTGATGACGGCGCCCCGGCGACCGGCGGCGGGCGCCGCTCCACCGGTGTCGTGGATCGGCGCCCTCCGCCGGCTCTGGCCAAAGGCCAAGCGGGTCGGGTGAAGTCGGCTACGGCTCGGCAACGCCCTGAAGGCGCGCTGGGGGTACCCCCAGCCGTCGGCTGGGGGTAGGACCTGCGCGACCGACCACGACGGCACCGCAGTCGGCCGACAGCACCTCGCGGCACACCCAGCGGAGCGCTCAGTGGGCCGCTGATTCCCAGTCCGGGCCGACGCCGACCGAGACGTCCAGGGGCGCCCTGAGGTGGACCGCGTCGGCCATCTCGCGGCGGAGGATCGCCTCGACCTCGGCGCGCTCGCCGGGTGCGATCTCCAGGACGATTTCGTCGTGCACCTGGAGGAGCATCCGGGACTTCAGGTCCGCCTCGCGCAGCGCCCCGTCCACCTTCAGCATGGCCATCTTGACGATGTCCGCCGCGGTGCCCTGGATGGGCGCGTTGAGCGCCATCCGCTCGGCCGCCTCACGGCGCTGGCGATTGTCGCTGTTGAGGTCGGGGAGGTAGCGGCGGCGGCCGAAGAGGGTCGCGGTGTACCCCGTGGCGCGTGCCTCGTCGACCACCCGGCGCAGATAGTCACGGACCCCGCCGAACCGCTCGAAGTACGTGTCCATCAGGGCCCGGGCCTCGCCCGCGTCGATGTTCAGCTGCTGGGAGAGGCCGAACGCCGACAGCCCGTACGCGAGGCCGTACGCCATCGCCTTGATCTTGCGGCGCATCTCCGCGTCGACGGCCGTGCGGTCGACGGAGAACACCTGCGAGGCGACCGTGGTGTGCAGGTCCTCGCCGGAGGTGAACGCCTCGATCAGGCCCTCGTCCTCGGAGAGATGGGCCATCACCCGCAGTTCGATCTGGCTGTAGTCGGCCGTCATCAGCGACTCGAAGCCCTCGCCCACCACGAAGCCCCGGCGGATCGCCCGGCCCTCGTCGGTGCGGACCGGGATGTTCTGGAGGTTCGGGTCGGTGGAGGAGAGCCGGCCGGTCGCGGCGACCGTCTGGTTGAACGTGGTGTGGATACGGCCGTCCGCGGCGACCGTCTTGATCAGGCCCTCGACCGTCACCCGCAGCTTGGCCTGCTCACGGTGCCGGAGCATGATCACCGGCAGTTCGTTCTCGGTCTGGCCGGCCAGCCAGGCCAGTGCGTCGGCGTCGGTGGTGTAGCCGGTCTTGGTCTTCTTGGTCTTGGGCAGCGCCAGCTCGCCGAAGAGGACCTCCTGGAGCTGCTTGGGCGAGCCCAGGTTGAACTCGTGGCCGGCCGCCGCGTGCGCCTCCTTCACGGCCTGCTGGACGGCGCCCGCGAACATCTGCTCCATCGCTTCGAGATGCGCGCGGTCGGCCGCGATGCCGTGCCGCTCCATGCGGGCGAGGAGGATGGAGGTCGGCAGCTCCATGTCACGGAGCAGGTCCGCCGCGCCGACCTCCTGGAGCCGCTCCCCGAAGGCCTCGCCCAGGTCGAGGATCGCGCGGGCCTGGATCATCAGGGCCTCGGCCTCGGCACCGTCGTCCGCGCCGAAGGCCAGCTGACCGTCGGCCGCGGCGGCGGGGGCCAGCTCACGGTGCAGGTACTCCAGGGACAGCGCGTCCAGGTCGAAGGAGCGCCGGCCCGGCTTGACGAGATAGGCGGCGAGCGCGGTGTCCATGGTGACGCCGTCGATGCTCCAGCCGTGCTCGGCGAAGACCCGCATGGCGCCCTTGGCGTTGTGGAAGACCTTGGGCCGCTCGGCGTCGGCCAGCCAGGCAGTCCACACGTTCTCGTCGGCCTCGTCGAGCTCCGCCGGGTCGAACCAGGCCGCCGCTCCCGCGGCCGCGGCCAGCGCGACCTCGGCGACCGAGCCGGTGCCGAGCGCCCAGGTGCCGACGGTGGCGATGCCCAGCGCCTGCGTGCCGTGCTCGGCGAGCCAGCCGGCCAGTTCGCCGGTGCCGAGGACGGTGCCGTCCACCGCCACGCCCGCCTCGGCGACCGGCGCGGCCTCGGCCTCCTCCGCGCCGGGGTCGACGGCGTAGAGCCGCTCGCGCAGCGACGGGTTGCGGATCTCCAGGGTGTCCAGGATCATCGCGACGCTCTTGCGGTCGTACGGCGCGCGCTCCAGGTCGGTGACCGTCTTCGGCAGCTCGACCTGGCGCTCCAGTTCGGTGAGCCGGCGGTTGAGCTTCACCGAGTCCAGGTGGTCGCGGAGGTTCTGGCCGGCCTTGCCCTTCACCTCGTCGACGCGCTCCACCAGCTCGGCGAAGGAACCGAACTGGTTGATCCACTTCGCGGCGGTCTTCTCGCCGACACCGGGAATGCCGGGGAGGTTGTCGGACGGGTCGCCGCGCAGGGCCGCGAAGTCGGGGTACTGGGCGGGCGTCAAGCCGTACTTCTCGAAAACCTTCTCCGGGGTGAACCGGGTCAGTTCGGAGACGCCCTTCGTCGGATAGAGGACCGTGGTGTGCTCGGTGACCAGCTGGAAGGAGTCGCGGTCGCCGGTGACGATCAGGACGTCGAAGCCCTCGGCCTCGGCCTGGGTGGCGAGGGTGGCGATGACGTCGTCGGCCTCGAAGCCCTCGACGGCGAAGCGCTGCGCGTGCATCGCGTCGAGCAGCTCGCCGATCAGCTCCACCTGGCCCTTGAACTCGTCCGGGGTCTTGGAGCGGTTCGCCTTGTACTCGGTGAACTCCTCGGAGCGCCAGGTCTTGCGGGAGACGTCGAAGGCCACCGCGAAGTGCGTGGGCGCCTCGTCACGCAGGGTGTTGGCCAGCATCGACGCGAAACCGTAGATCGCGTTCGTCGGCTGGCCCGTCGCGGTGGTGAAGTTCTCCGCGGGCAGCGCGAAGAACGCGCGGTAGGCCAGCGAGTGCCCGTCCATGAGCATCAGCCGGGGACGGGTCCCACTGGGGGTCTGGTCGGTCTTCTTCGATGCTGTTTCTGCCACGCCCCCGATCCTGCCACGCCCCACTGACAGCGAGGACCGACGGTTCGGGTCGCGATGAGCCCGGCACCGCCGCACAGCGCCCGTCGTGGCCGTCCGCCGATGCGGCGGAAGAAACTCAAGAGCGGGGGCGGGCTGGGAGGCGCAGCTCTGTCAAGCATTGGTTCCGTCGCGCTCGCCGACCGCCCTCGATCGTTGTCGGCGGCGCGTGCGAGTATCGGGTGCACAGTGCACTGGTGCCGGCGTAGAGGGAGATCGTGCGATGGCGACGAAGCCGCCCAAGGGTGATCCGGTCCAGGACGCACCGCAGGTCGTGGAGCCGAAGCACGCGGCCGCGGGGCTGCCGGCCATCGGGCACACCCTGCGCATCGCCCAGCAGCAGATGGGCGTGAAGCGCACCGCGCTGACGCTGCTCCGGGTCAATCAGAAGGACGGCTTCGACTGCCCCGGCTGCGCCTGGCCGGAACCCGATCACCGGCACACCGCCGAATTCTGCGAGAACGGCGCCAAGGCCGTGGCCGAGGAGGCCACCCTGCGCCGGGTGACGCCCGAGTTCTTCGCCGAGCACTCCGTCGCCGATCTGCACCACCGCAGCGGCTACTGGCTCGGCCAGCAGGGCCGGCTCACCCACCCCATGTATCTCGCCGAGGGTGCCGAGCACTACGAGCCGGTCGGCTGGGAGCGTGCCTTCGACATCATCGGTGAGGAGATCGCCGGTCTCGGCTCCCCCGACGAGGCCGTCTTCTACACCTCGGGCCGGACCAGCAACGAGGCCGCGTTCCTGTACCAGCTGTTCGCGCGCGAGCTGGGCACCAACAACCTGCCGGACTGCTCCAACATGTGCCACGAGTCCTCGGGCTCGGCGCTCAGCGAGACGATCGGCATCGGCAAGGGCAGCGTCCTGCTCGAGGATCTGTACAAGGCGGATCTGATCATCGTCGCCGGGCAGAACCCGGGCACCAACCACCCCCGGATGCTCTCCGCGCTGGAGAAGGCCAAGGCCAACGGCGCGAAGATCATCAGCGTCAATCCGCTCCCGGAGGCCGGCCTGGAGCGGTTCAAGAACCCGCAGACCCCCCAGGGCATGCTCAAGGGCGCCGCGCTCACCGACCTCTTCCTGCAGATCCGCATCGGCGGCGACCAAGCCCTGTTCCGGCTCCTCAACAAGCTGATCCTGGCCGAGCACGACAGCGCCTCCGGCGCGGGCGGGGGCGCGGTCGACGAGGAGTTCGTACGCGAGCACACGCACGGCTACGAGGAGTTCGCCGAGGCCGCCCGCGCCGCCGACTGGGAGGAGACGCTCGCCGCCACCGGCCTCACCCGCGCGGAGATCGAGAAGGCCCTCGGCATGGTGCTCGCCTCGGAGCGCACGATCGTCTGCTGGGCCATGGGGCTGACCCAGCACAAGCACTCGGTCCCGACGATCCGCGAGGTCGTCAACTTCCTTCTGCTGCGCGGCAACATCGGCCGCACCGGCGCGGGCGTGTGCCCGGTCCGCGGCCACTCGAACGTGCAGGGCGACCGCACGATGGGCATCTTCGAGCGCCCGGCCCCGGCCTTCCTGGACGCCCTGGAGAAGGAGTTCGGCTTCGCGCCCCCGCGCGAGCACGGCTTCGACGTCGTCCGGGCCATCCGCGCGCTGCGCGACGGCGAGGCGAAGGTCTTCTTCGCGATGGGCGGCAACTTCGTCTCCGCGACCCCCGACACGGAGGTCACCGAGGCGGCGATGCGGCGGGCGCGGCTGACCGTGCACGTGTCGACGAAGCTCAACCGCTCGCACGTCGTGACGGGCGCGCGGGCGCTGATCCTGCCGACGCTCGGCCGCACCGAGCGCGATCTCCAGGGCAGCGGGGAGCAGTTCGTCACCGTGGAGGACTCGATGGGCATGGTGCACGCCTCGCACGGCCGCCTGGAGCCCGCGAGCCCGCACCTGCTGTCGGAGCCGGCGATCGTGTGCCGGCTCGCCCGCCGGGTGCTCGGTGAGGACAGCGCCACCCCCTGGGAGGAGTTCGAGAAGGACTACGCGACCGTCCGCGACCGCATCGCGCGCGTGATCCCCGGTTTCCAGGACTTCAACGCGCGCGTGGCGCACCCGGGGGGCTTCGCGCTGCCGCACGGCCCGCGCGACGAGCGCCGCTTCCCGACCGCCACCGGCAAGGCGAACTTCACGGCGGCGGGCGTCGAGTACCCCGAACTGCCCGAGGGCCGGCTGCTGTTGCAGACGCTGCGCTCGCACGACCAGTACAACACCACGATCTACGGACTGGACGACCGCTACCGGGGCATCAGGAACGGCCGCCGGGTGGTGCTGGTGAACCCGGAGGACGCGCGGGCGCTGGGCGTCGCCGACGGGGCGTACATCGACCTGGTGAGCGAGTGGAAGGACGGCGTGGAGCGCCGGGCGCCGGGCTTCCGGGTGGTGCACTATCCGACGGCCCGTGGCTGCGCGGCCGCGTACTACCCGGAGACCAATGTGCTGGTGCCGCTCGACGCGACCGCCGACACCAGCAACACCCCGGCCAGCAAGTCCGTCGTGGTCCGTCTGGAGAGCGGCGTGCCGCAGCCGGCACCCGCCGTCTGAGCAGACGCTCAGTCCGTCTGGAAGAATCGGCGGCCTACTGAGCGTTTGCTCAGTGGAGAGAGACAGCCGTACGACGATCGGAGCCGGACCATGGGCGAGCAGCAGCACGTGAAGTTCCCGCAGGAGGTCATCGACGAGTACGCCGCCCTCGGCGTCGACCTGCCGGCCCTGTTCTCCGCGGGCCACCTCGGCACCCGGATGGGCGTGCAGATCGTCGAGGCCTCGGCGGACCGGGTCGTCGGCACCATGCCGGTGGAGGGCAACACCCAGCCGTACGGGCTGCTGCACGGCGGCGCCAGCGCGGTGCTGGCGGAGACCCTGGGGTCGGTCGGGTCGATGCTGCACGGCGGCAGCTCCAAGATCGCGGTCGGCGTCGACCTGAACTGCACGCATCACCGCGGGGCCCGTTCCGGCCTGGTCACCGGCGTGGCCACGCCCGTCCACCGGGGGCGGTCCACCGCGACGTACGAGATCGTCATCAGCGACGAGGAGGGCCGCCGGGTGTGCACGGCCCGGCTCACCTGCCTGCTGCGGGACGTGCGCCAGGGCGACGAGGTCCACGTCCGGGGCACCGGCGCCTGACGGCGGCCCCTGACGGGACGAAGAGACCTCGGCGCCGGGAGCCGAGGTCGCACCCGGTAAGAGAACAGCGCACAGCGCCCCTGACGCTCCGCGAGGAAATGCCGAGAAGTTCCGAAGGCTTGACTTTCTTTCCTCGACGTAACTCTGCGTAATACGCGTGTAATCCGCATTCGCTGTTTCACCCCAGCTCCCAGGCCACACCGCACCTCCCATCCCTCTCGAAAGTCGCCCACAGCAACAGCTTCACGTCAGGTCCAAAACCATCGAGACACCTGAACCGATCATGGCGAGTCCTGCAGGTTCTCAGAATGCGGACGGGGCGAATCGGGCTCAATTCCTGCTTTCCACCCACCCTGTACCGCTCTGCATTACCTCGTGTCATAACAAGAGCGTCACAGCCTTGGACAAGACCTCCTCCACGTTCCTCACCCGCGCTTAGAGTCACGGCCAGTCACCGCTCCAACAGGAGACCGGTACCGGCGCGGCACCCGTCGTTCCCCAGGGGGGCGGAACTGCCTGCGGAAAGGATCGATTGTGCGACAGCGTTCTCTGGTGATTCTTACCTCCGTGCTGACCACCGGAGCTCTGACCCTCACGGCTTGCGGCTCCCGCGACGACAGCGACAAGGGCAGCGACAGCGGCAACGTGACGGTCACGATCGGCGTCGACGCCCCGCTCACCGGCGCGAACTCCGCGACGGGCCTCGGCATCCAGTACGGCGCCCAGATCGCCGTCGACGACGCCAACAAGAACAAGACCGTCCCGGGCGTCACCTTCAAGATCAAGGCGCTGGACGACAAGGCAACTCCCCCCATCGGCCAGCAGAACGCCACCCAGTTCGTCTCCGACAAGTCCGTGCTCGGCGTCGTCGGCCCGCTCAACTCCGGCGTGGCAGCCCAGATGCAGCAGGTCTTCGCCACCGCCAACCTGGTGGAGATCTCCCCGTCCAACACCGGCGTCGACCTGACCCAGGGCAAGGACTGGCAGACCAAGAAGGTCCGCCCGTTCAAGACGTACTTCCGCACCGCGACCACCGATGCTCTGCAAGGTGCCTACGCGGCGGACTACGCCTACAACGGCATCCACAAGAAGAAGGCGTTCGTCGTCGACGACAAGCAGGCCTACGGCGCGGGCCTTTCCAAAATCTTCAGGGAGCAGTTCACCAAGCAGGGCGGCCAGGTCATCGGCACGGACCACGTCAACACCGGCGACCGCGACTTCTCCACCCTGGTCACCAAGATCAAGAACTCTGGCGCCGACCTGCTCTACTACGGCGGCCAGTACGACGAGTCCCAGGTACTCACCAAGCAGCTCAAGGCTGCGGGCGCCAACATCCCGCTGTTCGGCGGCGACGGCATGTTCACCCCGACCTACATCAAGACCGCCGGCAAGGCCGCCGAGGGCGACCTGGTGACCTCGATCGGTGTCCCGGTCGACACCCTGCCCGCCGCCAAGGACTTCGTGGCCACCTACAAGGCCAAGAAGTACCCCGGTGACTACGGCACCTACGGCTCGTACTCCTACGACGCCACCACCGCGATCATCAAGGCCGTCGGGACCGTCGTGAAGGACGGCAAGATCCCCACCGACGCCCGCTCGCAGATCGTCAGCGCCGTCCAGAACACCTCGTTCGATGGCATCTCCGGCAAGATCTCGTTCGACCAGTACGGCGACACCACGAACAAGCAGCTGACCGTCTACCAGGTCAAGAACGGTGAGTGGAAGTCCGTCAAGAGCGGCGTGGCCACCCCGAAGTAACCCGCCACGACACACGCGTTACCAGGGCCGCGCGGCACAGACCAACCGTCACCGCGCGGCCCGCCCTCTACCGCCCCCCTGACTCTCCCCACCATATGGAGGCCATGCGGTGAACACCCTGCCGCAGCAGCTGGCCAACGGGCTGTTCCTCGGCTCGATGTACGGTCTGATCGCCATCGGCTACACGATGGTGTACGGCATCGTCCAGCTCATCAACTTCGCCCATGGCGAGATCTTCATGACCGGAGGCTTCGGCGCCCTCACGGTCTACCTTCTGCTGCCGGACGGCATATCCATGTGGGTAGCCCTGCCGGCGATGCTCATCGGCGGTGCTGTGGTCTCCGTGCTCATCGCCGTCGGTGCCGAACGCTTCGCCTACCGGCCGCTGCGCGGCGCGCCACGCCTCGCGCCGCTCATCACCGCGATCGGCCTCTCCCTCGCGCTGCAGCAGGCGGTCTTCAACTGGTACCACGTCGACGGCGATGCCAAGTCCGCCCGGGTCTTCCCGCAGTTGCCGTTCGGCCCGCTGCACATCGGCTCCGTGACCGTGCAGAGCGGTGACATCTTCCTGATCATCGCCGCCCCGCTGTGCATGGCGGTGCTCGCCCTGTTCGTCCGGCTCTCCCGCACCGGCCGCGCCATGCAGGCCACTGCCCAGGACCCGGACACCGCGCAGCTGATGGGCATCGACACCAACCGCATCATCGTCGTCGCGTTCGCCATCGGCGGCTTCTTCGCGGCCGTGGCCGGTCTCTCGTACGGCCTCAAGTACGGCTCCGTCTCCTACGACATGGGCTTCATCGCCGGTCTCAAGGCGTTCACCGCGGCCGTCCTCGGCGGCATCGGCAACATCTACGGCGCCATGCTCGGCGGTCTCGTCCTCGGCATCGCCGAAGCCATGGCCACCGCGTACATCGCCAACATCCCCGGCATGCAGCAGCTCGGCGGTGGCGGCTGGGCATCCGTCTGGGCCTTCGTCCTGCTGATCCTCGTCCTCCTGTTCAGACCACAAGGTCTGCTCGGCGAACGCGTCGCGGACAGGGCGTGAGCAGCATGACCGACACCACCGCCAACTCCCCGGCCGCGGCAGGGCACAGGCCGGTTCCGCTGCCGCTGCCCGTCGCCCGGCTGCTCATCGTCGTCGGCGCCGTCGGCACCATCGCCAGCACCTTCCTCAGCTGGACCTGGACGTCCGAGTTCCCCGGCGACCTGACCGTCTACGGCTACCCGGCCGGCCTGCAGATCCTCGCCCTCGTGGGCGGCGCCCTCACCCTGCTGTTCGGGCTCACCCTCTGGGACATGAAGGGGCTGCGCTGGCTGAACCCGGCGACCGCCACCTCCCCAGTCGTGCTGGCGGCCCTGTCGGCGTTCACCGTCTGCTGGTTCACCGGCATCGCCATCACCGTCGACCTCGGCGGCCTGGTCAACCTCGACCCCGGCGCCTACGTGGCGATGGCGGCCTCCGCGCTGCCCGTCATCGGCGCCCTCGCGCTGCCCAACCCGGCCCCGGGCAACGGCATCCGCGGCTACCTCACCAAGCCCCAGCTGCCCGCTCCCCGCAAGGCATCACCGCTCACCGAGCGCATCGTCATCACGGTCGGCGTCGCGCTCGCCCTGGTGGCCTTCACCTACGGCATCGGCATCGACAACGACGCGAGCGAAACCTTCATCGGCTACCTGCTGCTGCTCGTCTTCGCCGCCTGGGGCCTCATGAACACCGGCCTCGTCGACCGCTTCGCGACCACCGCGGCCCACCACAAGGGGTTCGCCTCGACGCTCGCCTTCGTCGCCGCCGTGATCTTCCCCTTCACCCAGAACGACGACCACAACGCCAACGTCGGCGTGAACATCCTGATCTTCGCCACCGTCGCCCTCGGTCTGAACATCGTGGTCGGCCTCACCGGCCTCCTCGACCTCGGTTACGTCGCGTTCCTCGGCGTCGGCGCCTACGCGGCCGCCCTGGTGTCCGGCTCGGAGTACTCCCGGTTCTCCGGTGTGCACTTCCCGTTCTGGGCCGCCGCGCTCACCGGCATGGCCGCCTCGTTGATCTTCGGTGTGCTGATCGGTGCGCCCACCCTGCGACTGCGCGGCGACTACCTGGCCATCGTCACGCTCGGCTTCGGTGAGATCTTTCGTATCACCGTCAACAACCTCGACGGCGACTCCGGACCGAACATCACCCGGGGCCCCAACGGCATCACCCAGATCCCGGACCTCAACATCTTCGGGTTCAACCTGGGCGAAGCACACGACATCGGCGGGTTCACCCTGGGCCGGTTCGCCAACTACCTGTTCCTGATGCTCATCGTCACGGCGATCGTCGTGCTCGTCTTCACCCGTGCCGCCGACTCCCGTATCGGCCGCTCCTGGATCGCCATCCGCGAGGACGAGACCGCCGCCACCGCCATGGGCATCAACGGCTTCCGCGTCAAACTGATCGCCTTCGCCCTCGGCGCGTCCCTCGCGGGCCTCGCCGGCACCGTGATGGCACACGTCAACTACAGCGTGAACCCGCAGCCCTACCAGTTCGCCGGCGCCGCCCCGCCCAACTCGGCCTTCCTGCTGGCCGCCGTCGTCCTCGGCGGCATGGGCACCGTCAGCGGCCCGCTGCTCGGCGCGAGCGTGCTCTACCTGGTCCCGGAGAAGCTCCAGTTCCTGCAGAACTACGAGCTGTTCGCCTTCGGCATCGCGCTGATCCTGCTGATGCGGTTCCGGCCGGAAGGCATCATCGCCAACCGCCGCCGCCAGCTGGAGTTCCACGAGACCGGCCAGCTCGACGTACCGGCGCAAGAGACGCTGACCGACGATCCGGCCGTCACCAAGGCAGGGGCGTAAGAACCATGACGACACCTGTACTCGAAGCCCGTGACGTCACGATGCGGTTCGGCGGCCTCACCGCCGTCCGGTCGGTGGACTTCACGGTCAACAGTGGCGAGATCGTCGGCCTGATCGGCCCGAACGGCGCCGGCAAGACCACCTTCTTCAACTGCCTCACCGGTCTGTACGTCCCCACCGAGGGCACGGTCTCCTACCAGGGCAAGGTGCTGCCGCCCAAGCCGCACCTGGTGACGCAGGCAGGCATCGCCCGTACCTTCCAGAACATCCGGCTCTTCGCCAACATGACCGTCCTGGAGAACGTCCTCGTGGGCCGCCACACGCGGACCAAGGAGGGCCTGTGGTCCGCGCTGCTGCGCGGCCCCGGCTTCCGCAAGGCCGAGAAAGAGTCCGAGGCCAAGGCCATGGAACTCCTGGAGTTCATCGGCCTCGCCGCCAAACGCGACCACCTCGCGCGCAACCTGCCCTACGGCGAACAGCGCAAGCTGGAGATCGCCCGCGCGCTGGCGAGCGAGCCGGGCCTGCTGCTGCTCGACGAGCCGACGGCCGGCATGAACCCGCAGGAGACCCGGGCCACCGAAGAACTGGTCTTCGCCATCCGGGACAAGGGCATCGCCGTCCTCGTCATCGAGCACGACATGCGTTTCATCTTCAACCTGTGCGACCGCGTCGCCGTACTCGTCCAGGGCGAGAAGCTCGTCGAGGGCACGTCCGACGTCGTCCAGGCCGACGAGCGCGTCGTCGCCGCCTATCTGGGTGAGCCCTTCGAGGGAGACCCCGGGGAGGCGGAGGCCGCCGAGGTAGAGGCCGCCGCGGCATCCACCGACGCGCCGGCCGACGCCGAACCGTCCGACGCGGAGAACCCCCAGGTGGACAGCACCACCGACACCACCAAGGGAGAGGCCCGGTGACCGCACTACTGGAGGTCGAGGACCTCAGAGTCGCCTACGGCAAGATCGAGGCCGTCAAGGGCATCTCGTTCAGCGTGGAAGCCGGCGAGGTCGTCACTCTCATCGGCACCAACGGCGCCGGCAAGACGACGACCCTGCGCACCTTGTCCGGTCTGCTCAAGCCCGCTTCCGGCAGGATCGTCTTCGACGGCAAGCCGCTGAGCGGTGTCCCGGCACACAAGATCGTCGCACTCGGGCTGGCCCACTCCCCCGAAGGCCGGCACATCTTCCCGCGCCTGACCATCAGCGAGAACCTCCAGCTCGGTGCCTTCCTCCGCAAGGACAAGGCAGGCATCGAGAAGGACATCCAGCGCGCCTACGACCTCTTCCCGATCCTCGGCGAACGACGCAAGCAGGCCGCCGGCACCCTCTCCGGCGGCGAACAGCAGATGCTCGCGATGGGGCGGGCACTGATGTCCCAGCCAAAGCTGCTGATGCTGGACGAGCCGTCCATGGGCCTGTCGCCGATCATGATGCAGAAGATCATGGCGACGATCGCCGAGCTGAAGTCCGAGGGCACGACGATTCTGCTCGTCGAGCAGAACGCCCAGGCCGCGCTCTCCCTGGCCGACCAGGGGCACGTGATGGAGGTCGGCAACATCGTGCTGTCGGGCAGCGGCCAGGACCTGCTGCACGACGAGTCGGTCCGCAAGGCCTACCTGGGCGAGGACTGACACCCCGGTTCGATACGACGAGGCCCGCGCTCCCTCTTCTCCGGAGCGCGGGCCTCGTCGTATGTACGGCGGTCGGTCAGCCCTTGCTGGACTTCTTCTCGTCACTGTCCGCGATGACCGCCTCCGCGACCTGCTGCATCGACATGCGGCGGTCCATCGACGTCTTCTGGATCCAGCGGAACGCGGCCGGCTCGGTCAGGCCGTACTCGGTCTGCAGGATGGACTTCGCACGGTCGACCAGCTTGCGGGTCTCCAGGCGCAGGGAGAGGTCGGCGACCTCCTTCTCCAGCTGCTTCAGCTCGGCGAAGCGGGAGACGGCCATCTCGATCGCCGGGACCACGTCGCTCTTGCTGAACGGCTTGACGAGGTACGCCATCGCACCGGCGTCCCGCGCCCGCTCCACCAGGTCGCGCTGCGAGAACGCGGTGAGCATCAGGACCGGGGCGATGGACTCCGCGGCGATCTTCTCGGCCGCCGAGATGCCGTCCAGCTTGGGCATCTTGACGTCCAGGATGACCAGGTCGGGGCGGTGCTCGCGGGCGAGTTCGACCGCCTGCTCACCGTCGCCGGCCTCGCCGACGACGGTGTACCCCTCCTCCTCCAGCATCTCTTTCAGGTCCAGCCGGATCAGGGCCTCGTCCTCGGCGATGACGACACGGGTCGTCAGCGGAGGCACGTGCGACTTGTCGTCGTCGGGTACGTCGACTGGCTTGGGCGACTCGGCGGCGGTCACGGGGGCTCCTCGTTCAGGGCAGGGGTACTGCTGACAAGAGCCTACCTAGCTGCGGTAAGGTAGGGCACGGCGGGTGACCGTCGGCCTTTGATTTACAGGAAGCCCCGGTAGTCCAGCGGAAGAGACACGGTGCTCAAACCACCGACAGCGTGGGTTCGAATCCCACCCGGGGCACTTTCCCTTCAGTTCCAAGGTCGCGAATCATAAGCGGATGCACACATTCTCGTGGATATCCGCTTTTTGCGGCGTGTCGCCGTAAGTCATTTCGCACATTGTTCACATGTACGACGTAAGCACACGCAAGCGAGCCCTCGCACTGGTAGCTCAGGGCCGAAGCCTGAACTCCGTCAGCAAGGAGACGGGCGTATCCCGGGCTGCGATTCGATCCTGGCAGCACCGCCTGGAGCCGCTCCCTCGCATGGCAGCTCCAGACCCCGGACCGCCCACTGACGAACGCGCGTACGCCTACCTCCTGGGTCTCTATCTCGGCGACGGCTGCATCAGCCCCCATGTGCGCGGCACCGGGTACTACCTCAGGATCGCGTGTGCCGACGCGTGGCCCGGTCTGATGCAGCAGTGCAGCGAAGCCATCACGAAGGTGCGTCCCGGCATCGGTGTCTACCTCCTTCAGAAGCAGGGCTACTCAATGGTGACCAGCTACTCCCGACACTGGCCACGGCTGTTTCCACAACACGGACCCGGTAAGAAGCACGAGCGCCCCATCGTCCTCCACCCTTGGCAACAAGCAATCGTCGACGCCCACCTCTGGGAATTTGTCCGGGGCCTCATCCACTCCGACGGCTGCCGTATCACCAACTGGACGACCCGCGTGGTCGCCGGTGAGCGCAAGCGCTACGAATACCCGCGCTACTTCTTCACCAACAAGTCCGACGACATCCGGACCCTCTACACCGACGCCCTCGACAAGCTCGGCGTCGAGTGGACGCACTGCCGTCGCGACGGCATCCCGTACAACACCTCCGTCGCCAAGAAGGCCTCCGTAGCCCTCATGGACACCCACGTAGGCCCCAAACACTGAACGCGAAGGGCCCCTCCGCCGGCCAGAGGGGCCCGCGCCCGTCACTTCGGGCTGTCGTCCTCGCCGATGTGGTGTACGCGCACCATGTTCGTCGAGCCGGACACCCCCGGAGGCGACCCCGCCGTGATCACCACGACGTCGCCCTTCTCGCAGCGGCCGTACTTCAGCAGCAGTTCGTCCACCTGGTCGACCATCTTGTCCGTGGAGTCGACGTGCGGGCCGAGGAAGGTCTCGACGCCCCAGGTCAGGTTGAGCTGGGAGCGGGTGGCCGGTTCCGGGGTGAAGGCGAGCAGCGGGATCGGCGAGCGGTAGCGGGAGAGCCGGCGGACGGTGTCTCCCGACTCGGTGAAGGCGACCAGGAACTTCGCGTTCAGGAAGTCGCCCATTTCGGCGGCGGCCCGGGCGACCGCGCCGCCCTGGGTGCGGGGCTTGTTGCTCTCGGTCAGCGGTGGCAGCCCCTTGGCGAGGATGTCCTCCTCGGCCGCCTCGACGATCTTCGCCATGGTGCGGACGGTCTCGATGGGGTATTTGCCGACGCTGGTCTCGCCGGAGAGCATCACCGCGTCCGTGCCGTCGATCACCGCGTTGGCGACGTCGGAGGCCTCGGCGCGGGTGGGCCGGGAGTTGTCGATCATGGAGTCGAGCATCTGGGTGGCGACGATGACCGGCTTGGCGTTGCGCTTGGCGAGCTTGACGGCGCGTTTCTGGACGATCGGTACCTGTTCCAGCGGCATCTCGACGCCGAGGTCGCCGCGGGCGACCATGATGCCGTCGAAGGCGGCCACGATGGAGTCGATGTTCTCGACGGCCTGGGGCTTCTCGACCTTGGCGATCACGGGGAGGCGGCGGCCTTCCTCGGCCATGATGCGGTGGACGTCCTCGACGTCGCTGCCGCTGCGTACGAAGGAGAGGGCGATGATGTCGAAGCCGGTGCGCAGTGCCCATCGCAGGTCGGCCTCGTCCTTGTCGGAGAGGGCTGGGACGGAGACGGCGACGCCGGGGAGGTTGAGGCCCTTGTGGTCGGAGATCATGCCGCCCTCGACGACCGTGGTGTGCACCCGGGGGCCGTCGACGTGGGTGACCTCCAGGCAGACCTTGCCGTCGTCGACGAGGACGCGCTCACCGGGGGTGACATCGTCGGCGAGGCCGGCGTATGTCGTCCCGCACTGCCGGCGGTCGCCCTCGGCGCCCTCTTCCACCGTGATGACGAAGGTGTCGCCGCGTTCGAGGAGTACCGGGCCCTCGGTGAAGCTGCCGAGGCGAATCTTCGGGCCTTGAAGGTCGGCGAGCATCCCGACGCTGCGACCGGTCTCGTCGGAGGCCTTGCGGACACGCTGGTAGCGCTCCTCGTGCTCGGCGTAGCTGCCGTGGCTGAGGTTGAATCGGGCGACGTCCATTCCGGCTTCGACCAGGGCCTTGATCTGGTCGTACGAGTCGGTGGCGGGCCCCAGAGTACAAACGATCTTTGCTCGGCGCATGCTTCGAGCCTAGGCCTTACCGGCGGGTAGAGAATTGGCCGTACATGACGACCCAACAACCTTTGCGTGAAGGCCTATTGACAAGTGTTGAATTGTGCGGTGGCCCGCTCCGATGAGCATCTCGCATATGTTGAATGCGGGGAGCCCGGCGCTCGTCCATTCGAAATAGCGAACATTCGCTTCGGAGTCACAGCTCCGGCGGCGCCATCGTGAATCGCGCGCTGACCTGAGCGGTGACGCGCAGTTGCGGAGGTTCGAGATCGAGGGGTTCGGCGGGCGCGGCGATTTCGGCGGCGGCCGCCATCCGGCGGACCGCGCCGCCGAAGGCCGGCCGGCGCGGCTGAGGGCCGTCGATGCCCGTGTCGGCAAGCTCGACCAGGGCGGCCAGGGAGGTGCCGAGGGCGCTCGCGTACTCCCGGGCGCGCTGCACCGCCTCGGCGACCGCCTGCCGCCGGGCCTCGCCGTGCACGGGTGAGTCGGGGCGCAGCGACCACCAGGGGCCGTCGACCTGGGTCAGCTCCAAGTCGGCGAGGCGGGTGGCGAGTTCGCCGAGGGCGGTGAAGTCGGCGAGCTCGGCGGTGAGCTGGACCCGGCCCTGGTAGTTGCGGACCCGTTCGCCGCGGCCGCGCTCGGTGAATTCGGGGGCGATGGAGAAGGCGCCGGTCGACAGGCGGGCCACCGCCTCGCCGTAGGACTTGATCAGGTCGAGGGCGGCGGTGTTGCGGCGGGTGAGGTCGTCGAGGGTGGAGCGGCGGTCGCGGCCGCGGGCGCTCACGGTGACGGCGATCCGGGCCAGCTCGGGTTCGACCTCCAGCTCGGCCTCGCCGCGCACGACGAGAAGGGGGGCGTCGGGCGTGCCGGCCGGCCGGTGTTCCTCGGGTGAGGTCATACGCCCCACTCTGTCATGTCATCCCCGCTTGTGTGTCGCGCAGTTCACCGTTCAGGTCACCGGATCGAAACCTCCGGGACCTGTTGCCGTGGGCCATGCCCAGGACAGAATCTACGCGCGTCGTTGACCATTTCCCGAGGAGATCGAGACATGCCCTTGAATCGCCGGAAGTTCCTGAAGAAGTCCGCCGCCACCGGGGCGGGGGTGGCGATCGCCGGAGCGGCGGCGGCTCCGGCGCAGGCCGCCCCGGCCGCCCAGGCATCCCCGAAGCCGGCCAAGCACCCCAAGCGGTACTCCCTGACCGTCATGGGCACCACCGACCTGCACGGAAACGTCTTCAACTGGGACTACTTCAAGGACGCGGAGTACACGGACGCCAAGGGCAACGCGCTGGGCCTGGCGCGCATCTCGACCCTGGTGAACCAGGTGCGCGAGGAGAAGGGCCGTCGCAACACCCTGCTGCTGGACGCCGGTGACACCATTCAGGGCACGCCGCTGACGTACTACTACGCCAAGGTCGACCCGATCACCGCCAAGGGCGGCCCGGTGCACCCGATGGCGCAGGCCATGAACGCGATCGGGTACGACGCGGCGGCGCTCGGCAACCACGAGTTCAACTACGGCATCGAGACCCTGCGCAGGTTCGAGGACCAGCTGCGCTTCCCGCTGCTCGGCGCGAACGCGGTCGACGCGAAGACCCTCAGGCCCGCCTTCCCGGCGTACTTCATGAAGAAGTTCCATGTCCCGGGCGCCCCGCCGGTCAAGGTCGCCGTGCTCGGTCTGACCAACCCGGGCATCGCGATCTGGGACAAGGCCTACGTCCAGGGCAAGCTGGCGTTCCCGGGTCTTGAGGAGCAGGCCGCCAAGTGGGTGCCCAAGCTGAAGGCGATGGGCGCGGACGTGGTCGTGGTCTCGGCCCACTCCGGTACCTCGGGCACCTCGTCGTACGGCGACCAGGTGCCGTACGTCGAGAACGCCGCCGCGAACGTGGCCAGGCAGGTGCCGGGCATCGACGCCATCCTGGTCGGCCACGCGCATGTGGAGATCCCGGAGCTGAAGGTCACCAACGAGGCCACCGGGAAGACCGTCGTGCTCTCCGAGCCGCTGTGCTACGCCGAGCGCCTCACCCTCTTCGACATCGAGCTGGTGTTCGCCAAGGGCGGGTGGGAGGTGGAGTCGGTCGCCGCCTCGCTGCGCAACTCCAACACCGTCGCCGACGACCCGAAGATCACCCGGCTGCTGAAGGACGAGCACGCGAAGGTCGTCGAGTACGTCAACCAGGTCGTCGGCACCGCGACCGCGACCCTCACCACGGTCGAGGCGCGCTACAAGGACGCCCCGATCATCGACCTGATCACCAAGGTCCAGGAGGACGTGGTCAAGGCGGCCCTGGCGAGCACCGAGTACGCCGCGCTCCCGGTGCTCGCGCAGGCCTCGCCGTTCTCCCGGACCTCCCAGATCCCGGCCGGCGAGGTCACCATCCGGGACCTGTCGAGCCTGTACGTGTACGACAACACGCTGGTCGCCAAGTTGATGACGGGTGCTCAGGTCCGCGCGTACCTGGAGTATTCCGCGCAGTACTTCGTGCAGACGGCCGCCGGCGATGTCGTCGACGTGGACAAGCTGACCAACGCGAACAACCGGCCGGACTACAACTACGACTATGTCTCGGGCCTCGGGTACGAGATCGACATCGCCCAGGCGGCCGGGTCCCGGATCAGGAACCTGACCTACAACGGTGCCGCCCTGGACGACGCCCAGCAGTTCGTGCTGGCGGTGAACAACTACCGCGCCAACGGCGGTGGCGCGTTCCCGTACGTGGCGTCGGCGAAGGAGCTGTGGTCGGAGTCGACGGAGATCCGCACCCGGATCGCGGAGTGGGTGACCGCCAAGGGCGTCCTGGACCCGAAGGACTTCGCGTCGGCGGACTGGAAGCTGACCCGCGACGGCACGCCGGTGTTCTGACCGGAATCGACGGGCGCCGGCGGACCGGCGCCCGTCACTCACTCGGCCAGGGGGGTGAGCTGCCTCGGCCCGTTCTGCGTGGGAACCCTCTCTTCCGACCGCTCCAGGCCGAAGCTGGTGAAGGCCGTGCGGGCGGGCAGCGGGTAAGGCTCCTTGCCGGTCAGGGAGTTGAGGATGGTGGCGCTGCGCCAGGCGGCGAGGCCCAGGTCGGGCGCGCCGACGCCGTGGGTGTGGAGCTCGGCGTTCTGCACATACGCCGATCCCGTCACCGACGAGTCGAGGACGAGCCGGAACCGCTCGTCCACGCGCGGGCGTTCGCTGTTGTCCCGGCGCAGGTAGGGGTCGAGTCCGGCGAGCAGCCGGCCCAGGGGGCGCTCGCGGTAGCCGGTGGCCAGCACCACGGCGTCGGTGGCGAGCCGGGAGCGGCTGCCCTGCTGGATGTGTTCCAGGTGGAGTTCGACCTTGGTGGTGGCGATGCGTCCGGCCGTACGGACCTGGACCCCGGGCGTGAGGACGGCGTCCGGCCAGCCGCCGTGCAGGGTGCGGCGGTAGAGCTCCTCGTGGATGGCGGCGATGGTGGCGGCGTCGATGCCGCGGTGCAGCCGCCACTGGGAGGCGACCAGCCGGTCCCGGACGGGCTCGGCGAGAGCGTGGAAGTAGCGGGTGTGGTCGGGTGTGAAGTGCTCCAGGCCGAGCTTGGAGTACTCCATGGGCGTGAAGGCCTCGCTGCGGCCGATCCAGTGCAGCTTCTCGCGGCCCGCCGGGCGGTGCCGCAGCAGGTCGAGGAAGACCTCGGCTCCGGACTGTCCGGAGCCGACGACGGTGACGTGCTCGGCGGCGAGGAAGGTCTCGCGGTGCTCGAGGTAGTCGGCCGCGTGCACGACGGGCACGCCCGGTGCCTCCACCAGGGGCTTGAGCGGGTCGGGTACATGAGGGACCGTGCCGACCCCGAGCACGACGTTCTTCGTGTACGTACGGCCCAGGGACTCGGCCTCTCCCTCGGCGTCGAGCTGGGTGAAGTCGACCTCGAACAGGTCCCGTTCGGAGTTCCAGCGGACGGCGTCCACCTGATGCGAGAAACGCAGGCCCGGCAGGCTCTCGGCGACCCAGCGGCAGTACGCGTCGTACTCGGCGCGCCGGATGTGGAAGCGCTCGGCGAAGTAGAACGGGAAGAGCCGGTCGCGGGACTTGAGGTAGTTGAGGAACGACCAGGGGCTGGCGGGGTCGGCGAGGGTGACCAGGTCGGCGAGGAACGGGACCTGGATGGTGGCGCCGTCGATCAGCAGCCCGGGGTGCCAGTCGAAGCCGGGGCGCTGCTCGTAGAAGACGGCGTCCAGTTCGGCGAGCGGGTGGGCGAGGGCGGCCAGGGAGAGGTTGAACGGTCCGACGCCGATGCCGACCAGGTCGCGGGGTGCTTCCGGCTCCTGGTGTGGGGGGTTGGGCAGCGAGCTCATTGGGGCGTCGTTCCTTCCACGAGTTTGAGGAGGACGGCCAGTTCGTCCGGCCGGGTGTGGGGGTTGAGGAGGGTGGCCTTGAGCCAGAGCCGGCCGTCGAGCCGGGCCCGGCCGAGGACGGCCCGGCCGTCGTGCAGCAGCCTGCGCCGTATGCCGGCGATGTCGTCGTCGGTGGCTCCGGCGGGGCGGAACAGCACCGTGCTGATGTTCGGCCGGTCGTAGAGTTCGAAACCGGGGTGCTCCCGGACCAGGGCCGCGAACTCCCGGGCCCGTGCGCACACCTGGTCGATCAGCGCGCCGAGTCCGGAGCGGCCCAGGGTCCTGAGGGTGACCGCGATCTTGAGGATGTCGGGGCGCCGGGTGGTGCGCAGGGAGCGGCCGAGCAGGTCGGGGTAGCCGGCCTCGGTGTCGTCGTCGGCGTTGAGGTAGTCGGCGCGGTGGTGGAGTACGCCGAGCTCGGCCGGGCGGGCGATGGCGAGGAGGCCGGCGGCGACCGGCTGCCAGCCGAGTTTGTGCAGGTCGAGGGTGACGGTGTGGGCGCGCTCCAGGCCGGCGAGTTTGTCCCGGTGCCGGTCGCTGAAGGCGAGCGCGCCTCCGTAGGCGGCGTCGATGTGCAGCCGGGCGCCGTGGGCCGCGCACAGGCCCGCGATCTCGGGGAGCGGGTCGATGAGGCCGGCGTCGGTGGTACCGGCGGTCGCGGCCACGACGAACGGTTTCGGCAGGTGGGTGAGGGCGGCGTGCAGGGCGGCCGGGTCGAGGGTGCCGTTCGGCGCCGGGACCACGACCGGGTCGGGCAGGCCCAGCAGCCAGGCGGCCCGGGGCAGCGAGTGGTGGGCGTTGGCGCCGCAGACCAGCCGGACACCGCCGCCGAGGGCCTCGCGGGCGAGGAGCAGGGCGAGCTGGTTGGACTCGGTGCCGCCGCTGGTGACCACGGCGTCGGAGAGGCCGATGGCATGGGCGAGGGCGCGGGTGACCATGGCTTCCAGGGCGGAGGCCGCCGGGGCCTGGTCCCAGGAGTCCAGCGAGGGGTTGAGGACGCTCGCGGCGAGGTCGGCGGCGGTGGCGACGGCGAGCGGCGGGCCGTGCAGATGGCCCGCGCACAGCGGGTCGGCGGGGTCGGCCGCGCCCGCCGCGAGGGCGGTCACCAAGGTGCGCAGGGCGTCGGGGTCGCCGTCGTCCGGGAGTACGTCCCCGACGGCGTCCGCGACCCGCTCGGCCACCGCCTCCGGGCCGCCTGCCGGCAGCGGTCCGCCGCGGGCCCGGCCGCCGTCGCGCAGCGCGTCGAGCACGGTGTCGAGCAGGGGCCGCAGGGTGTCGGGGCCCTGGGGTCCGGATGCGAGAGGCGGCGTACTCATGGGTCTCCTCGGGGCGCCGGCCGAAAGGGGTTGTCCGCGGGGGGAGTTCCAGCTTGTACGGGATGGGGTCTGCGCGCCCCCAAAGCTCAACGATCGGAACCCGAAAGTGGGTACTGCCGTGCGGGGAAAACGTGTCGGGGGTGGTGTGCCCGGAGTGCGTCGGAGCAGGCGGTGACAGGGCGTTGAGGCCGGGGTTGACCGGGGTTAACGTCGGTCGGGTGGTTGACGCGTGGATGATCGACGTGCCCGGTGAGCGGGTGCTGGTGCGGGAGCCGCTGCCCTCGGACGAGGTGCCGCTGCTCGATCTGTTCGAGGCGTGCGAGGACTGGTTCGTGGCGGCGACGGGACTGCCGTCCGGGCCGGGCGACGTGCAGAGCCTGTTCTACGGGCTGCCCGAGGGCGCCGACCCGGACGACAAGGTGCTGCTCGTGCTGGAGCGGGACGGGGTCGTCTCGGGCCTGGTGGACGCGGTACGGAACCATCCGGTGCCCGGCGCGGTCGCGGTGGGCCTGTTCCTGCTGGCGCCCTGGGTGCGGGGCCGGGGCCTCGGGCGGGCGCTGGCCGAGTCGCTGCTCGCGCATGCCGAGGGGGTCTCCCTGGTGACGGCGAGCGTGCCGCCGGGCTGGCGGTCCGGGGAGTGCTTCCTGGAGCGCCTGGGCTTCACGCTGGGCACGGAGGCGCCCAGGGCGGCCGAGGTGGGCAACCGGCGCGCGGGACCCCGGGAAGGAGGCGTGCGCCGGGCGGAGCTACGTCTGGCGGCGGGCTGAGGGCCCGGGGCAGGCCTTCAGAGCTGGAAGTCGGTCGTGTGGTCCTCGGCCCACTGCTCGAAGGTGCGGGCCGGGCTGCCGGTGATCTCCTCGACCGCGGTGGTGATCTCGGGGGCGACGCCGACGGTGTCCGCGAAGGTCTTCAGGAGGCCCCTGACCAGCTCCGGCGGTGTCTGCGGGAAGAGCAGCGGGCCCGCCTCCTCCGGCCCCACCTCGACGAAGGCCAGGTCCCGGCCGACGGCCCGCCCGATCGCGGCGATCTGGTCGGTGTTGGTGGTGGCGGCGGGGCCGGTGAGGCGGTGGACGGCGCCCTCGTGGCCGTCGTCGAGGAGAGCGCGTTCCGCGACGGCGGCGATGTCGTCCTCGTGGATGGGTGCCGTGAGCATGTCGGCGAAGACACCGCGGACGGTGTGGCCGGCCCGGATCTGGGGCGCCCACTGGAGGGCGTTGGTGGCGAACGCGTTGGGGCGCAGGAACGTCCAGGCGAGGCCGCTGTCGCGGATCTGCCGCTCGGCGGTGGCGTGCATGGCGTGGATCGGGTGGGTCTCGTCGGCGCCCTCCCGGATGATCCCGGAGGAGAGCAGGACGACCTGCCGCACCCCGGCCGTACGGGCCGCGTCCAGCAGCTCGGGCATCCGGCCGCCGGCGCCCTGGACGTACAGGAAGACCTTGTCCGCGCCCTCGAACAGGGCGGCCTGGTCGTCCGGCCGGAACTTCACCACCTCGGCCTTCTCGGGCAGGTCGGCCGTCTCCGGGGCGCGGGTGAGCGCCCGCACGGCCTGTCCGTCGGCGACGAGGCGTGCGACGAGGGCACGGCCGACGTTGCCGGTGGCGCCGGTGACTACGATCACGGGTTTCTCCCTGGGTCTGTGGTGCTTCTTCGGCACCGAGCCTAGGAGCGGCGGCGGGCCCCCGCATCGTCATCGGGGACCAGCCGCACTCGTGTCGCCCTACGTCGGCGGCCCTACGCCTCGCGGACCCGCAACGCCCTTTCCAGGTCGTCGAGTTCGTCGGTCAGGCGGCGGCGCAGGGCCGTGACCGGGTCGGCGTCGCGCAGACAGGCCCGGCCCAGGGCGAGGTTCTCGGCGTCGACGGCGTGCGCGGGGAAGGCCTCGCGGCCGGCGACGGCGGCGATGGCGGGGCCGCGCCGGGCGGCGACGGCGGCCGCGTCCTGGTAGTAGCGCGGCACGTACTCCCGGACCAGGTCGGCCTGTTCGGGGTGCCAGAAGCCCTGGGCGGTGGCGGTGAACAGGTAGTTGGACAGGTCGTCGCCCGTGAACATCGCCTCCCAGGCCCTGCGCTTGGCCTCGGGGTCGGGCAGCGCGGCCCGGCAGCGGGCGGCGCCCTCCTGGCCGCTGGCGCTGGGGTCGCGGGCCAGCTCGGCGGCGATCTGCGCCTCGTCGGTGGCGCCGAGGACGGCGAGCCGGCTCAGGATGCGCCAGCGCAGCTCGGGGTCGAGTTCGGGCCCGCCCGGCACGGTGCCCTCGGCGAGCCAGGCGGCGATGGCGTCGGGGTGGGCGGCCGCGCGGATGAAGTGCCGTACGGCGATCAGGCGCAGGCCGGGGTTGTCGCCGTCCTCGGTGCGCCGGATGAAGTCGCGGCACAGGGCGGAGACGGTGGCGAGGGCGGCCGGGCGGTCCTCCGGCCTGAGGTACCGGTCGACGACGTGGACCGAGGTGAAGGCCAGCACGCCCTGGACGAGGGCGAGGTCGGTCTCGCGCGGGAGGTGGGCCCGGGCGGTCTCCAGGTAGTCGGCGGGCGGGAGCTCGCCGTCGCGGACCGCGTCCCGCAGGGCGTTCCACACCACCGCGCGGGTGAGCGGGTCGGGCAGGCCGGACAGGCCGGCGCGGACGGTCCTGGCGGACTCGGTGTCGAAGCGGACTTTGGCGTAGGTCAGGTCGCCGTCGTTGAGCAGGAGCAGCGCGGGGCGTTTGCCGAGCTCCTGTGGGGCGCTCTGCGGGATGTCGAGGTCGATGCGCTCGCGCAGGGTGAGCCGGCCCTCGTCGGCGAGGTCCCGGTCGTAGACGCCGGCGCAGACGCGGTGCGGGCGGCTGCCGGTGCGCTCGACGGTGAGGGTGCGGGTGCCGTCGGGGGTGGTGGCGAGGACCGGGGCGAGGGTGTCGACGCCGGTGGTGCGCAGCCAGGCGTCGGCCCAGGCGTGCACGTCGCGTTCGGTGGCGGCGGCGAGGGAGTCGATGAAGTCGGCGAGGGTGGCGTTGCCGAACCGGTGCCGCCGGAAGTGGATGTTGATGCCGGCGAGGAAGTCCTTCTCGCCCATCCAGGCGACCAGTTGACGCAGCGCGGAGGCGCCCTTGGCGTAGGAGATGCCGTCGAAGTTGAGCAGGGCGGCGGCGGTGTCGTCGACGGCCTCGGGGGCGACCGGGTGGGTGGAGGGGCGCTGGTCGGCGTCGTATCCCCAGGCTTTGCGGGACACCCCGAAGTCGACCCAGGTGTCCGTGAAGCGGGTGGCCTCGGTGAGGGTCTGGTAGCCCATGTACTCGGCGAACGACTCGTTCAGCCAGATGTCGTCCCACCACCTGAGGGTGACGAGGTCGCCGAACCACATGTGGGCCATCTCGTGGGCGATGACCATCGCGCGGGTCTGCCGCTCGGTGTCGGTGACGGCGGAGCGGTAGACGAACTCGTCGCGGAAGGTGACCAGGCCCGGGTTCTCCATGGCGCCGGCGTTGAACTCGGGGACGAACGCCTGGTCGTAGGAGTCGAAGGGGTAGGGCTCCTCGAACTTCTCGTGGTAGCGGTCGTAGCACGCGCGCGTGATGTCGAGGATCTCCTCGGCGTCGGCGTCGAGGTGCGGTGCGAGGGAGCGGCGGCAGTGGATGCCGAAGGGCAGGCCGCGGTGCTCGGTGCGCACCGAGTGCCAGGGGCCGGCGGCGACGGCGACCAGGTAGGTGGCGATCAGCGGGGTGGCGGCGGCCCGCCAGCGGCCCTCGCCGAGGTGCTCGGTGACCCCGTTGGCGAGCACGGTCCAGTCCTCGGGGACCTTGACGGACAGCTCGAAGACGGCCTTCAGGTCGGGCTGGTCGAAGGCGGCGAAGACGCGCTGTACGTCGTCCAGGAAGAGCTGCGTGTAGACGTACGTCTCGTCGTCGCTGGGGTCGGTGAAGCGGTGCATGCCCTCGCCGGTGCGGGAGTAGCGCATCGTGGCGTCGACGCGCAGCTCGTGCTCTCCGGCGGTGAGGTTCTTCAGGGGCAGCCGGTCCTGGTCCAGCGCCCCGGGGTCGAGGGGCTGTCCGTCGAGGCTGACGGCGCGCAGTTCGACGGGCTTCATCTCGACGAAGGTGTCGCCGTCGGACCGGGCCGTGAACCTGATCACTGTTCGGGAGTCGAAGGTCTCGTCCCCGGTGGTCAGGTCGAGGTCGATCGTGTAGCGGTGGACGTCGAGGAGCTCGGCGCGGCTCTGCGCTTCGTCGCGAGTCAGTACGGACATGCGGGCCATGCTGCCCGATGACACCGACAACGCACAGGGGCGGGGGCGGTACGCGGCTTATGTCCGCTCCCTGGCCGTGCGGCGGGACGGGACGGCGCTGGTGGGCGCGGTGCGGCCGGCGGCCGGCCCGGCCGCCGGACACCTGTTCGAGCGCCTCGTCACGGCCGGTGGCCCGGCGGGGCCGGGCGCTCTTCGGGGCGTACGGCCGGGTCAGTGCGCGTCCGCCGGCCGGCCGCCGACGGTGTCCTCGGCGATGGACTCGTGGTGTCTGATCACCTCGGCGATGATGAAGGTCAGGAACTTCTCGGCGAAGGCCGGGTCGAGCTTGGCGTTCTCGGCGAGGGCGCGCAGCCGGGCGATCTGGCGGGCCTCGCGGGCCGGGTCGGCCGGGGGCAGCCGGTGGACCGCCTTGAGGCGGCCGACCTGCTGGGTGGCCTTGAAGCGTTCGGCGAGCATGTGGACGACGGCCGCGTCGATGTTGTCGATGCTGTCGCGCAGCCGGCCGAGCTCGGCGCGGACGGCGGGGTCGACGTCACCGGTACCGGTGTTGCTGGTGGTCATGGGCGTCAACCCTAAGGGGACGACCGCGTGATCACTAAGGGCCCTCGTCGAGGCCGTCCTCGTCGAGGGCGTCGTTCCAGTCGTCGGGGACGGCTCGGCTCTGCTGGGCGCGGAAGCGTACGGGGGCCATGCCGACGCGGCGGGTGAACAGGCGGGAGAAGTAGGCCGGGTCGTCGTAGCCGACGCGGCGGGCGACGGCGGCGACGGAGAGTTCGGTGGCGGCGAGGAGTTCCTGGGCGCGGCCGAGCCGGATGCCGATCAGATAGTCCTTGGGGCTGCACCCGGCGATCCGGCGGACGGCGGTACGCAGTTCGGCCGGGGTCATGCCGTGCCGGGCCGCGTGGTCGGCGACGGTCATGCCCGTGCAGGCGTCCCGGGCGAGCGCCGGCAGCACCGGGTCCCCGTCGGGGGCGAGGTCGGCACGCGCGCGACGCAGGGCGACCAGCAGTTCGTGCACGGCGGCACCGGTCTCGACCTCCAGGAGGGGGTTGCCGCGGCGGGCGGCTCTGGCGATACGGGCGATGACGTCCCGGGGTCCGGCGGCGTCCGCCAGGGGCACCACGGGCCGCTCGGGCTCGATGTAGCCGAGCTCCGTGTAGGTCGCGGTGTCGGGCCCGGTGAAGGTCACGAAGCCCTCGTCCCAGCCGCTGTCCGGGTCCGGCCCGTAGTGGTGCGGGACGCCCGGCGTCAGCCACACCAGGGCGGGCGCGGTGACCGGCGTACGGCGCCCGTCGGGTGTGCGGTACCAGCCCCGGCCGGAGCTGATCACCACGGCGACGTGCCCGTCGAGCACGCGCGGGCCGACGGCGGGCACCGCGCCGTACTGGAGGCCGACGCCCTGGCAGACCAGGCCGAGGCGGTGCTGGACGGGGCCGGGTGTGAAGAACCGCATCCAGGTGCGGAAGATCGGCGCCCCTCCCGGCACTGCGTGCTCCTTCTTCTCGGCTCTTCAGTCCAACTGCTGCCGATCTTTGTCCATGGTCTCGGCGCCCGCCAGGGGGCCAAGGTGAGCCTATGAGCGACTTCACGGTGGGCGAAACGGATTTCCTGCTCGACGGCCGCCCGGTACGGCTGCTGTCCGGCGCGCTGCACTACTTCCGGGTGCACGAGGAGCAGTGGGACCACAGGCTGGCGCTGCTGCGGGCCATGGGGCTGAACTGCGTGGAGACGTACGTCCCGTGGAACCTGCACGAGCCGCGCCCGGGCTCCTTCCAGGACGTCGGGGCCCTCGGCCGCTTCCTGGACGCGGCGCGGGAGGCGGGCCTGTGGGCGATCGTGCGCCCGGGGCCGTACATCTGCGCGGAGTGGGAGAACGGCGGTCTGCCGCACTGGGTGACGGGCGAGCTCGGCGCCCGGGCACGCACGCGTGACGAGCGTTTCCTCCAGTACGTGGACCGCTGGTTCCACCGGCTGCTGTCCGAGGTCGTGCCCCGGCAGCTGGACCGGGGCGGCCCGGTGATCATGGTCCAGGTCGAGAACGAGTACGGCAGCTACGGCTCCGACGCCGACTACCTGGCCCGTCTCACCGAGCTGCTGCGCGCGCAGGGCGTCACCGTGCCGCTGTTCACCTCGGACGGCCCCGAGGACCACATGCTCACCGGCGGCTCGGTCCCGGGGCTGCTCGCGACGGTGAACTTCGGCTCCCACGCGCGCGTGGCCTTCGAGACCCTGCGCCGGCACCAGCCGCGGGGCCCGCTGATGTGCATGGAGTTCTGGTGCGGCTGGTTCGACCACTGGGGCGGCGAGCACGTCGTACGGGACGCCGGGGACGCGACGGCGGCACTGCGGGAGATCCTCGACTGCGGGGCCTCCGTGAACGTCTACATGGCACACGGCGGCACCAACTTCGCCGGCTGGGCGGGCGCCAACCGGCCCGGCGGCGACCTGCACGAGGGCCCGCTGGAGGCGGACGTGACGTCGTACGACTACGACGCGCCGATCGACGAGTACGGCCGCCCCACGGAGAAGTTCTGGCGCTTCCGCGAGGTGCTGGCCGGGTACCACGCCGAGCCCCTGCCCGAACCGCCGCCCGCGCCCGCCGGGTTGGTCTCGGCGGCCGACGTGGCGGTCACCGGCTGGGCGTCCCTGGCCGGCGTCCTGGAAGCGCTCGGCGGCCCGGAACGCGTCCACGCCGTACCGCCCACCTTCGAGGAGCTGGGCATCGGCCGGGGCCTGGTCCGCTACGCGGCGGACGTGCCGGGACCCCGTCAGCCGTATCCGCTCACCGCGCGGGGGCTGCGCGACCTGGCCGTCGTGTACGTCGACGGGGAGCGGGCCGGCGTGCTCACCGAGGAGGAGCCCCAGCTCAAGGAGCCGATCGCCGGCCCCGCGCGTGTGGAGCTCTGGGTGGAGTCCCTGGGCCGCGTCAACTACGGCCCCCGCTCGGGCGAGACGAAGGGCATCACCGGCGGCCTCCTGCACGAACGCCAGTTCCTGCACGGGGTACGCGCGCGGGGGCTGGATCTGGACGCGTTCGAGGGGGGCGTGGGTGAGGTGTCCTTCGGTCCGCTTCCGGCGAACGGCGCGCCGGGCTTGTACCGCGGGACGGTCACGGTTCACGGTGCGGGAGACGCGCGCGTGGAACTCCCCGGCTGGACCCGCGGCTTCGTCTGGATCAACGGCTTCAACCTGGGGCGGTACTGGTCGGCGGGCCCGCAGGAGTCGCTGTACGTGCCGGGTCCGGTCCTGAGGGAGGGCGAGAACGAGGTGTGGATCCTGGAACTCCAGGGGACCGACCGGGGAACGGCGCGCATGGCGCCCCTTTAGGGACGCCCCTCAGGGGCGCGGGGAACTGCGCGACCAGCCCCCACCGCCCCGCAGCCGACGGACAACCTCCTGTCCCGGAAATCCCGCATACAGTGGAAGAAATCTCCGGCGGCGTCTGTGGGGGTAAGGGACGTGGCGAACGGCGGCCCGGTAGAACACGGCTACCCGCACCTGGACACCGTGCGGGCCGCCATCACGGCGTTGTACCGGCGCCTGTCGTACGACACCGTCCAGACCTTCGCCACCAGCGTGCTCCCCGCCGACGTCGCGTTCTGCGACACCGACGACCTCCACCTCGGCGCCCAGCGGGTCGCCCACGAGATGGTCCGGCACTTCCGGCTGCCGGACGCCCGGATGATCGTCGGCTTCCGGGAGATGACGCACGCGGCGAACGTCGAACTCACCGCGGGCCCCGAGTACTTCGTCGAACTGAACGACCGTTTCCGCACCCACCGCGAGGACATCGGCGCGGCCCTCGCCCACGAGGTGATGCACGTCTATCTGCACCGGCTGGACCTGTCCTTCCCGAGCACCCGGGACAACGAGATCCTCACGGACACCGCGACCACCTACCTGGGCGCGGGCTGGCTGCTGCTCGACGCCTACCGGGAGCACGGGGAGGCGTCCCAGAAGCTCGGCTACCTCACCCCGGAGGAGTTCGGCTACGTCCTGGCCAAGCGCTCCCTCGTCTTCCACGAGGACCCGTCCGTGTGGTTCACCAGCCCGCAGGCCTACACGGCGTACGAGAAGGGCATGGCCCGGGCCCGCCAGGACGAGGAGCAGCCGCCGCTGACCGCGGCGGGCTGGGCCGGCCGCCGCCGCTACGCCCGGGACCGCCGGCACGCCCCCGCGGCCCCGGCCGCGCACTCCGGTACTCCCTACGCCTTCACGCCGGACGGCGGCGGTCAGTTGCGGGTCTCGTTCCCGTGCCCGACCTGCCACCAGCGGATCAGGGTGCCGGTCCGGGGCCGGGTCCGGGCCCGGTGCTCGCTGTGCCGGACGGTGCTGGAGTGCGACACGTGACCCGGCCCGCCGGTCAGGCTCCGTACACCGCCCCCGGCGCCGCCGCCTCGGCCAGCAGTTTCAGTGCCGCCTCCCCCGCCTCGGCCGGGGTCCGGCGGGCGCCCTTGTCGGCGGTCGGCCCCGCCCGCCAGCCCTCCATGACGGTGATCCGGCCGCCCTCGGTCTCAAACACTCGCCCGGTGACTCCGGCGCTCGCGGCGGAGCCCAGCCAGACCACGAGCGGGGAGACGTTCTCCGGGGCCATGGCGTCGAAGCCGGAGTCGGGGGCGGCCATGGTCGCGGCGAACGTGCGCTCGGTCATCCGGGTGCGGGCGGCCGGGGCGACGGCGTTGACCTGGACGCCGTAGCGGGCCAGTTCGGCGGCCGCGACCAGGGTGAGGCCGACGATGCCGGCCTTGGCGGCGCTGTAGTTGCCCTGCCCGACCGAGCCCAGCAGGCCGGCTCCGCTGCTGGTGTTGACGATGCGGGCGACCGGGGTGTGGCCCGCCTTGGCCTCGGCCCGCCAGTGCGCGGCCGCGTGCCGCAGCGGCAGGAAGTGGCCCTTGAGGTGCACCCGCATGACCGCGTCCCAGTCGTCCTCGCCGAGGTTGACGAGCATCCGGTCGCGCAGGAAGCCGGCGTTGTTCACGAGGGTGTCGAGCCGGCCGTAGGTCTCGACGGCCGTTCCGATCAGCGAGGCGGCCCCGGCGGTGGTCGCGATGTCACCGCCATGCGCGACCGCCTCGCCGCCGGCCGCGCGGATCTCGTCCACGACGGCCCCGGCGGGATGATCCGGCCCCGGCACGCCGTCGAGGCCGACACCGAGGTCGTTGACGACGACCCGGGCGCCCTCGGCGGCGAAGGCCAGCGCGTGGGCCCGGCCGAGCCCGCGCCCGGCCCCGGTGACGGCCACGACCCGGCCCGTGCAGATTCCGCTCATCTCAGTCCTCCCTGTCGGACGGCTTGTTGGCAGTTGCGGCATCGAGGAAGGGGGGCCGTTCCCCGCCGCCGTGCACGAGCAGGCTCGCCCCGCTGATGTAGGCGGCCGCGTCGGAGGCGAGGAAGACGGCGGCGGCGCCGATGTCGGACGGGGCGGCGAGGCGGCCGAGCGGGACGGTGCGGGAGACGGCGTCGACGCCGTCCTGGCCGCCGTAGTGGAGGTGGGCCAGCTCGGTGCGGACCATACCGACGACCAGCGTGTTGACCCGGACCTCCGGTGCCCACTCCACCGCCATGGACCGGGCGAGGTTCTCCAGTCCCGCCTTGGCCGCGCCGTAGGCGGCGGAGCCCGGCGAGGGGCGGCCGCCGCTGACACTGCCGATCATCACCACCGCTCCCCGGGCCCGCCGCAGGTGCTCGTAGGCGGCGAGGGAGGCGGTCAGCGGGGTGAGGAGGTTCAGCTCGATCACCCGGGCGTGCCGCTCGGCGTCCGCTTCGTCGAGCCGCCGGTAGGGGGTGCCGCCCGCGTTGTTGACGAGCACGTCGACCCGGGGCAGGGCGTCGAAGAAGGCGCGCACGGCGGGCGGGTCGCGCAGGTCGAGGGGGGTGAACTCGACGCCGTCGAGGAGTTGTCCGGGCGGTCGGCGGGCACAGGCCAGAACGTGTGCGCCGGCCTCGGCGAAGGCCCGGGCGATTCCGGCGCCCACGCCCCGCGTACCGCCGGTGACCACGACGGTCCGGCCGCGCAGCGAGTCGTCCACAGGGCCTCGTTCCGGGTTTTCCACAGGGCCTCCCGCTTGCTCGCAGCGGCTGCTAGCTTCGAAGCCTCACACCTAACAAATGTTTGGTGGAAAGGTAGCTGAGTGCGAAGGTAGCTGATGCGTCGATGAGTGTCTCCACCTCGTTTCCGGAAAAGGGCGTCGCGCTCGTCACCGTCGATCACCCGCCGGTGAACGCGCTGCCGGTGCGCGGCTGGTGGGCGCTGGCGGACGCGGTGCGCGCCGTGGGCCGCGACCCCGGAACCCGGTGCGTGGTGCTGGCCGCGCAGGGCCGCGGTTTCAACGCGGGCGTGGACATCAAGGAGATACAGGCGGACGGGAACGAGGCGCTGCTCGGCGCCAACCGGGGCTGCGCGGAGGCCTTCGCGGCGGTGTACGAGTGCGAGACCCCGGTGGTGGCGGCCGTGCACGGCTTCTGTCTGGGCGGCGGGATAGGCCTGGTGGGCAACGCGGACGCGATCGTGGCGAGCGAGGACGCCGTCTTCGGGCTGCCCGAGCTGGACCGGGGAGCGCTGGGCGCGGCCACGCATCTGGCCCGGCTGGTCCCGCCGCATCTGATGCGGACGCTGTACTACACCTCGCGCACGGCGACGGCGGCCCAGCTGCACGCGCATGGCTCGGTGTGGCGGGTGGTACCGCGCGGGGAGCTGTTCTCGGCGGCACTGGAGCTGGCCCGGGAGATAGCCGCGAAGGACGGCCGGCTGCTGCGCCTGGCCAAGGCCGCCATCAACGGCATCGACCCCGTCGACGTGCGACGCAGCTATCGATGGGAGCAGGGCTTCACCTTCGAGGCCGCCCTCAGCGGGGTGGCCGACCGGGTCCGTGACACCTTCGGGAAGGAGGGTGCGGGGAGTGACTGACAAGACGATGACCGCCGACGAGGCCGTCGCCCGGCTGACCAGCGGCATGACCCTCGGCATCGGCGGCTGGGGTTCCCGGCGCAAGCCGATGTCCCTGGTCAGAGCCGTGCTCCGGAGCGGCATCGACGACCTCACCGTGGTCTCCTACGGCGGCCCGGACGTCGGGATGCTGGTCGCGGCCGGCCGGGTGCGCAGGCTGGTGACGGCCTTCGTCACCCTCGACTCCATCCCGCTGGAACCGCACTACCGGGCGGCGCGCGAGCGCGGGGCGTTCGAGCTGACGGAGGTCGACGAGGGCATGTTCATGTGGGGCCTGCGCGCGGCCGCGAACCGGCTGCCGTTCCTGCCGGTGCGCGCGGGGCTCGGCTCGGACGTCATGCGGGTCAACCCCGGCCTGCGGACGGTGACGTCGCCGTACGACGACGGGGAGACGTTCGTGGCGATGCCCGCCCTGCGCCTGGACGCGGCCCTGGTCCACGTCAACCGCGCCGACCGGCTGGGCAACGGGCAGTATCTCGGCCCGGACCCGTACTTCGACGACCTGTTCTGCGAGGCGGCGGACACCGCCTACGTCTCCTGCGAACAGATCGTGGACACGGCCGAGTTGACGAAGTCGGCGGCAGCGCAGTCGCTGCTGGTCAAGCGGCTGCACGTGACGGGGGTCGTGGAGGCCCCGGGCGGTGCGCACTTCACCTCCTGCGCCCCCGACTACGGGCGGGACGAGGACTTCCAGCGGCTGTACGCGAGGACCCCGTGGGCGGAGTTCTCCGGGCGGTTCCTGGCCGGGGACGAGCGGGCCTACCGCTCGGCGGTGCGGAACTGGCAGGAGGAGCAGGGCTGATGGACGTACTGCGCGCCGACTACTGTGTCATCGCCTGCGCCGAGGCCTGGCGCGGCTCCGGTGAGATCCTGGCGAGCCCGATGGGCCTGATCCCCTCCCTGGGCGCCCGGCTGGCCCGGCTCACCTTCGCCCCCGATCTGCTGCTGACCGACGGCGAGGCCGTGCTGGTCCGCCCGGACGGCACCGCCGAGGGCTGGCTGCCCTACCGGCAGCACCTCACCCTGGTGGCCGGTGGCCGCCGGCACGTGATGATGGGCGCGAGCCAGCTCGACCGGTACGGCAACCAGAACATCTCGGCCATCGGCGACTGGTCCCGGCCCCGCCGCCAGCTGCTCGGCGTGCGCGGCGCGCCCCTCAACACACTGAACAACCCGACGAGTTACTGGGTCCCGAAGCACTCCCGGCGGGTGTTCGTGGCGAAGGTCGACATGGTGTGCGGGGTGGGGTACGACCGGGTGGCCGAGCACCCGGGCACGGAACGCTTCCACCGTATCCCGAGGGTCGTCACCGACCTCGGCGTCTTCGACTTCGAGACCCCGGACCGCTCGATGCGGCTGGCCGCGCTGCATCCGGGGGTGAGCGTCGGTCAGGTGCGGGAGGCCACGGACTTCGAGCTCGTCGTCCCGGACGAGGTGCCCTACACCCGCGAACCGGGCCCGGAGGAGCTGCGGCTGATCCGTGAGGTGCTGGATCCCGGCGGCGCACGGACGAAGGAGGTCGCGGGCTGATGGAGACCGCGCTCACCCGGCTGGTCGGGGTCCGGTATCCGATCGTGCAGACGGGGATGGGCTGGGTGGCGGGCCCCCGTCTGGTCTCGGCGACGGCCAATGCCGGGGCTCTCGGCATCCTGGCCTCCGCGACGATGACCCTCGACCAGCTGCGTGCCGCGATAGCCGAGGTGCGGTGCCGTACGGACGCCCCGTTCGGGGTGAATCTGCGGGCGGACGCGGCCGACGCCGGGGACCGGGTGCGGCTGATCGTCGACGGGGGTGTGCGGGTGGCGTCGTTCGCGCTCGCCCCGTCCGCCGAGCTGATCGCCGAGCTGAAGGGGGCGGGTGTGGTGGTGATCCCGTCCGTCGGGGCGCGGCGGCATGCCGAGAAGGTCGCGGCGTGGGGCGCGGACGCGGTGATCGTGCAGGGCGGTGAGGGCGGCGGGCATACCGGGGAGGTGGCGACGAGCGTGCTGCTGCCGCAGGTGGTGGACGCGGTGCGGATACCGGTGGTGGCCGCCGGGGGTTTCTTCGACGGGCGTGGACTGGTGGCGGCGCTGGCGTACGGGGCGGCGGGGGTCGCGATGGGGACCCGTTTCCTGCTCACCTCGGACTCGACGGTGCCGGACGCGGTGAAGGGGAGATATCTGGGGGCGACGGCCAGGGACGTCACGGTGACCAGGGCGGTGGACGGGCTGCCGCACCGGATGCTGCGGACCCCGCTCGTGGACTCCCTGGAGAACACCGGCCGGACGCGACGGCTGCTGCGGGCCGTGCGCCATGCGGCCGCCTTCCGGAGACTCTCCGGGCTGACCTGGCGGCAGATGGTCCGGGACGGGCTGGCCCTGCGGCACGGCAAGGACCTGTCCTTGAGTCAGGTGCTGCTCGCCGCCAACACCCCGATGCTGCTCAGGTCGGCGATGGTGGACGGCCGCACGGATCTCGGGGTGATGGCCTCCGGGCAGGTCGCCGGGGTGATCGACGACCTGCCGTCGTGCGCGGAGCTGGTGGCACGCGTCATGAAGGAGGCGGACGAGGTGGTACGGGGACTGGAGGGGCTCAGAGCCGCTCGATGATCGTCACGTTGGCCTGGCCGCCGCCCTCGCACATGGTTTGGAGGCCGAAGCGGCCGCCGGTGCGTTCCAGTTCGTGCAGGAGGGTGGTCATCAGCTTGACGCCGGTGGCGCCGAGCGGGTGGCCGAGGGCGATCGCGCCGCCGTTGACGTTGACCTTGGCGGGGTCGGCGCCGGTCTCCTTGAGCCAGGCCAGGACGACCGGGGCGAAGGCCTCGTTGATCTCGACGAGGTCGATGGCGTCGATGGTCAGGCCGGTCTTCTTCAGGGCGTGCGCGGTGGCGGGGATGGGGGCGGAGAGCATCCGGATGGGGTCCTCGCCGCGGACGGAGAGGTGGTGGACGCGGGCGCGGGGGCGTAACCCGTGTTCACGGACCGCCCGTTCGGAGGCGAGCAGCATCGCGGCGGCGCCGTCGGAGACCTGCGAGGAACAGGCGGCGGTGATGGTGCCGCCGTCGACGACCGGCTTGAGGGCGGCCATCTTCTCCAGAGAGGTGTCCCGGCGCGGGCCCTCGTCCACGGCGACCGGGCCGTAGGGCACGGTCTCGCGCTCGAAGCGGCCCTCGTCGATGGCGCGCAGCGCCCTGCGGTGGGAGTTCAGGGCGAACTCCTCCTGGTCCCGGCGGCTGATACCCCACTTGGCGGCGATCATCTCGGCGCCGGCGAACTGGTTGACGGGCTGCCGGCCGTACCGGGCCCGCCAGCCCTCGCTGCCCAGGAAGGGGCCCTCGGTCAGCCCCAGCGGCTCGGCGGCCTGCCGGGAGGCGAAGGCGATCGGGATCTGGGACATGTTCTGGACGCCGCCGGCGACCACCAGGTCCTGGGTGCCGGAGAGCACGGCCTGCGCGGCGAAGTGCACGGCCTGCTGGGAGGAGCCGCACTGCCGGTCGACGGTCACGCCCGGCACCTCCTCGGGCAGCCCGGCCGCCAGCCAGCAGGTGCGGGCGATGTCACCGGCCTGCGGTCCGACCGCGTCGAGGCAGCCGAAGACGACGTCCTCGACGGCCGCCGGGTCCACGCCCGACCGCTGGACCAGGGCGGTCAGCACATGGGCGCCCAGATCGGCCGGGTGGACCCCGCTCAGTCCGCCCTTGCGCCGCCCGACGGGCGTACGCACCGCTTCGACTATGTAGGCCTCGGCCATGTCAGCGACTCCCTCACGAGAAAGAGGTTTTCAGCGAATGGGTGAGCTATTCACGGACGGCGATCCCGTCCAGCACCATCGACAGGTACTGCCGGGCGATCTCCTCCGGGCTGTGCTGTCCGCCGGGCCGGTACCAGGAGGCGGCGACCCACACGGTGTCGCGCACGAACCGGTAGGTGAGGCGGACGTCGAGGTCGGCGCGGAAGACGCGCGCGGCGACCCCGTGCTCCAGCGTGGACAGCCATGCCTTCTCGAACTTGCGCTGCGACTCGGCGAGAAAGGTGAATCTCTCCTGTGCGACCAGTTGCTTGCTCTCCTTCTGGTAGATCGCGACGGCGGCGCGGTGCCGGTCGATCTCCCGGAAGGACTCGGTGACCAGGGCTTCGAGGGTCTCGCGGGGACCGAGTCCGGCGTCCAGGACGGTGTCGTAGCCGCCCCAGAGCTCGTCGAGGAAGGTCCGCAGGATCTCCTCCAGCATCGATTCCTTGGAGTCGAAGTGGTAGTAGAGGCTGCCCGCGAGCATGCCCGCGTGGTCCGCGATCTTGCGTACGGTGGTGGCGTTGTAGCCCTGCTCGGCGAAGACCTCGGCGGCGGTTTCGAGGAGTTCGCGACGCCTTGCGGGGGCGGCGGTCACCTGGGGCTTCTTCTTGGTCGGCACGGGTCCATTGTCGGCGCTCCGGTGGTCAGGGATGCTGACTGCTGACGGAGACGACCTCTCCGGTGAGGTAGGAGGAGTAGCCGGACGCCAGGAAGACGATCGCGTTGGCCACTTCCCAGGGCTCGGCGTACCGCCCGAAGGCCTCGCGTGCGGTCAGTTCCTCCAGCAGTTCGGCGGAGGTCACCTTCACCAGGTGCGGATGCATGGCGAGGCTGGGCGCCACGGCGTTGACCCGCACCCCGTACTCGGCCGCTTCGACGGCCGCGCACCGGGTCAGCGCCATCACGCCGGCCTTGGCGGCGGCGTAGTGCGCCTGTCCGGCCTGGGCACGCCAGCCGACGACGGAGGAGTTGTTGACGACGACGCCGCCCCGTCCGCTCTCGCGGAAGAGCCGCAGGGCGGCGCGCAGGCACCGGAAGGTGCCGTTGAGAGTGACGTCCAGGACCCGCGCCCACTGCTCGTCGTCCATGTCGACCAGGGCCGAAGTCCCGCCCAGGCCCGCGTTGTTGACGACGATGTCCAGCCGCCCGTGGTCCCGTACGGCGGTCTCGAACAGGGTCCGCACCTGCGCCTCGTCGGTCACGTCACAGGGCACCGCGGTCACGGCGCCCGGATGCGCACCCGCCAGCTCGGCCTCGTACTCCTTCAGCCGTCGCGTGTGCGCGTCGCTGATCAGTACGCGCGCGCCCTCCTCCAGGAAGCGGCGTGCGGTGGCACCGCCGATCCCCGCCCCGGCCGCGGCGGTGACGACGGCCGTGCGCCCTGCCAGCAGCCCGTGCCCGGGTACGTACTCCGGACTCTCGACGCCTGTCATAGGGCCACGCTAACCTACCAAACACTTGTTAGGGAAGGATGGTGACGGCGACCGTGGACCTCACTCACAGCCCGGCCGACGAGGAGTTCCGCGCCGAGGCCCGCGCCTGGCTCACGGAGCACGTACCCGGCACACCGCTCCCCTCCCTGGAGACCGCGGAGGGCTTCGCGGCGCACCGCGCGTGGGAGGCCGAACTGGCCGCGGACCGGTGGTCGGTGGTGTCGTGGCCGGAGCGGTACGGCGGCCGGGACGCGGGGCTGATCCGCTGGCTGGTCTTCGAGGAGGAGTACCACGCGGCGGGCGCGCCGGGCCGGGTCGGCCAGAACGGCATCAGCCTGCTCGCGCCGACCCTCTTCGACCACGGCACGGAGGGGCAGCGCGCGCGGGTGCTGCCGCCGATGGCCACCGGCGAGGTGGTCTGGGCGCAGGCGTGGTCCGAGCCCGGGGCCGGTTCCGATCTGGCCGCCCTCACCGCCAAGGCGGTGCGGACGGACGGCGGCTGGCTGCTCGGCGGCCAGAAGACCTGGTCGTCACGGGCCGCGTTCGCCGACCGCGCGTTCGGCCTGTTCCGCAGCGATCCGGCCGCCGCCAAGCCGCATCAGGGGCTCACCTATCTGATGTTCGACCTGCGTGCCCCGGGGGTCACGGTCCGCCCGATCGGCCGCCTCGACGGCAAGCCGGCATTCGCGGAGCTCTTCCTGGACGAGGTGTTCGTCCCCGACGAGGACGTGATCGGCGAGCCGGGCGAGGGCTGGCGGATAGCGATGTCGGCGGCGGGCAACGAGCGGGGGCTGACGCTGCGGTCACCGGGCCGGTTCCTGGCCGCCGCCGACCGGTTGCTGCACCTGTGGCGGGAGCGGGGCGCCCCCGAGTCCGCCGCGGGCCGGGTGGCCGACGCCGTCCTGGGCGCCCGCGCCTACCAGCTCTTCACCTACGCGGCCGCCTCCCGCTTCCTGGACGGCGAGTCGCTCGGCCCCGAGTCCAGCCTGAACAAGGTGTTCTGGTCCGAACTGGACCTGGCGCTGCACGAGACGGCACTCGACCTGCTGGGCACGGACGGCGAGTTGGCGGACACCTCGTGGTCCGAGGGATACGTCTTCTCGCTCGCCGGGCCCATCTACGCGGGCACCAACGAGATCCAGCGCGACATCATCGCCGAGCGCCTGCTCGGCCTGCCGAAGGGACGCCGCTGACATGCGTTTCCTCCTCGACACCGAGCAGCGTGACTTCGCCGGCTCCCTGCGGGCGCTGCTGACGGCGGCGGACACCCCGGCGGTGATACGGGAGTGGAGCCGCGGGGAGCATTTGAGCGGGCGGGCGCTGTGGGGGCGTATCGGCGCGGCGGGGGTGTTCGGCCTCGCGGTGCCCGAGGAGTACGGCGGGGCAGGGCGCCGGGCTGTGGAACTCGCGCTAGCGTTCGTGGAGTTGGGACGGTACGCGGTTCCCGGGCCGCTGGTGGAGACGGTGGCCGCGGCGGTGCTGCTCGGTGAGCGCACCGACCTCGCGAAGCGGTTTCTGCCGGGGATCGCCTCGGGAGAGACCCTGGCGACGGTGACGGTCGCCGAGCACGGGTACGGGTACGCGCTGGACGGGGACGCGGCGGATCTGCGGCTCGCCGCGACGCCGGAGGGCTTGCGGCTCTCCCCCGGCGCCGGTGCGGAACGCCGGTCCCTGGACCCCGCGCGCCGGCTCACACCGCTCGCCCCGGTCGGTGAGCTGATCAGCGCGGAGCCGGCGTGGGCGGATGCGCTGACCTGGGCACGGTTGGCGGTGGCCGCGCAGGCACTGGGGGTCGGGCTGGCGCTGCTCGACAGCACGGTGGCGTATGTGAAGCAGCGGAGTCAGTTCGGGGTGCCCGTCGGCTCGTTCCAGGCGGTGAAGCACCAGCTGGCCGATGTGAAGATCGCGCTGGAGTTCGCCCGGCCGGTGCTCTTCGGGGCGGCGGTGACGATGACTCCGTCGGATGTGGCCGCGGCGAAGCTCGGCGCGTGCGAGGCGGCGTACCTCAGCTCCAGGGCCGCGCTGCAGCTGCATGGGGCGATCGGCTACACGGCGGAGAACGACCTGTCGTTGTGGCTGACCAAGGCGCGGGCGTTGCGGGGGGCTTGGGGGACGCCGGAGGAATGTCGCAGAGAGGTGCTCAAGGTCGTACCTGAACCGCAGGCCCGTGGGGGCTGGTCGCGCAGTTCCCCGCGCCCCTGACGGGGCGCCTAGTGGTGATCGCCGCTCGTGAGCTCCTTGTACTCCTCCCGCGTCGGCTTCGCGATGTGGGTGTCCGGGCCGAACATGCCCTTCGCCAGGCTCGCGCGTATCCGCCGGACGACCGTGACCTTCCGGCGTACGCCGTTCGCGTCCTCCAGCGGGCCGATCTCGTACGGCGGGTTCTGTTCGTGCTGGGTGAGGACGAACAGGCTGTCCTGGCCGAGGGGTTCGTGGACCTCGATGTACTCGCCGTGCGGAAGCATCTTGATGAGGCCGGTCTCCCGGCCGTGCAGCACCTTGTCGCGGTCCCGGCGTTGCAGGCCGAGGCAGATCCGCTTGGTGGTGATGAAGGCGAGGACGGGGACGACGAAGACGGAGATCCGCACGAACCAGGTGATCGAGTTGATGGAGAGGTGGAGATGGGTGGCGACGATGTCGTTGCCGCCGCCGATCAACAGGACGAAGTAGATGCTGAGCCAGGCCACGCCGAGAGCGGTGCGGACGGGGACGTTGCGCGGGCGGTCGAGGATGTGGTGCTCGCGCTTGTCGCCGGTGATCCACGCCTCGATGAACGGGTAGACGCCGATGGCCAGGAGGAAGAGCGGGAAGAGCGAGAAGGGGATGAAGACACCCAGCTCCAGGGTGTGACCCCAGCCGTTGATCTCCCAGCCGGGCATCACCCGGATCAGCCCCTCGGAGAAGCCGAGGTACCAGTCGGGTTGCGCGCCGGTGGTCACCAGGTCCGGGCGGTAGGGGCCGAAGGCCCACACCGGGTTGATGGTGGCGATGGCGCCGATGATCGCGAGGATGCCGAAGGTGAGGAAGAAGAAGCCGCCGGCCTTGGCCATGTAGACCGGCAGGAAGGGCATGCCGACGACGCTCTTCTGGTCGCGTCCGGGCCCGGGGTACTGGGTGTGCTTGTGGTAGAAGACCAGGATCAGGTGAGCCACCACCAGCCCCAGCATGATCCCGGGAAGCAGCAGGACGTGGATCGGGAAGAACCGGGAGATGATGTCGTGGCCCGGGAACTCCCCGCCGAACAGGAACATCGAGAGGTACGAGCCGACGATCGGGATCGACAGGATCGCGCCGTCGGCGAACCGGACGCCGGTGCCGGAGAGCAGGTCGTCGGGGAGCGAGTAGCCGGTCAGGCCGGTGAGGATGGCGAGGAACAGCAGAGTCCAGCCGAACAGCCAGTTGACCTCGCGCGGCTTGCGGAAGGCGCCGGTGAAGAACACCCGCATCATGTGGACGAACATCCCGGCGACGAAGACCAGCGCCGCCCAGTGGTGGATCTGCCGGATCAGCAGTCCGCCGCGTACGTCGAAGCTGATGTGCAGCGTCGACTCGTACGCCTTGGTCATGATGATGCCGTTCATCGGCTCGTAGGAGCCGTGGTAGACGACCTCGGCGCCGCTGGGCTCGAAGAAGAGGGTGAGGTAGATGCCCGTGAGAATCAGGATGAGGAAGCTGTAGAGGCAGACCTCGCCCAGCATGAAGGACCAGTGGTCCGGGAACACCTTGCGCATGTTGGCCTTGGCCAGGCCGTAAATCCCCAGCCGCCCGTCGGCCCAGTCCGCGAGCTTCTCACCCTTGCCCGGCGGGTTCTCCCTGGTCGCCGAACTCCCCACCCGTACCGAGCCGTTCACCGTTCGTGCCGCGTCGTCCATACGTCGCGTCGCCTCCCCGCCGGATCACCCCTCAGGGTGGCATGACAGGACCCCGACAGCCAACGGTGCGACGTAAAGTCGGTCGGCTCAGTCGGCTCGTACGATGCCCGCCGATCGGGCCGCCGCCAGCCACTGCGGGAACTCGCCGACGAGACGGTCGTACAGCTGACCGTCCGGCACCTTCAGCGGGTCCGAACCGGCGTGGAAGAAGCCCGCGTTGTCCACCGCCCGCTTGCCCGGCACCGCCAGCTCGTCGAGCTTGCGCAGGAAGTCGAACTGTTTGCTGTGCGGGTCTCCGAAGCCGACGAACTGCCAGAACAGCGGCAGCTTGGCCGCCTTGCACAGGTAGCGTTCGGCGGCGAGCTTGTTGATCGGGCCGCCGTCGGTCTGGAAGACGACCAGGGCGGGCGCGGTGGCGCCGCTGTCGAGGTAGTGGTCGATGACGGCGTCCATGGCCAGGTGGTAGCTGGTCTTGCCCATGTGCCCGAGCCCGGCCGCGATCTTCTCGATACGGCCCTCGTGCTCGGCGAGGCTGATGTCGGTGACCGCGTCGATGTCGGTGGAGAAGAAGACGACGGGGACCCGGCCGTCGTCGTCCAGGTGTGCGGAGAGGCCCAGCACCCGGTCGGCGAGGGCCTGCACACTGCCGTCGGCGTAGTACGGCTTCATGGAACCGGAGTAGTCGACGACCAGGTAGACGGCGGCCCGGAGCCCGTCGAGTCCGTGCTTGGTGAGGGAGATCCCGGCGGAGCGGTAGGAGCCGACGAGCCTTGGCGCGGCCTGCTCCACCTTGCTGAGACTGATCGCGGCCATCCCTGTTCCCCCTCATCTCACCGTCAGGAGGCCGAGGTTACTTGATCAGCGCACATGCGGCGGCGCCTGCCCAGTCGTCCGGTCGGGGACTGGCGGGCAGGCGCCACACGGTGTTCCGTACGCCTTTGTACGGGACGTTCTTCGGGGTGGGTCAGACCATCAGCGAGCGGTCCGTCGGGCGGATCGGGGCCGGGAGTTCGCTCGCTCCGGTCAGGAAGCGGTCGACGCCCTTGGCGGCCGAGCGGCCCTCCGCGATCGCCCAGACGATCAGGGACTGGCCGCGGCCGGCGTCACCGGCGACGAAGACGCCGGGCACATTGGTCTGGAAGTCGGCGTCGCGGGCGACGTTGCCGCGCTCGTCGAGGTCGAGACCGAACTGCTCGACCAGGCCGTTGTCCCGGTCGGTGCCGGTGAAGCCCATGGCCAGCGTCACCAGCTGAGCCGGGATCTTGCGCTCGGTGCCCGGCTTCGGGGTCAGCTTGCCGTCGATGAACTCCACCTCGGTGAGGTGCAGCCACTGGACGTTGCCGTCCTCGTCGCCCTCGAAGTGGGTGGTGGAGACGGAGTAGACCCGCTCACCGCCCTCCTCGTGTGCCGAGGTGACCTTGTAGAGCATCGGGAAGGTCGGCCACGGCTGGTGCGGCGCCCGGTCCTCGCCCGGCCGGGGCATGATCTCCAGCTGGGTGACCGAGGCCGCGCCCTGCCGGTGGGCGGTGCCCACGCAGTCGGCGCCGGTGTCGCCGCCGCCGATGACGACGACGTGCTTGCCCTCGGCCGAGATCGGGGAGGTGACGTAGTCGCCCTCCTGGACCTTGTTCGACAGCGGCAGGTACTCCATCGCCTGGTGGACACCCTTGAGCTCGCGGCCGGGAACCGGGAGGTCACGGGCGGTGGTGGCACCGGCGGCGATGACGACCGCGTCGTACCGCTTCTTCAGGTCGGTCGCCTTGAGGTCGCGGCCGATCTCGATGCCGGTACGGAAGCGGGTGCCCTCCGCGCGCATCTGCTCGATACGGCGGTTGATGTGCCGCTTCTCCATCTTGAACTCGGGGATGCCGTAGCGGAGCAGGCCGCCGACGCGGTCGGCGCGCTCGTAGACGGCGACCGTGTGGCCGGCCCGGGTGAGCTGCTGGGCGGCGGCCAGGCCGGCCGGGCCCGAGCCGATCACGGCGACGGTCTTGCCGGACAGGCGCTCCGGGGCCTGCGGGGCGACGGTGCCCGCGTCCCACGCCTTGTCGATGATCGAGACCTCGACGTTCTTGATGGTGACGGCCGGCTGGTTGATGCCGAGCACGCACGCCGACTCGCACGGGGCCGGGCAGAGGCGACCGGTGAACTCCGGGAAGTTGTTGGTCGCGTGCAGGCGCTCCGAGGCGGCCGTCCAGTCCTCGCGGTAGGCGAAGTCGTTCCACTCGGGGATCAGGTTGCCGAGCGGACAGCCGTTGTGACAGAACGGGATGCCGCAGTCCATGCACCGGCCGGCCTGCTTGCTGATGATCGGCAGCAGCGAGCCGGGGACGTAGACCTCGTTCCAGTCCCGGACGCGCTCGGTGACGGGACGGGTCCGGGCGACCTCACGGCCGTGGGTCAGGAAGCCCTTCGGGTCAGCCATTGATCGCCGCCTCCATCATCTTCTCGGTGATCTCGGTCTCGGAGAGACCCGCTCGCTCGGCGGCGTCCTTGGCGGCGAGCACTGCCTTGTACGTGCTGGGGATGATCTTGCTGAACCGCTGGACGGCCGTGTCCCAGTCGGCGAGCAGCTTCTCGGCGACCGTGGAGCCGGTGTCCTCGGCGTGGCGGCGCACCACGTCGTGCAGCCACTGCTTGTCGCTGTCGTCGAGGGCCTCGACGGCGCTGACATTGCCGGCGTTGACGTTGTCGACGTTCAGGTCGATCACGTACGCGATGCCACCGGACATGCCGGCCGCGAAGTTGCGGCCCGTCTCGCCCAGGACCACCGCGTGACCGCCGGTCATGTACTCGCAGCCGTGGTCGCCCACGCCCTCCGAGACCACCAGCGCACCGGAGTTGCGGACACAGAACCGCTCGCCGCTGCGACCGCGCAGGAACAGCTCGCCGCCGGTCGCGCCGTAGGCGATGGTGTTGCCCGCGATGGTGGAGAACTCGGCGAGGTGGTCGGCGTTCCGGTCGGGGCGCACGATGACCCGGCCGCCGGAGAGGCCCTTGCCGACGTAGTCGTTGGCGTCGCCCTCCAGGCGGAGCGTGACACCGCGCGGCAGGAAGGCGCCGAAGGACTGGCCGGCCGAGCCGGTGAAGGTGATGTCGATGGTGTCGTCGGGCAGGCCCGCGCCGCCGAACTTCTTCGTCACCTCGTGGCCGAGCATGGTGCCGACCGTCCGGTTGATGTTGCGCACCTTGATCTGGGCGCGCACCGGCTGGGCGTCGGTGGCGCTGGAGGCGGCCAGGGCGTCCGAGGCGAGCTTGATCAGCTCGTTGTCCAGGGCCTTCTCCAGGCCGTGGTCCTGCGCGACCGTCTGGTGCAGGGCCGCGCCCTCGGGCAGCTCGGGCACGTAGAACAGCGGGGCCAGGTCCAGGCCCTGCGCCTTCCAGTGGTTCACGGCGCGGGTGACGTCGAGCGCCTCCGCGTGGCCGACGGCCTCCTCGATGGTGCGGAAGCCCAGCTCGGCGAGGATCTCGCGGACCTCCTCGGCGATGAACCGGAAGAAGTTGACGATGTACTCGGCCTTGCCGGAGAAGCGGTCGCGCAGCACCGGGTTCTGGGTGGCGACGCCCACCGGGCAGGTGTCCAGGTGGCAGACGCGCATCATGATGCAGCCGGAGACGACGAGCGGCGCGGTCGCGAAACCGAACTCCTCGGCGCCGAGCAGCGCGGCGATGACCACGTCCCGGCCGGTCTTCAGCTGACCGTCGGTCTGGACGACGATCCGGTCCCGCAGGCCGTTGAGCAGCAGGGTCTGCTGGGTCTCGGCGAGGCCCAGCTCCCAGGGGCCGCCCGCGTGCTTCAGCGAGGTCAGCGGGGAGGCACCCGTACCGCCGTCGTGGCCGGAGATGAGCACGACGTCCGCGTGCGCCTTGGACACACCGGCCGCGACCGTGCCGACGCCGACCTCCGAGACCAGCTTGACGTGAATCCGCGCCTGCGGGTTCGCGTTCTTGAGGTCGTGGATCAGCTGGGCCAGGTCCTCGATGGAGTAGATGTCGTGGTGCGGCGGCGGGGAGATCAGGCCGACGCCCGGGGTGGAGTGCCGGGTCTTGGCGACCCACGGGTAGACCTTGTGGCCGGGCAGCTGGCCGCCCTCGCCGGGCTTGGCGCCCTGGGCCATCTTGATCTGGATGTCGTCCGCGTTGACCAGGTACTCGGAGGTCACGCCGAAGCGGCCGGACGCCACCTGCTTGATGGCGCTGCGCCGCGCCGGGTCGTACAGACGGTCCGGGTCCTCGCCGCCCTCACCGGTGTTGGACTTGCCGCCCAGCTGGTTCATGGCGATGGCGAGGGTCTCGTGGGCCTCGCGCGAGATGGAGCCGTACGACATGGCGCCGGTGGAGAAGCGCTTGACGATGTCGGAGACCGGCTCGACCTCGTCGATGGAAATCGACGGACGGTCGCTCTTGAAGCCGAAGAGCCCACGGAGCGTCATGAGCCGCTCGGACTGCTCGTTCACCCGGTCCGTGTACTTCTTGAAGATGTCGTAGCGGTTGGCGCGCGTCGAGTGCTGGAGGCGGAAGACCGTCTCCGGGTCGAACAGGTGCGGCTCGCCCTCGCGGCGCCACTGGTACTCGCCCCCTATGTCCAGGGCGCGGTGGGCCGGCGCGATGCCGGAGGCCGGGTACGCCTTGGCGTGGCGGGCGGCGACCTCCTTGGCGATGACGTCGATGCCGACGCCGCCGATCTTGGTGGCGGTGCCGTTGAAGTACTTCTCGACGAACGCGGTGTCGAGACCGACGGCCTCGAAGACCTGGGCACCGCGGTAGGAGGCGACCGTGGAGATGCCCATCTTGGACATGACCTTCAGGACGCCCTTGCCGAGGGCGTAGATCAGGTTGCGGATGGCCTGCTCGGACTCCATGCCCGGCAGGAAGGTGCCCGCGCGGGTCAGGTCCTCGACGGACTCCATCGCCAGGTACGGGTTGACGGCGGCGGCGCCGAAGCCGATCAGCAGGGCGACATGGTGGACCTCGCGGACGTCACCGGCCTCGACGAGCAGGCCCACCTGGGTGCGCTGCTTGGTGCGGATGAGGTGATGGTGGACGGCCGCGGTGAGCAGCAGCGAGGGGATCGGCGCGTGCTCGGCGTCCGAGTGCCGGTCCGACAGGACGATGAGCCGGGCGCCGTTCTCGATGGCCGCGTCGGCCTCGGCGCAGATCTCCTCGATCCGCGCGGCGAGGGTGTCGCCGCCGCCGGAGACCCGGTACAGACCGGACAGGGTCGCGGCCTTGAAGCCGGGCATGTCGCCGTCGGCGTTGATGTGGATGAGCTTGGCCAGCTCGTCGTTGTCGATCACCGGGAAGGGCAGCACGACGGAGCGACAGGAGGCGGCGTTCGGGTCGAGCAGGTTGCCCGCGGGACCGAGGGAGGAGCGCAGGCTCGTCACGAGCTCTTCGCGGATCGCGTCCAGCGGCGGGTTGGTGACCTGCGCGAACAGCTGGGTGAAGTAGTCGAAGAGCAGCCGCGGGCGCTCGCTCAGCGCCGCGATCGGCGAGTCGGTGCCCATGGAGCCGATCGGCTCGGCACCGGCCTTGGCCATCGGCGCGATGATGACGCGCAGCTCTTCCTCGGTGTAGCCGAAGGTCTGCTGGCGGCGGGTGACCGAGGCGTGGGTGTGCACGATGTGCTCACGCTCGGGCAGGTCGCTCAGCTCGATCTCGCCGGCCTCCAGCCACTCGGCGTAGGGCTGTGCGGCGGCGAGGCCGGCCTTGATCTCGTCGTCCTCGATGATGCGGTGCTCGACGGTGTCGACGAGGAACATCCTGCCGGGCTGCAGGCGGCCCTTGCGGACGACCTTGGCGGGGTCGATGTCGAGGACGCCGACCTCGGAGCCGAGGACGACCAGGCCCTCGTCGGTGACCCAGTAGCGGCCCGGGCGCAGACCGTTGCGGTCGAGAACGGCGCCGACCTGGGAGCCGTCGGTGAAGGTGACACAGGCGGGACCGTCCCAGGGCTCCATCATCGTGGCGTGGAAGCCGTAGAAGGCGCGCCGGGCCGGGTCCATGGAGTCGTGGTTCTCCCACGCCTCCGGGATCATCATCAGCACGGAGTGCGGCAGCGAGCGCCCGCCCAGGTGCAGGAGCTCCAGCACCTCGTCGAAGGACGCCGAGTCGGAGGCGTCGGGCGTGCAGATCGGGAAGACGCGGTCCAGCTTGTCCTGCGGGCCGAACAGGTCGGAGACCAGCTGGGACTCGCGGGCCACCATCCAGTTGCGGTTGCCCTTGACCGTGTTGATCTCACCGTTGTGCGCGACGAACCGGTAGGGGTGCGCGAGCGGCCACGACGGGAAGGTGTTGGTGGAGAACCGGGAGTGCACGAGCGCGATCGCGGATGCGAAGCGGCGGTCGGACAGGTCCGGGAAGAAGGGCTCCAGCTGGCCGGTGGTCAGCATGCCCTTGTAGACGATCGTCCGGGCGGACAGCGAGGGGAAGTAGACGCCCGCCTCGCGCTCGGCGCGCTTGCGCAGCACGAACGCCCGGCGGTCCAGCGCGATGCCCTCGCTGGCTCCGTCGGTGACGAAGATCTGCCGGAAGACCGGCATGGTGGAGCGGGCGGTGGCGCCGAGCAGTTCCGGGGCGACCGGGACCTCGCGCCAGCCGAGGACGGTGAGGCCCTCCTCGCCGGCGATCGTCTCGATCCGCGAGACGGCGTCCTGGATGCCGTCCTCCGGAAGGAAGGCGATACCGACGGCGTACGAACCGGCCGCCGGCAGTTCGAATCCGGCCACCTCGCGGAAGAAGGCGTCGGGCACCTGGGAGAGCAGGCCGGCGCCGTCGCCGGAGTCGGGCTCGGAGCCGGTCGCGCCGCGGTGCTCCAGGTTGCGCAGAACCGTGAGCGCCTGCTCGACCAGCGCATGGCTCGCCTCGCCGGTGAGGGTGGCCACAAAGCCGACGCCACAGGCGTCGCGCTCGTTGCGGGGGTCGTACATACCCTGCGCAGCAGGGCGAGCATCCATGAAAGACCAGTTCAGGCCATTCGTGGAGTGCTGGGACGGCTGGCGCGGCGTACGCATCGGCTCTCCCGTCGTCGTCAGTGGCATATAGCAGGTGCCGAGGGACGACGCTGGCCCTCTGCGTTTTTGTTGCGAAATTTCACGCAGGTTACATGATGGAGCGGTTCTCGGGAACTGGATACACCGTTCCAACATGCGGACGCCGCAGGGGTTTACGGCGCGGTGCCGCTCAGGCGGCGAAGGTGGTGGGGGACCGATCCGGACAGATCCGTGTCCATCGGTCCGCGGGGGCGAGGGTGAGCGTCGTCGTCACCCCACAGGTGCACGTCAGGCGTCCTTGCCTGCGGTGCTTACGGCTCATGCCCAGTGGTTAAGCAATCGAAACCAGTGAGTAACGGCTACTTATGCGGCCCAACGCATAAGTAGCGGTCGAGCTATCCTACGGCGGTTCCGAACAGACTGCCCAGGGCGTACGTCACACCGGCCGCGGCGCCACCCAGCGCGAGCTGCCGCAGGCCGCTGAACCACCAGGTCCGCGCGGTCACCTTGGCCACCACGGCACCACAGCCGAACAGCCCGACGAGCGCGAGCAGCAGGGCGGGCCAGAGCACGGTGGCGCCGAGCAGAAACGGCAGTACGGGCAGCAGTGCGCCCAGCGCGAACGAGCCGAAGGACGACACGGCAGCGACCAGCGGCGAGGGCAGGTCACCGGGGTCGATGCCCAGCTCCTCGCGGGCGTGTATCTCCAGCGCCTGCTCCGGATCGGCGGACAGCTGCCGGGCGACCTCCCGCGCGAGCGGCGCCTCGACCCCTCTCGCCACGTACAGCGCGGCCAGCTCGGCCTCCTCGTCCTGCGGATGCCTGCGCAGTTCCCCGCGCTCCACGTCCAGCTCGGCCTCGACGAGCTCGCGCTGCGAGGCGACGGAGGTGTACTCGCCGGCGGCCATGGAGAAGGCACCGGCGGCGAGTCCCGCGAGCCCGGTGATGACGATGGTCTGGTGACTGACGGCCCCGCCGGCGACACCGGTGATCAGGGCGAGGTTGGAGACGAGCCCGTCCATGGCACCGAAGACCGCGGGCCGCAGCCACCCTCCGTTGACATCCCGGTGGGTGTGGTTGTCACGGTGCGCCACGTGCAGTGTCGCCTGGGTCTCGATGACGGCCATGCGGGTCCCCCAAGAGGTCTCGAACATGCCCCAAGTAAGCTGAGGCAAAGCTAAATCTGGACTGATTCCATCTTTCGACAACATCGACACTACGCCCCGGCATTCCCCTCCGCCAGCAAGGAAAGGCTCGGCTAACCTGCGGCTTTACCCTTCTACGCTCACTTGTGCCATGCACTGCACAAATGTCGACCGGGTGATGTGGGGGCCTGGCAGGCTGCGGTCAACCGCCGTTGGTGGGACACATCCGCAAACGGCTCCGCGCCCCGGCGCGCGACCCCTCCCGGAGAGGCCCGCCCATGACATCGATCGTCTGCACCCCGTCGGTCCCCGCCCCCGACGAGCGCGCCTTCCCCCTGCTCGACCGGGCGCGGGGCGCGCTGCTGGGCCTGGCCGTGGGCGACGCGCTGGGGGCGCCGGCCGAGAACATGAAGCCCTCCGAGATCCGCGCCCGCTGGGGCCGCATCACGGGGTACGTCGCCGACACCCCGGCCGGCACGGACGACACCGAGTACGCGATTTTCTCCGGCCTCCTGCTCGCCCGCCACGGCTCGGCCCTCACCCCGGCCCATGTCGAGGCGGCCTGGCACGAGTGGATCGCCGACCGCGCCGAGGGTCCCTTCAAGGGCGCCGGGTTCAGCGAACGCGGCACCCTGGAGAACCTCCGCCGGGGCCTCGCCGCCCCCATCTCCGCCCAGCACCGGCACGCCTGGAGCGACGGCCTGGCCATGCGGGCGGCACCCTTCGGCGTCTTCGCGGCGGGCCGGCCGGCCGAGGCGGCCCGGCTGGTCGCGATCGACGGTTCGGTGAGCCACGAGGGCGAGGGCATCTACGGCGGCCAGGCGGTGGCGGCGGGCGTGGCGGCGGCGATGGCGGGCGCCCCGCCGACGGCGGTGGTGGCGGCCGCGCTGGCGGTGGTACCGGACGACTCGTGGACGGCACGCTCCCTGCGCCGGGCGGTCGCGGTGGCCCACCGGGGCGAACGGGCGGTCCGCTCGGCGGTCGTCATCGGCGGCTACCCGTGGACCGACCTGGCCCCGGAGGCGGTGGCCCTGGCCTTCGGCGCGTACGCGGCGGCGGACGGCGACTTCCGGGATGCGGTGCTGACGGCCGTCAACATGGGCCGCGACGCGGACACGACAGCAGCGGTGGCCGGCGCGCTGGCGGGAGCGACGCGGGGGGAAGGCGCGATCCCGGCGGAGTGGGGGGCGGCGATCGGACCGGCGCGGGGGAGCTGTCTGCCGTCGATGGCCGGGCAGCATGTGCTGGAAGTGGCGGAACTGCTGCGCACCCCTCTGGGCGCGGGCCACAGCGAGGAGCTGCGGTGAACCGGCGTCGTATCGAGGGCCTCCTGCTGGGCCTCGCCGCAGGTGACGCGGCCGGCTGGCCTTCCGCGCGGCACCGCGCCGCCCGCATGCCGGAGTGGACCCGCCGCCTCACCCGGGAACTCGACACCTTCGCCGAACAGAACGCGACCACCACCCTCCCCGTCCCCATCGCCCTCAACCAGCCCCCCGAGCCCCTCCGCCTCGGCCCCTCCGACGACGCCGAGTGGGCCGCCTTCGCCGCGGAAGCCGTCCTGCGCGCCGGCGACGACACCGCCCTCGCCGACCTCAGCCGTGAGCTCCGTACCCGCGCCGCCATCGACCTCACCTGGACCGCCGTCGCCTCCGAGGTCGCCGCCGCCGCGGAACGCGCCCCCGAGATCGAGTCGGCCGTCCTCCCCCTGCGCGCCCGTATCTCCGTCCGCGCCGGCCTCGGCAACCTCGCCACCGGCCTGCGCCCGCCCGCCACCGGCCACGACAACCCGCACTACTTCGACGACGCCGCCTGCGTCCGCGCCTGCGCGCTCGCCGTCGCCCACCCCGGCGACCCCCAACGCGCCGCCGACCTCGCCGAGTTCGACGCCCGCTACACCCAGGACGGCGACGGAGTGCACGGCGCCCGTGCCATGGCGGCCGCTCTCGCGCTCGCCCTCGTCGGCGCCGAGGCGGAGACCTGCGTGGCTGCCGCGCTCGCCGAACTCCCCGAGGCCACCGAGATCGGCCGCAACGCCCGCCACGCCCTGACCCTCACCGCCACGGCCGACACCGCGTTCGCCCTCGTCCCCCTCCTGGAACACCAAATCGTCGACCACGTCTACAGCTACGGCATCGCCGCCGCCGAAACCGTCCCGGTCGCCCTCGCCCTCACCACCGCCGCGCGCGGCCGGATCGCCGAGGCCGTCCCCGCCGCCGCCTGTCTCTCCCGGGTCGCCGACTCGGCCCCCGCCCTGGCCGGCGCCCTCACCGGCGCCCTCGGCGGCGGCGACTCGATCCCGGCGCCCTGGCGGGACGCCTGCCGCACCCTCTCCGGCTGCGCCCTCCCCCGCCTCACCGGCACCGACCTCGTGGAACTCGCCGAACTCCTGGAAGCCACACAACCGGTCCACCCAGGAGGATGATTCAGGGCATGACGCCCAAAGGAGAAGAAAGCGCCGGAGCTTCGCTCGACGAACGGATCACCGGAGCGCTCGTCGGAGCCGCCGTGGGTGACGCCCTCGGCGGTCCCGTCGAGGGCTACTCCCCCGACCAGATCCTCGAACGCCACGGCGGCCGCGTGCACGGCATCGTCGGCCCCTGGAACGGCGACGCCTGGCGCACCGCCCGCCCCATCGCCCCGTACCACAAGGGCGACGGGCACGTCACCGACGACACCTTGATGACCCATGCGCTGGTACGGGTGTACGACCGCGTCCGCGACCATCTCGACGCGTACGCGATCGCCGACCACCTGGTCCCCGACCTGATGACCAACCCCCGCTGGATCCCGGAGCTGGAGACCGAGACCATCCCCCTCCAGCGGGTCTTCCTCGCCGAGAAGTGGCTGGCGGCCCGCCTCCACTACGGCCATGTCGACCCCCGCGAGGCCGGCACCGGCAACATCGTCAACTGCGGTGCGGCGATGTACATGGCCCCGGTCGGCCTGGTCAACGCGGCGAACCCGCGGGCCGCGTACGCCGAGGCCCTGGACGTCGCCGGCGCCCACCAGTCGTCGTACGGCAGGGAGGCGGCGGGTGTCCTCGCGGCGGCGGTGGCCGCGGCGGCCACGCCGGGCGCCACGGCGGACTCGGTCGTCACGGCGTGCCTGTCCCTGGCGAAGGACGGCACGCGCACGGCGATCGAAGCGGTCTGTGAAGTGGCCGCGCACCACACCGACTTCGAGTCGGCTCTCACCCCCCTCCGGGAGGCGGTCACCCCCTACGACACGGTCGGCCCCGACTACCGCGCTCCCTCGCTCGGCGCCCGCCGCCCCTCCCGCCTGCACGCGATCGAGGAACTCCCCGTCGCGCTCGGCATGTTGGTGGTGGCAGGCGGCGACTACCGGCACGCCGTCCTCGGTTCCGTCAACTACGGCCGGGACTGCGACTCGATCGCGACGATGGCGGGTGCGATCGCCGGGGCGCTGGGCTCCGCCGTGCCGGAGGAGTGGTCGAAGCGGGTCGCCGAGGCGAGCCGCCTGGACCTCTGGGAGCCGCCGCGCACGCTGGCCGCCGTGACCAGGGAGATCTTCACCCGCGACACGGGCCTCCGGCGGGCCCACGAGGAATCCTTCGCTCGCCTCGGGGGCGCGGGATGCTCCGCCTGACCTGGGTCCAGCCGGAGGATCTGCTGGGCCATGAGATCCGCCAGGCCCGCCAGGACGGGCGGGAGCCCGGCGCGGTCGCGGCGCGCTGGAAGGCGGCGGGGGGCGCGGACGCGCCGGACCGGGCGGGGGCGTCGCCGGACCGGGTGTCCCGCTACCTCCGCCAGCTGGCGGAGGACCTCCTCGACGAACTCGCGGACCTGCCGAGCCGGTTGAACGAGCCGACGGATCTGGCCGAGATCAAGGCGCTGTGTCCGGAGTGGCCGAACGCCCACCGGGGAGGGCGGTGCAGGCCGTCGTGCGACTGCGGGTGCGATGTGGCTGATCGCGCGGTTCCCCGCGCCCCTTACGGGGCGCTGCCCGCCCCCCGCGCCTACCACGCCGCCTGGCTCGGCAGAGCTGTTGGCTGTCTGCTCGGCAAACCCGTCGAGAAGCTCCCCCTCCATGCCATCCGCGAACTCGCCCAGGCCACCGGCAACTGGCCCCTGAACCACTACTTCACCGCCCGCGGCGTCCCCGCCGACCTCCTCGCCGCCCACCCCTGGAACCGCCGCTCCGCGGGCACCTCCCTCGTCGAGAACATCGACGGCATGCCCGAGGACGACGACCTCAACTACCCCCTCCTCAACCTCCTCCTGCTCCAGCGCCACACCAGAGGCTTCACCACCGCCGACGTAGCCGCCCTCTGGCTCGACGAACTCCCCGCCGGCCGTACCTTCACCGCCGAGCGCATCGCCTACCGCAACCTCCTCACCGGCGTCGAACCGCCGGGCACCGCCCGCCACCGCAACCCCTTCCGCGAGTGGATCGGCGCCCTGATCCGCGCCGACGTGCACGGCTGGACCAACCCCGGCGACCCGGCCGCCGCGGCCGAGCAGGCCCACCGCGACGCCGCCCTCACCCACACGGCCAACGGCGTCTACGCGGCGATGTTCACGGCGGCCACCATCGCCACCGCCGCCGGCGGAACCCACGACGTCCACGCCTGCCTGCGCTCCGGCCGCACGGTGATCCCGCCCCGGTCCCGGCTGGCCCAGGCGATCGACCAGGCGATCCGGCTGGCCGAGACCCACGAGGACTTCGAGACGGTCGTGGCGGAACTCCACCGCACCCACTCCCCCACCCACCACTGGGTGCACGCCATCCCCAACACCGCCCTGATCGCCGCCGCCCTCACCCACGCGGACGGCGACTTCACCGGCTCCGTCTGCCGTGCGGTGAGCGGCGGCTGGGACACCGATTCGAACGGCGCGACGGCCGGCTCCGTCGCCGGACTGCTCGCCGGCGACCCCGACGCCCTCCCCGACCGCTGGACGACCTCGCTCAAGAACCGACTCGCCACCTCCGTCGCCGGTTTCGACGGCACCGGCTTCGACACCCTCGCCCACCTCACCCGACTGGAGGCGACCCGCCCATGACCCATATCGCCGTACTCGGCAGCACCAACATGGACCTCGTCGCGTACGTCGAGAAGGCCCCGCAGCTCGGCGAGACCGTGACGGGACGGGAGTTCCGTACGATCCCCGGCGGCAAGGGCGCCAACCAGGCGATCGCCGCCGCCCGCGCCGGCGCCACCGTCTCGATGATCGGCGCGGTCGGCCATGACGCCTACGGCACCCGGATGCGGGAGACCCTCGAACACTCCGGCGTGGACACCGACTCACTGCGCACGATCGAGGGCCCCTCCGGCACCGCGCACATCGTCGTGGACGACGAGGGCGGCAACGCGATCGTCGTGATCCCCGGCGCGAACGGCACCGTCGACCATCTCGCCCCCGGCGACGAGGGCGTCATCGCCTCCGCCGACACCCTCCTCCTCCAGCTGGAGATCCCGCTGCCCGCGGTCGTCGCCGGTGCGCAGGCCGCCCGTCGGCACGGCGTCCGGACCATCCTCACCCCGTCCCCCACCCGCCCCCTGCCCTCCGAACTCCTCGACAACATCGACCTGTTGGTGCCCAACGAGCGCGAGGCCGCCGTCCTCACCGACCGCGCCGACCCGCGCGACGCGGCCGCCGCCCTGCTCGGTCTGGTGCCGCAGGTCGTCGTCACCCTGGGTGCGGCCGGCTGCCTCTACCTCACCCGTGACGCCGTGCCCCTCGTCCTCCCGGCGCCCCGGGTCGCCGCCGTCGACTCGACGGGCGCGGGCGACACCTTCGTCGGCGCCCTCGCGGTCGCCCTGGCCGAGGAGAAGCCGATCCGGGAGGCCCTGTCCTGGGCGGCGGCCGCGGCCGCGCTCGCCGTGCAGCGGGAGGGGGCGTCGACGTCCATGCCGTACCGTCCGGAGATCGAGGCCCAGTACACCGCATGAGTACGACAACACAGCCCCAGCCCCTCGCCGGTCTGCGCGTCCTCGACCTCGCCACCCTCTTCGCCGGCCCCCTCGCCGCCACCCTGCTCGGTGACTTCGGCGCCGAGGTCGTCAAGGTCGAGCACCCCGCCAAACCCGACCCCTCCCGGGGGCACGGCCCGGCCAAGCAGGGCATCGGCCTGTGGTGGAAGCTGCTCGGCCGCAACAAGCGCACCATCACCCTCGACCTGTCCAAGCCAGGCGGCCGCGCCACACTGCTCCGGCTCGCCGCCACCGCCGACGTGATCGTGGAGAACTTCCGGCCCGGCACCCTGGAGAAGTGGGACCTCGGCTGGGAGGAACTCTCCGCCGCCAACCCCCGGCTGATCCTGACCCGGGTCACCGCCTTCGGCCAGTTCGGCCCCTACGCCCACCGGCCCGGCTTCGGCACCCTCGCCGAGGCGATGAGCGGCTTCGCGGCGATCACCGGCGAACCGGAGGCGCCACCCACGCTGCCGCCGTTCGGGCTCGCCGACTCCATCGCGGCGCTGGCGACCGCGTACGCCGTGATGACCGCGCTCGCCGCCCGGGACCGCACCGGCGAGGGCCAGGTCGTCGACATGGCGATCATCGAACCGATCCTCACCGTCCTCGGCCCCCAGCCCACCTGGTACGACCAGCTCGGCTACGTCCAGGCGCGCACCGGCAACCGCTCCGCCAACAACGCCCCGCGCAACACCTACCGCACGGCTGACGGGACCTGGGTCGCCGTCTCCACCTCGGCCCAGTCGATCGCGGAACGCGTACTGCGGCTGGTCGGACGCCCGGAGCTGATCGACGAGCCGTGGTTCGCGACCGGCGCCGACCGGGCCGCGCACTCCGACGTCCTCGACACGGCCGTCGGCGACTGGATCGCCACCCGCTCCCGCGCCGAGGTGCTGGCCGAGTTCGAGAAGGCGGAGGCGGCGGTGGCTCCCATCCAGGACGTACAGGACGTGATGGACGACCCCCAGTACCTGGCACTGGACACGATCACCACCGTCCCCGACCCCGAACTGGGCCCGCTGCGCATGCAGAACGTCCTCTTCCGGCTCTCCGCCACCCCCGGCGCGATCCGCTGGACCGGCCGTCCGCACGGCGCCGACACGGACGAGGTCCTCACCGAACTGGGCCTGACCCCGGCCCAGCTGCTGGCCCTGCGCGAGGAGGGCGCCGTATGACCACCGCGCCCTTCCCGCTGACCTGGCTTTACGTCCCCGGTGACCGGCCGCATGTCGTCGCCAAGGCGCTGGTCTCCGGCGCGGACGTGGTGGTGATCGACCTGGAGGACGCCGTCGCCCCCGACCGCAAGGACTGCGCCCGCGCCGCCACCGCCGACCTCCTGGCCCACCCGCAGCCGGTGCCGGTGCACGTCCGGATCAACAGCCTGGACACCCCCTGGGCCGCGGCCGACCTCCAGGCCCTGCTCGGCCTCCCCGGCCTCGCCGGCCTGCGCCTCCCCAAGGTGACCGCCCCCGACGACATCCACCACATCGCCACCCGGACCACCACCCTCCCCCTCTACGCCCTCCTGGAGTCGGCCCTCGGCATCGAACACGCCTACGCCATCGCCACCGCCCACCCCGCCCTGCGGGGCATCTCGCTCGGAGAGGCGGACCTACAGGCCGACCTGGGCGTATGCGACGACATCGGCCTCGACTGGTCCCGTTCCCGGATCGTGGTCGCCGCCCGCGCCGCGGGCCTCGCCCCACCACCCCAGTCGGTCCACCCCGACACCCGCGACCTCAAGGGCCTCGCCACCTCCTGCGCCCACGGCCGCGCCCTGGGCTTCCTGGGCCGCGCCGCCATCCACCCCCGCCAGCTCCCGATCATCGAACGGGCCTACCTGCCCACCCAGGCCGAACTGGAACAGGCCGAGAAGATCCTCAAGGCCGCCACCACAGAACAGGGCGCCCAGGCCCTCCCGGACGGCAGCTTCATCGACGCGGCGGTAGTGGCAACAGCCCGCAGAACCCTCTCCCTGCTGAACCGCCGCTGACACCGACAGCCCAATCCGTTCTTCTCCGCCGGTGAGTTTCTTCCGCCGCAACGGCGGGCACCCCCGCGGCGGTGCCGGGCTCGCCGCGACCCGTCGGCCCGTACGCGAAGAGGGCGACCGGTTCCGTCCCGGGCGCCCTCTTCGTCGTATCGCGGCAGGTCAGCTCTTCTTGGTCGCCGACCCGGCCTCGTCCTTGGCTTTGGCCTCGACCTCGACTTCGACTCCGTCCTTGGCTTCGCCCTCGTGCTCGGCTTCGTCTTCGGAAGCCTCCGCCTCGGAAACCTCCGACCCGGAAGCCTCCTCTGCTTCAGCAGCCTCGGCGGCGTCACCCGTGCCGTCGGCCTCCCCGTCGGGGACGCCCGGCTCGACCACCGCCTCCCGGCCCGGCCGCTTCTTCGCGGACAGCACGATGTACAGCACCGCGAGCAGGAACACGATCATCGCGGTCCAGTCGTTGAGCCGCAGACCGAGAATGTGGTGGGCGTCGTCGACGCGCATGTACTCGATCCAGCCGCGGCCCACGCAGTACGCGGCGACGTACAGCGCGAACGCCCGCCCGTGTCCCAGCTTGAAGCGGCGGTCGGCCCAGATGACGAGGAAACCGACGCCGATGCACCACAGCGACTCGTAGAGGAAGGTCGGGTGGTAGTAGCCGGGGACCCGGCCGCCCTCGGAGGAGGTGATGTGCAGAGCCCACGGCAGATGCGTCTCGCGGCCGTACAGCTCCTGGTTGAACCAGTTGCCCCAGCGGCCGATCGCCTGGGCGAAGGCGATGCCGGGGGCGATGGCGTCGGCGTAGGCCGGCAGCGGGATGCCCCGGCGCCGGCAGCCGATCCACGCGCCCAGCGCGCCGACCGCGATCGCACCCCAGATGCCGAGGCCGCCCTGCCACACCTTGAACGCGTCGACCCAGTCACGACCCTCGCTGAAGTACAGCTCGTAGTCCGTGATCACGTGGTACAGACGCCCGCCGACCAGGCCGAACGGCACGGCCCAGACGGCGATGTCGGCCACTGTGCCGGCCCGCCCGCCCCGGGCGATCCAGCGCCTGTTTCCGAGCCATACGGCTACGAAGACACCGATGATGATGCAGAAGGCGTAGCCGCGCAGCGGAATGGGACCGAGGTGGATCACTCCGCGCGAAGGGCTGGGAATGTAGGCAAGATATTCCATGGCAGGGTCGACGCTACCGTGCCGGACCGGGCCGACGGCAACCAGCCCGGCTACGGCTCCATAACAGGGGTGTGAGAAACGCTTACCCCGCTCACCCCTTGTTGGCGTCCTCCACGAGCTGCTTCAGCTTGGCCGGGGTCATGGTCTGGTCCTGGTAGATGTTCTTGCCGTCGAGCAGAACGGTCGGGGTGCCGCCGAACTTGGCCGCCTGGAAGGCTTCGTTGGACTTCACGACCCAGGCGTTGTGCTTGCCGTCCTTGACGCATTTCTGGAACGTCGGCGTATTCAGGCCCTGGACCTTGCCGGCCAGCTCGATCAGCTTGTCGTTGTTCGAGAAGGCGTCGTCGGTTTCCTTCGGCTGGTTCTCGTACAGCACGTCGTGGTAGTCGCGGAACTTGCCCGCGTCCTGGGCGCAGGCCGCCGCGTTGGCCGCGTTCCGGGAGCCGCTGCCGCCGAGGTTGCCGTCGATCAGCGTGACCAGGTGGTACTCGATTCTGAGCTTGCCGGAGTCGGCCAGCTCGTGGAGCGTCGGGCGGTACGCCGTCTCGAAGGCCTGGCAGGCCGGGCAGCGGAAGTCCTCCCAGATGGTGAGCGTCGCCTTGGCGTCGTCCTTGCCGACCGGGATCGCGAGGCTGTCCTTGCCCTGCGCGCCCGAGGGCGCCACGACCGGGCCCGAGCTCTTGCTGGTCTTGTCCTTGCCCGCGTTCGCGGCGACGACGCCGATCACCGCCGCCAGGCCGAGGACACAGACGACGCTCGCGCCCACGATCAGCGCGCGCCGTCGCTTCTCCGCGGACTGCTGCTTCTCGCGGTCGGCTGCGATCCGCTCGCGGGCCGTCCGCTTTCCGTCACGATTCTTCTCGCTCACACCACCAGAACGAACCGGGGAGGCGCACCGCGCCTCCCCGGTCCCAGGTCCACCCGTTCGAGTGACCGGATGTTGCGTGGTGTTCCGTTACGCCTGTCCGCGCACGCCCTTCGCCAGGTCACCGGCGAGTTCCCGGACGGCCGCCACGCCGGCCGCGTCGTCCGGCGCGTCCAGCATCCGCTTCACGAAGGCCGAGCCGACGATCACCCCGTCGGCGAAGCCGGCGACCTCGGCTGCCTGGGCCGCGTTGGAGACGCCGAGGCCGACGCAGACGGGCAGCCCGGATCCGGTGGCCCGGGTGCGTTCCACCAGGTCCTGGGCCTGCGCGCCGACCGATTCACGGGTACCGGTGACACCCATCAGGGAGGCCGCGTAGACGAAGCCGCTGCCGGCCGCCGTGATCTGCGCGAGCCGCTCGTCCTTGCTGCTCGGCGCCACGACGAAGACGGTCGCGAGGCCGTGCTTCTCGGCGTGCTCCCTCCACAGGGCCGACTCCTGGACGGGCAGGTCGGGCAGGATGCAGCCCGCGCCGCCCGCCTCGGCCAGCTCGGCGGTGAAGCGCTCGACGCCGTAGCGGTCGATGGGGTTCCAGTACGTCATGACGAGGATCGGCTTGCCGGTGGCCGCGTAGGCCTCCTTGACCGTGCGCATGACGTCCGCGATCTTGACGCCGCCGCGCAGGGCGATGTCGTCGGCGGTCTGGATGACCGGGCCGTCGAGGACCGGGTCGCTGTGCGGCAGGCCGACCTCGACGACGTCCGCGCCGCCGTCCAGGACGGCCTTGATCGCCTCGATGCCGCCGGCCACGGTCGGGAACCCGGCCGGGAGGTAGGCGATGAGCGCGGACCGGCCCTCGGCCTTGGCACCCGCGAGGGTGTCGGACAGTTGCTGAATGTTCCCGCTCACTTGGCGTCCCCCTCGATCTCGGCGGTGGCGGTGGCGTCGGCGGCGACCTCGGCGTCGGTGTCGTACAGCCCGAAGTAGCGCGCGGCGGTGTCCATGTCCTTGTCGCCGCGGCCGGACAGGTTGACGACGATCAGCCCGTCCTTGCCGAGTTCCCTGCCGACCTCCAGGGCGCCGGCGAGGGCGTGGGCGCTCTCGATGGCCGGGATGATGCCCTCGGTGCGGGAGAGCAGGCGCAGGGCCTGCATGGCCGCGTCGTCGGTGACCGCGCGGTACTCGCCGCGGCCGGAGTCCTTGAGGTAGGAGTGCTCCGGGCCGATGCCGGGGTAGTCCAGACCGGCCGAGATCGAGTACGGCTCGGTGATCTGGCCCTCCTCGTCCTGGAGGACGTAGGACCGGGAGCCGTGCAGGATGCCGGGCTCGCCTGCGGTGAGGGTGGCCGCGTGCTCGCCGGTCTCGATGCCGTGCCCCGCGGGCTCGCAGCCGATGAGGCGGACGCCCGCGTCGGGGATGAAGGCGTGGAAGAGGCCGATGGCGTTGGAGCCGCCGCCGACGCAGGCGATCGCCGCGTCGGGGAGCCGGCCGGCCCGCTCCAGGAGCTGGCGGCGGGCCTCGACGCCGATGACCCGGTGGAAGTCGCGGACCATGGCCGGGAAGGGGTGCGGTCCTGCGACCGTACCGAAGAGGTAGTGGGTGTGGTCGACGTTCGCCACCCAGTCGCGGAACGCCTCGTTGATGGCGTCCTTCAGGGTGCGGCTGCCGGACTTCACGGAGATGACCTCGGCGCCGAGCATGCGCATCCGGGCCACGTTCAGGGCCTGGCGCTGGGTGTCGATCTCGCCCATGTAGATGGTGCAGTCGAGGCCGAACAGCGCGCAGGCGGTGGCCGTCGCCACGCCGTGCTGGCCGGCGCCGGTCTCCGCGATCACCCGGGTCTTGCCCATGCGCCTGGTGAGCAGGGCCTGGCCGAGCACGTTGTTGATCTTGTGGGAGCCGGTGTGGTTGAGGTCCTCGCGCTTGAGGAAGATCCGGGCGCCACCTGCTTCCGCGGCGAACCGGGGGACCTCGGTGAGGGAGCTGGGGCGGCCGGTGTAGTTGACGAGCAGGTCGTCGAGCTCGCGGGCGAACTCGGGGTCGTGCTTGGCCTTGTCGTACTCGACGGCGACCTCGTCCACGGCGGCGACGAGGGCCTCCGGGATGAACTTGCCGCCGAAGGCGCCGAAGTAGCCCTCGGGGGAGGGCACCTGACCTTCTGGGTCAGGGAAGAAGTAGTCGCTGGGCATGCGGAAACCTCACGGTGAGTGCGTGTGAAAAGACACTGTTCGCCGTGGGGGCGGGGATATGTCCGATGGCTGCGAGCCGTCAGTGGTTGCTCGCGCCCGCGCGGCGGTAGCCGCACATCAAGTTCAGCCCCGCGCCCCTGACGGGGCGCTGCCATCGACGTCCGTTCACCTGTCCCGGTTCGTCACCGATGACGTACCGCACCCTGCGGCCGTGGACTCGCCTCGCCGGGGCTCGGCAGCCCCGGGGGCGGCAGCCGCGCGCCAGGCGGGCGTACCGGTCCACGGTCGTCACGGTGAGAGTCATCGGCGTCAGCCTACCGGGTGATCAGGGACGGCCGTGCCGGAGTGCCGGATGTTCGCCCGCCGCCACCAGGTCGGCCACCGCCGACTTGGGGTCGCGGCCGGTCACCAGGGACTCGCCGACCAGGACCGCGTCGGCGCCCGCGTTGGCGTAGGCGATCAGGTCGTGCGGGCCGCGGACCCCGGACTCGGCGATCTTGACGACGGTGTCGGGGATCTCCGGGGCGACCCGCTCGAAGGTGGAGCGGTCGACCTCCAGGGTCTTCAGGTTGCGCGCGTTGACACCGATCACCTTGGCGCCCGCGTCCACCGCGCGCTCGACCTCGTCCTCGTCGTGCACCTCGACGAGCGGGGTGAGGCCGATGGAGACGGCACGCTCGATCAGCGATTCCAGGGCCGGCTGGTCGAGAGCGGCGACGATCAGCAGCGCGAGGTCGGCGCCGTACGCCCGGGCCTCCCACAGCTGGTACGACGTGACGATGAAGTCCTTGCGCAGGACCGGGATGTCCACGCGGGCCCGGACCGCCTCCAGGTCGGCCAGCGAGCCGCCGAAGCGGCGCTGCTCGGTCAGGACCGAGATGACGGCCGCGCCGCCTGCCTCGTAGTCCGCGGCGAGCCCGGCCGGGTCGGCGATCGCGGCCAGCGCGCCCTTGGACGGGCTGGAGCGCTTCACCTCGCAGATGACCTTGACGCCGTCGCCGCGCAGTGCGGCCACGCCGTCCTTGGCCGCGGGCGCCTTCGCCGCGCGCTCCTTGAGCTCGTCGAGGCTGACGCGCGCCTGCCGCTCCGCGAGGTCGGCACGGACTCCGTCGATGATCTCGTCGAGCACACTCACGCGAGCGGTCCCCTTCCGGTTCCGGACGATTCTTCCGAGCGAGTCAAAACCCACGCGGGTCAAAACCCGTGGTCACATCGATGGTATCCGCAGGAGGGCGTCGACCTCGCATCCGGCCGACGGCCGCCCCCTCTACCTGGACGTTCGCCAGTTGATCAAGGATGCAACCAGCCGACGAAGGGCAGGTTCCGGACAACGGTGAAAACCAGCAGCACCGCACCCAGGGTCCACATGGGCACCGGCCTGAGCTCGATCCGGGCGGGCCGGCCGCGTACCGCGCGCGCGACCCAGACGGTCCACACCACGGCGAAGGCCAGATAGGCGGCCACGCCCGCAGCGTTGTCCCGCAGCGCGGCCAGGAAGTCGCCGTGCACGAAGGCGTGCGCGCTGCGCAGGCCGCCGCAGCCGGGGCAGTACAGGCCGGTGAGCCGGTAGAGGGGGCAGACCGGGTAGTGGCCGGGCTGGTTGGGGTCGACCGTGCCGACGTAGGCGAAGGCCCCGACGACGGCGGCCAGCACCCCCGCGGGCACGGCCAGCCGTCCTCGCAGGGAGGGCGGCGCCTGGGCCGCTGCGCGGGAAGTGTCGGCGTTCACGCCTCGCATTGTGCCCCGTACGGTCGGCACACGCGCGCGAGGGGCGGCCCGATGTCTCGGGCCGCCCCTCGGGAAGCGCTGTCGATCAGCTCTCGGCGGTGACCGGCTCGCGGGTGGCGGCAGCCGGGGCGGTGCGCGTCACCAGGGCGGTCTGCTTCGGCATGCCGAGGCCCATGGCCCGCATGATCATGCCGACGACGCCACCGAGGACCACGATCACCATGCCGGCCCAGAAGCCCACCGGCTGGGCCATGACCATGAAGGCGCCCGCGACGCAGAAACCGATGAAGGCGATGGTGACGCCGGTCCAGGCGGCCGGGGTGTGACCGTGGCTGCTGCCCGCCATGACTTGCTCCTCGTAGCTGGTGCGTGTCGTACGTGGCGTCCGTGGCCGCGCTCGTACGGGTCCGTTCCGGACGCTCTTGCTCCATTGTCCCGTACGCCCGGGCGTGCCGGGAGCAGGGGTGGCGTCTGATGCGCCACATCGATTTTCGGCGCCCCGCAGTGAAGCGCCCGTAGGGGCGCGGGGCCGTCTTCGATGTGCGGCTGCCGCCGCGTGGGCGCGACCAGCCACAACGGACGCCGCAGACGACCGACGGCCGATCGACTCATCGCGGCGCCCCGGCGAAGCGCTCACGCTCCCGTAGGGTCCTCGCCCCGGTCCAGGGCCTTCCAGATGTCCTCGGGCCGGTCCGGGTCGACCGGCTTGGGTGCGCGGCGCGGCCGCTCCGCCCCCGTGCCGCGCTCGTAGCGGCCGGACATGGCGGGCCAGAGGCGGCCGTAGCGCAGCGCGAGCAGCCCGGCGACCAGGATGAGCGTGCCGCCGGCCACGGCGACGTACGGCCAGCCGGTGTGGCTGAGCGCGGCGACCGTGGCGGAGGTGTCGCCGCTGGCCTCGGCGGCCTTCTCGTCCAGCGCGGAGCCGTCGGAGACGCCCGCCAGGGCGGCGGCGACGATGCCGGCGCCGGAGAGCGCGAGGAGCCCGGAGACCAGGAAGCGGCCGGCCCGGCGGACGGCGAAGACGGCGACGAGCGCGGCGAGGCCCACTATGGCGAGGGCCGCGGGAACGCCCGTGACGTCGCTGCCCTTGGCGGTCAGCGGGAAGGAGCCGCCGGCCACCGTCGCGGTGCCCTCCGCCCAGCGCTGCCGGCTGGACAGCAGGGCCACGGCCGCGCCGAGCGCACCGAACAACAGCGCGATGGCAAGGCTGCGGCGGCCGGACCCGGCGGGTGCGGCTTCGGAACGGGGGTGAGGAACAGCAGTCACGTACTCCACTATGGCTTGAACCCCGGGCGAACGGTCACCCGGGGTTGGGTGAGAAGCGCCCTACTTGCCCAGTCTGTTGGCCGTGTGCACCGCGCGCAGCACCGCGGCCGCCTTGTTGCGGCACTCCTGGTCCTCCGCGACCGGGTTCGAGTCGGCGACGATGCCCGCGCCCGCCTGGACGTACGCCGTGCCGTCCCGCAGGAGGGCGGTACGGATCGCGATGGCGGTGTCGGAGTCGCCGGCGAAGTCGAGGTAGCCGACGCAGCCGCCGTACAACCCCCTTCTGGACGGCTCCAGTTCGTCGATGATCTGCATCGCCCGGGGCTTGGGGGCGCCGGAGAGGGTGCCGGCCGGGAAGCAGGCGGTGAGCACGTCGAAGGCGGTGCGGCCCTCGGACACCTTTCCGGTGACCGTCGAGACGATGTGCATGACGTGCGAGTACCGCTCGACCGACATGAAGTCGACGACCTCGACGGAGCCCGGTTCGCAGACCCGGCCCAGGTCGTTGCGTCCGAGGTCGACGAGCATCAGGTGCTCGGCGCGCTCCTTGGGGTCGGCCATCAGCTCGTCGGCGAGGTCCTGGTCCTCCCGCGGGGTGGCCCCGCGCGGCCGGGTGCCGGCGATGGGGTGGACCATGGCCCGGCCGTCCTCGACCTTGACCAGGGCCTCCGGGGAGGAGCCGACGACGTCGAAGCCCTCGAAGCGGAGGAGGTACATGTACGGGGACGGGTTGGTGGCCCGCAGGACCCGGTAGACGTCCAGGGCGCTCGCCGTGCACGGGGTCTCGAAGCGCTGCGAGGGGACGACCTGGAAGGCCTCGCCCGCGCGGATGCGCTCCTTGATGTCCTCGACCGCGACCTGGAAGTCGGGACCGCCCCACAGGGCCGTGTACTCGGGGAGTTCGGAGGGGGGCAGGGCGGCCGGGGGCTGGGCGACCGGGCGGGAGAGGTCGGCCTCCATGGCGTCGAGCCGGGCGATCGCGTCGGCGTAGGCCTCGTCGACACCGGTGTCGAGGTCGTTGTGGTTGATCGCGTTGGCGATCAACAGGACCGAGCCCTCCCAGTGGTCCATCACCGCGAGGTCGCTGGTGAGGAGCATGGTCAGCTCGGGCAGCCCCAGGTCGTCCCGCTCCCCCGGGCCGATCTTCTCCAGGCGGCGCACGATGTCGTAGCCCAGATAGCCGACCATGCCGCCGGTGAACGGGGGCAGATCCTCCGCGCGCGGGGTGTGCAGGGCCTCGATGGTGGCGCGCAGGGCGGCCAGCGGGTCGCCTTCGACGGGCACGCCGACCGGCGGGGTGCCGAGCCAGTGGGCCTGGCCGTCCCGGGTGGTGAGAGTGGCCGAGGAGCGGACGCCCACGAAGGAGTAGCGGGACCATTGGTATGCCGTGCGGCCGTTCTCGGCGGACTCCAGCAGGAAGGTGCCGGGGCGCTCGGCGGCGAGCTTGCGGTAGAGCGCGACCGGGGTGTCGCCGTCGGCGAGGAGCTTGCGGGTGACCGGGATGACGCGCCGGTCGGTCGCCAGCTTGCGGAAGGTCTCCAGTTCCATGGCGGCAGACCTTACTGATCGGAGGCCGGGACGCCGGAACCGGCGCCGTCCTTCAGGAGCACGTCGGCGTCGAAGCAGGTGCGGTCGCCGGTGTGGCAGGCGGCGCCCACCTGGTCGACCTTGACCAGCAGGGTGTCGGCGTCGCAGTCGAGGGCGACGGACCTGACCCACTGGAAGTGGCCGGAGGTGTCGCCCTTGACCCAGTACTCCTGGCGGCTGCGCGACCAGTAGGTGCAGCGGCCGGTGGTGAGGGTGCGGTGCAGCGCCTCGTCGTCCATCCAGCCGAGCATCAGTACCTCGCCCGTGTCGTACTGCTGGGCGATGGCGGGGAGGAGACCGTCGGCGCTGCGCTTGAGGCGGACGGCGATCTCCGGGGCGAGGCCGCTGGGCGGGGGCGTACCCGTCGTACTGGTCATGGGTGCCATTGTGCCGCGCGGCACCGACAGTCACGGACCGTGTCCACTGTCCGGACCGTGCGTGGGGCCGTAGGCTGGCCCTATGTCGACCTTCGCCAAGCGTGAACGGCTTCTGCTCGCCGACCTCTTGGAGACCGCCGGTCCCGAGGCGCCGACCCTCTGCGAGGGCTGGGTGACCCGGGATCTGGCCGCGCACGTGGTGGTGCGCGAGCGCCGGCCGGACGCGGCCGGGGGCTCGCTGATCAAGCAGCTCGCGCCACGCCTGGAGAAGGTGACGGCCGAGTTCGCCGCGAAGCCGTACGAGGAGCTGATCCAGCTGATCCGTACCGGCCCGCCGCGGTTCTCGCCGTTCCAGCTGAAGCAGATCGACGAGGCGGCCAACACGGTGGAGTTCTACGTCCACACGGAGGACGTCCGCCGCGCCCAGCCGGACTGGGCGTCGCGCGAGCTGGACCCCGTCTTCCAGGACGCCCTGTGGTCCCGTCTGGAGCGCACCGCCCGGCTGCTGGGCAGGGGGGTGCCGACGGGCCTGGTGCTGCGCCGTCCGGACGGCCAGACGGCCGTCGCGCATCGCGGCGCCCCGGTGGTGACGGTGACCGGCGAACCCTCCGAGCTGCTGATGTTCGCCTTCGGCCGGCAGAACGCGGCGAAGGTCGAGGTGGACGGCGACGAGAACGCGATCGCCAAGCTGCACGAGTCCAAGCAGCTGGGCATCTAGGAGCCACCCATGATCAAGGTCGCGATGACCAGTGTGTACGTCGACGACGTCACGAAGGCCCACGCCTTCTACACGGACATCCTCGGCTTCGAGACCCGCGCCCGTCTCGACCTGGGCGGCGGCACCCTGTTCGTCACGGTCGGCGCGCCCGAGGGCGCCCAGCAGGATCTCCAGCTGCTGCTGGAGCCCGGCCAGGGCCCCATCGCCGAGCCGTACCGCAAGGCGGTGTACGACGCGGGGCTCCCGGCGATCGTCTTCTCGGTGGACGACATCGACGCGGAGTACGAGCGGCTCCGGCTGCTCGGTGTCCGGTTCACGCACGAGCCGCAGGAACAGGGCCCGGTGATCGCGGCCGTCCTCGACGACACGGTCGGCAACCTGATCCAGCTGACCCAGCCGAAGGGCTGAGGCCCCGCTGAGGCACCTCAGCCGGGCAGCTCGGCCCGCCGCAGCCCCGGCACGGCCAGCGCGACGACCCCGCCGAGCCCGCACACGGCTGCGCTGACGACGTACACCGGGCCGGTCCCGAAGGCGCCGATGGCGGCAGCCGCGAAGGGCATGCTCAGCGGGGTCAGCCCCAGGCTGATCAGGCTGGAGACGGCGGTGACCCGGCCGAGGCAGGCGGGGTCGGCCTGGGTCTGCAGCAGCGCGGAGCACATCGCGCCGCTGAGACCGGCGAGCAGACCGACCAGCAAGGCCACACCGACGGCACCGGCGAGGCTCGGCACGAAGGCGAGGGCGCCGATCGCGACCGATCCGGCGAGGATGGTGTACCCGGCGACCAGCCCGGCGCGCGGCAGCCGGCCCCGGACGGTCAGCAGGAGTGAGGCGGCCCCGGCGCCGGCCCCGAACCCGGCGACCACCCAGCCGACCCCGGCGGCACCCCAGCCGCGCCGATCGGCGAGCAGGGTGAGCCCGACGTTGAAGGGGCTGACGAAACCCAGGTCGCCGAGGGCGATGGCCAGCATCAGCGGGGCCAGGACGCGATGGCGGCGGACGTGGGCGAGGCCGGCCCGCAGGTCCTGCCAGGGGGTGGCGGCCGTGCGGTCACCGACCGGGAGTTTCCCGACCCGCAGGGACATCAGCAGGGGCACCGACACGGCGATGAGCAGGCCTGCGAGGCCGAAGGCGGCCGCGGCGCCGCCGAGCGCCACACCGAGGCCGCCGAGCGGGGCGCCGAGGATGTAGGCGACGCGTAGGGCGAGGCCGCGCATCCCCTGGACGCGGGCGAGCTGGTCGCGGGTCGTCACGCGGGCCGGGAGGGCGCCCACGGCGGGCATGAACACGGCGTCGACGGTGCCGAAGACCAGGGCGAGCGCCGTGAGCGGCCACAGGCCGGGGCTGGTCAGGAAGAGCAGCGCGGCCACGGCGACGACTGCCGCGCAGCGCACCGCGTCGCTGGCGATGACGACCCGGCGCGGTCCGAGCCGGTCGGCGATCACCCCGCCGAACAGCATCAGCACGGCCCTGGGCAGGGCGCTGACGGACATCACGATCCCGGCCTGCGCGGGTGAGCCGCCCTGGACGGCGGCCCAGGACAGGGCGATGTAGTAGACGCTGTCGCCGACCATGGAGGAGGTGTAGGCGCCGAGCCAGCGCAGCACGTTGGGGTCGCGGTGGGCGGGCCGGCCGGTGGGGGTGGGGGTGGCCGTCGAGGAGATGACGGTGGCGGTCACGGGGCGGTCCTCTCAGACGCGGAAGGGGAAGCCGTACGTGTGCACCGCGACGTTCTCGCGGCCCGCGGTGTCACCCGCGGCATCGGCGGCCCGGCCCTGCTCCTCGTACTTGCGCAGGACGGCGAGCACCTCCTTGTTGAGTGCGGTGAGTTCCTCCGCCGTCAGGCGCATGCTCGACTCGGAGGACTGGGCCGCGTCGTTCCAGGTCTCGCCCCAGTGGGCACGCTCGTCGAGGAAGCGCCGGTACATGTCGGCACGCTGTTCGAAGAAGAGCCTGCTGGCGGCGGTGAGGGCGCCCGCCTTCTCCGGGGCGTCGCGGAAGTCCTCGTCGCGGATGCTCACGCCGTCGGAGGCGGGCTGCCACCACCGCTCCCTGCCGTCCGCGCTCTGCGGCTCCGCCTCCTCGATGAGACCGTGCTCGGCCAGCTTGCGCAGGTGATAGCTGACCAGCGAGACAGCCTCGTCGACCTGCTCGGCGAGCTGCGACGCGGTGGCGACCCGCGCGAGGTTCAGGGCACGCGCCAGCCTCATCCGCAGCGGATGCGCGAGCGCCTTGAGGGTGCCCAGGTCCGTGATCCTGCGATCCCTCTCCTTGTCTGTCATGTCCACCGACCCTAGATACGAAGGAGAAGTTGCGCAATATATATTGCGCAACTTATCTTTCGTATCTGCGGACGCGTCAAGGCGGCAAAAGGCCCCGGCGCCCATCGAGGGCACCGGGGCCAAGGCTTCAGCGCAGCGTCACCGCACGGGATGTCCCGCCTCGCGCAGCGCCTGCTTCACCTCGCCGATCCGCAGATCGCCGAAGTGGAAGACGGAGGCCGCGAGGACCGCGTCCGCGCCCGCGCCGATCGCCGGGGCGAAGTCGCCCAGCCGGCCCGCGCCGCCGGAGGCGATCACCGGGATGGTGACGTGCTTGCGGACGGCCGCGATCATCTCCAGGTCGTAGCCGTCCTTGGTGCCGTCCGCGTCCATCGAGTTGAGCAGGATCTCCCCCGCGCCCAGCTCGGCGGCCCGGTGCGCCCACTCGACCGCGTCGATGCCGGTGCCGCGGCGGCCGCCGTGGGTGGTGACCTCGAAGGTGCCTTCGGGGGTGCGGCGGGCGTCCACCGACAGGACCAGGACCTGGCGGCCGAAGCGTTCCGCGATCTCCCGGATCAGGTCCGGGCGGGCGATCGCGGCCGTGTTGACGCCCACCTTGTCGGCGCCCGCCCGCAGCAGCTTGTCGACGTCCTCGGCCGTGCGCACCCCGCCGCCGACGGTCAGCGGGATGAAGACCTGCTCGGCGGTGCGGCGCACCACGTCGTAGGTGGTCTCGCGGTCGCCGGAGGACGCGGTGATGTCCAGGAAGGTCAGCTCGTCGGCGCCCTCCGTGTCGTACACCTTGGCCATCTCGACCGGGTCGCCCGCGTCCCGCAGGTTCTGGAAGTTGACGCCCTTGACGACCCGGCCGTTGTCCACGTCCAGGCAGGGGATGACTCGGACCGCCAGGGTCATGCCGTGGCCTCCCCTCGGTACGCCTCCACCTCGACCTCGACGACCAGGCTGGGGTCCACGAAGCCGGAGACGATGATCATGGACGCGGCCGGCCGGACGGAGTCGAACAGCTCCTTGTGGGCGCGTCCGACATCGTCCACGTCCCGGGCGTGGGTGACGTACATACGTGTCCGCACCACATCGTCACGGCCGAGGCCCAGCCGCCCCAGCGCCGCGAACGCGACGTTGAAGGAGTTGACCGTCTGCTCGTAGGGGCCGCCCCCGGCGATCTCGCCGTCCACTATGGAGGTGCAGCCGGAGACCAGCACCAGGCCGTTGGGCAGTTCCACCGCGCGGGAGTACCCGAAGGCGTCCTCCCAGGGCGCGCCCGTCGTGACACGTCGCAGCTCGCTCACGGGGACACTGCCTCCAGTGCTTCTTCCAAGGTGAACGCCTTGGCGTAGAGGGCCTTTCCGACGATGGCGCCCTCGACACCGAGGGGTACCAGCTCGGCCAGCGCACGGAGGTCGTCCAGCGACGACACGCCGCCGGAGGCCACGACCGGCCGGTCCGTCGCCGCGCAGACGTTCTTCAGGAGCTCCAGGTTCGGGCCCTGGAGGGTGCCGTCCTTGGCGATGTCGGTGACGACGTAGCGTGCGCAGCCCTCCTGGTCGAGGCGGGCCAGCGTCTCGTAGAGGTCGCCGCCGTCACGGGTCCAGCCGCGGCCGCGCAGGGTCGTGCCCTTGACGTCCAGGCCCACCGCGATCTGGTCGCCGTGCTCGGCGATGACCTTGGCGACCCACTCCGGGCTCTCCAGGGCGGCCGTGCCGAGGTTCACCCGGCGGCAGCCGGTGGCCAGGGCGGCCGCCAGCGAGGCGTCGTCCCGGATCCCGCCGGACAGCTCCACCTTGATGTCCATCGCGCCGGCGACCTCGGCGATCAGCTCGCGGTTGTCGCCGGTGCCGAACGCGGCGTCCAGGTCGACCAGGTGCAGCCACTCGGCGCCCGACCGCTGCCAGGCGAGGGCGGCCTCCAGGGGGGAGCCGTAGGAGGTCTCGGTTCCCGACTCGCCGTGCACGAGGCGGACGGCCTGGCCGTCGCGGACGTCGACGGCGGGGAGGAGTTCGAGCTTGCTCACAGTGTTCCGATCCAGTTGGTGAGGAGCTGGGCGCCGGCGTCGCCGGACTTCTCGGGGTGGAACTGGGTGGCCCACAGGGCGCCGTTCTCCACGGCGGCCACGAACGGCTTGCCGTGCGTCGACCAGGTCACGAGCGGGGCCCGCAGCGCGGCGTTGTGCGTCTCCAGCGACCAGTCCTGGACGGCGTAGGAGTGCACGAAGTAGAAGCGGGCGTCGGCGTCCAGACCCGAGAACAGCTCGGAGCCGGCCGGTACGTCCACGGTGTTCCAGCCCATGTGGGGCACGATCTCGGCCCGCAGCGGCTCGACCGAGCCGGGCCACTCGTCGAGACCCTCGGTCTCCACGCCGTGCTCGATGCCGCGCGCGAACAGGATCTGCATGCCGACGCAGATGCCCATCACCGGCCGTCCGCCGGACAGCCGCCGGTCGATGATCCAGTCCCCGCGGGCCCCGCGCAGGCCCTCCATGCAGGCGGCGAAGGCGCCGACACCCGGCACCAGCAGGCCGTCCGCGTTCATCGCCCTGTCGAAGTCACGGGTTATCTCGACGTCGGCCCCGGCACGGGCCAGCGCCCGCTCGGCGGAGCGGACGTTCCCGAAGCCGTAGTCGAAGACGACGACCTTTTTGGCGGATCCGCTCAATTCCACACCTCCAGCCTCACGACGCCCGCCACCAGGCACATCGCGGCGCCGATCGAGAGCAGCACGATCAGGCTGGTGGGCATCTTCTGCTTGACGAAGGAGATGATTCCGCCGACCAGGAAGAGGCCGACAACGATCAGTATGGTGGACAGCCCGGTCATGGCTTTACAGCGCGCCCTTCGTCGACGGGAGGATGCCGGCCGCACGCGGGTCGCGCTCGGAGGCATAGCGCAGCGCCCTGGCGAGCGCCTTGAACTGGCATTCCACGATGTGGTGTGCGTTGCGCCCATAGGGCACGTGCACATGCAGGGCGACCTGGGCCTGTGCCACGAAGGACTCCAGGATGTGCCGGGTCATGGTGGTGTCGTACTCGCCGATCATCGGGGCCATCTGCTCCGGCTCCGTGTGCACGAGGTACGGGCGGCCGGACAGGTCCACCGTGACCTGGGCGAGGGACTCATCCAGCGGGACCGTGCAGTTGCCGAAGCGGTAGATGCCGACCTTGTCGCCGAGCGCCTGCTTGAAGGCGGCGCCGAGGGCGAGGGCGGTGTCCTCGATGGTGTGGTGCGAGTCGATGTGCAGGTCGCCGTCGGTCTTCACGGTGAGGTCGAACAGGCCGTGCCGGCCGAGCTGGTCGAGCATGTGGTCGTAGAAGCCGACGCCGGTGGCGATGTCCGTCTTCCCGGTGCCGTCGAGGTCGATCTCGACCAGGACCGAGGTCTCCTTGGTGGTGCGCTCCACGCGCCCTACGCGGGTCATGCGTCCAGCTCCTTCTTGACTTCACGTACCGCGTCGAGGAACGCGTCGTTCTCTTCGGGGGTTCCGGCGGACACCCGCAGGAAGCCGGGCACGCCGTTGTCGCGGACCAGGACCCCGCGGTCGAGGATCCCCTGCCAGGCCCGGTGGGGGTCCTCGAACCGTCCGAACTGCACGAAGTTGGCGTCGGACTCGGTGACTTCCAGGCCGAGCGCCCGCATCTCGGCGACCAGCCGGTCCCGCTCGGTCTTCAGCTGCTCGACGTACTTCAGCAGGGTGTCGGTGTGCTCCAGGGCGGCCAGCGCGGTCGCCTGGGTGATCGCCGACAGGTGGTACGGCAGCCGGACGAGCTGCACGGCGTCCACCACCGCGGGGTGCGCGGCGAGGTAGCCGAGGCGCAGGCCGGCCGCACCGAAGGCCTTCGACATGGTCCGGGAGACGACGAGATTCGGCCGACCTTCGAGCAGCGGCAGCAGCGAGGCGCCGTGGCTGAACTCGACGTACGCCTCGTCGACGATCACCATGGACGGCCGGGCCGCCTGGGCCGCGTCGTACAGCGCGAGGACCGTCTCGGCCGGCACCGCGTTGCCCGTGGGGTTGTTGGGGGTGGTGACGAACACGACGTGGGGCCGGTGCTCGGCGATCGCGCGGGTGGCGGCCTCGACGTCGATGGTGAAGTCGTCCTCGCGGGGACCGGGGATCCAGCCCGTGCCGGTGCCGCGCGCGATCAGCGAGTGCATCGAGTACGAGGGCTCGAAGCCGATCGCGGTCCGGCCCGGTCCGCCGAAGGTCTGCAGCAGCTGCTGGATGACCTCGTTGGAGCCGTTGGCCGCCCACACGTTCTCCACGGCGAGCGGGTGGCCCCCGGTCCTGGTCAGGTACCTGGCCAGCTCGGTGCGGAGCTGGACCGCGTCCCGGTCGGGGTAGCGGTTCAGGTCCCGGGCGGCCTCGCGCACCCGCTCGGCGATCCGCTCGACCAGCGGCTCGGGCAGCTGGTAGGGGTTCTCGTTGGTGTTCAGCCGTACGGCGACGTCCAACTGGGGCGCGCCATAGGGGGACTTGCCGCGCAGCTCGTCCCGTACGGGGAGATCGTCGATTCCGAAGTTCACTTGCTCGCCGGTACCTTCCACCCGAACCTCGCCTTGATCGCAGCGCCGTGTGCCGGCAGGTCCTCCGCGTCCGCCAGCGTGACCACGTGGTGCGCGACCTCGGCCAGCGCGTCCTCGGTGTAGTCGACGATGTGGATGCCGCGCAGGAAGGACTGCACGGACAGCCCGGAGGAGTGGCAGGCGCAGCCGCCGGTGGGCAGCACGTGGTTGGACCCGGCCGCGTAGTCGCCGAGGGAGACCGGCGCCCAGGGGCCGACGAAGATCGCGCCCGCGTTGCGGACCCGGTCGGCCACCGCCGCGGCGTCGGCGGTCTGGATCTCCAGGTGTTCGGCGCCGTACGCGTCGACGACCCGCAGGCCCTCCTCGACGCCGTCGACCAGGACGATCGCGGACTGCCTGCCCTTGAGCGCCGGGACGATCCGGTCGTCGACGTGCTTGGTGGCCGCGACCTGCGGTTCCAGCTCCTTCGCCACCGCGTCCGCGAGTTCCACGGAGTCGGTGACCAGGACGGCGGCGGCCAGCGGGTCGTGCTCGGCCTGGCTGATCAGGTCCGCGGCGACGTGCACCGGGTCGGCGGTGGCGTCCGCGAGCACCGCGATCTCGGTGGGGCCGGCCTCGGCGTCGATGCCGATCCGGCCGGTGAAGTAGCGCTTGGCGGCGGCGACCCAGATGTTGCCGGGGCCGGTGACCATGGTGACGGGCGGGCAGGACTCGGTGCCGTACGCGAACATCGCGACCGCGGAGGCACCGCCGGCCGCGTACACCTCGTCGACGCCGAGCAGGGCGCAGGCGGCGAGGATCGTCGGGTGCGGCAGGCCTCCGAAGTCTGCCTGCGGCGGCGAGGCGAGCGCGATGGACTCGACGCCGGCCTCCTGCGCGGGCACCACGTTCATGACCACGGAGGACGGGTAGACCGACCGTCCGCCGGGCGCGTACAGCCCGACGCGCTCCACGGGCACCCACTTCTCGGTCACGGACCCGCCCGGCACGACCTGGGTGGTGTGGCTCGACCGGCGCTGCTCTCGGTGGACGAGACGGGCGCGCCGGATGGACTCCTCCAGGGCCGCGCGCACGGCCGGGTCCAGCTCCTCCAGCGCCTTGGCCAGGGCCTCGGCGGGGACCCGCACCTGCTTCAGGGTGACCCCGTCGAACTTCTCGGCGAAGTCGATCAGCGCCGCGTCGCCCCGATGATGCACGGCCTCGCAGATCGGACGCACCTTCTCCAGGGCGGCCGAGACGTCGAAGTCGGCTCGGGGCAGCAGGTCGCGCAGGGCGAGTCCCTCGGGGAGGGCGTCGCCGCGCAGATCGATACGAGAGATCACAGGCTCAATTCTCTCAGACGGCACTCCGGGCCCGTTCGCGCGTATCAATGGCTGATACAGAACGTGAGCCAACGGCCGGTACATAGCCTGGCCGGAACCCGGAAGATCACCTTCACTTCTTGTGTTCGAGGGGTGACGGAGCGGGCATCACCGCTGCACGAACACCTGACTGGCGAGTAGCTGAGGAAGAAGGAAGAGCCGTGACCGAGGGGGTCCGGGACGGGGAACTGCCGGACGATCTGACCGCGGCCGAGGCCGGGATGTGGCAGGCCTTCCGCAACGGCAGTGTGTACGACCTGAGCAGCGGCGACGTGCAGGTGGACGATCCGCACGGCGGCCATCCCTGGGGCCCCGAGCGGACCGTGCGGGCACGGATCGTCTGCTGGCTGCTGCTCGACGGGCCGCCGGCGCTCGCGGGCCGGGTGCCCGCGCTGAAGCTGGCCGGCCTGCGGATCACCGGCGCGCTGGACCTGGCGGGCGGCACGGTCACCCCGTACGTGGAGCTGCGCGGCTGCCGGTTCGACGACGAGGTCCTGCTGCCGGAGGCGCACTTCACCACCGTGCGACTGGTGGACTGTGCGGTGCCGCGCCTCGAGGCGGCCCGGGTGCGCACGGAGGGTGACCTGCATCTGCCGCGCTGCCGTTTCCTCGCCGGGGTCCGGCTGACCGACGCGCACATCGGCACCGATCTGCTGCTGAACCAGGCGGTGGTCTACCGGGACCGCAGCGGGCGGTCGATCGCGGCGGACGGCATGACCGTCGGGCAGGATCTGCAGGCGGAGCTCCTGGAGTCGTACGGGGAGCTGAGCCTGCGCAGCGCCAAGGTGGGCGTCTCACTGAGCCTGCGCGGGGCCCGGCTGCGCAATCCGCACGGGCGGTTCGCGCTGAACGCGCCCCAGCTGACCGTCGGCCGCACCCTGTACCTGACCCCGGCCGGGGTGGGCGGCCCCTGGCAGAGCGGCACGACCCCGGCACGCGGGACCCGGATCCAGCGGTTCGAGTGCCAGGGCGGGATCCGGCTGGACGACGGGCGGTTCGGGGACGCCGTCGACCTGGAGCGGGCGCGGTTCACCTTCACGGACGACCAGGAGCTGTCGCTGCGCCGGGTGCAGGCGCCGGAGCTGCGGTTCCTCGGGGAGGAGCCGCAGCGCGGCCGGGTGGTGCTGTCGGGCGCCCGGACCGTGAACCTGGTGGACGGGGCGGCCAGCTGGCCGGGCCCCGGGCGGCTGCACATGGGCGGCTTCGTGTACGAGAACCTGGTCCCGCAGGGCCGGTTCCCGCTGACCCGGCGCCTGGACTGGGTGGCGGCGGCGACCGCCGAGTACAACCCGGAGCCGTACGAGCGGCTGGCGACCGTGCTGCGGGCCGCCGGCGAGGACGAGGACGCGCGCGAGGTGCAGCTCGCCAAGCAGCGCCGACGGCGCGAGACGCTGCCGGTGGCCGCCAAGTTCTGGGGGTACGCGCAGGACCTGACGGTGGCCTACGGCTACCGGCCGGGCCGGGCGGCGGTGTGGATGGCGGTGCTCTGGGCGGCGGGCACGCTCGCCTTCGCACACGCCCCGCATCCGCCGATGGGCTCCGGCGGCCATCCGGTCTGGGATCCGGCGCTGTTCGTCCTCGATCTGCTGCTGCCGGTGATCGACCTGGGCCAGGCCGGCCAGTGGCGCCTCAGCGGCGGCTGGCAGTGGGCGGCCGCCGCGATGATCCTGCTGGGCTGGATCCTGGCGACGACGGTGGCGGCGGGGGCCACGCGGCTGCTGAGGCGCGGGTAGCCGCGGCCGGCCGCGGCTGACAGGTGCTCAACAGGTGAGCACCCCTCACCTTTTACCTTCCCTTGACCTGGAACCGTACAACTTTCGCGGAGTTGGCCTGGTGGTCTGGCGCGCGCTCGATCCCCGGACTTTCAATGGCGACACCATGGCTTCGCTGCGTGCGCTGTTCCGTTCCGCACGGACCGCAAGGACCGCCCCGCGCCCCGCCCTCGGCCCGCTCCCGGCCGACGACGAGGTCTTCCTCGACGCGCCCGACGAGCGGCTCGCCCCCGTGCTGGTCGCGGCCGGCCGGGGCGAGTACCAGCCCGCCGCGAGGCTGCTGGCCGGCACCAGGGCCGAGGCCGAGTGGGAGGCACGGGACCGGTACGTGCACCGGCTCGCCCTCTTCGCCCGTTCCCGGGCCGAGTGGCTGGACGACTGGTCCACGGCCGCCCCCCACGACCCGGACCTGCTCCTGCTGCGGGCCCAGTTGGCGGTGGACCAGGCCTGGCCCTCCCCGGCCCGGACCGAGTTGCTACGCGCGGTGAGTCCGCTGATCACGGCCGCCGCACGCGGCGACGACCGCGACCCGGTGCCGTGGCGGGTGGCGCTGGACCACGCACGCGGCTCCAACGCCGGTCACAAGTACTTCGAGGAGCTGTGGGAGGCGGCGGTCCGCCGCGCCCCGCACCACCACGGCTGCCATGTGGCGGCCGTGCGCTATCTGGGCACGTACTGGCACGGCTCGCACAGCGAGTGCTTCGACTTCGCCGACCTGGCCGCCCAGGACGCCCCGGCCGACTCCCTCGTACAGGCCCTCCCGGCCCGGGCGGCCTTCGCCTATCTCACCGACGGCTGCGGGCCGGTGGTGCCGCGCGCCCGCCTGGACGCGGCGGCCGACCGGGCGATCGCGCTCTCCGCCCGGCTCCCGTCGGCCGACCCCTGGCCGGCCGAGGTCCGCAACAAGCTGATGTACCTCCTGGTCCGGCTGGAACGCTGGGAGGCCGCCCGCACCCAGCTGCACCTGATCGGCCCGTACGTCACGTCGTTCCCCTGGGACCGCCTGTCCGACGACCCGCTGGGCCATTTCGTACGGCTGCGCGCGCACCTGCTGGCCGGTACGGAACCCCTCCCCGAGACCGGTCCGGTCCCCTCGCAGCGGAGCGCGGGGCGCCCACGGGCCGAGCACGGCGGACATGTTCCCGCCGATGACCACTAGGCTGGGGCGCCGTGACCACCGTCCGTCTTCCCCTCTTCCCGCTGAACTCGGTGCTGTTCCCGGGGCTCGTGCTGCCGCTGAACATCTTCGAGGAGCGCTATCGCGCCATGATGCGCGATCTGCTGAAGACCCCCGAGGAGGAACCGCGCCGATTCGCCGTCGTGGCGATCCGCGACGGCCACGAGGTGGCACCGAGCGCGCCGGGCATGCCGGATCCGACGGCCCAACCCGACCGGGGTCCGGCGGCCGGCTTCGGGCCCGACCCCCTCAAGTCCTTCCACCGGGTGGGCTGTGTGGCGGACGCGGCGACGATCCGGGAGCGGGCGAACGGCACGTTCGAGGTGCTGGCGACCGGGACCAGCCGGGTGCGGCTGGTCTCCGTCGACGCGTCGGGGCCGTTCCTGACGGCCGAGCTGGAGGAGCTGCCGGAGGAACCGGGCGACGAGGCGGGCGCGCTGGCGGAGGGGGTGCTGCGGGCCTTCCGTCAGTACCAGAAGCGGCTGGCGGGGGCGCGGGAGCGCTCACTGTCGACGGGCGTCGAGCTTCCCGACGAACCGTCCGTGGTCTCCTACCTGGTCGCGGCGGCGATGATGCACGACATCCCCACCAAGCAGCGGCTGCTCCAGGCTCCCGACACCGCCTCCCGGCTCCGCGACGAGCTGAAACTGCTTCGCTCCGAGACGGCGATCATCCGTAACCTGCCGTCACTGCCCGCGGCGGAGCTGACGCGGGCGCCGACGAGTCTGAACTGAGCCGGGGTCCTGCCATGCCGAAGAAGCCGAACAAGAAGCAGCAGTCCGGAGGCACGCCGGCGACGGTGGCCCTGACCGCGGCGGGCGTGGACTTCACCGTCCACTCCTACGACCACGACCCCTCCCACCCGTCCTACGGCGAGGAGGCGGCGGAGGCGATGGGTGTGTCCCCCGACCGGGTCTTCAAGACCCTGGTCGCGGACGTGGACGGCGCGCTCACGGTCGCGGTGGTGCCGGTGGCGGGCAGCCTGGACCTGAAGGCCCTGGCGACGGCGGTCGGCGGCAAACGCGCGGCGATGGCGGACCCGGCCCTGGCCGAGCGCACCACGGGCTACGTCCGCGGCGGCATCTCCCCGCTGGGCCAGCGCAAGAAGCTCCCCACGGTCCTGGACGCGTCGGCGTCGTCGCACCCCACGATCTGCGTCTCGGCGGGCCGCCGGGGCCTGGAGGTCGAACTGTCCCCGACGTCCCTGGCCGACCTGACGAACGCGACCCTGGCGCCCATCGGGCGTGCGTGACCTCTCGACGAAGCTCCCGTTCTCGGTTAATTACGGGAGACATGTCGAAGAAGACACGGAAACGGAAGTGGCGCTCGAAGAAGGGCCACGCGAACCACGGTCGCCGTCCGGCATAGCGGGTCCCCGCGCCCCCAGATTGCTCACCCCGCCTCGCTCTTCAGCCCGTCCGGCGTTTGAGGACAAGGCCGTTCGGGCCGGGCGGGGGTTGAAGGGGGCGCAGCCCCCTGGGATGGGACGGGTAGGGGCGGCGGGGGGCGAAAAACCTAGGCCGGCGGAGCCGCGTACGGTCCGTCCCCGTACGGCGGCTCCGGATCCCGTGGGCCGAACAGCGCCGTCAGCCCCAGATGCACCAGCAACGCCGACAGCGACCACGCCAGCAGCGCCCCCTTCGCCCCCAGCTTCAGCGGCGCCGAGAACGTCACCCCCTTGCCGACGGCCTTCGCATGCGCGATCACGTCCTGCTCCGGCCCCAGCCACACCCCCAGCCGCCATGCCAGCAGCGACCCGAGCACTCCCCCGATCCCCAGCGCCACCACCAGCGGCACGCCCGCGGCCCGCCGCCACAGGAACACCACGACCGCGCTCACCGCGCCGAAGGCCAGCGCCAGCAGCGTGAACGTGCCGTCCACCCCCACCGCCTGCTCTCCCTCGGTGTCCTTGAGGTAGACCACCCAGCCCTTGCTGGACTCGTCCCCCACCAGCGGCACATGCGGCGCCAGCCACCACCACAGCAGCCCGAGCAGCGCCCCGCTCACCGCCACCGCGAGAACGATCACCGCGGCCTGACGCAGTTCGGTCTTCATCCCGGGACCGTCCTGTCCGTACTGTCCGTACTGTGCTTCGACCGTCCCGGCAGGCGGCGGCGCCTGCCAGGCCTGGTGCGAGGACTGGTCGTGCGGCGGCGGAGGCGGCGTCAACGGTGCGGTCACCCTGACATCGTGCCAGGCCGCTCTGTGCGGCGCGTCACCGGACGGCGGCCCGGCGGTACGCCCAGGTGGCGACGGCCAGCGAGACGACCCCCACGCCGGCACAGACGCCCAGGTCAGCGAGGACGACGGCCCAGTCCGGCTGCGCCCCGAAGGTCCGGGCGTAGGCCTCCACGCCGTACGTCGAAGGCAGCAGGTCGCGCGCGAGCTGAATGATCCCCGGCATCCGGTCCGGTGGCAGCACCCCGAGCAGCAGCGCCGCCGACATGCCCAACTGCCCCAGCAGTGTGGCGAGTTCGGGCCGTGACGCGAGCAGCCCGCAGGCCGCGCCGAGCCCGGACAGGGCCGCACCCGCCAGCGGGATCACGGCGAGGAGAATCCACAGGTTGCTCAGCGGCAGCCCGAACAGCACACACCCGAAGACGGCCGTCACCAGCGTCCCCGGCACGGTGAAGGAGGCGTATGCCGCGGCCGCCCCGAGCACCACGGAGGCCGGCGGCACCGGCAGCGTGGCGTAGTGGTCGAGGCCGCCGCTCGCCCGCAGCTGCCCGAAGTACTGCGCCAGCAGGTTCAGGGCCACATAGGCGACGACCACCACCGACGACCCCGCCACCACGGACTGGGCCTCACCGCGGCTGTCCACCACCCCCCGCATCATGATCATGATGCCGACGGACTGGAAGGTCGCGACGAACAGCAGCGGGATCCGCGCCACCCGGGCGCGGGACAGCTGCGCCCGGTAGACGGCCACCAGCGACGGCCACAGACGCGCACGCGGGCCCAGCTCGACCGCCGGGCGCGGCGCCGTCTCGTCCAGGGCCAGGGCACCGCCCGGCAGAACCTCCGCGGGTACGACACTCACGTCGCGCAGCTCCTCTTCCCAACGGCATCCACGGCACGTACGGCCGCCGCGCCTTCCCGTACGGGCCCGGTCGCCCCGGCGTTCACGCTCATGCCTTCACCAGCCCCTGCCGTGCGGCGCCGCCCAGCACCAGATAGACGTCCTCCAGGCTGGGCGTGGCGAGGGTGAAGTCGTCCAGGGCGGCGAAGGCGGCCCCGCCGGTCACCGTGGCGACGACGGCGCGCGCCTCCTCGGGCGCGAGCCGCAGCGTCCAGCGCCGGCCGGACTCGACGGCACGCTCCCGCAGGACGGCCACCTCGGGCACGTCCAGCGGGGCCCGCTCCCGCCACACCAGCTCGACCCGGACCTCGCCGGCGACCCGTTCCTTGAGCCCGGCCGGGGTGTCACAGGCGATGACCCGACCCTGGTCGAGCACCGCGACCCGGTCGAGGACCGTCTCGGCCTCGATCACGTTGTGGGTGACCAGGACGACGGTCGCGCCGTGCTCGGCCCGCCGCCGGTCGACGGCGGCCCACACGGCCCGCCGGGCCACCGGATCCATCCCGGTCGTCGGCTCGTCGAGCACCAGCAACGGCCGCTCCCCGACCAGGGCCGCGGCGAAACAGGCCAGCCGCCGCTGCCCTCCGGAGAGCTTCTTGATCGCCCGCCCGGCGAGAGGACCGAGCCCCAGCTCCTCGAGCACGGCGTCCCGCTCGGCGCGGGCCCGCCGTACGTCCAGGCCGCGCAGCCGCCCGGTGGTCTCGGCGGCGAGGGACACGGTCAGCTCGTCCAGGGCGCTGGACTCCTGCCCGAGATAGGCGAGGATCCGCGCGGCCCGTTCCGGATGCCGCACGATGTCGTGCCCGAGGATCTCGACGGTGCCGGTGTCGGGCCGCAGCAGCCCGGTGAGCTGTCGTACGAGGGTCGACTTGCCGGCGCCGTTCGGCCCGAGCAGCCCGAAGATCTCGCCGCACCGGACATCGAGGTCCACCTGGTCGGTGGCCCGGACCTCCGGCACCGCGGGGGTCCCACGCCGCCCTTTGACCGCGGCGTAGGTCTTGGTCAGCCCACGCACGGCACACACCACGTCACTCTGCTGCCGAAGTGCCCGACCCACGCCCGTACTCACAAGGGACGAGACTACGGGGTCGCCCCCGTTTACTCGTCTTTGGGGCCGTCGGCCTCGCGCCCCGGGGCTCACTCATTCGGCCGGTGCATGCTCGGCCGCCCCCGCCGGCACATCGATCTCCCGCCAGAACCCCGCCCGAATGGCGTACCGGTCGTGCTCGTCGATCTGGTCGTCCTTGTGGGCCAGCAACCCGAACCGGGCCGCGTACCGCAGCAGCTCCCCGTCGATCCGATGCGGAATCCGCGGATACATCCCGGACAGCTTCTGCACGTGGTTCTGGTCGCCCAGCCGCGAGATCCACCGCCGTGCGAACACCTGTCCGACCTCGAAGGGATCCCCGCCGACGGTCGTGATGTCCTCCTCCCGGTCGGCCCACCGCTGCTCCGCGGTCGTCAGCTGCGCCAGGGTCGGCATGGAGGCGGCCTCCGCGGGCTCCGCGACGGCCCCCGGCCGGTCCACCCACCCCTTGTCGGAGGACCATCGCAGGGTCGCGGTGGTCGCCGGATTCTGGACCGGCTGCCCGCCCGGCGCCCGCAGCGCGGCGAGGTCCTTCGGCGTGGGCACCCCCTTGGGCGCGGGCACCCGCTCGACCGCCCCGTTCTCCGCCGCGCTCGCCACCGGCGCCCGGTCGGCCTCCTCGGCCCCCGGGTCGGCCGCGGCCGCCAGCCCCGAGTCGGGCAGCGGCGCGGAGAGGATCGCGGCGATCTCCGGCCGCGGCGCCGGCGGCGGCGCACAGACCCCGGTCAGCTCCTTCGCCCGTACCGCCTGGGTGATCCACGCGCGGTCCAGGACCCGCCGCTCGTCGGCCTCGGCGACCAGGTCCTCTGACTGGTTGTAGTCCCCGTCGGCGGCCTGCACGGCCCACAGGTGCACGGCGACCCCGTGCTCCTTCGCGGCCATCATGCCCGGCAGCAGATCGCCGTCTCCGGTCACCAGCACCACATCGGAGCAGGCGCGGTTGCGGGCCAGCTCGGTCAGCTCGGCGTGCATGGCCGCGTCCACGCCCTTCTGCGCCCAGCGGCCGTCGCTTCGGGTCAGCGCGCCGAGCCGGACGGTCACCCGGGGCATCACGCGCAGCCGGCGGTGCTCCGGCTGCGGGACGCGGTCGGGGGCGCCGTCGAACCAGTAGATGCGCAGCAGTGGACGCTCGGTGTCGGATTCCGCGCGGTCGCGCAGCGCCTGGATGAGCGCGGCGTGGTCGACGGTGATCCGGGATCGGGAGGGCTCACCGGCGAGGAGACTGGCGGCGGCACCCAGCAGATACCCGGCGTCCACCAGGACGATGCAGCGGTCCACGCGACTCACCCTCTTTCCGGGAGGTTTGCTTTCGGGGCTTCCTTCGAGTCTGCCCGACGGCGCGGGGGTTAACGGCCCGAACTCGATCTTCGGCGTGGCGTTTCGGCACCTTGCTCTCCGACAAACCCTGTCACAGACGGTAATTATCCGAAATGCGTCCGTTGTCAGCCTATGTGAATCTGAATTCGGCCCCTAGATCCCCCACAGGAGGCAGATCACCATGGCCAAGAACAAGAACCGCAAGGGTGGCTCCCAGAACCGCACCCCGCAGTCCGAGCAGACCCACGAGCACCCGCAGCGTACGTCGACGGAGTCCCACGACTCGCCGGTGTCGCACATCCAGGGCAGCCCGGCGGATGTTGCTCGCAAGAAGCAGAAGAGCTTCGGCCACAACTGAGCGGACTGACCAGGTCCCACCGGGCTGTTGAAGCCCAGGCACACAGAAGGGGCGCACCCGTTCGCGGGTGCGCCCCTTCCACGCGCGCAGGACCGTCAGCGCGGGTACGACCGACGCCTAGCCGGCCAGGCAGGACGGGCCGAGCAGCACCTTCAGGTCGCCGAACAGGGCCGGGTCCGGCTTGACCCGGTGCCGGTCGAGGCGCAGCACGGTCGTCTTGGTCGGGCCCTGGAGCTTGATCCGGACCTCGCTGTCGCCCTTGTGGTGGCTGAGGATCTCGCCGAGGCGGCTGACCATGGGCGGGGTGATCCGGGTGGCGGGGATGGTGAGGATCACCGGTGCGTTGGCGCCCGCGGCGGACAGGTCGGGAATCGCCAGCTCCATCGCCACCAGGCGGGGCACGTCCTCGCGCTTGTCGAGGCGGCCCTTGACGAACACGACGGCGTCCTCGACGAGTTGGGTCGAGATCAGCTGGTAGGTCGCCGGGAAGAACATGCACTCGATGGAGCCCGCCAGGTCCTCGACGGTGGCGATCGCCCAGGCGTTGCCCTGCTTGGTCATCTTGCGCTGGAGGCCGGAGATGATCCCGCCGATGGTGACGACCGCGCCGTCGGCGTGCTCGCCGCCGGTCAGCTGCGCGATACCCGCGTCGGCCTTGTCGGAGAGCACGTGCTCCAGACCGAAGAGCGGGTGGTCGGAGACGTACAGTCCGAGCATCTCCCGCTCCTGGGCGAGCAGATAGGTCTTGTCCCACTCCTCGGTGGTGAACTCCACGTCGAGGCCGAACCCGGGCTCGTTGCTCTCCTCGTCGCCCATCCCGCCGAAGAGGTCGAACTGGCCCTCGGCCTCCTTGCGCTTGACCTGCACCACGTTGTCGATCATCGGCTCGTACTGGGCGGTGAGGCCCTTGCGGGTGTGCCCGAGCGCGTCGAAGGCGCCCGCCTTGATGAGGGATTCCGTGGTCCGCTTGTTGCAGGCGGTGGCGTCGACCTTGTCCAGGTAGTCGGGGAAGGAGGCGAACTTCCCCTTCGCCTTGCGGGCCTTGATGATCGACTCGACGACGCCCGTCCCGACGTTGCGCACGGCCTCCAGGCCGAAGAGGATCACGTCGTCGCCCTGGGCGGCGAAGTTGTGCACCGACTCGTTGACGTTCGGCGGGAGCACCTTGATGCCCATGCGGCGGCACTCGTTGAGGTAGACGGCCGACTTGTCCTTGTCGTCCTTGACCGAGGTGAGCAGCCCGGCCATGTACTCGGCGGGATGGTTCGCCTTCAGGTAGGCCGTCCAGTACGAGACCAGGCCGTACGCGGCGGAGTGCGCCTTGTTGAACGCGTAGCCGGCGAAGGGGACCAGCACGTCCCACAGGGCCTGGATGGCCTCGTCGCTGAAACCCTTGTCCCGGGCGCCCTTCTGGAAGAGAACGAAGTTCTTCGCCAGCTCGTCGGGCTTCTTCTTGCCCATCACGCGGCGCAGGATGTCGGCCTCGCCGAGCGAGTAGCCCGCGATGATCTGGGCGGCCTTCTGCACCTGCTCCTGGTAGACGATCAGGCCGTAGGTGACCGCGAGCACCTCTTCGAGGGGCTCCTCCAACTCCTTGTGGATCGGGGTGATCTCCTGGAGCTTGTTCTTGCGCAGCGCGTAGTTGGTGTGCGAGTCCATGCCCATCGGGCCGGGACGGTAGAGCGCGGAGACGGCGGAGATGTCTTCGAAGTTGTCGGGCTTCATCAGGCGCAGCAGCGAACGCATGGGGCCGCCGTCGAACTGGAAGACTCCGAGGGTGTCGCCGCGCTGGAGGAGTTCGAAGGTCTTCGGATCGTCGAGCGGCAGGGCCAACAGGTCGAGGTCGATGCCCTTGTTGGACTTCACCATCTTGACGGCGTCGTCCATGATCGTCAGGTTGCGCAGGCCGAGGAAGTCCATCTTCAGCAGGCCGAGCGACTCGCACTGCGGGTAGTCCCACTGCGTGATGGTGACGCCGTCGGTGTGCCGCACCCAGATCGGGGCGTGGTCGACGATGGGCTCGCTGGACATGATCACGCCGGCCGCGTGCACACCCATCTGCCGGACCAGGCCCTCGACGCCCTTGGCGGTGTCGATGACCTTCTTGACGTCCGGCTCGTTCTCGTACATCCCGCGGATCTCGCCCGCCTCGTTGTACCGCGGGTGCGAGGGGTTGGTGATGCCGTCCAGGTCGATGCCCTTGCCGAGGACGTCGGCGGGCATCGCCTTGGTGAGGCGGTCGCCCATCGCGTACGGGTAGCCCAGCACGCGCGCGGAGTCCTTGATGGCGTTCTTGGCCTTGATCTTGCCGTAGGTGCCGATCATGGCGACCTTGTCGGCGCCGTACTTCTCCGTCACGTACCTGATCACCTCGACGCGCCGGCGCTCGTCGAAGTCGATGTCGACGTCGGGCATGGAGACGCGCTCGGGGTTGAGGAACCGCTCGAAGATCAGGCCGTGCGGGATCGGGTCGAGGTCGGTGATGCCCAGGGCGTAGGCGACGATCGAGCCGGCCGCGGAGCCTCGGCCGGGGCCGACCGCGATGCCGTTGTTCTTGGCCCACATGATGAAGTCGGCGACCACGAGGAAGTAGCCCGGGAACCCCATCTGGATGATGACGTCCAGTTCGTACTCGACCTGCTTCTGGCGGTCGTCCGGGACGCCGCCGGGGAAGCGACGCTCCATACCCCGGCGGACCTCCTCCTTGAACCAGGTGACCTCGGTGTAGCCGTCGGGGATGTCGAACTTCGGCATGAGGTTCTTCGCCTCGAACATGCCGGTGGTGTCGACCATCTCGGCGACCAGGAGCGTGTTGGCGCAGCCCTGCTGCCAGGCCTCCGAGGAGTCGACGGCGTACATCTCGTCCGTGGACTTCAGGTAGTAGCCGGTGCCGTCGAACTTGAAGCGGTCCGGGTCGGAGAGGTTCTTGCCGGTCTGGATGCAGAGCAGGGCGTCGTGGGCGGTCGCCTCGTGCGCGTACGTGTAGTGCGAGTCGTTCGTCACCAGCGGCGGGATGCCGAGCTTCTTGCCGATCTCCAGGAGGCCGTCGCGGACCCGGTGCTCGATCTCGATGCCGTGGTCCATCAGCTCCAGGAAGTAGCGGTCCTTGCCGAAGATGTCCTGGTAGTCGGCGGCCGCCTTCAGGGCCTCGTCGTACTGGCCGAGACGGAGTCGGGTCTGGAGCTCGCCGGAGGGGCAGCCGGTGGAGGCGACGATCCCCTCGGACCACTGGGAGATCGTCTCCTTGTCCATCCGGGGCCACTTCTGCAGCCAGCCCTCGGCGTAGGCGTCGGAGGAGAGCCGGAAGAGGTTGTGCAGGCCGGTACTGTTCACCGCCCACATCGTCTTGTGGGTGTAACCACCGGAACCGGACACGTCGTCCCGCTTCTGGTGCGGCTGGCCCCACTGGATCTTGCGCTTGTTGCGCCGCGACTCGGGCGCGACATACGCCTCGATCCCGATGATCGGGGTGACCCCGGCCTTCTGCGCGGTGTGGAAGAAGTCGTACGCCCCGTGCAGGTTGCCGTGGTCGGACATGGCGATGTGCGTCATGCCCATCTCGTTGCAGGCGTTGAACATGTCCTTCAGCCGCGCGGCACCGTCCAGCAGCGAGTACTGGGTGTGGACGTGCAGGTGCGTGAAAGGCGGCTTTGACACGGTTTCGGCCTCCAGAGGAAACAGGCGTCGACGATCTTCCGACCGACTGCGGACCGACTGCGGACAGTCTGGTGGGACGGCGAAATCCTATGCCTCGGCACTGACAATCCGCCCGCCACCCCGCGTACCTTCAGGCGAAGAAAGCGGGCACTCCCCCGGACCGTCGCACGTTGGTCCGAAGGAGAGATCCGCACCACATGTCACGTACCACCCGTACCAGGAGGCACCCAGCGATGTCGGTCCCCCAGCTCAACGGCGAGCAGCGCGGCGAGGAGATCCTCGCCGTCTTCGACACCGCCTTCGGCGAGCTCCTGGCCGCCGACCCGGCCGCGTTCCGCGTGAAGTTCCGGAAGATGGCGGCCTCGGCCTTCGCCTTCTACCGGGGCACGGCGGGCCTCTTCTACCACGATCTCGATGCCGAGAACGCCGGGCGGGGCGGTGGGAGGCCGTACAGCGGCCCGTTCCTGGACGAGCGCACCTCGCGCGTGTGGATCCACGGCGACCTGCACGCGGAGAACTTCGGCACGTACATGGACTCCAACGGCCGCCTGGTCTTCAACGTCAACGACTTCGACGAGGCCTACGTCGGCCCCTTCACCTGGGACCTGAAGCGCTTCTCCGCCTCCATCGCGCTGATCGGGTACGCGAAGGCGCTCAGCGACGAGCAGATCACCGAGCTGGTCCAGGTGTACGCGGGCGCCTACCGGGAGCGGATCCACGCGCTGGCGACCGGCGCCAAGAGCGACGAGGTGCCGCCGTTCACCCTGGACAGCGCCGAGGGCCCGCTCCTCGGCGCGCTGCGCGCGGCCCGCTCGCTGACCCGCTTCGAGCTGCTGGACTCCATGACGGAGATCCGTGACTGGGAGCGCCGCTTCGCCTCCGGCGGCGGCTCCATCGAACTGGACGCCGCCACCCGCTACAAGGTCCTGGCCGCCTTCGACGGCTATCTGGAGACGCTTCCGGAGTCGTCCCTGTCCCGCCCGGACTCCTACCGCGTGAAGGACGTCGTCGGCCGGCGCGGCATCGGCATCGGCTCGGCCGGTCTGCCGTCGTACAACATCCTCCTGGAGGGCTCCACGGACGCCCTGGAGAACGACGTCGTGATCTACATCAAGCAGGCCCAGACCCCGGCCGTATCCCGGCACATCACGGACCCGGCGATCCGCGACTACTTCCTTCACGAGGGCCACCGCACGGTGATCTCCCAACGCGCCCTGCAGGCGCACGCCGACCCGTGGCTGGGCTGGACCGAGCTGGACGGCTCCGGGCAGCTGGTCGCCGAGGTGTCGCCGTACGCGGTGGACCTGGACTGGAGCGACATCGACGACCCGGAGGAGATCGCGGCGGTCGTCGCGGACCTCGGCCGGGCCACGGCCTCGATGCACTCGGCGGCCGACGACCAGTCCGGCGAGTCCCTGGTGCCGTTCTCCACCGAGCGGGCCATCGACGCGGCGATCGCGGCGGACCCCGACGACGGCGCGGGCTTCGATCAGCTCCTTGTGGACTTCGCGCACAGCTACGGCGCACGCGCGCGTGCCGACCACCAGATCTTCGTCGACCTGTTCCGCAACGGCCGCATTCCAGGCCTGTAACCTTCGCGGATTCACAGGGCTCTTTTAGGGGTCCCCTACATGAGTACGTGACAGACTCTCCACCGCTATGGACATATCCGGGACCCAGCTCAGAGCCGTGCGCGCGGCGCTGTTCACGGCCTTCGTCGTGACGCTCAGCACCGCGTCGCACGTGCTGCTGTCCCGGGCCCCGCTGCCGTTCACCACGGTGGCCGCGGTCGCCGCCGGGGTGTTCGTCACGGCGTACGCGCTGGCGGGCCGCGAGCGTGGCTTCGGCCGGATCGCGGCCCTGCTGGTCCCGCTGGAACTGGCCGCCGACACGGTCTTCACCACCGGCCAGCACGCCTGCTACGGCCGGGCGGGCGGCCCCATCGCCGGCCCGCTGCGCGCGGTCGGCTTCGACGTGCTGTGCCACGGCGGCGCCGTCGGCACCCCGCTGGCCCAGATGACCGGCGGCTCCCGGGCCGCCGCGGCGCTCTCCCACGCCGACCCGACCGCGGCCTGGCTGCTGCTCACCGCGCACGTCGGCGTCGGCCTGCTGGCCGCCGCCTGGCTGCGCCGCGGCGAGCGCGCCCTGACCCAGCTGCTGCGCGCCGTCGCCGCCACCACCTTCCGCCCGCTGCTCCTCGCGGTCGCCGCGGGCACGGTCCGGCTGGCTCCGGTACGACGGCTGCCGCGTCCGGTGCCGCGTACGGCCGCTGCCCGCGACCTGGTGCTCGTGCACTCCCTGGGACGGCGTGGACCGCCGTGCTCCCGAGCGCTCGCTCTGCCCTGCGCCTGAGCGCCCCTGCCTCACGAGCACGCCCCTCGTCCGAGCACGACGAGTCCCCCACACGTATCCCGCGTACGACATGTGCGCGTCCCATATGGAGATCACCAACATGAGCAAGCGGAACAGCCAGTCCGCCAAGAACGCGGCCCGAGAGCGACTGCGCGTCGAGCGCGAGAAGCAGGCCAGGCGGGCCAAGGTCAAGCGCCAGGTCATCGTGGCCTGCTCGGTCGTGGCCGTGCTGGCCGCGGCGGGCGGCATAGGTTACGCCGTCGTCCAGGCCAACAAGCCGGGCTACTGGGAGGACGAGAAGTCCGCCAAGGTGGTCGCCCCGGCCAACACCACGGGCACGGACGGCACCACGGTCGTCATCGGCAAGTCCACCGCCAAGAAGACCCTCAAGGTCTACGAGGACCCGCGCTGCCCGATCTGCGCCCAGTTCGAGCAGACCGTCGGCTCGACGGTGAAGAAGGACATCGACGACGGCAAGTTCAAGATCCAGTACATCGGTGGCACGTTCATCGACGGCGACTCGCTGGGCAAGGGCAAGATCGGCACCAACGGCGAGGGCTCCAAGAACACGATGAGCGCCATGGGCGCCGCGCTGAACGTCAGCTCCGAGGCGTTCCTGGAGTACAAGACCGCGCTGTACTCCACGAAGTGGCACCCCGAGGAGACGGACGACAAGTTCAAGAACGACAGCTACCTCATCGAGGTCGCCAACACCGTCCCGGCGCTGAAGAACAACAAGACCTTCGAGGACGCCGTGAAGTCCGGCAAGTACGACGCCTGGGCGCTGGCCATGTCGAAGACCTTCGACACCAACAAGGACGGCGTGACGGGCACCCCGAGCTTCGTCATGAACGGCAAGATGCTCACGGCCGACTCCAACGGCAACCCGCCGATGACGGTCGAGGCCTTCAACTCCGTGGTGGACGCGGCCCTCAAGGCGTAGCCCGCCGCTGTGCACAGGCACAGCACCAGCTCCGGGTGAAGAGCAGGCGAACTTTTTCTGGTTCGCCTGCTCTTGTTCATACTGGTCAGTAACCTGATCGGACGTGACCAGTCGATACAGATCAACTCAGGCTTCCGAGGGTGCCAACTCCCTCTCCCCGCGCCGCCGTACGGTCGTCAAGGCCGCGGCGGCGACGGCAGTTCTGGCCGCCCCGCTCGCCGCCGCGTTGCCGGCCCGGGCCGCTTCGGACGCTCCCGCCTTCCTGCACGGCATCGCCTCCGGCGACCCGCTGCCCGACGGCGTCCTGCTGTGGACCCGGGTGACGCCGAGCACCGACGCGACCCCGGGCTCCGGTGTCGGCGCCGACACCGAGGTCAGCTGGATCGTCGCCACCGACAAGGCGTTGACCAACGTCGTCTCCCGCGGCTCCGTCACCGCGACCGCCGCCTCCGACCACACCGTCAAGGCCGACATCCGCGGTCTGGCCCCGGCCACCGACTACTGGTTCCGCTTCTCGGCCGGCGGCACGGACTCCGCGGTGGCACGCACCCGCACCGCCCCGGCGGCCGACGCCGCCGTCTCCGGCCTGCGCTTCGGCGTGGTCTCCTGCGCCAACTGGGAGGCCGGCTACTTCGCCCCATACCGCCACCTCGCCGCCCGGGGCGACCTCGACGCCTGGCTGCACCTCGGCGACTACATCTACGAGTACGGCACCGGTGAGTACGGCACCCGGGACACCGTGGTCCGCCAGCACGCGCCGACCCACGAGATCATCGCCCTCGCCGACTACCGCACCCGGCACGGCAAGTACAAGACCGACAGCGACCTTCAGGCCCTGCACGCCAAGGCGCCGGTCATCGCGATCTGGGACGACCACGAGTTCGCCAACGACTCCTGGTCCGGCGGTGCCGAGAACCACACCGAGGGCACCGAAGGCACCTGGACGGCCCGTCAGGCCGCGGCCAAGCAGGCCTACTTCGAGTGGATGCCGGTCCGCCCGGCCGTCGCCGGCACCACCTACCGCCGGCTGCGCTTCGGCAAGCTCGCCGACCTCTCCCTCCTCGACCTGCGCTCCTTCCGCTCGCAGCAGGTCGCCACGGGCAGCGGCTCGGTCGACGACCCGGACCGCACCATCACCGGCCGCGCCCAGCTCGACTGGCTGAAGGCCGGGCTGAAGGCCTCCGACACCACCTGGCGGCTGGTCGGCAACTCCGTGATGATCTCGCCGTTCGCCATCGGCTCGCTCTCCGCCGACCTGCTCAAGCCGCTCGCCAAGCTGCTCGGCCTGCCGCAGGACGGCCTCGCCCTCAACACCGACCAGTGGGACGGCTACACCGACGACCGCCGCGAGCTGCTGGCCCACCTGCGCTCCAACGCGATCGGCAACACGGTGTTCCTGACCGGCGACATCCACATGGCCTGGGCCAACGACGTGCCGGTGGACGCCGGGACCTACCCGCTCTCCGCCTCCGCGGCCACGGAGTTCGTGGTCACCTCGGTGACCTCCGACAACCTGGACGACCTCCTCAAGGTCTCCCCCGGCGTCGTCTCCACCGTCGCCGCGCCGATCATCCAGCTGGCCAACCGCCATGTGCACTGGGTCGACACCGACCGGCACGGCTACGGCATCCTGGACATCACCGCCGCCCGGGCGCAGATGGACTACTACGTCCTCTCCGACAAGACGAAGGCCGACGCGACCTCGTCCTGGGAGCGTTCGTACCGCACCCGGAGCGGCACCCAGAAGGTCGAGCGCACCTACGACCCGGTGTAGCCGTCACCTACAGCGTGTCGAGGAAGCCGAGCGCCACCCGCCAGGTGGCCTCGGCGGCCTCCTCGTCGTAGTCGGGCAGCCCGGGGTCGGTGTAGAGGTGCCCGGCGCCCGCGTACCGGTAGATCTCCACATCGGCACCGGCCCGGCCCATCTGCAGATACCAGGCGCTCAGCCAGTCGTCCGTCTCGAAGGCGTCCGGCTCGGCCACGTGCAGTTGCACCGGCAGCTCGTCCACCGCGGCGTTCGGCGCGATGTCCGAGGTGCCGTGCAGGAGCAGCAGCCCGCGTGCCCGCTCGTCACCCAGCGCCAGCGTCTGCGCGATCGAGGCGCCCAGCGAGAACCCCGCGTACACCAGCCCGCGCTCCGAGTACGGCGCCGCCGCCAGCACGGCCCGCTTCAGCAGCTCGTCCTTGCCGATCGACTCGTTGAACTCCATGCCCTCCTCGACCGTGTCGAACGTGCGCCCCTCGAAGAGGTCCGGCGTCCATACCTCGTGCCCCGCGGCACGCAGCCGGTCCGCGGCCTCGCGCACCGCGGGCCTGAGGCCATAGGTCGAGTGAAAGAGCATGATGTTCATGCGCCCATGGTGCCAGCCTGCACCGACAGCACTTGTGACGCCCTCGACACCGGTCGGCATGTTCAGGACCCCGCCGATCTGGTTACGTTCCGACCCATGGACATGGAGAACGTACTCCGCCCGCTGATCGTGGTCGGCGGCGCCGTCGTCCTCACCTTGCTGATCGGCTGGGCGACCGACCTGCTGCTGCGCAAGGCCGACGCGCGGCACAGCGAGACACCCCTGTGGGGCCTGCTGCGCCGGGCCCGCATCCCCTACCAGCTGGTGCTGTGCGCGGCCCTGCTCAGAGGCTCCTACGACCAGGCCGAGCTGATCCTGAAACACCGGGTCGCCGTCGGCCAGCTCCTCACCCTGGTGCTGATCGGGTCGGCCGCCTGGCTGGTGGTGCGGATCGCGGCGGCCGTCGTCGACACCTCGTACACCCGCTACGCCCGCGGCCACACTGACGCGGCCCGGGTCCGCCGGGTGCGCACCCAGGTGTCGCTGATCATGCGCGTGGTGACGGCGATCGTCGGCGTGGTGGCCGTGGCGGCGATGCTGCTGACCTTCCCGGCGATGCGCGCGGCCGGCGCCTCACTGCTGGCCTCCGCCGGAATCCTCGGCATCGTCGCCGGTGTGGCCGCCCAGTCCACGCTGGCGAACATGTTCGCGGGTCTGCAGATCGCCTTCGGCGACATGGTGCGCCTCGGCGACACGGTCGTGGTCGACGGCGAGTGGGGCACGGTCGAGGAGATCACCCTGACCTTTCTGACGGTACGGACCTGGGACGAGCGCCGGATCACCATGCCGGTGTCGTACTTCACCTCCAAACCCTTCGAGAACTGGTCCCGGGGCACCCCGCAGATGACCGGGGTCGTCTACTGGCATCTCGACCACTCGGCGCCGATCGAGCCGATGCGCGAGAGGCTCCGGGACATCCTGCGCGACTGCCCCGCCTGGGACGGGCGGGACTACAGCCTGGTCGTCACCGACGTCACGCCGACCACCATCCAGGTGCGGGCGCTGGTGACCGCCAAGGACTCGGACGACGTCTGGACGGCCCGGGTGACCGTCCGCGAGCAGATGATCACCTGGCTGACCGCCGAGCATCCCTACGCCCTGCCCCGGGTCAACACGGCCGACGCGGTCCCGCCGCCGGGCGGGATCGTCCCCTCCCAGGACGGGGCGGCGACGGCCCGGCGTCTGCACGAGCCGCCCCGCACCGGCCGCGGCGGCTGACCGCTCCCCCTCCCGTCAGTGGCCGCGCTCGGCGCCGCCGTTGACCTGGACGATCTGCGAGGTCACGTGCCCGGCGGCCGGGGACGCCAGCCAGTGCAGGGTGGCGGCGACGTCACCCGGTATGCCGGCCCGCCCGGTCGACGTCTCGGCGACGAGCCGCTCCCGCCGCGCCTCCTCGACCGGGCCGCCGAAGAACTCGGTGTCCTCGACGTACCCGGGCGCGACCACGTTCACGGTGACCCCGCGCGGCCCCAACTGCCGGGCCAGATCGTGGGCGTACGGATGCAGGGCCGCCTTGGCGGCGGCGTAGGAACCGGTCCCCGAGCCCCGGTACGCGGCGATGGAGCTGACGAACAGCACCCGCCCGCCGGGGTCGGCGAGCCGGTCCTTCAGCGCCTCCGTGAGCAGGACGGCGGTCAGCGTGTTCTGCGCGAAGTTGCCCGTCCAGGTGCGGGCGACGGCGTCGAGCGGATCGCCGGCCTCCGCGTCGGGCGCGAACGCCGCGTTCCCTCCGGCGCTGTGGACGAGCACGTCCACGGTGCCGATCTCGTCGGCGACGTACCGCGCCACGCCCCGTACGTCGGCCGGCTCGGTCAGATCGGCGGCGTACCAGACCGCCCCCGGCACCCCGGCCTTCTCCAGCACCTCTCTGCGCCGCCCGAGCAGCAGCACCCGATCCCCGTCGGAGGCGAACACCCGCGCCGCGGCGAGCCCGATCCCTGTTCCTCCACCACTGATCACAATGTTCCGAGCCATGATCCGAGACTACGAGCGCACCGCCGACGCCGCCTTCGGATATCCACAGCCGCCATACGTTTGTATGACTGCTGTTGCGTCAACTGCTGATGAGACGGGAGACGGAGACTAGCGAAGACTCCGGACGTCCAGATGCCGCAGCACCCGGTCCACGATCTCGGGATCCGCCCCCGGCTCGCTCCGCGCCGCCAGCACCTCGTGCCGTGCCGCGCTCAGCATCTCCTGCTGGATTCGCCGCAGCCGCTTCAACCGCTTCGCCCGCTTGTCGTGCCCCTCCCGCCGCTCGTCCTCCACCACCTCGGGGCTGATCCGGAACCCGATCTCGAAGGCCCGCCGCAGCATCTGCTCCGTCACCTCCTCCGGCAGGTCCTCGACCTGCTCGATCTCCTTCAGCCGCCGACGTGCCGCCTTCGCCGCCCGCACCGCCAGTTCCTTCTCGAACTCCTTCTCCTGATCGGTGTCCGCCCGCACCCCCAGCCGCTTCACCAGCCACGGCAGGGTCAGTCCCTGGAGCACCAGCGTCGCCATGATCACGCCGAACGCGATGAAGACGATCTCGTCCCGGTCCGGGAAGGCGGATCCGTCGTCGGTCTTCAGCGGAATGGCCAGGGCCAGCGCCACCGACGCCACCCCGCGCATTCCGGACCACCACATCACGACGGTCTCCCGCCAGCTGGTCGGGATCTCCTCGTCGTAGTCCCGCCGGGCGTGCAGCCGCTTGGTCAGCCAGGTCGCCGGCAGCAGCCACATCAGCCGGACCACGACGACCACACCCACGATCGCGGCCGCCCAGCCGAGCAGTTCGCCCCAGCGGCCGGACGCCGTACGGATCGCGTTGTGCAGCTCCAGGCCGATCAGGCCGAACGCGACTCCGGTGACCAGCGTGTCGACGATGTCCCAGAAGGTGTATCCGGCGAGCCGGGTCATCACGTCGTCGGCGTCGGTGGCGTACTCGGCGATGAACAGCGCGGTGGTGAGCACGGCGAGCACCCCGGAGCCGTGCAGTTCCTCGGCGAGGACGTAGGAGACGTACGGGACGAGCAGGGTCAGGCCGATCTGGAGGGTCGCGTCGCCGAGCACGTCCATCAGCTTGTTCGCGCCCCAGCCGAGCACCAGCCCCACCGCGACCGCGACCACGGCGGAGAGCAGGAAGTCCAGCCCCGCCCGCCAGGGCGAGAACGTGCCGCTGACCACGGCGGCGATCGCCACGTGGTACAGGACGATGGCCGTGACGTCGTTGAAGAGGCCCTCGCCCTCCAGGATCGACACCAGCCGGCGCGGCAGCCCGAGCTGCCCGGCTACGGCGGTCGCGGCGACCGGGTCGGGCGGGGCGACCAGCGCGCCCAGGGCGACGGCGGCGGCGATCGGCAGCCCGGGCACGATCGCGCCGGCGACGACGGCCACGCACACCGTGGTGACGAACACCAGGGCCACCGCGAGCAGGAAGATCGGCCGCTTGTTGGCCGTGAACTGGCGCCAGGAGGTCCGCCGTACGGCGGCGTAGAGCAGCGGTGGCAGCAGGCCGGGCAGGATCAGCTCGGGCGGGATGTTCACGTTCGGCACGAAGTCGGCCACCGCGAGGACGATCCCGAACAGGGTCATCAGCACGGGCGCCGGCAGCCCCAGCCGGTCCCCCACCGGGACGCTCACCAGTGCCCCGAGCAGCAGCACGAACAACAGGGCCAACTGATCCACGGCCAGCGCTCCGGGAGTCGACGATCACACAGCGGGCCTCAAGCCTGCCATGCGGTCTTCCGGCACGGGCCGCGCTACAGGGCGCGCCGCATCCCCTGGTGCGGGATGCCCGCCTCCTCGTACTCCGGGCCGTAGGGCTCGTAGCCCAGCCGCTCGTAGAAGCCCAGCGCGTGCGTCTGCGCGTGCAGGTCCACCGCCCTGAGGCCACGCGCGCGTGCGGCGCCCTCGATGGCCCGCACCAGGGCCACGCCTATGCCGAGTCCGCGGGCCTCCTGGGAGACCGCGAGCCGGCCCAGGGAGCCGAGGGACAGGTCGCCGTCGGTCTTCTCGGCGGCCGTCTCGCCGTACAGCAGCCGGCCGGTGCCCAGCGGTACGCCGTCCTCGCGGATCGCGAGCACATGCAGCGCCGTGGTGTCGTACTCGTCGTACTCCAGGTCCTCGGGGACGCCCTGTTCGGCGACGAAGACCTGCTTGCGTACGGCGAAGCACGCCTCCAGGTCGGCGGGGTCCCCGGCGACCCGCACCTCGTACGCGCGCGTGCTCATCCGTATGTCTCCTCGCGGACCTGGTCCAGCGCCGTGCTCAGGTCGGCCGGGTAGTCGCTCTCGAACTCGACCCAGTCACCGCTGCCGGGGTGCTCGAAGCCGAGCCGGACCGCGTGCAGCCACTGCCGGGTCAGGTGCAGCCGCTTGGCGAGCGTCGGGTCGGCGCCGTAGGTGAGGTCGCCGACGCAGGGGTGGCGGTGGGCGGCCATGTGGACGCGGATCTGGTGGGTGCGGCCGGTCTCCAGCTTCACGTCCAGCAGGGAGGCCGCGCGGAAGGCCTCGACGAGGTCGTAGTGGGTCACGGAGGGCTTGCCGTCGGCCGTGACCGCCCACTTGTAATCGTGCTGGGGGTGGCGGCCGATGGGGGCGTCGATGGTGCCGCTGGTCGGGTCCGGGTGGCCCTGCACGAGCGTGTGGTAGCGCTTGTCGACCGTGCGCTCCTTGAACTGGCGCTTGAGCGACGTGTACGCGCGCTCCGACTTGGCCACCACCATCAGGCCGGAGGTGCCGACGTCGAGGCGGTGCACGATGCCCTGGCGCTCGGCGGCGCCTGAGGTGGAGATGCGGTAGCCGGCGGCCGCGAGGCCGCCGATGACGGTCGTGCCGGTCCAGCCGGGGCTGGGGTGCGCGGCCACGCCGACCGGCTTGACGATCACGACCACGTCATCGTCGTCGTACACGATCTCCATGCCCTCGACGGGCTCCGCGACGATCTGCACGGGCGCGGGCGCGCCCGGCATCTCGACCTCCAGCCAGGACCCGCCGCTCACCCGCTCTGACTTGCCGACCACCGCGCCGTCGACCTGGACCTTGCCCGCCGCCGCCAGCTCGGCCGCCTTGGTACGGGAGAAGCCGAACATGCGGGAGATGGCGGCGTCGACGCGCTCGCCCTCCAGGCCGTCGGGCACGGGCAGGGTTCGGATCTCGGGAACGGTGCTCACCCGTCGAGTATGCCGGACCGTACCGACAGCGCCGTACGCGAGCCTGTCCGGCCGGCGCACAGGTCGCGGTCAGTCCTTGTGGACGGTGCCGTCCGGGTCCAGGCCGCGGAAGGAGAGCAGGACGATCAGGATGCCGCCGCAGACGATCGCCGAGTCGGCCAGGTTGAACACCGCGAAGCCCTTGGGCGCGATGAAGTCGACGACCTGGCCCTCGAAGATCCCCGGCGAGCGGAAGATCCGGTCCGTGAGGTTGCCGAGCGCGCCGCCCAGCAGCAGGCCGAGCGCGACCGCCCAGGGGAAGCTGTAGAGCTTGCGGGCCAGGCGGAAGATCACGACGATCACGGCCGCCGCGATCACCGTGAAGATGATCGTGAAGGCGCCGCCGAACCCGAAGGCCGCGCCCGGGTTGCGGATCGCGTGGAACTCCAGCCAGTCGCCGATGACCTCGATCGGCGCGTGGTGCTCCAGCTTCGCGACCACGATCGTCTTGCTGACCAGGTCGAGGGCGTACGCGAAGGCCGCCACGGCGAACAGCACGGCGATCCGGCGTCCGCGCCCGGGCCGCCGTTCGTCCCCGGTCCGCTGCTGCTCCGCGCCGGATACGCCGGGCGCCGCCGTCTCCTCACCACCGTCGTCCGGAGTGTCCGGCGTACCGATGATGCGCTCCGCCTCTGCCACGTGAGTCCCTCAACCTAGGTGCCTGCCTCGGGACGAGACTACGGCACGCCCCATGCGACCCCGATGCTCAGTAGCGGCGTTCCTGCTTCTGCTTGCACTCGACACACAGGGTCGCCCTCGGGAAGGCCTGCATCCGGGCCTTGCCGATGGGGTTCCCGCAGTTCTCGCAGAGCCCGTAGGTGCCCGCGTCGAGCTTCTCCAGGGCCCGCTCGGTCTGTTCCAGCATCTCGCGCGCGTTGGCGGCCAGCGCCAGCTCGTGCTCTCGCGTGATGTTCTTGGTGCCGGTGTCGGCCTGGTCGTCACCCGCGCCGTCCCCGGAGTCCCGCATCAGGCCGGCCAGGGCGCTTCCGGAGGCGTCGAGCTCGGTGCGCAGCCGCAGCGCCTCGGTCATCAGCTCGGTGCGCGCCTCCTCGACCTCCTCGGGCGTCCACGGGTCCTCGCCGGGGCGCACCGCGAGTTCACCCGGAGCCGCCGCGGCGACCCGCGCCTTGGGGACGGCGGTGTCCGCCGCCGCAGTGGCCGTGCCAGGAGTCTTCTTCGCAACCACCGTCGTGGCTCCCGTCTGCTTCGCGGCCCGCGCCGCGCCCGCTTTCTTGGCCGTGCTCTTCTTGGCCGTGCTCTTCGCCGCCGTGCTCTTTGCCGCTGCGGTCTTCGTCGCCGCGGCCTTGGACGCGCTCTTCTCCGACTTCCCCGCGACGCCCTTGGCAGCCGAGGTCGCCTTCTTCTCCACCGCCTTCGTCCCGGCGGCTCTCTTCCCGTCCGCTCTCTTGCCGTCCGCCTTCTTCACCGGCGTCTTCTGTCCAACCGTTTCCCCGGCAGAACCCTTCCCACCAGCCGTTTTATCCGCCACGGCCGTCTCCCCCGCGCGCGTGCCCCGCTTTCCGCCGCCCCCCTTGGTCTCACCGCCGGAGGCAGCCGCGCCCTTGGATCGGCCGGACGCCGACTGCTGTACGGCGGTCTTCTTCGCCACCATGGCCGCGGCCCCTTCACATATTGTGATCTTGCACGCGAATCGTGCTGGGACGATAAATCGACTTGAGTCCCGCGGCAACGGGGCACGCCGCCCGATCCGCCTGCCCCGCACCCCCCACCCAGCAGGTATGCATCCGTTGTGCCCAGCTCCCCGCGCGGTAATCCGCCGAGCCGGACATCCCAGGATGCGAACACGCGTACCGCGCCATTCGGGTCATCTCGGCAGGTGGACGGCCCGACGCCGCCCGCGCCCGGAAATCCGGTCGGCCGCTGTCCGTGCGGCGCCGTACACTGGGCGGAGCGAGAAGCGTGGATGGGGACGAGTAGCGACGTACGCAGCCCAGAGCGACCCGGGGACGGTGGGAGCCCGGGGGCCGGCGCGACGTGAAGATCACCCCGGAGCCGCCGGAAGAAAGCCGCAGCTGAGAAGCGGGGGCGAGTAGAACCGGTTTCGCGACCCCAATGAGGGGGCTCACCGGCGCGTACGGCGCCCGGGGAGCCAAGGAGGGTGGTACCGCGGGAGCGCGCCGCACACGGCGTAGGCAGGACAAGGCTCTCGTCCCTCCGACGGAAGGCAGCAAGTCCGTTGGAGGAAGCTCGCAGATGACAGCGCCGACGTACCGCCAGGTGCCCGCACAGGTCGACCTGCCCGCCCTCGAGCACGCCGTGCTCGACTTCTGGCGCGAGCAGAAGATCTTCGCCAAGACCCTGGAGCAGTCCGAGGGCCGCCCCGAGTGGGTGTTCTACGAGGGCCCGCCCACCGCCAACGGCATGCCCGGCGCCCACCACATCGAGGCGCGCGTCTTCAAGGACGTCTTCCCCCGCTTCCGCACCATGCGCGGCTACCACGTGGCCCGCAAGGCCGGCTGGGACTGCCACGGCCTCCCCGTGGAGCTGGCGGTCGAGAAGGAGCTGGGCTTCAGCGGCAAGCCCGACATCGAGGCGTACGGCGTCGCCGAGTTCAACGCCCGGTGCCGAGAGTCCGTGCTCCGCCACACCGACGCCTTCACCGAGCTGACGACCCGCATGGGGTACTGGGTCGACCTCGACGACGCGTACGTGACCATGGACCCCGAGTACATCGAGTCGGTCTGGTGGTCGCTCAAGGAGATCTTCAACAAGGGCCTGCTGGTCCAGGACCACCGCGTCGCCCCCTGGTGCCCGCGCTGCGGCACCGGCCTGTCCGACCACGAGCTGGCGCAGGGCTACGAGACCGTCGTCGACCCCTCCGTGTACGTCCGTTTCCCGCTCACCTCCGGTCCGCTCGCCGGCCAGGCCGCGCTCCTGGTGTGGACGACCACCCCGTGGACCCTGGTGTCCAACACGGCGGTCGCCGCGCACCCCGACGTCACCTACGTCGTCGCCACCAACGGCGAGGAGCAGCTGGTCGTCGCCGAGCAGCTGGTCGCCAAGGCCCTCGGCGAGGGCTGGGAGACCACGGGCCAGACCTTCACCGGCGCCGAGATGGAGCGCTGGACCTATCAACGTCCGTTCGAGCTCGTGGAGTTCCCGGAACCGGCGCATTACGTCGTGAACGCGGAGTACGTCACGACCGAGGACGGTACGGGTCTGGTCCACCAGTCCCCCGCCTTCGGTGAGGAGGACCTCAAGGTCTGCCGCGCCTACGGCCTGCCGGTGGTGAACCCGGTCCGCCCGGACGGCACCTTCGAGGAGGACGTCCCGCTGGTCGGCGGCGTCTTCTTCAAGAAGGCCGACGAACGCCTCACCGAGGACCTGTCGCAGCGCGGCCTCCTCTTCAAGCACCTGCCGTACGAGCACACCTACCCGCACTGCTGGCGCTGCCACACCGCGCTGCTCTACTACGCGCAGCCGTCCTGGTACATCCGCACCACGGAGATCAAGGACCGGCTCCTCGAGGAGAACGAGAAGACGAACTGGTTCCCGGACACCGTCAAGCACGGCCGCTACGGGGACTGGCTGAACAACAACATCGACTGGGCGCTGTCCCGCAACCGCTACTGGGGCACCCCGCTGCCGATCTGGCGCTGCGAGGACGACCACCTCACCGTCGTCGGCTCCCGCGCGGAGCTGACCGGGCTGACCGGCACCGACCAGTCGGCCCTGGACCCGCACCGCCCGTTCATCGACGAGGTCACCTTCGCCTGCCCGCAGTGCCAGAAGACGGCCACGCGCGTGCCGGAGGTCATCGACGCCTGGTACGACTCGGGTTCGATGCCGTTCGCACAGTGGGGCTACCCGTACAAGAACAAGGAGCTGTTCGAGAGCCGCTACCCGGCCCAGTTCATCTCCGAGGCCATCGACCAGACGCGAGGGTGGTTCTACACCCTCATGGCGGTCGGCACGCTGGTCTTCGACAAGTCGTCGTACGAGAACGTGGTGTGCCTCGGCCACATCCTCGCCGAGGACGGCCGCAAGATGTCCAAGCACCTGGGCAACATCCTGCAGCCGATCCCGTTGATGGACCAGCACGGCGCGGACGCGGTGCGCTGGTTCATGGCGGCCGGCGGCTCCCCGTGGGCGGCCCGCCGGGTCGGCCACGGCACCATCCAGGAGGTCGTGCGGAAGACCCTCCTCACCTACTGGAACACGGTCGCCTTCCAGGCGCTGTACGCCCGTACGTCGAACTGGGCGCCGAGCGCGGCGGACCCGGCCCCGGCCGACCGCCCGCTGCTCGACCGGTGGCTGCTCTCCGAACTGCACGCGCTCACCGACCAGGTGACCCAGGCGCTGGAGGCGTACGACACCCAGCGCGCCGGCAAGCTGCTGTCCGCGTTCGTCGACGACCTGTCCAACTGGTACGTCCGCCGCTCGCGCCGCCGCTTCTGGCAGGGCGACAAGGCCGCGCTGCGCACCCTGCACGAGGTGGTGGAGACCGTCACCAAGCTGATGGCCCCGCTGACCCCGTTCATCACCGAGCGGGTCTGGCAGGACCTCGTCGTGCCGGTCGCCCCGGGCGCCCCGGAGTCGGTGCACCTGGCGGCCTGGCCGGAGGCGGACCTCTCCGCGATCGACCCGGAGCTGTCCCGTCAGATGGTTCTGGTACGACGGCTCGTGGAGCTCGGCCGGGCCACGCGCGCGGAGTCGGGGGTCAAGACGCGGCAGCCGCTGTCCCGGGCGCTGGTCGCGGCCGTGGGCTTCGACGCGCTCGACCCGGAGCTGCACACGCAGATCACCGACGAGCTGAACGTCTCGTCGCTGGCGTCGCTGTCCGAGGTGGGCGGCTCGCTGGTGGACACCACGGCCAAGGCCAACTTCCGGGCGCTGGGCAAGCGGTTCGGCAAGCGGGTGCAGGACGTGGCGAAGGCGGTCGCCGCGGCGGACGCGGCCGCGCTGTCGCTGGCGCTGCGCGAGGGCACGGCGTCGGTGGAGGTCGACGGCGAGACCGTGACGCTGGCACCGGACGAGGTGATCATCACGGAGACGCCGCGTGAGGGCTGGTCGGTGGCGTCGGACGCCGGTGCGACCGTCGCGCTCGACCTGGAGATCACCGAGGAGCTGCGCCAGGCGGGGCTCGCCCGGGACGCGATCCGGCTGATCCAGGAGGCGCGCAAGAACAGCGGGCTGGACGTGGCCGACCGGATCGCGCTGCGGTGGGTGTCGACCGACCCGGCGGTGATCGCAGCGCTCGCGGAGCACGCGTCGCTGATCGCCGACGAGGTGCTGGCGACGGACTTCGCGCAGGGCGAGGGGGGCGACGGTTACGGCGATCCCTTCACCGACGAAGGGTTGTCGCTGACGTTCCGTCTGCGTAAGGCGTAAGCGCCGGCCTGTCCGAGAAGGGCCCGGTCTCCACAGGGCGGTTTCTAGGGGTGGTCGCAACACGTGGTCGTGTTGATCAGGCCGCGAGCAGTTTATGCAGGCGCTCGGCTGGGGTTTCCCAGCCGAGCGTT